>JBKEEB010000014.1:0-4674 GCA_047975735.1 Niabella sp.
CATGTTTGCGGCATTACTAAAAGGCTAATTGCCGAAATTGTGTGTTTTTCTTCATCTTTTCTTCATAATTAATTGGTTCCCAAATAGTTTTTTTGTACCTAATTTCAAGGACATTACATATTTTTATACCCCATACTATAATATTAATCAATGAGTTAAGTATTTTCCCCATCATATTTTCATGGGTAACAACTATACCCGGCTTCTTAATAAAGTTTATTTTGTAAATTGCATGTAGAAATTAGCTACCCTGATAGATAAACATTTACTACAAATTTCAATCATCAGAAATCAGAACATAAGGCAAAATCGGTTATAAGACCGTTCTGTAAGAATTTCACCCCTTTTTACCAAAAACAGATCTGTTATAGATCAGAACGTTAAATGATTTGCGAATCATACCAATCGTAAATTGTTTAATACATAACATATAAAACTCCAATGTAAAGTTGATGTTTTGTTTAATTAGTATAAAAAATTATTCATAAACGGAAAAATAAAAAACCTGTAACCATGAAACGAAAAACAAGTATCCTAAGAAAAACTAGCGGACTTATAATAATACTACTGCTATTATCATCATCGGCAAAAACCTATGCGCAAGCCTGTACTTTTGAAAGCCCACTTGTGCAAGTAATTACCTCGAAGGATACTGTTATTGGAGGGGTAACCTATTGCAAAAGTGTTATTGATTTGTCTGTAGATCTTGATGTTAATAATGGTAATAAATGGCTATACATTCACTTATGGACAACAGATTTATATCCCAGTTGGAGTTATAATCAGGCACCAACTACATCGAATGTTTTGGACGATAATTTATTAACTATCGTATTGAACAACCAAAATACCAGTAATCGATATCTTTCTGACACGTATCCCCCAGATGGCTCAGAAGATGTACAAGGACCTGCTGATGGTGTTACATTTACCTCAACTCTGGTTAGCGGGACTATTTATCATTTTACTTTTCATAATGTGGTATTATTAATACCGGGAGCTTGTGATTCCGGAACTACTTTTAGAGGCGATTCCTGGTCAACTCAAGCAGATAACGGTAAAGTTGTACATTGTAATATATTAGGCTATACTTTTGCGCTATCCGACCCTACAGTAGCCGGAGGTATTATTTGCGGAACTCCTAATGTTTTAGATTTTAACGTAACTGCAAATGGGACCGGCTACAGAGTTGATTTCAAGTTTGATGTATATGCCAATACCAATACAAGTTCTAATTTTGATCCCAATTTAGATACAAGGATTTATACCGGCATCACTAAATATACTATTGAAAATGGTACGGCCACACCTTCATTAAATTTCAACTCGACTACTATGCCGGCTATATATCCGGCTCCTTACAGTACTATTATTCCGGATAAATATCAGGATATATATGTAGTAGTAAAAGATATTATGATGATAAATGGTACTGATACTACTTTTATTGCCAATGATTTAATTACCCCTTTTGTAAATCAATGTCAGGCACTACCCCATGCATTTGGCACTATATCTGCCATTAGCAAAAACGGCACCCTACACATCAACTTTGAAGCTACAAACGAAGAAAACGTAAAAGAATACATTGTTGAAGCTTCTAAAGATGCTAAAAACTGGAAGGCTATTGGTAAATTAAACTCCAAAGCAGTAGATGGTAATTCTATTGAATCGCTCTTGTATCAATTCGTGATTAGTTCTCCCCTCACCTTAGGCGTTGTTAGTCTGGCCTTCACATTATTATTATTGCCGGCATTTAAATCCAGATTAGCCAGAGGATTGCTGCTAATATTCGTTATATCAGGCGTTATTTTAGCTTGTACTAAAAACTCAAAAGAAGTAAGTACGAATAAAGACACTGTATATATCAGAATTGCGCAATATGATAAAGACGGTAATGCACCTATCTACTCTAAAATTATAAAAGTAGTAAACCAGTAATACTATAATAAAATAAATGAAAAAACAGGATAAGATATTTGTAATCTTATCCTGTTTTTTCACATTAATCAGCAGCTGCAAAGTAAATATATCATTGCGGTAAAATAAATCACCCGTCTTTTCTATTTTATTTTTCAATAAAGCTCTTACTCTATAAAACAAACTGCTTGCGTTTTCTTAAGCCTGAAACTGCGCATATATGCGGTATTCTTAGTAATTGCAAAATACAAACTGTCCCTAATTGTAATGACAAAATAATCATAAATAAATAATTACTAATATATTAATTATTAATAATAAATTATTTAATAATCTTTGATTATGCAAATATTATATATCACCCAAATGGGTTACTAGTGTATAGCAATATTAATTGTAAATTGCATTAAGAATTAGTTAACCGGACTATGATGAACAGGAAATGTACTATTATAAACACCCGGATCTAATACTAAAACCAGTAGCATACATGTTGTATGTGAACGCCAGCCCTTTTTACCAAAAACCGACTTGTGTAACAGGTCAAAGCATTAATCGATTTGTGGGTCTTAAAAATTCACAAATAGTTTAATACCGTGTTTGTAAAGCCCCATTGTATCCATGGGTGTTTTTCCTGCGTGGTATTAACACTGGACTGTATTGGATATAATTATAAAAAACAAAAACCCAAAACCATGAAACGGAAATTGAACATTTTAAAAAAAACTATTGGATTAGCTCTGTTTGGCCTAACAATGTTGCTATCTACAAAAGCTTTTTCGCAAGCCTGTACATTTGTAAGCCCGCTTGTGCAGGTGATTACCTCAAAAGACACAACAATAGGAGGAGTTGCTTATTGTAAAAGCATAATTGATTTATCTGTAGATATTGATGTGAACGGTGGCAACAAATGGACCTATATACATTTATGGACAACTTCAACATATCCAAGCTGGGATTATTCCAATAATGGTGCTCCAACAACTGCTAATGCATTAAGTAATAACCTTTTAACACTTGCACTTCAATATGGCAACACAGCACCTACACTAAGTACAACTTATCCACCAGACGGAGCAGAAAATGTACAGGATGCCGCTGATGGCGTAACATTTACACAAAGTCCTATATCTGGTAGTACAGCTACCCACTTTACATTTCATAACGTAGCGCTATTAGTACCGGGGGTATGTGATCCGAGTACCAGTTTTAAAGGAGACTCTTGGTCCAGCCAAGCAAATAACGGTAAAACAGTACAATGCTCTTTGACAGGTTTTAGCTTTGCAATAGCAGATCCTACTGTAGAAGGTGGCATACTTTGTGGCACTAACAATGTTTTAGACTTTACAGTTACCGCAAATGGTACTGGTAACGTAATCAGTTTTCAGTTTGATGTATATGCCAATACAAATAATGCTACAGCATTTGATCCAAATTTAGATACAAAAATATATAACGGAACTACAACATATACAATAGACCAAACTACAGCTTCAGCACCTTCAAGTTTGAGTTTTAGTTCCTCAACAATGTCTTTAATTTATCCTGCTCCTTACAGCACTACCATACCGCAAAAATACCAGGATATTTATGTAGTACTCAAAAACATTACAATTACCAATGGATCTACGACAACAAATATTGACAATGCCTTAGTCCACGCATTTGCAAACCAATGTCAGGCATTACCTAATGTATTTGGTACTATAACCGCTTTATATAAGGGTGGAAGTTTGTTCATTAACTGGGAATCCGCTTCCGAAGATAATGTAAAAGAATATATTATTCAGGCTTCAAAAGACGGCGTAAAATGGAAAGACATTGGCAGATTAGATCCTAAATCGGTGAATGGCAATTCTACAAACTCCTTATTATATGAATTCATTATCAGTTCTCCTATTACTATGGGTGCTGTTGGGCTTGCATTCGCATTATTATTATTGCCGGCATTTAAATCCAGATTGGCCAGAGGATTGCTGCTAATAGTCGTTATATCAGGCGTTATTTTGGCTTGTAGTAAAAACTCAAAAGAAGTAAAAACCGACAAGGATACTTTATTTATAAGGATTGCACAATATGATAAAGACAGCAATGTTCCTATTTACTCAAAAACAATTAGAGTTGTAAACCAATAATATTCAATTTAAACAGATAAACAGGGTAACTTACTTAAGTTACCCTGTTTTTTATAGGGAAGATGCCTAAAATACTAAGTGTGGACTATAACCTAATACGAAACATATTTATAAAACAGACCAACGATACTTCGTATAATGCTCCCGAAAACATTCGGGACGATAGTCGTTTAGACCAATTACATTGGTCTATTACGAATATCCAATCGGTATAAAACATCCACTATTCTCTTATTATTCATTATTGCACATCGGAGTATATCGGCCTCAATCTTCATCCCTATATTCGAAAACAAATCAAACAAAAAAGTGAAAATACTGCCCAATATATAGCCCACTCCCATACTAATTTCCATCAATTATTTATATTTTTTTCATTAGAATTTCATTTTTATTGTAACTAATTTTTAGGACAAAAATATTGCAGAAATAAACACCGCAAACGTTTATTATTGTAAATCAATAATTTATACGATTTCAATTTGCAAACTGTTGCATGTCCCCCAAACGGGTTATTTGGAAATGTGATTACATTTTGTAATTTGCACTGTAACAGCAGTTTCTTTAAGATATAAATAACACCAATATTCTGGAATAAATCTATTGAAACTGATTGAGG
>JBKEEB010000064.1:0-36065 GCA_047975735.1 Niabella sp.
CAAGAACTTGTCAATAATATCATTAAACATTCACAAGCACAAAATGCCGAAATCATTTTCAGCAGACATTCCAACGGTTTGCAAATTGAAGTTTCGGACGACGGCATTGGCTATAACGAAATGAAGAAGCCGGAAGAGCAAGGGCTATACAGCATCACGCAACGTCTTAAATCAATTGGCGGTAATTTTAAAATTACTAAAAACAATTACGGTGGTACGCAAGCTATGGTAGAATTAACTGTTTAAAATACCGTTGTGTTAATAGAAGCACCTTGTTTTGTGTACTTATACGAAACATATTTATAAAACAGACCAATTACATTGGTCTATTACGAATATCCAATCGGTATTAAAGGCAGCCTACATTATTTGCAACCCCTAATATTTTTTATACTGCCAAAACAAAAAGGCCATCCCCATTACAGGGACAGCCTACTTTTTGCTTTAATATTATAGCTTGGATTAATATCCCATACCGCCCATATCAGGACCGCCCGGCATAGCAGGAGCCGCAGATTTAGGTTCTGGTTTATCAGCAATTACACATTCGGTAGTTAATAACATACCGGCAATGGACGCTGCATTTTCCAAGGCTACGCGGCTAACTTTTGTAGGATCGATTACACCGGCTTTAAACATATTTTCATATACTTCGGTACGGGCATTAAATCCAAAATCGGCCTTGCCTTCTTTAATTTTCTGAACAACAATAGAACCTTCCAATCCGGCATTTTCAACCAGTGTACGAAGTGGTGCTTCTAAAGCACGCTTTACAATAGCCATACCTGTCTGCTCATCTTCTACCTGACCACGAACTTTTACACCCAAAGCTTCTACTGCACGTACATAAGCTACGCCACCACCGGGAACAATACCTTCTTCAACAGCAGCTCTTGTAGCATGCAAAGCGTCATCAACACGGTCTTTCTTTTCTTTCATTTCAACCTCGGTAGCAGCACCAACATACAATACGGCTACGCCACCGCTTAATTTAGCCAAACGCTCTTGTAATTTTTCTTTATCGTAATCGGATGTTGTGGTTTCTATTTGTGCTTTAATTTGATTTACACGACCAGTAATATCAGCTTTTTTGCCTTTACCGCCAACGATAATGGTATTGTCTTTATCAATAGTAATAGAAGCTGCTTGTCCTAAAGTTGTAATTTCGGCACCTTCTAATTTATGACCCATATCTTCGCTAATAACAGTACCGCCTGTAAGAATTGCTATATCCTGCAACATTTCTTTTCTTCTGTCGCCAAAACCGGGAGCTTTTACGGCGGCTACTTTAAGTGTACCACGTAATTTGTTTACCACTAAGGTTGCCAATGCCTCACCTTCCAAATCTTCAGAAATTATCATTAAAGGGCGACCGCTTTGCGCTACTTTTTCCAAAATACCCAAGATATCCTTCATAGTGCTGATTTTTTTATCATAAATCAGTACATAAGGATTTTGTAATTCGGCTTCCATTTTTTCACTATTGGTTACAAAGTATGGAGAAATATAACCACGGTCAAACTGCATACCTTCAACAACGTCAACATAAGTATCGGTACCTTTAGCCTCTTCTACGGTAATTACACCTTCTTTTCCTACTTTACCAAAAGCCTCAGCAATTAATTTACCAATATTATCATCGTTATTAGCCGAAATAGCTGCTACCTGTTGAATTTTTTTACTATCGCTACCAACAGTTTGGCTTTGTGCTTTTAAGTTTTCAACCACCAAAGAAACAGCTTTGTCAATACCGCGCTTTAAATCCATTGGGTTAGAGCCTGCAGCTACCATTTTCAAACCTTCGCTAATAATAGACTGGGCTAAAACAGTAGCCGTAGTAGTACCATCACCTGCAATATCTGCAGTTTTAGAAGCCACTTCTTTTACCATTTGAGCACCCATGTTTTCAATTGCATCTTCCAGCTCAATTTCTTTAGCTACTGTTACACCATCTTTAGTTACACTCGGTGCTCCAAATTTTTTTTCAATAACTACATTACGACCTTTAGGGCCTAATGTTACTTTAACAGCGTTAGACAATACATCCACGCCTTTTTTCATTTTATTTCTAGCTTCGATATCGAAGAATAGTTGTTTTGCCATTATTCTTAAATTATAAATTAAAAATTAAAATCACTAAGGTAAGAGGTCGCATTTTTGACCTTTTACTTTTGACTTATACGATTGCTAATATATCGCTCTCCCTCATAATTAATAAATCCTCCCCGTTAATTTGAATCTCGGTTCCGGCATATTTACCATATAATACAGTGTCGCCGGGCTTAACGCTTACGGGCTCATCTTTTTTTCCGGGTCCCGCAGCTACTACGGTTCCACGTTGAGGTTTTTCTTTAGCTGTGTCAGGAATGATAATGCCTCCGGCTGTTTTTTCTTCTGCTGCCGCCGGCTTAATTATTACTCTATCGTGCAAAGGAGTAACGCTTTGTTTTTTAGCCATAATTGTATCGTTTTAAATTAATTTTTTAAAAAATGATTTCCGACTTGCAATCGGAGTCGCAAATGTAGCGTAAATAATATGCCAATTTATCCGAATATGCAATTTTTTCAGTTTTTTACTAATATAAAGTGATTCCTTCCTGTTTACTACTTAATTAAACTGTCAATTTTTCATTATAATACAAATATAATTAGTGGGTAAAGCAGTATGACAGGTTCTATACTAACCTATTTGTTTGCTCATTGCTATCATCAACCACTGCGCATTTTTGCTGTATATTTTTTGAGCACCCTCAAATTTTGAATTCATTTTACAATAACCTATTTTCGTGTTACACAATGTTAACTGTATCTGTAATAACCGTGAACTACAACCAACCGGAAGTAACTGTGGAACTTTTACTTTCTTTAAAAAAATATGCCTCGCATCTTTCAATAGAGGTCATATTAGCAGATAATGCGCCATCAAAAAACTATTACGATACTTTTATACAACACTACCCTTCCTTATTGTATATTAAAAATGATGAAAACTTGGGGTTTGCCGGAGGGAATAATGTTGCCATGGAA
This sequence comes from Niabella sp., assembly GCA_047975735.1. Lineage (GTDB taxonomy): Bacteria > Bacteroidota > Bacteroidia > Chitinophagales > Chitinophagaceae > Niabella. The sequence continues at coordinate 3,028 of JBKEEB010000064.1, forward strand.
AAAGCATCGGGCCAATATATACTACTATTAAATAATGATACCGAAATTACAGAAGGTTTTATTGAAGCTATGATATCAGAATTTGAACAAAATTCTGATATTGGACTATTATCGCCACAAATAAATTTTTACGAGAATAAAAAGTTGATACAATATGCAGGATTTACACCTATGAACTACCTCACCTGCCGTAATAAGGCTATCGGATATTTAGAAAAAGATACCGGACAGTTTGCCCAATTGAGTAAAGAAACCGGTTTTTGCCACGGTGCAGCAGTTATGTGCCGTAAAGAGAACCTTTTAAAAGCAGGGCTGATGGATGAAAACTATTTTTTGTATTACGAAGAATTGGATTGGTGTGAAAAATTTAAGAAAACAGGAAAGAAAATATGGTTTACCGGTAAAACGAAAATTTACCACAAAGAATCAGTAAGCGTAGGCCGCGCAAGTACGGTTAAAACCTATTTTATGGTAAGAAACAGGATGTTATACATTAGAAAAAATACCGGTTTTTTTAATAAGCTTTTTTTTAGCATTTACTATAGTTGTATTGTTATACCCAAACAAACCATTAGCTATATGCTTAACAAAAGAACTGACCTTGCAAAATATACGCTAAAGGCTTTATTTTGGAATTTTACTCATTTAAAAAATAACCCCAAACTTGGTTATCCCATAAAATGAAAATAGCTTTTTGGATATCATTTATTATTGTTACTTATACCTTTGTTGGTTATGGAGTGCTATTGTATTTTTTGGTAAGATTTAAAAGAATCATCAAAAAAAACAATAAAAACATTGCCGGTGATGACTACTTCCCTGCTGTAACCTTGCTTATTGCTGCCTATAACGAAGAAGATTTTATTGATGAAAAAATAAAAAACTGTTTACAGCTTGAGTACCCTAAAGAAAAATTAACAATTGCATTTGTAGCCGACGGCTCCTCTGATGCAACTCCTGAAAAAATTAGACAGTATGAAAATATTGTTCTTTTCTTTAAACCGGAACGTAATGGTAAAATGGCAGCCATTAAACGTGCTATGCCTTTAATTGATGCGGACATTGTAGTATTTACTGATGCTAATACTTACTTAAACCCTACGGCAATTATTGAATTGGTTAAGCATTATAGAAATCCCAAGGTTGGTGCAGTTGCCGGTGAGAAAAAAATAAGGGTAGATGCATATGCCGATGCCAGTTCTTCCGGAGAAGGATTTTACTGGAAATACGAATCTGCCTTAAAAAAATGGGACTATGAATTATACTCTAATGTAGGAGCCGCAGGAGAATTGTTTAGTATTAAAAAAGATTTATACCCCCCGGTGGAAGCAGATTCTATTATTGACGACCACATGATAGCTATGCGTATTGCAGAAAAAGGGTATATCATTGCTTACGAACCAAAGGCCTATGCCATGGAAACCGCTTCTGCTAATACCGGCGAAGAGCTAAAAAGAAAAATACGCATTGCAGCCGGTGGCATACAATCTATTCTGCGATTAAAAAAATCCGCCAACCCTTTTATTAACCCTATTTTTACTTTCCAGTATATAAGTCATAGGGTATTACGATGGACGATTACGCCTTTTTTATTGATACTGTTATTTATAACCAATATGAGTATCGTAATTAATAATGGAGGATTATTTTATAAATTGTTTTTTATAGCCCAGGCATTTTTTTATATACTCGCCTTATGCGGATACATTTTTGAAAAAAGAAATATTAAACTGAAGGCTTTTTTTATCCCCTATTATTTTTGTATGATGAACTATGCTGTAATAGCCGGAATATTCAGGTATTTTAGAAAAAAACAAAGTGCTGCCTGGGAAAAATCGAAAAGAAAATCCTCTTAGAATTACAACAAAACACTATCATCGTAAAACAATACCTCCTGCCAGTTTTCTGCATTGTTGCACACACTTCCCACCCATTGATCGGCTATGTAGAAACTTGTAATATAATAGGGCGTGGCCGTAGCTAACGCTTCAACAGCCATGTAGCCAATGCTTGCGGAAACATCTATTTGCTTCAAATCATCAATCAAACCTATTCCGTTCATTTTTAAAACTGCTTCTTTTCTAGTCCATATCTTGTAAAATGTATGTAAACTATTTTCAGATTGTATAACAGCTGCTTGTTCCTTTTCTGTATAGTTATCCTGCATAAACAGCTTATAGTCAAACGGCTTTAGGGCTTCTACATCAATGCCTACCGGTGCCATTCCCAAAGCAACACATAAAAAATCTGTTGTATGCGATATATTAAAATATCTGACAGCACCTTGAAAATCGGATGACAGCTCGGGTTTATTATTCCTCCCGGTAGTAAATGCTATATTATTAATATTGCAATAATTATAAATGGACAGAACCTTTCTGCTCAAAATTTGTCCGGTTAAATAAGCTTTACTATCTGCAACTTTATGAAAGCGGCGGCTCTTATCTATAGCATTTTGTGGAAGTAAGTTAACAAGGTCGTCCTGAAGCACAACATTTTTAAGGTTTACACAAAAAACAGCTATTTGATTAGCAAGTAACGGTTCTGGTGGTTTACCCCGAAAATTAATTTGCCTGTCAATACAATATATGTTTGTGTTGTTCAATATGTCTGATAATAAAAAGTAATCAAAGCATAGTCAAGAATTAATTAATCGAAAGAGGTTTAGATTGTTATCAATCCCTGTTTCTAATATTTTTTTAACCTATACAACAAAATAATAAAACTACTATACACATATTGCCAAAAATCAATAATAAAAAAATGATATTATTTATTTTTAAAAAACGGAAAGTCGGTATTTTCTGTGTGCTCGTTTTGTAAAACAGTAGCAATTTGTTTCACAATTTCCGGATGTGCATCAGCAATATTATTTATTTCTCCTCTGTCTGTTATTAAATTATACAACTGGATGGGGCTATCAGGATCTTCCGATGCATTATATTTTACGCCCTTCCAATTGCCCATTCTAACTGCCTGCCTGCCACCATTTTCATGAAATTCCCAATATAAAAACTTATGGTGTTTTTGGGTACCGGTACCCAATAATTCAGGAACAAATGAAATTCCGTCAATATTTTCGGGTGATGGAGCATCAGCAAGCTGGGCAAATGTGGGTAATAAATCCCAAAAAGCTCCTACGTATCCAGAAGTGGTACCCTGCCTTATTTTCCCCGGCCAGCGGGCTATAAAGGCTGTTCTAATACCACCTTCGTACAAATCCCTTTTAGTGCCTTTTAGTCCGCCACTACTATTGAAAAACTTAGGGTCGTTTCCCCCTTCAAGATGGGGGCCGTTATCGCTGGCAAAAAATACAATAGTATTTTCATCAATATTTAATTCTTTTAGTTTATGCATTACTTCACCCACATAGCGGTCTAATTTAGTAACCATTGCAGCATACGCAGCATGTGGGTAAGCTTGTGGTTGATAGCCTTTTCCGCCACGGGCAATCCAGGCCGAATCATTTACCTTTTTCGGTTTTTCGTTAAATATCTTCCTGTATTTTAGTAAATCCGGGTCGTTCTTAGGAAGTTGTAATGCGGCATGTGGCAACGTGTACGATAAGAATAAAAAAAACGGCTTTTGACTATTGGCATCTAAAAAATTGAGTGCTTCTTGTTGAATCATGTCGGCAGCATACTGCGTTTGATGGGTTAATGTGTTTTTTAAAAGAAGTTTTTCATTATTGTTCCACAAATGATTCGGAAAATAATTGTGTGCCTGTGCCTGACAATTGTAACCGTAAAATCTATCAAAACCCTGATTTAAAGGATTACCGGATGTTTCAATATATCCCAAGCCCCATTTACCAAAATCGCCTGTAATGTAACCGGCGTTCTGTAATACCTTGGCTACAGAATTGGCATTGGCCGGCAAAGGCCACTGCCCTTCCGGTTTGGTTTCTTTATTGCCTCTGATGGGGGTATGCCCGGTATGTTGGCCTGTCATAAAAGTTGAGCGTGAAGGGGCACAAACAGAAGTACCGGAATAGAACTGCGTAAAACGCATTCCCTGTCTGGACATTTTGTCCAAATGAGGTGTTTTTATTTTTTGCTGGCCATATACGCCCAAATCGCCATACCCAAGATCATCTGCCAGTATAAAAATAATATTAGGGCGGTTTTTTACGAATACTGAATCGCCAGGATTAACAGCCAGTACATTAAGATTTATGAATAATAGGCAAGCAAGAAAAGAAGTTTGTAACAAAGAACGCATATAATAAATTTTATTTATTGAAAGTGTATAATAAGCAACTAACCAAACAAATATAGCATAAAAAAGCCTTGCTTTTTTTTGAAAACAAGGCATGGATTTTATCTCCATATTATATTTTTATTTATAAATCGCTCATCATGCCACTTATTTTTTTTGCATGAGCAGCACTTACCGGTACCACCGGGAGTCTCATGGTATTTTTGCATCTACCCATTTCAAACAAATATTGCTTAACACCGGATGGATTGCCATCAGTAAACATAGAGGTGATTACGTCAGTATATTTTAAGTGTATAGGTAATGCTTCCGCAAAGTTACCTTGCAGGCAAAGTCTTATCATTTCGCTAAAATCTCTTGGATAAGCATTGGCCACCACCGAAATAACCCCTTTGGCACCACAGGCAATCATAGGAAGCGCAATACCGTCATCACCACTGATTACCATAAATGCTTCGGGTTTGTTTTTCATGATACTATTAATCTGGTCAAAATTGCCTGAAGCCTCTTTGGTAGCAAAAATATTTTTACAATCATTGGCAATACGAAGGGTTGTTTCTGCCGAAACATTCATACCGGTGCGTCCCGGAACATTATACATAATGATGGGCAGTGGTGTAGCATCGTTCAATGCTTTGTAATGCTGATAGAGTCCTTCCTGCCTGGGTTTGTTATAATAAGGAGCAACAGAGAGAATGGCATCATACCCGGAAAAATCCATTTCTTTAAAAGCCTCTAACACCTCGTAGGTATCATTACCGCCTACCCCTGCTACCAATGGCACACGACCTCTGGTATGCTCTTTTACAAATGTAAAAACCTCTTGTTCTTCCTCGCGTGTAAGTGTAGCACTTTCGCCGGTTGTGCCGCATACTACTAAATACTCTACTTTGTTCTCTATCCAAAAATCAATCAGGTTGTCTAATGTTGACCAATCAATGGTTCTGTTATCTTCTAAAAAGGGTGTAATAATGGCAATACCCGTTCCTGTAAATTTTTCCTGCAAAGACATTTTTATTTAATATTTGATTTTTTTTATTTGATATGTTATGTGATACCTGCTTGTAATATGCAGTTGATATGATGTTGATGCTATTAAGCGTATCTGTAATTACACTTCTTCCCAATAACCCATCTTACTAAACTTTTCTATGCGCAGGCTAATCCGCTTTTCGGGATCCAAATCTTTAATTTCAGATAAAGCAGCCAAGATCTGTTTCTTAAGGTTTTGAGCTGCCAAATCGTAATCCCATTGAGCACCGCCATCGGGTTCCGGAATGATACCGTCAATTAGGCCAAACTCAAGCATTTTATTGGATGTTAGTTTTAATTGTTCTGCTGCCTTCATTTTATAATCCCAACTGCGCCATAAAATGGTAGAACAGTTTTCGGGAGAAATGACGGTGTACCATGTATTTTCCATCATGTAAATTCTATCCCCAACTCCTATGCCCAAGGCTCCCCCACTCGCCCCTTCTCCAATGATGATACAAATTACAGGCACTTTCAGGCGCATCATTTCGTAAATATTTCTGGCAATGGCTTCACCTTGTCCACGCTCTTCGGCTTCTAATCCGGGGAAAGCCCCGGGCGTATCAATTAAAGTAATAACAGGTTTATTAAACTTTTCGGCCATCTTCATTAAACGTAAGGCTTTGCGGTAACCTTCGGGGTTTGCCATACCAAAATTGCGCAATTGTCTTTTTTTGGTATTGGACCCTTTTTGATGCCCGATAATCATTACCGTTTCACCGTCAATTGAAGCTAATCCACCCACAATGGCCTTATCGTCTTTTGTATTCCTGTCGCCATACAACTCTACATAATTTTCAGTAATTTTTTCAATGTATTTATGTGTGTATGGTCTATCGGGGTGGCGACTAAGCTGAACTCTTTGCCAATCGGTAAGATGGTTTGTAATACTGTTACGTGTTTCAGCTACCTTAGTTTGTAACTGCTCTATTTGCGAGCTTAAATCAATCTCTGTTTTTTCTTGTCTTTCTTTTGTTAATTCAACCTCGTCCAACAAATCTTTTATTGGCGTTTCAAAGTCAAGAAACTGTCTGTTTTGATCCTGTGGCATAATTAAAACCTACATTTAAAGTGGCTAAAAGTAAACAATTTTGAACAAATGTGAAGGTAGAAAAAAAAGCGGATTGAAAAAATATAACAACCCGGTTTTGTGAATTACTTTTTTGCGTAAGTGATTAATTTTATAGGATTAAGTATTTAGTTCGCAAAGATTTGCTAAGAACTAATTATATTAGTATTTTTGACTAAAATAATTAGTCAATGAGTATAGTATCAATAGCAGAATTTAGAGAACGCTTCAAAACAAATGAAGACTGTTACAATTTTTTGATTGAGCAAAAGTGGGGTTCGGGCTTTAAGTGTATCAAATGCGGTTGTACCAATTTTCATAAAGGCAGGCAATGGTTTTACCGCAGATGTGCAAGTTGTAAATATGATGAATCGGCAACAGCCAATACACTTTTTCATAAGAGCAAGCTTGGTATTTTGAAGGCATTTGAGTTTGCTTTTCGGGTGAGTGTTAAGAAAAAAGGGATGTCAACCATAGAACTGGCAAAAGAATTTTCTTGTCAACAAAAAAGTGCCTGGTTTTTGAAAGCCAAGTATCAGAATGCGATGAAAAGTTCAGACAACTTTCCATTGAAAGGCAGTGTTGAAGTAGATGAGTTTTTAGTAGGAGGTTTGGATGAAAGCCTTCGTGGCAGAAGCAATGAGAGCAAACAACTTGTTGTTTTAGGTATAGAAAAAGTAGTTGATAAAAATGGCAAAGACACTATTGGCAGAGCTTATGCCAAAGTAATAGAAAACGGATCTGCTGAAAATCTAAAACCATTTTTTGAAGATAAAATAAGTAAGGACAGTGCTGTAAAGACAGATGGTTGGCGGGGGTACTTGCCACTAAAAAAGGATTGGGAAATAGAGCAGGAAATAAGCGAGAAAGGCAAAAATTTTAAAGAATTGCATACACATATTATGAATATCAAATTATGGCTAAGGGGCATTCATCATAAATGCAAAGGACATAGATTGCAAAACTATTTGGATGAGTTCCACTTTAGATATAACAGACGAAGCTTTAGTAGTTCTATCTTGGAAAAATTATTGATGAGGGCTGTACAATTAAAACCTGTAACATACAGCCAATTAATCAAAAGCGAACTAAATACTTAATCCTATAATTTTATATTAAAAAACCACCGCAATGTGGTGGTTTTTTAATAGGGCTTCTATTTTTCCCTTATTGTGAGTTATTTTTTATCAAAATCATATACAATATAAATGGTTTTACCTTCAAAAGACACCGCACTTTTTGCCGTAAAATGTTCCTGAGTAAAGGAAGTTACTTCCAAAGAATAACCATCTGCAACCGCTTTAGCCTGCTTTTTTGCTAAATCATCCATGTGTTTAAAATTCAGATAGGTAACGCCTTCTTTTACTCTTTGCGACCATATAATCCTTCTTTCGCCAGGCCTGCAACCAGATTTTGTAATATTGTAATTTCCGTAACTGTTATTGGGAAAACTCCACTCACTACCATCAAAACAATTAAGGGCCACATCATCAAAGGAAGTAATGTTTAACTTTGCAGCATCCTCCCCTTCTACCGTAACACTACTTACTACCCAATTCCCTTTTATTTGATTGCGTGTGGCTGTTACGTTTTTATTTCCCGAACAGGAAATAAAAATTGTTGAAACAACTAAAACCATTAATGATAATAGAAAAATTCTTTTCATAAAATAAAATTTAGTGTTTAATTCTTACATGTAAATAATATGTGTTTAGTTTTAATCATGCAAGAACTTATTTTTAAAGCAAAAAAACAATCGCAAGATATGCTTTTATAGCTAAAAGAAATATTAATTATCATTTGCGGCAAAACTGTTCCATTTAAATAATCATGCAGGCAATTGTAACCGTTTATATAATATTTCAAATGCGATTCGCAAAAATATTATACATTTATTGCTATTAACAATTAATACTGTTTTACGGGTAATAAAAGGTTATTGCGTAATGATTAATAAAAAAATGAAAATGAAAAAACTTGTACTCTTTATATTGGCATTGAACTGCATGGTTGCCAACGCACAAACAGCCAAACAACTTACAACGGATGATTATGCATCAGCAGAGAAAATGCTTGGTAAAAATGTGTATGGCCTTGTTAGCGGTATGAGTGTTACCCCGCAATGGCTTTCAAACAATCAATTTTGGTATAGAACCAATACTGGGTATATTTTGGTAGATGCTAAAACCGGTAAAAAAACAGCCCATACTACGCTGAAAGACATTGCTCCTGAAGCTGTAAAAAGCACATCAACTTTCACATCGAGAGAAGCATCAGTATCGCCCGATGGCAAAAAAGCTGTTTTTATTAAAGATTGGAACCTTTGGCTAAGAGATATGGACACGGGAAAGGAAACCGCACTGACAACTGACGGCATCAAAGATTTTGGATATGCTACCGATAATGCAGGATGGACGCATAGTAATAAACCCATTGTAAAATGGTCGCCGGATTCAAAAAAAATAGCCACTTTTCGCCAGGATCAAAGGCATGTACCGGATATGTACCTTGTAAAAACAAAAGTAGGCGCACCGGAACTGGAACAATGGAAATACCCCTTACCCGGCGATAGCGCAGTAGCCAAAATTTACAGTCTGATTATAGATGTAGAAAATAATAAGATAGTACATTTTACATTATCTCCCGATGACCACCGCAGTTCTTTATGCGACGATATTTCCTGCGAAGGAGGCTTTACCGATAACGAGTGGAATAATGCCAGTACGCAATTGGCTTTCATCTCCTCATCAAGAGATCATAAAAAAGCCACTTTCAGAGTTGCCGATGCTGCTACCGGACAGGTAAATACTATTTATGAAGAAGCAGTGCCTACGCAATACGAATCGGGTCGTAGTAGTGTAAACTGGCGTTTTTTACCGGATAGCAAAGAGTTTATTTGGTATTCCCAAAAAGATAATTGGGGACATTTATATTTACATGATTTAACTTCGGGAAAACTAAAAAATCAAATTACAAAAGGTGATTATGTTGTTACGGCTATTAATCATATAGATGAAAAAAACAGGAAAATATATTTTGAGGCCAAGGGTAAAGAGCATGGAGCCAATCCCTATTATACCTATTTTTACAGCATTGATTTTAACGGTAAAAATTTAAAACTGCTTACGCCAGAAGTTGGCAATCATAATATTTCCCTCTCGCCAGATAAAAACTATTTTACTGATACTTATTCGCAATCGGATGTAGCACCGGTATCTGTGTTAAGAGATTTTCAGGGCAAATTAGTTACTACGCTGGAAAAAGCCGACATATCGGCTCTTACGGCAACCGGCTGGAAGCCACCTACTCCTTTTTCAGTAAAATCGGCTAACGAAAAATTCGATTTGTATGGTCTGATGTACCAGCCTGTAAAATTAGATCCCTCAAAAAAATATCCGGTAGTTGTTTATATTTACCCGGGGCCACAGGGCGGCAGTGTTGGTTACTGGGGCTTCACCCCCGCCCATGGCGATAATCAGGCTTTGGCAGAACTGGGTTTTATTGTAGTTCAGTTAGAAGGCAGTTGTAACCCTAACCGGTCAAAAGCCTTCCATGATGCCTGCTATGGCGATATGAGCGAAAATACCCTGCCCGACCAAATGGCAGGGTTGCAACAATTAGCCAAAAAATATCCTTATATGGATTTGGATAAAGTTGGCATTTGGGGCCACTCCGGAGGAGGATTTGCCACAGCTGCCGCCCTACTACGCTACCCCGATTTTTTTAAAGTTGGTGTAGCGCAATCCGGTAATCATGATAACAGAAATTACGAAGACGACTGGGGCGAAAGATATGTAGGGCTGCTTACAAAAACCGCCAATGGTAGTGATAATTATGCACCACAGGCTAATCAGAACTATGCCAAAAACTTAAAAGGAAAATTGCTAATAGCGCATGGTGGTATGGATGATAATGTGCCGCCGTATAACGCCTACCTGTTAGTAGATGCTTTAATAAAGGCCAATAAAGATTTTGATTTATTAATATTTCCTAATGCCAGACATGGTTATGGTGCCGATAATAATTATATGATGCGCCGCCGCTGGGATTATTTTGTAAAAAACTTAATGGGAGCTGAACCTCCTAAGGAATATAAAATCAATTAGGGTATTTCAATTCTGTAAAGTGAAGATACTTCTTTTGGGTATTGAGGGTTATTAAACGCCAAAGCAAGGATGCTTTGACCCGTTGGAGGTAGCTATTGATTTGCTGCAAGCCCATTTACAGCTGAAAAATCTTTTTCATTAACACCCATTTTTCTCCGGGTTTTGCAAAAGGTACAGCCTGTTGGTATTGCCACATCAGGGTTTCCCATTCCTGTACTTTGGGATTAGCTGCATCTGAGGCAGCTTTTGCATCAAATGAAAAACTTTCGTTTACATCCATCATCATAAACATACGGTTGGCCACCCTATATATTTGCATATCTGTTATTCCCGCCTCCTTAATGCTTTCTTCAATCTCCGTCCATATTTTATCGTGGTATTGCTCGTATTCGGCAATTAACTTTTCATCATTTTTTAAATCGCAGGAAAAACAATAGCGCATAACAAACTATTAAATGGTTAAGAAAAATGCCTGATATTTTTTGATTAATAAACAGGCATAAATTTTTATAGAAGTTGGAACCATCTTCGGCTTTATTCCTTCATCATTTTAATTAATACAGTTGCAACTTCTTCCGCATTGGGCTTACTAAAATAATCTCCGTCACTTCCATAACCGGGCCTGTGCTCCTTAGCTGTTATAGTTTGCGGAGCTACATCTAAGTAACGATAACCGTTTTGTTCTTCCATCACTTTATTGTACATATAAGCGGCAGCACCACCAGGGACATCTTCATCAACAAATACAATCCGGTTGGTTTTTTGCAACGATTTTACAATACTGTGGTGAATATCAAAAGGCAATAAGGTTTGTACATCTATGAGTTCGCAACTAATGTTAAGTGGCTCCACTAATTTCATTGCTTCCTGCACTATTCTAAGGCATGCACCATAACTTACAATGGTAATATCAGTACCCTGATGTAATATTTCCGGTACGCCCAAAGCTACTGTCATATCGGCCAAATTTTCGGGCAATTTTTCTTTTAAGCGATAGCCGTTTAATACTTCAATAATAATACCGGGGTCGTTACTTTTGAGTAGTGTATTGTACATACAGGCGGCTTGCACCATATTTCTGGGCACACATACATTAAAGCCTCTGAGTGTATTAATTATCATTCCCATTGGTGAACCGCTATGCCAAATACCTTCTAAGCGATGGCCGCGGGTTCTAATTATTACCGGGCAACTTTGCTGGCCGGCGGTACGATAATGTAAGGATGCCACATCATCCGTTAATGGCTGTAAGCCATAAACCAAATAATCGAGATATTGTATTTCGGCAATAGGTCTTAACCCTCTTAAAGCCATCCCAATGGCCTGCCCCATAATTGTAAGTTCTCTAATACCGGTATCAAAAATTCTGTTTTTACCATATTTTTTTTGCAATCCAACAAAGCCCTGATTTACGCCTCCTATATGACCTAAATCTTCGCCAAAAGCAAATGCCTTAGGGTTGTTGGAAAAAAGCTGATCGAAATACCTGTTTAATATTTCGTAGCCGTTTATGGCCTTTGAATGCTCGGTAACTACCGGAGCAACGGTTTGAACATTTAGAGCACTTTTGGGCCCTTTATCGTATAAATAAGAGTTATACAGTTGAGCGTTCTGTTCTAATAATTCATTGTAATATTGTTTGGCCTCACCAGCTCCATTTTCGTTACAAAGTAAAATGGCATTGTACAGGGTTTTTACAATATTGCGTCTTAAAGGCTCTCTTAACCCCGAAAGATGAACGGAAAGTTTTTTTAATGGTGCTGTTTTTTCGGGACATTGTTGTATTAAGCCGTCTATAATATTCCGGGTTTTGGCTATCTGTTCTTTTAAGGGTGCCAAATAGTCTGCCCAAGCTGCATCTCTGGCATTTTTAACATTATTTCTGGCATCGTATCTTATTTTCTCTAAGCTTTCCTCATTTGCCAGTCCATTTTCTAATATCCACAATTTCATCATACGCATGGCATCTCTTTCACGTTCCCATTCTAAGCGCTCATCGGTTTTGTATCTTTCATGGCTGCCGGAAGTGCTGTGCCCCTGTGGTTGTGTTAGCTCCTGTACATGAAAAAGAACCGGTGTATGCGTTTCTCTGGCCAAACTTACCCCTTCTTCAAATACTTCTACCATGCCCATATAATCCCAGCCTTTTACACTGGCAATATAAAAACCATTGGTTCCTTCTTCTTTTTCAAAACCTTTCAATGCTTTTGAAACGGAACCCTTGGTTGTTTGGTAATCAACCGGTACAGAAATGCCGTATCCATCATCCCAAACAAAAATTATCAGCGGAACTTGTAAAACTCCGGCAGCGTTAACGGTTTCCCAAAAATGACCTTCGCTGGTTGATGCGTCTCCTATGGTGCAAAAGCAAACTTCGTTACCGTTGTTTGACAAATTGGTGAATTGTTTTATTTCATCCACCTCACGGAATGCTTTAGATGCATAGGCCAGGCCAATAGAGCGCGGCATTTGAGAAGCCGTGGGAGCCATATCCGTTGCTACATTGTAAGTGTTTGCCAAATCAAGCCACTCGCCATCCTGCCCTACGTTCCTACTGGTATAGTGGCTGGTCATTTGCCTGCCCATACTAAAGGGTTCTCTTTCTAAACTGGGATCGGCATATAACTGGGCAAAATATTGTTGGGGTGTGCCTATATTTAAGGCCATCATCCAGGTTTGATCGCGGTAATACCCGCTGCGCCAGTCGCCCGGTTTAAAAAACTTGGCCATTGCCACCTGTGCCACTTCCTTGCCATCTCCAAAAATTCCAAACTTAGCCTTGCCGGTTAACACCTCTTTTCTTGCAAGCAAACTGGTTTCCCTGCTAAGGCAGGCAATATAATAATCGTGTAAAACTTCGTTTTTGAATTTGTCAAACGAAAGTGACTCCCTCGTACCGAAAGTTGAAATATCTAAATCGTCCATTGCTGCAAATATAGAGTTGTTACGAATATAATTAAATTTCAAAACATTTTAGTACAACTTTATCAGTTTTTAAATCGTCAAAGAGTTAATTTTGCATTAGTTATAAACTGTTAAATTATTTTATTGTATGAAAAAGATTTCTATTCTTTTAGTTTTGGTATTTTTTGCTCTTGGTTTTAGTGTAAGTGCTCAAAACACGCCCTCTCCTGTAGATAAGGTTGTAAAATTTTCTAAAGTAAAATATGATATTGGAAAGATTAAACATAACGAACCCACTACATTTTATATGGAGTTTACCAATATCGGCAAAAAGCCCGTAGTTATTGAAAATGTAATGGTAGGATGTGGTTGTACGGTAGCGGAAAAACCTACAGCTCCAATAATGCCCGGTAAAACAGGAAAAATAAAAGTAGGCTACAACGGATCTGCAGCTCCCGGTAGTGCTTTTACTAAGGATGTTACAGTTAAGGTTGCCGGAATTTCAGAACCTAAAACGATACTTTTTACCGGCGAAACTGAAAATTAAGGTTACTTAATTAATATATTTCTTTCAAAGAGTTGTTAAAAATAGCAACTCTTTTTTTTGCAATAAGCTCCATTCATTCAAAATTTAATAATCCTGCAAATAAAGCCTTTACTATCTTTGCAAAATGCTACAAATTTCACAACGCGGCAAAGAAATGCCCGCATCTCCCATCAGAAAATTAGTACCTTTTGCCGAGCAGGCAAAGCAAAAAGGTATTAAAGTGTATCACTTAAATATAGGCCAGCCGGATATTGAAACGCCTAAAGCTATTTTAGATGCGGTGAGGAATATTGATTTTAAAGTTTTAGAATATAGCCACAGTGCAGGCAATGAAAGCTATCGAAAAAAATTAGTTGACTATTATAAAAAATGGAATATTAATGTTACCCAAGATCAAATTCTGGTAACAACTGCCGGTAGTGAGGCTATTTTGTTCTCCTTAATGGCCTGCATGAACCCCGGCGATGAAGTAATTATTCCCGAACCATATTATGCCAATTACAACGGGTTTGCCTGTACGGCAGGTGTAAAAGTAGTGCCGGTGCTTTCTACAATTGATACTGGTTTTGCGCTCCCATCCATTAAAGCGTTTGAAAAGGCTATTACACCAAAAACCAAGGCCATTATTCTTTGTAACCCTAATAACCCCACCGGTTATTTATACAGTAATGCCGAGGTGAAAGAATTAGGTCGAATTTGTAAGGAACATAACCTGTACCTTATAAGTGATGAGGCTTACAGAGAGTTTTGTTATGATGTATCTGAACCCTACCTGAGTCCGCTACAAATTGACGAGTTAAAAGAAAATGTAATTATTGTAGATACGGTGAGTAAGCGTTACAGCTCCTGCGGTGCCAGAGTGGGTGCCTTAGTTACAAAAAATAAAGCGGTATATGACACTGCTATGAAATTTGCCCAAGCCAGACTGAGTCCTCCCGGACTGGGGCAAATATTGGGAGAAGCTGCTGTGGATCTGCCTGACAGCTATTTTGATGAACCTAAAGCAGAATATCAAGGTCGCAGGGATGTTTTAGTAAATAGGCTGAACGCAATACCCGGTGTATTTTGTCCTAAACCCGGCGGTGCCTTTTATGCAATTGCCCGTTTACCTATTGATGACGGAGATAAATTTTGCCAATGGCTGTTAGAATCCTTTTCCTACGAAGGGCAAACTGTAATGTTAGCACCGGCCAGTGGCTTTTACAGCAATCCTGAATTAGGAAAAAATGAGGTAAGATTAGCCTATGTACTTAACAAGGAAGCCATTAATAAAGCTATGGACTGTTTAGAAGCAGGGTTACAACAATATCCGGGAGCAATTTAAATATTTTTTAACTACATACGGTATTTAGCCAGAATTGTTTTAATTCTAGCTTTTTCTATTTGTCTATACGGAATTGGGTCGGATGGATTTTCTTTTGGAGGTTGTATTGCCAGCTGCCACCAGCCAACATTATGCCATTTACCTAATTTATAGCCCACATTATTATAGGTAGCAAACCACTTAAACCCATATTTTTCATGAAAGCGAACACTATTATCGTTTGGAAGCGCAATAACAGCATATGCATTACAAAATTCCTGTATATGTAAAATTTCGATTAAAGCTTTATATAAATTTCCGGCAATCCCCTTTCCTTTACTGTTTGGATGTAAATAGATAGATACTTCACAACACCATTGATAAGCTTTACGCTCACGATAACTACTGGCATAAGCATATCCTAATATAATACCATCTTCTTCGGCCACCAACCACGGATATTGTTGTGTAACCGATGCTACTCTCTGTTTAAACAGGTCAAAACCGGGTTGAATAGTTTCGAAAGTAACAGCCGTATCATTAATAAATGGCGAATAAATTCCCAGTACAGCATTAAGATCTTTTGTTTCAATTTCCCTAATAATCATATTATAAAAAATAATATTTGAAATATTTCTACAAAAAAATAAGTTTTTTAGATAATCAATATATATATTTGTATTAAATAATGTCAAACGTTGCTAAAATTTGCTCGTTTGATTTTTTTTTACATATTAAATATTTTTTATATGCACATGACTCGAAAACTGGCTATTATCCCGTTTGTTCTACTAATGTTAATTACACTTATCAGTCTTTTCTTTGGAACAAACCCTGTTGAAATTAAAGCTCATCCCGATTTTGATACAGGCGACACCGCTTGGATGCTGACATCTGCGGCTTTTGTTTTGATCATGACACCCGGACTTGCATTTTTTTACGGTGGAATGGTTCGTAAAAAGAATGTAATTTCTACAATGTTACAAAGTTTTATCTGTATGGCGATTATTTCTGTAATATGGGTAATCTTTGGTTTTAGTCTGGCATTTGGAGCCGATATTGGCGGCTTTATTGGCGATCCTCGCACTTTCTTTTTAATGAATGGCGTTTTAGAGGGAAACCCGTGGCCATTAGCCAGTACAGTTCCATTAGCAGTATTTGCCTTTTTTCAATTAAAATTTGCAATTATAACCCCGGCTTTAATAACAGGAGCCTTTGCAGAAAGAATTAGATTTACTTCATATTTACTTTTTATAACATTATTTATAATATTTATATACAGTCCATTAGCTCACGCAACCTGGCATCCTGATGGGTTTCTTTTTAACTTAGGGGTATTAGATTTTGCAGGTGGCACTGTAGTACATATGAGTGCCGGTATAGCAGCTTTAGCTAGTGCCATATATCTTAAAAAGCGTAATGAAGCAGAGCATAAACCAGCCCGTATTACTTATGTTTTGTTAGGCACAGGTTTACTTTGGTTTGGGTGGTTTGGGTTTAACGGAGGCTCTGCTATGGGAGCTAACAACTTAGCTGCTACAGCTTTAGCAACAACCGCTACGGCTTCTGCTGCCGCAGCTATTGCCTGGATTATTTTTGATGCCATTAAAGGCAAAAAACCATCGGCTATGGGAACCTGTATTGGTGCAGTTGTTGGGTTAGTAGCTATTACGCCTGCCGCGGGTTTTGTTAGTCTGCCCCACTCTATTGTAATTGGCATTGTATCGTCCCTTATCAGCAATGCAGTTGCAGAATGGAGAAGCCGTACTTCTTTAGATGACACCTTAGATGTATTTCCTTGTCATGGTGTAGGTGGTATGGCAGGAATGTTACTCACCGGCGTATTTGCCAATACCGCAATCAATGCAGGCAACGAAACTGGTAATGGTTTGTTTTTTGGAGAAACAAAGCTGTTTGTTATCCAGTCTTTAACAATGGTTTGTGTAGCAGTAGTAGTGTTTGCAGCTTCTATGCTTTTACTAAAAATTACAGATATGATTACACCTTTACGTGTTAGCGAGGAAGAAGAATTAGAAGGATTGGATATCAGCCAGCACGGAGAAAGTCTATAATACTAAGGCGCATTATTATATGATTATCAATTAATAAAGAGATTTATATCAATAATTACAAGAAGAAAGGATGCGTTAATAACAGCGCATCCTTTAATTTTTTAGAAACCAAGGTAATATACTAATTATTGCTATTTTCGGCTTTAATATTATCCAACAACTCTTGTAATACTTTTACTTTTTCGGGATATTTTGCAGCCAGGTTATTTTTTTCGTCCCAATCTTCATTTAAATTGTATAACTGATCTTCCTTAGATCCTCCGGTTTCAGTATATGTGGTAGCAAAATACGGATTCATATTATTGGCCGGAATTAATTTCCAGCCATTTTGTACAATGGCCAAAATGTTAATAGAATGTTCAACAAGGTAGCTACGCCCAATCATATCTGCCCCGGTAAAAGCCTTCCATACATTTTTACTGTCGTGAGCATTGCCTGCCGGTATGGGCAATTTAAAATATGCAGCAAATGAAGCCAACAAATCCATCTGACAAACCAAGGCATTGCTAACCTTAGTTTTTCTTATTTTGGAAGGCCAGCTTACTATAAACGGCACCCGGGTTCCTCCTTCTAAAACACTATATTTACCGCCTCTAAAAGGACCGGCAGGTTTATGATCGCCATTTAGTTCCACATCTTTATCTAAATAACCATCGTTTAATACAGGGCCATTGTCGCTTGTAACAATTACAATCGTATTCTTATCAATTTTAAGACGTTTTAACTCTTTAGTATGTTCACCTACTGCCCACTCTATTTGCAAGATAGCCTCGCCGCGTAATCCCATTTTACTTGTGCCTTTACACATAGTAGCAGGCATTCTGGGTGCATGGGGTTCGGTTAAATTATAACAAAGAAAAAAAGGTTTATTACTGTTAGAAACGATAAATTCTTTGGCTTTTTCCAAAAAAGTAAATCCCAGTTCTTCGTCGGTCCAGCGGGCTAATTTTCCACCAGTCATAAAACCAATACGCCCAATACCATTAACAATCGTATTGGCATGTCCCTGTCGGGGATCGGGTTTCATTTTTAGTAATTCGGGATGTTCTTTCCCTGTGGGGTCATCGCCTATTTTTTTACCATAATTCACTTCTACAGGGTCGGCTGGGTCGGGATTGATAATTTTTTGATTTTCCATAAAAATGGTAGGAACCCTATCGGCGGTAGCCGGAAAAATAAAGGAATAATTAAAACCCACTTGGTTAGGGCCGGGCGTTACCAATTCGTTCCAGTTTTTTTCCACAGTTGTTCCTAAGCCCAAATGCCATTTGCCCACAATACCGGTGGTATAACCTTGTTTTTGAAAAACTCCAGGCAGGGTTAGCTTATCGGTAGGAACAATTAATGCTGCATTTCCCGGTAAAACTCCGGTACCCTTTTTACGCCAGGGGTACTCCCCCGTCATTAAACTATACCGGGATGGTGTACAGGTTGATGAAGTGGTGTGGGCATTGGTAAACCTAATTCCTTTATTTGCCAATGCATCTATATTAGGCGTATTAATTCCAATGGCTCCATTACAGGAAATATCGCCAAAGCCTAAATCATCGGCATAAATAATAATAACATTGGGTTTTTGTTGTGCCTGTAGGCAGATAGAAAACAACAAAAAAATTAACAGGATTTGTACTGTACGTACCAAATTTTGTAATGAATAGCTAAGCATAATGCAATTTAAGAAAAGAAATAACAAAAACAAGGGCATACAAATCAATCAACGGGGTAATTTGTATCAAATTTATCTTTACTTCATAAATCCTACACAAGCTGGTCTCTCAGGAGATCTTCAAACACATTGCGTTTGCGTATTAATTTTGAAACACCATTTTCAAATAACACTTCTGCAGGTTTAAAGCGAGAATTATAGTTTGAGGACATTTCAAAACCGTAGGCTCCGGCGTTATAAAATACCAGTAAATCATTTTCTTTAATCTCCGGCAAATTCCGATTCCAAGCAAATGTATCGGTTTCGCAAATATTACCTACAATTGTATATTCCTTTATACTACCTTCCGGATTGGAAATATTTTGAATACGATGATAAGCATCGTAAAACATTGGTCGTATAAGATGATTAAAACCGCTGTTCACACTTGCAAAGGTTGTTGCATTTGTTTCTTTCAGCACCGTAACAGAGGTAATAAAATAGCCGCACTCGCTTACGATGTATTTACCTGGTTCAAACCAAATTTCCAGATGCCGGGTATTTTCATTTGCTTCAAAAGCACTTAATACTTTTTGAGCCAGCTGGTCAATGTCTATTATTACATCATCGTCTTTATATGCTACTTTAAATCCGCCACCCAGGTCAATTGATTGCAGATGGGGGAAATAAGAAACAATATCAAACAAAACCTCAATACCTTTTATAAATACATCGGCATCCTTAATATCGCTACCGGTATGAATATGAAGATTGGTGATTGGGATGTCGTACTGATTTACTAAAGACAAGATAGCTTCTAATTGGTCTATGGGAATGCCGAATTTACTTTTATCGTGCCCTGTAGAAATTTTAATATGCCCTCCGGCCATGATTCCCGGTCTTAAGCGGATGCCTACCGGATAGGAGCTGCCAAATTTTTGGCCAAATTTTTCCAAATTGGAAAGACTGTCTATGTTAATATGTACTCCAAGGTTTTGGGCTTCTTCAATTTCTTCAAAACCAATACCATTGCTGGTGTATAGAATATTGGCTGGTACAAATCCCGCATATAAAGCCAACTTTACTTCGTTGATGGAGCTACAATCAACAAGGCAACCGGCATCTTTTACAACTTTTAATATATTGATATTGGTAAGAGCTTTACAAGCGTAAAAGAATTTTACTTTATTGGAATTAAAAGCCGTGGTGAGTTTATTATATTGAATTTTAATTTTGTCGGCATTATAAACATACAAAGGGGTGCCAAAAGTGTTGGCTGCCTGTAATAATTGCTCATTTGTCAATTGTTCTGCCATAAATCTATACGCACTACTTACTGTAAAAAATTAATGATTGTTATTGTTTTTTGTTTCGCTGTTATCTTCATCCTCCGCTTCTTTATCTGATGCATCTCCTTCATTTGCTGTAGTGTCATCTTCAATTGCTTCAGCTTCCTGTACATCGTTTGCGTTTTCATCGGTTTCGGTAATCGTTACTTCTAACTCTTCTTCTGTACTTGCAAATGCTTCCTGCTCCTGATCAGATGAATTTTCTGCACGCACCAGTTCTCCGGTTTCTGTAACAGAAAGTTGGTTATCTTCAGTTTCTTCATTTGAAACCTCCTGCAATTGCATCTCAACATCGGCTACAACTGTGGGCTCTACAAACTGTTCGGCCAATACTTCTTTAATCTTAGGTAAATCTTCCGCGGTATTGATGCCAAAATAATCCATAAAAGATTTTGATGTGGCATATACTAAAGGATGACCGGGTAATTTTTCATTTCGTCCACTAATGATGACCAAGTCTTTTTCCAGCAATTTCTGAATGGCATAATCGGCACTAACGCCTCTGATAGCCTCAATTTCTCCCTTGGTTACGGGTTGTTTATAAGCCACAATAGCTAAAGTTTCCAAAGCGGCAGCAGAAAGCCGCTTCATAAATTTATCGCCATTAATTTGTGCAACGGTTTTATGGTATTCTTTTTTGGTTAAAAATTGCCAACCGCCGCCACTTTGCGCCACTTCAAAAGGATAAAACTCTGCAGCATATTTTTCAACAATCCCTTCCATGGAAGCTTCAACCTGATCCAAAGGGATTTTGTCTTCCATAAACCCAAAGGCATTATTTAATAAATCGGTGATTTCCAAAACGGACAATGGTTTGTCGCTGGCAAAAATTAATGCTTCAATATGTGGGATAAGCCCGGTTATTTCCAATTTCAAGTAGTTTTAATCAATGTAAATCCAAGTAATAAAGTGTATCATTCAATTGGATGCCGTAAGCAAGTTACTCCAATTACAGGATAGAAATTTTATCGGTTACTAATAACCATATAATTATCCTTCTAAAGCTGCTGCACCGCTAACAATTTCGGTAAGCTCTGTGGTAATAGCTGCCTGACGGGCTCTATTATACGATAATTTAAGATCGCGCAACATCTCGCTGGCATTTTCACTTGCTTTATCCATGGATGTCATACGAGCTCCATGCTCACTGGCATTGGAATCCAATACAGCTTTATATAACTGGGTGTTCAAAATTTTAGGCATTAGTTCTTCGATTAATACATTTTTTTCAGGGTCAAAAATAAAATCGGCATTTTTACTTCCTTCTTTCTTTTCAACTTTAGGAATGGGTAAAAACTTTTCATGTGTAAAAATCTGTGTGGCAGCATTTCTAAACTGGCTGTAAACAATGTCGATGACATCAAATTCTTTATTCTCATACGCCTTCATAGCAGCCTTTGCTATTTTTTGTACGTTTTCGTAGGTTAAATGCAAAAATATATCCCGATGGGTATCAATGGTTTTATAACCTGTTTTTGTAAGTCCTTCGTAACCTTTTTTACCAAGGTTCCAAATGGTTACATTTCCTTTTTCGTATTGCGAGCCATATTTTTCAGCAATTACTGCTTTTGCCAGTTTAATAATATTAGTATTAAAGGCTCCTGCCAAACCTCGGTCGCTGGTTATTACAATAACCAATACTTTTTCTACCGGGCGTTCTTCGGCTAATTTTAGCTCCATATCGCCTTCGCTGTTGCTTACAATATTGCTAAGCATGTTTTGTAATTTTTGCGCATAAGGCCTCATTTGCACAATTGCATCCTGCGCGCGCCTAAACTTAGCAGCACTTACCATTTTCATGGCTTTAGTAATTTGCTGCATACTTTGTACCGAACTAATCCTGTTACGAACTTCTTTTAATTGGCCTGCCATTAAAAACGGGTTTTAAATTTAATCTGAAAATCAATACACAGGGCGCAAAAGTAAGCCCAAAAATGCAATTTTCCATATATGATTTTTTTTGAATAGTATAATGTGGAAAACAAAGATGGTTTGCCCATTATAACAATACAATTTCTATAACTACCGGCTTTGATTTTCCGGCAAAAAACAGTTCATTTCAATAGATTGTACTAAAAAATCAATCTGATATGCTAATAATCATAATAAATTACTGGGGGTATTTTGTAAATTTGCTGTACAAAACGGATAATTTATATGAAAAGAATATTAGCATTAACAGATTTTTCGGATCATGCTGCACACGCTTTAGAATATGCCTGCAATTTTGCTAACTGCTTTGGAACTGAAGAGCTGATTATATTAAATACTTACGAAATTATTCCGCTGTATGATTCAGGTGAATCAGCATCATTTAGTATTGCCATGCAGCAAACCGAAGAGCTGGAAACACAAAGAAAACTGGAATTAGAAAAATTACTAACTACCACAAGAACGAAACTTAATAAAGAGGTTAAAACATCGGCTATGCTGTCAAACAGTAACCTGATTAATGCGGTAAACGATATTTGCCTGAGCAAACGTGTTGATTTAGTAATAATGGGTATAAAAGTGAAAGACGAGATAGAGCAGGTGCTACTTGGCAGCCATGCACACAGAGCTATTGAAAAATTTCATACTCCGGTAATGGTAGTGCCAATAAATGCCGATATTACCCAACCGGAAAAAATTATATTAGTTACAAATTTTTACGAGGCCGAAAACAGCAAGCTCTTAGGTAAATTAAAAAAGCTTTTAGAGATGCTTAACGCTAAAATACTAATAGCACATAAGTTAAGGAAAGATGAAGACCGGACTCAAACAGAAACTAAGGCCGCCTGGATTCAAAATCAATTAAAAGACTTTGAACCCGTAGTGAATATTATAGATGATGAAAAAGACCTTGGCGATAATGTTAACCAATTAGCTACTGACAATAACGCATCTCTGGTTATATCATTACATAAAAAAAGAGGCTTTTTTTCCCGAATCTTTCATAATAGTACTACAAAATACCTTGCTTGGCATAGTCGTGTGCCGGTTTTAGTGTTACACTTCGAATAGGGTTACCGCTCATATAAAAGTTGCATTATTTTTGTTGTATATAAACAACAAGCGTTATTATTGCGCCCAACCTATTTTTTTACAAAAAAATTATTTCTGTATGAAATATTATTTATTGATTTTTTTATCAACTATTAGTTTTACAATGAACGCACAAAATATTAAGGGCGATTGGAAAGGTACTATTAATGTACAGGGAACCCAGTTAGAAATAATTTTCCATATTAAAGATGTTAATGGCAGTTTAACAACCACCATGGATGTACCTATGCAAGGGGCTACCGGCATACCGGTAGATCAAACAACATTTAACAATAACCAACTTTCTTTAAAAGTTAGTGCTGCCGGTATTGCTTACAATGGTATGCTTAACAGCGACTCCATAGCCGGTAATTTTGAACAGGCCGGCATGAAAATACCGTTAACACTAAATAAGTATGAAAACAAACTTCCCGGCAACCCCTCCTTATTATCGTCAGAAGAAGAATTAAAGCAATTAGCAGCTTATGATAAAGGCAATTTTAAATATTCAGTAGCCGATTATTTTGCCAGACCCAAGGCTTCTGCTTTTCAACTATCGCCAAATGGCAAATACATGGCTTATAGGGAAAAAGATGCTAATAACAAACGCCATATTTACGTAAAGAACCTTGCCACAGAAAAAGTAACAATGGTTATGGAAGAAAAGGAAGAACTGATTAGAGGATTTGGTTTTATTAATGATGACAGGCTATATTACAGCATGGATAAAGGCGGCGATGAAAACTACCATATTTATGCCGTAAATATTGATGGCAGTAATGTAAAAGACCTTACGCCCTTTGAAGGGGTGAAAGCCAGCATCAGCAATATTTTAAAAGAACAAAAAGATTTCATCATTATTACGATGAATAAAAACAACAAACAGGTATTTGAACCCTATAAATTAAATGTTGTAACCGGCAATTTAGAACAACTTTACGAAAACAAGGACATCGCCAATCCCATTCAAGGATACATTTTTGATAAGTACGGAGAATTGAGAGGGTATAACAAATTGGTAAACGGCCTTACTAATGAAACATATTATAAAGATTCGGATACAGGAGAATTTAAACTTTTAAAATCAACCAACTGGGATGATGCTTTTGATATTATCAGCTTTAATTATTCCTCAAAAAATAAAGACGAAGCCTATATAGTAACTAATTTGGAGGGAGATAAAACAAAAATTGTTTTATACGATTTAAAGGCTGACAAAAAAATTAAAGACATTTTCTCTAACCCGAATTTTGATGTTAACGACATTCACCTCTCCCGGAAAAGGAATTACGAGATCGACTATTATGGCTATGAGGGTGAAAAAACAGTTATTGTGCCGGTAAGTAAATTTTACAAAGATTTTCATCAAAGAATGTCAGCCGAATTTAAAGAGAAACAGTTTTTTATAACCGATTTTGATGATGATGAAAACAAATTCCTGATTTACGTTACCAGTGACAGATTGTACGGTAAATATTATGAGTACGATGCAGGTACCAAAAAATTCAAACTGCTGTATGATTTAATGCCGCAGCTAAAGGAAGCTGATATGGCCGTAATGAAACCCATCAAATTTAAAAGCAGAGACGGCAAAACAATTTATGGCTACATTACCTTACCTAAGGCTGCTTTGGAGGGCAAAAAAGTTCCTTTAATTGTAAATCCACATGGTGGCCCACAAGGCATTCGCGACTCCTGGGGCTTTAACCCCGAAACTCAATTATTTGCCAGCCGCGGCTATGCTACCTTACAGGTAAACTTTAGAATTTCCGGTGGCTATGGTAAAGAGTTTTTGCGTGCCGGATTTAAGCAAATTGGTCGAAAATTAATGGATGATGTGGAAGATGGTGTAAAATATGTAATAGAAAAGGGCTGGGTAAACAAAAATAAAATTGCTATTTATGGTGGCAGCCACGGCGGTTACGCAACATTAATGGGGCTTGTTAAAACCCCAGATTTATACACTTGTGGCGTTGATTATGTGGGTGTATCAAATATCTTCACCTTCTTTAATTCTTTCCCGGAATACTGGAAGCCCTACAAGGAAATGGTAAAACAGATATGGTATGATTTAGATGACCCTGATGAAGCAAAAATTGCCCGAGAGGTATCCCCCTTCTACCAGATTGATAAAATTAAAAAACCGCTTTTTGTAATTCAGGGAGCCAATGATCCAAGGGTAAATATTAACGAATCGGACCAGATTGTAACGGCCTTAAGAGCAAATGGATTTGATGTGCCTTATTTTGTAAAATACGATGAAGGGCATGGCTTTGGTAAAGAAGAAAACCGTTTGGAATTGTATAAATATATGTTAGGCTTTTTAGCTAAAAACCTAAAGTAATATACAGCCACTATATTATGGCCGGCACTTTGCAGTACCGGCCATTTTTTATTTTTTTCTTTTTATATAAATAATATTCGCTACCGGCCTTTCACCTTCATGATCAAATTTTTTATTATCGCTGGGGTGGTTTATAATCCCCTGCCCCTTTGCCCATAAAGTAGAGGAGCCTCCCCCATCAAGGTTAACAGCGTTTTCACAACCCAACCATTTCATAATATTGGCTAATTCATATAAAGAGAGTCCGTAAGCTTGTGTATTTCTTCCATCAGCAACAAGCAAAATCGTTCTACCCTTTTTAGTAATACCCACACAACTGCGCGGGTGTCTGTTTTTTGTAAAGCCCGTACTATCCAATGGGTTATAAATTCTGTCAAAAATTAATAACGGACCGGTAAGCATTATATCATCACCTTTTAAATCGTTCTTCCAGGATATAAACCCGTCCCATTTTTTAATAGATGGTACACCGTTATCAATTACAATAGCAGCTCTTTGATTATTACTGGGTCTGCTATTCATTGGTGGGTCATTAATTATTTTTCCGTCCTTTTTTACAAATGCAACCGAACCTCCTTTTGTAACATTAAAAAAATTACCATTGATAGCTGCTAAAGCGTGATGGTTTTTTGCAAATTCACTGGTGTTTATGAGTTTCGTAGAATCGGCGGCTATGTCAAACTCGTTTTTTCGTTTTCTTTTAATTTCTATAAAGGAAATGTACTGATTACTACGAAACAGGTTTTTTCCATTAAAATGCATGGTGTATAATTTAACACCACGAGCCAGTTTTTCAATCTTCCAATTGGCATTAACAAGGTTCAACGAATCATAATATTGGGCATGTACATCTACAATAATAAAATGAACAGAAGCAACCAATAGTAGCTTAACAATAACGGGTATAAATTTCATAGATGGTAATTTTTTCTCTCAAACACTAATTTAAGGTATTTCAAACATTATAAAATATTCCAGCAGCCGGTTATATATTTTAATTTCAGCATATAAACAATGTAAACATTTTCTTAAAAATCTAAAAATCAGCCTATAAGTGCCGTTAATACTAAAAAACAGTGATTAGTTTTTATGTATTTTTATCTCTATATGCATCTTGTATATAACCTAAATTAGGTATTATTATATTTGAATAATTTTTACAACTATGAACAAAATATCTATTCTTTTTTTATGTACCTTTATATTTATAGCTATTTTTATGAAAAGTAATGCTCAGTCTGTTAAGAACTATGAATCCGATTGGGAAGTTGTAACAACCAATATAAATAAAGGCCTACCCGCTACTGCTTTAGAGGTGGTGAAAAAAATATATACCCGTGCAAAAGCCGAAAATCAAAAAGCACAGGTAATTAAGTCGGCCATATATATGAGCCTACTGCAAAACGAAAACCGCGAAAATAATATTATACAAAGTATAAAAGATATTGAAAAGGAACTTGCTACAAGTAAAGAACCGGTTACCGCTATATTCAATAGTTTTTTAGCCAATCTTTACCAGCAATATTACGACCTGCACCGCTATCAGCTATATAACCGTACTAATACAATTAATTTTGAAAAAGATGATATTGCCACCTGGACAATAGATGATTTTCATCAAAAAATAAGTGCGTTATATCTAAGATCTATCATTCAAAAACAATTATTACAACAAACAAAACTTGGAGATTTTGATGCTATTATAACAAAGGGTAATACCCGTCAATTACGCCCTACCCTGTATGATCTTTTAGCGCATAACGCTTTACAATATTTCAAAAATGATGAACGAGAAATAAGCCGCCCGGCATACGCTTTTCAAATAAATCAAGAATCGGCCTTTGCGCCGGCAGCTACTTTTATAAAAGAAAATTTTGAAACAAAAGATTCTTTATCATTACAACATAAAGCTTTATTGGTGTATCAAAATTTAATTGCTTTTCATTTAAAAGACAAAAATCCCAAGGCATTAATTGATGTGGATATTGACAGGTTATCCTATGTTTACAATCATTCTGTAAACCCACAAAAAGAGGCGCAGTATTACAACGCCCTAAAAAATATTTCAGAGCAATATCCTGATAACCCCACTACTGATAATGCTCAGTTTTTAATGGCACAATGGCATTTTCAAAAAGGGCGGCAATACGATGCAAACGGAGATACCAGTAACCAATACGAAATTCAAAAAGCCAAACAATTAATAGATAAGATTTTAACAAAAGAAAAACAAAGCGAAGGCTGGGTTAATGCGTATAATTTAAATAATCAAATTATAACACCCAAATTTTCTTTTGAAGTAGAAAAAGTAAATATTCCCAATGAGCCTTTTCGCATGTTGGTAAAGTATAGTAACGTTTCTAAAATACACTTGCGCATAATTGCAGCTACAGGGGCTCTAAAAAAAGCAGTGAAAAATGAAGACGGGAAAAACCATTATTGGAATATGCTTGCTAATGCCACTCCCTTAAAAAGCTGGATACAGCCATTACCCGAAAACACCGATTACCAGAACCATAGCGCAGAAATAAAAATTGATGCACTACCTAAAGGCGAATATTTTATACTAACTTCAATTAATAGTGATTTCCAACGCACTGTAAATATTCTGGGTTTAAAACTTACATATATATCAGACATCAGTTATGTTAATAACCAGAATGATTTTTTTGTATTACATCGAAATAACGGCCAACCACTGGCAAATGCCAAAGTAAAGGTTTGGCAAAAAAAATACAACTACCAAACTTATAAATACTCCAATTCTATATTTGCAAATTACACCACAGATAATAACGGTTATTTTTTATTAGCAAATAATGATGAGGAAAAAAGAGGCGGCAATGTATCCTATTTATTTGAAATTACACATGATAAGGATAAGTTATTTATTGACGAAGAAGACGCATATCGATACTATAATTACAACTCTTATAGAATAAATAACAGTAAAGAAAATATACAGGTTTTTCTGTTTACTGACAGGAGTATTTATCGCCCGGGCCAAACCGTTTATCTTAAAGGCATAGCCATCAACAAACAGAACGATGGTAAAAAAGCAACTGTACTTAATAAATATAATAGTACCGTAATTATCTACGATGCAAACTATCAGAAAGTTGACAGTATTAAAATTGAATCGAACGAATATGGTTCTTTCAACGGAAAATTTAATTTACCCCAAAGCGGCCTTAACGGAATTTTTCGAATAGAAATGAATGATAGAAAGGGCAGTACCCATATCCGCATGGAAGAGTATAAGAGACCTAAGTTCTTCGTTGATTTCGAAAAAATAAAAGGCACTTATAAAGTTGATGAAAATATTGCTGTTATAGGTTTTGCCAAAGCTTACGCTGGTAATACTATTAGCAATGCCAGTGTAAAATACCGCGTTGTTCGGGAAGCCCGTTACCCCTACCCTTGGATGTTTTGGCGTGGCTGGTGGCCACGGTCTTCGCCACAGGAAATTACAAATGGTGAAGTTACAACTGATGATAGTGGCAAATTTGTAATTACTTTTAAAGCCATCCCCGATTTAAACATTGACCCAAAAACAGAACCTGTTTTTGACTACAAAATATATGCGGATGTAACGGATTTGAACGGAGAAGTACGGAGTGGTGATGAAACCGTTTCCGTAGGTTATAAATCTTTATTGCTAAAAGTAAATATTGCCGAAAAAGTTTCTGCTGCTGACTTAAAACAAATTTCCATTCGCACAGAAAATATGGCCGGCAATTTTGAAAAAGCTACTGTAAAGATCAACATCAGTCAATTAAAAACTGAGCAGCGTCTTTTACGTACAAGGTATTGGAATCAGCCAGATCAGTTTGTAATGAGCAAAGCGGAATACATTCAAAACTTTCCCAATGATATTTACAACAATGAAGATGAGCCTAAAACATGGGCTATTGAAAATAAAGTACACGAACAAACAATTACAACAGATAGTACAGGAAAAGTATTGCTGAGTAACATTGCATTATCACCCGGTTTTTATATTATAGAAACCAGTACGGTAGATAAAGACGGACAATCCGTTATTGATAAACAGTATGTGGAAATATTTGACGAGCGCAATAATGCTCCCGCTTATCCGCAGTATCTTTTAGCAAAAAATCCCAAACCCATCGAACCCGGTGAAAAAACAAGTATCGGTATTGGTTCCAGTGCTAAAGACGTTTTTCTGGTACAGTGCATCAACAAGCCCAATGCCAATTATAGTTTTTTAAAACTGAATAAAAACAATCGTAATATTGAATTTGGTGCCACAGAAGCCGACCGCGGCGGCTATGGCGTTAATTATATGTTTGTAAAAAACAACCGTGTTTTTCAAAGCAATAATACGATTGCCGTTCCTTGGAGCAATAAAGCACTTAGTGTTTCTTACCAGACTTTCAGGGATAAAACCCTACCCGGTGCTGAGGAGAAATGGACGGTAAAAATTTCCGGCAATAAAAATGAAAAAGTGGCAGCTGAAATGTTGGCCAGTATGTATGATGCATCACTGGATCAGTTTGCGCCACACCAATGGAACCAACCCGGTATTTGGAATACCTTTTATAATAATACCCAATGGAATAGTTATGAAAATTTTACATCATCCCATGCAATGGTGGAGAACAGCAACCGTTTTTTCTACAAAGATGTAAATAAGAGATATGACCAACCCATTTGGAGCCAGTATTTTTACGGTAGTTGGGGTGGGCCAATAGGGTTAAGAGGCAGAGTGGCCGACATTGCAGTACAGGAAAATGAAGCGATTGCTGTTGCTGATGCGGGCAAGGGAATAGCTATGGCAAAAATGGAAGCTCCTCAAATGGCAGATAGTTCGGCAGCTTCAATTGATGCTACTCCCGACAATTTGAATAACGCAAAAGCACAGCAGGGTGCCGAAACCGCCATTCGTAAAAACTTTAACGAAACAGCTTTCTTTTTCCCTGATTTAAAAACCGATGCCGATGGTAATATCAGCTTCTCCTTTACCATGCCCGAAGCATTAACCCGGTGGAAGTTTCAAGCCTTAGTACATACCAAAGATTTGGCAATGGGATATAGCAGCAAAGAAATTGTTACTCAAAAAGATTTGATGGTACAACCCAATGCACCTCGATTTTTACGCGAAGGCGATAAGATGGAATTCAGCAGTAAAGTGGTTAATCTATCAGATAAAGAAATTACCGGCACCGCTACTTTACAGTTGTTTGATGCCGCAAGCAATGAACCGGTGGATGGTTGGTTTAAAAACGTAATCCCGCAACAATATTTTACCATTGCAGCCGGCCAAAGCCAAGCGGTAAACTTTCCTATTGAAGTGCCTTATCAATATAACAAAGCACTTACCTGGCGCATTGTTGCTAAAACAACAGAAAATAGTGGAACAGCTTCTTTAAGCGATGGAGAGGAAAATATGCTGCCCGTTTTAACCAATAGAATGTTGGTAACAGAAAGCCTGCCACTACAAATGCGTGGCAGCGGTACAAAAAAATTTAGTTTTGATAAATTATTGAAAAGCGGCAATAGCGAAACTCTCAGCAACCAATCGTTAACAGTAGAATATACATCCAACCCTGCATGGTATGCCGTGCAGGCGTTGCCCTATATGATGGAATACCCCTACGACTGTGCCGAACAAACATGGAACCGGTATTACGCCAATTCGCTGGCTACGGTTATGGCTAACAGCTCTCCAAAAATCAAACAGGTTTTTGAGCAATGGCGTACAGAAGATACGGCTGCCCTGATGAGCAATTTGCAAAAAAACCAAGAATTAAAATCTGCTTTGTTAGAAGAAACGCCCTGGGTGTTGCAAGCCCAATCGGAAGCACAACAAAAGAAAAATATAGCTGTATTGTTTGATTTAATGCGCATGAGTAAGGAAATGAACAGTGCTTATGAAAAACTCAAGCAAATGCAAAGCCCTAACGGCGGATTTGTATGGTTTAAAGGTGGACGGGACGACCGATACATGACACAGTACATTGTTACCGGTATCGGACATTTAAAGAAATTAAATGCAATAGAAAAAACACAGTCGGGTAAATTAAATGGTATTGTAAATGCCGCACTCCCCTATCTGGATAGAAAAATTAAAGAAGAATACGAGCAACTACTTCAAAGTAAAATCAATTTAAACCAATACATACCGTCATACTATGTAGTGCAGTATTTATACATGCGCAGCTTTTTCCCCGAAACAAAAATTGCTGCTAACGCTCAAAAAGCTGTTACCTATTTTACCCAAAGAGCCAAATTAACATGGGTGAGCCAAAATAAATATATGCAGGCCATGCTGGCCTTGGCTTTGTACAGAAGTGATGATGCTGCAACACCCAAAGCTATCTTAAAATCGCTGAAAGAAACGGCTGTTAACAATGATGAATTAGGGATGTATTACAATGATGCCGCAAGGAGCTGGTGGTGGTATCAGGCTCCTATTGAACGCCAGGCTATTATTACGGAAGCGTTTGAAGAAGCCGGAAAAGATACTAAAACAGCAGACGATTTAAGAACATGGTTGTTAAAAAACAAACAAACCAATAATTGGGAAAGCACTAAAGCTACAGCCGA
This sequence comes from Niabella sp., assembly GCA_047975735.1. GTDB lineage: Bacteria > Bacteroidota > Bacteroidia > Chitinophagales > Chitinophagaceae > Niabella. Next base: position 35,211 of record JBKEEB010000064.1, read on the forward strand.
AGCCGTGTATGCGCTGTTGTTAAGAGGAAGTGATTGGTTAACGGTCAGTCCGGAGGTTACTATAGACTTAGGTGGTTTAAAAATTGAATCGCAGTTAGAAAAAACAGAAGCAGGAACAGGTTATATGAAGAAAACCATTCCGGCAGAGAAAGTTCGTCCGCAAATGGGAAATATTTCCTTAACTGTAAACAACAAAACCAATAATACATTACCCACCTGGGGAAGTATTTATTGGCAATATTTTGAAGACTTAGATAAAATTACTTTTGCTGCTACGCCATTAAGTTTAAACAAAAAATTATTTGTAGAAAAAAATACCGACAATGGCCCGGTTTTACAACCCGTTAATGAAAATGATGTGATAAAAGTAGGCGATAAAATTAAAGTAAGGATTGAGTTGCGTACCGACAGGGATATGGAATACATGCATATGAAAGATATGCGTGCCAGTGCCTTTGAACCTGTTAATGTTTTAAGTACATATAAATGGCAAGGGGGCTTGGGTTATTACGAAACTACCAAGGATGCCAGTACCAACTTTTTCTTTGGATATTTACCAAAAGGCACTTATGTATTTGAATACAACTTGTTTGCCACGGTAGCCGGAAATTTCAGTAATGGCATTACAACCATACAATGTATGTACGCTCCGGAATTTACAAGCCATAGCGAAGGTATAAGAGTAAATATAAAATAATATATTGTTGCATTAACGGATTAATAACCGTCATGAATTGTATAAGATAAAATTTTATTTATGAAAATATTTTTGAGCTTCTTTTCAATGTTGTTATTTTTTGGTTTGCCTGCCTGCAACAAGTTCGTTTCTCAAGATGAATTTACAGCCTCGTATAA
>JBKEEB010000137.1:0-11792 GCA_047975735.1 Niabella sp.
AGGCTTCAGTTACCTTTTATTTTTCCCAATACACGGTTTTGGTAAGCACATTAGCAGCGTTGGCACCAATCATAATATCAAAATTCCCGGTTTCCCAATCATACTGCAATTCGTTATTGTAAAACTTCAACAATTCGGGGGTAATCTCAAAATGAAGCCCGTATAATCATCCAAGCCTCCTAAAAATTACCGGTTTTTTATTTTAAGCCAATCTTAAGACAGCCTTTAGTTACCTTTAATACATATAAACAAATATTTGAATAATGAGAATTCTTATTGTAGAGGATGAAGAGGGTATTGCCGCATTTTTAAAGCAGGGTTTGGAGGAAGAATCCTTTGCTGTAGATGTAGCCATTGAAGGAAAACATGGGTTGGAATTGGCTTTAAGCGGAGATTATGATTTGTTATTATTAGACTGGATGGTTCCCGGCATTAGCGGTATTGAGCTTTGCAGGCAGTTTAGAAAATATTTTTCTAACACACCCATCATCTTCCTTACCGCAAAAGATACAGTAGATGAAGTCGTATTTGGCTTACAGTCGGGAGCTAATGATTATATTAAAAAACCATTTCATTTTGAAGAACTTTTAGAGAGAATAAAAGTACAGTTGCGTCCTAAATCTGGCGGCCACGCTGTTTTTCAACTTGGCAGCATTACACTTAATACAGATACGCATCAGGTTTTTAAAGAGAACGAAGAAATTAGCCTTACACAAAAAGAATTTGCATTATTAGAATACCTCATTAGAAATAAAGGTAAGGTTTGCAGAAGAACCCGCATTATTGAAAGTGTTTGGGACATTCAGTTTGATTATAATACCGGCATCATTGATGTTTATATTAATGCCTTGCGAAAAAAATTGCAATTAACCGATACCGAAAATTATATACAAACCGTACGCGGCGTAGGATATATAGCCAAAGAACTATGAATCTGAATTTTAAAAACCGTATTGCTTTTTATTATATGATGGCTACGGCAGTCATCACATTCATTGTGTTCTGCATTATTTATTTTGTCATGAAGCAGTCTGTTTTTAACAGGCTCGATCATGATTTGGCACACGAAGCACATAAACATTCCAATGAAATAAAAACATCCGGCGACAGCCTTTTTTTTATGAACAAGGCAGAGTGGATGGAGCGCGAGCATAATGAATTACAGTTAAATCCGGTTTTTATTCAGTTAATTGATAAAGACGGACGGCTGATGGACAAATCGCCCAATTTAAAAGGCGATCGGTTACGACGTAAAAAAAAGATCCACGGCGGACATTACAATGCTTACCTAAAAAAAACAGCCATTCGCCAAGCGCAATTACCCATTGAAAAAAATGGTAAGGTAATAGGATATATTCAAGCGGCCATGTCATCAGAATCGGCATTAGCCATACTAACAACCCTAAAAAATGTGCTGCTCATTTCTTATTTGATAGTACTAATAGGCCTTTATTTTATTTCACGGTTTTTAGCAGGGCGAAGCATTAAGCCCGTACAAAATATTACTGATACTATTAAAACCATTTCAGGCGATAGCCTTGAAAAAAGAGTTATACTGCCACCCAACAAAGACGAACTATTTGATTTAGCGACTGGTTTTAATGCGCTTTTAAACAGAATTGAAAAAGCACTGGAGCGAGAAAAACAATTTACTTCCGATGCCTCACATGAATTGCGTACACCTTTGGCCACATTAAGAGGAACACTGGAAGTATTGATTCGTAAACCAAGAACACAACAAGAATATGAAAATAAAATTAATATCAGCCTGCAGGTAATTGAACGGATGTCGGTAATTGTAGAGCAATTGCTCCTATTAGCCCGCCTTGATGCAAACGAACCTTTTCGCGACAGTAATCTTATGGCATTACCGGCCATTATTGATGAATCACTCACCCGTCAAAAAAATGCCATAACAGCCAAAAATCTGGATGTTGATTTTTATTTTAATGAAAATGCCCCCCTTCTGGTACCTCATTTTTACTCAAGCCTTATTATTGATAATGTAATAAGCAATGCCGTTAAATATGCTAAGAATAATACTTTAATTTCCATAACGATTAATCAAACTACTGACGGATACCTTTGCACTATTAAGGACAATGGCATTGGTATTAAAGCCGAAGAATTAAAATATTTATATGATAATTTTTTTAGATCCGATTCTTTACAACACAAACATATTCCCGGCAACGGGCTGGGTTTAAGTATTGCTAAAAAATGTGCCAATGCTATTAATGCCACAATTGATATTGAGAGTTGCTTAGATGAGGGTACAATAGTGCACATTCATTTTAAAAAAATAAATAAGTATTAAATAACTTTATATACACTTGTAAAACATTTTCAAGCCACCTGTCCTGCTTACCAATAAATTAAGCCAATCTTAAGAAAAGGTTCAGAGTAGGTTTAGGATAACGGTGTTATTTTGGGTTGAAATAAACGGTTTTTTATGCTGGAAAAAATTATTCAATATAGCATTCACCATAAGCTAATTATTATTTTATTTTCTCTGGGCATTGTTGGCTTTGGGTTATACGCTCTTTCTAATATTCCTATTGGTGCCGTACCGGATGTTACTAATAATCAGGTACAGATTATTACTACCTCCCGAAATTTGGCAACAGAAGATGTAGAAAAATTTATTACTTACCCGGTAGAATTAGAAATGGCCAACCTTCCTAATGTTACCGAAATTCGTTCCGTTTCAAAATTCGGATTATCGGTTGTTACTGTTGTTTTTGATGATAAAATAGGGAAATACCTTCCCCGCCAGTTAATTGCAGAAAAATTAAAAACGGCCGAAGAGCGAATACCCATCGGTTTTGGAAAGCCTTTTATGGGGCCTATTACTACCGGATTGGGAGAAATTTACCAATACGTTATAGCTGTTGATACTGCCCATCAGAATGATTATTCGTTGTCTGATATTAGAACCATTCAGGATTGGATAGTAAAACGGCAGCTTTCCGGCATACCGGGTGTGGTGGAAGTGAATACCTGGGGTGGTTATTTAAAGCAATATGAAGTAGCCATCAACCCCGAAACCATCAGAAGCTTCAACCTTTCAGTTGCAGAGGTTTTTACTGCCTTAGAAAAAAACAACAGCGTTGCCGGTGGCGGTTATATTGAAAAAACAAATCAGTCTTATTTTATAAGAGGTGAGGGTTTGGTAAAATCTTTGGAAGATATTGAAAACATTGTAGTAACCACCCGTGACGGCATTCCCATTTTTATTAAAGATATTGCTACTGTAGGTTTTGGCCGGGCTACAAGGTTTGGAGCTATTACCGGTAACGGAGAAGGTGAAAAAGTATTGGGTCAGGTAATGATGTTGAAGGATGCCAACTCAAACGCCGTAATTGACGCCGTGAAAAAAAGGGTGGCGCAAATTTCACCCACACTCCCTCCAGGCATATCTATTGATCCAGTGGTAGAAAGAAGCGAGTTGATTAGCAAAACCACTAACACAATTGCAGAAAATTTAATTCTTGGATGCCTAATTGTAATCTTTGTGGTGGTAGTGCTTCTTGGAAATATGCGTTCCGGATTAGTAGTGGCTTCTGTTATACCCATGTGTTTATTATTTGCGCTTTCGCTAATGTATATTTTTGGAGTAGATGCCAACCTGATGAGCTTAGGAGCTATAGATTTTGGAATTATTATTGACGGAGCGGTAATTATCGTGGAGTTTATTGCTTTCAAAATTACTGCCGAACGACAGAAGCTTTTGTCTTTACCTAAAAATGAACAGCAAAATTTTATTGACAATATTACACATGGTGGTGCGGTTAAAATGATGCATTCCGCTGTTTTTGGCCAACTTATTATTATCATCGTATTTATTCCCATCCTTTCTCTTGTGGGCGTAGAAGGAAAAATGTTTAAACCCATGGCGTTGGTTTTTTGTTTTGCGTTAATTGGTGCCATGATACTTTGCTTTACATACGTGCCGGTTATGGCCTCCCTGTTTATTAAGCCCGGCAATCCCGATAAAAAAACTATTTCAAAAAGGATAATCAGCTTTTTAGAAAGTGCTTATAAACCATTAATCATTTGGGCACTCCGAAGAAAAAAACTAGTACTTGGCATAGCTGTACTTTTATTAGCCATTACACTTTTTATTTTTTCCAGAATGGGCGGCGAATTTATTCCCACGCTTGATGAGGGGGATTTTGTTATTCAACCGGTTTTAAAAACAGGAACCAGTTTGGCTAATACGGTACAAACCACTACAAGGATTGAAAAAATTCTTAAAAAATTCCCCGAAGTTGAACAGGTTGTAAGCCGTATTGGTGCTGCCGAAGTACCCACAGACCCCATGTCGATGGAAGAAAGCGATATCATTATTAAATTAAAACCTAAAAAAGAATGGGTATCGGCCAATAATAAAGACGAGCTGGCAGAAAAATTTAAAGAAGCCTTATCTGAAATTCCCGGTATAGATTATGAGTTTACACAGCCCATTGAAATGCGCTTTAATGAATTGATTACCGGTGTTAGAGCCGATTTAGCCATTAAAATATTTGGCGAAGATTTAAACATATTATACAAAGAAGCCTTGGCAGTAGAAAAAGCCATCAAACATATAGATGGAGCCGCAGATATAATTGTAGAAAAAGTAACCGGCCTGCCACAAATGTCGGTACAATATAACCGTAATAAAATTGCAAAATATGGATTAAGTATTGATGAGATTAACAATATTATTAGCATGGGATTTGCCGGAACCCCTGCCGGTACTGTGTTTGAAGGCGAAAAACAATTTGATTTGGTGATGCGGTTTGATAAACAGCACCTTCAGGATATTGACAATATTGAAACAGCTACTATACGCTTGCCCAATGGCAATCAGGTACCACTTAGCGAGTTAGCTACTGTTTCTTATACAAAGGGGCCTGCAAAAATATCAAGAGACAATACAAAGCGGCGAATTGTAATAGGCGTAAACGTAAGAAACAGGGATTTAGAATCAGTAGTAAAAGATGTAAGCGAAGCCATCAATAAAAAAGTAACACTACCACCCGGCTATTCTATTGAGTATGGCGGCCAGTTTGAAAATTTACGCGAAGCCAAAAACAGGTTAATGATTGCCGTGCCTATTGCATTAGTATTAATTTTTCTGTTCCTGTATTTTGCTTTCGATTCTATTAAATATGCCTTATTAATTTATAGTGCCATTCCCATGTCGGCAGTAGGCGGCGTTTTACTGTTATACATGCGGGGGTTACCTTTTAGCATTTCGGCAGGAGTTGGTTTTATTGCACTTTTTGGTATTGCCGTATTAAACGGAATTGTTTTAATTGAAGAGTTTAAAGAGCTAAAAGCTCATGGTATTGATAATATAAATCAACGTATTCTAATGGGAACACATAACAGGTTGCGCCCGGTATTATTAACGGCATCTGCCGCCGCCTTAGGATTTTTACCAATGGCTATTTCCACCTCTGCCGGAGCTGAAGTACAACGCCCGTTGGCCACAGTTGTAATTGGCGGACTTGTTTCGGCCACCATTCTTACATTAGTGGTACTACCGGTGCTATATGCATTTTTTGACAGAAAAAGAAGGTTGCCAAAATTAAAACCAACCAAAACTATTGCCACAATATTAGTGGTTTGTTTACTTCCTTCACTCAGCTATAGCCAAGCAGAAAAAATTACCGTAGAGCAGGCTATAGAAATTGCGCTAAAAAATAATTTGGCAATAAAAGCTGCAGATGGAAGAATAAATCAAAATACACTATTAATTAAAACGGCTAACGATATTAATAAAACCGATATTTATTACAATAGAGATCAAAATAATATTGCCCCCAACAACCTACCATTAAATGTATGGGGCATAAGCCAAACAATGCAATTTCCTTCGGTTTACGGTGCGCAAAAAAAAGTGTTACAAAGTAAAACGCTTTTATCCAAAGATCAATTAGCGATGGACAAACGAACGCTTAGTAAAGAAGTATCAAAACGATATTACGAAATTGCCTATTGGGAACAAATGCTGCGTAATTATTCATATTTAGACAGCCTCTATTCCGGATTTGCAAAAGCCGCTAATAAAAAATTTCAACAGGGAGCATCTAATTATTTAGAGCAATTAACGGCCGAAACCAAAAGCAAAGAAATTTCTTTAAAAATGGAGCAGGCTCAAAATAATATTCAAAAAACTTATATACTTTTTTACCAGTTGCTACAGGCAGAGCAAAATTATGTAATCAAAAATATTCAACCGGTACGAATAACAGTTGTTGCTTTTGATTCGGTTAATAACCCTGCTGTTAATTATTTAAAAAATACTGTTCAATTATCAAATCAGCAACTTGATTTAGAAAAACAAAAACGGCTACCGGATTTAGTTGCCAATGCTTTTTTAGGAGCCAATGGTACCGGTAACCCCACCTATCCTGGTTTTCATTTTGGTGTGGCTATTCCGCTATTATCTGGTTATCATAAAGCTAAAATTGCTGCTGCCAAAACAGGTATATCCATTGCACAAGCAGAAACCAATAATTATAAGCTGCTTTTGAATGCTAATTACAAGGCTTTACATACAGAAATACAACAATTAAATAAAGGACTGCTGTACTACGAATCGTCGGGCAAAAAATTAGCAGCCCAAACCCTGCTTCATGCAGATAAAGCTTTTAAAAATGGCGAAATAGATTTTCTGCAATACACACAGTTATTGGAAAACGCAAAGAATATTGAAACAGATTATTTACAAACGCTTTTCCAATACAATATGGCTGTGTTAGAAGCCAATTATTTAATGAACTAATCCATCAATCCACAAAAATTATTTTTTAAATGAAATATTACTTTTCCATAGTTACTTATTTGTTGGTTTTAGCAGCATGCTCTTCCAATAATAGTACTGATGAAATTGTTCTACAAGATGATGTACAAGACACGGTGTTACTTACCGAAAAACAATTTCAGTCTTCCCAAATGGAGTTGGGGAAAATAGAGTCTATTCCATTTAACGATGTAGTAAAAGCCACCGGCATGTTTGATGTGCCGCCAGAAAATTATGTTTCTGTAAGCTCTTATTTTGGTGGTGTTGTAAAACAGCTCCGGCTATTGCCGGGTCAAAGAGTACAAAAAGGGCAAACACTGTTTATTATAGAAAATCCTGATTTTATACAAATCCAAGAAGATTATCTTGAGGCAAAAAGCCAGCTTATTTATTTACAACCAGAATATATACGGCAAAAAAATCTGGTAAAAGATAGTGTTAGCTCGCAAAAAGTATTTTTAAAAGCGCAGTCGGAATATATGGTTACAAAAGTAAAGTTAGAGGCTATGGCAAAGAAGCTCAAATTAATGAATATTAATCCGGCTAATTTAAACTCAAGTAATATTAGAACAACGCTTACAATTACATCGCCCGTTAACGGCTATATTACCAATATGAATATTACCAGTGGTGCATTTCTAAATCCTTCAGCAAATGCCCTTACCATTGTTAATACCGACCACCTGCATATTGAAATAAATATTTTTGAAAAAGATATTACAAAAGTAAAAAACGGGCAGCCCATTCGTTTCAGCGTACAAAATAATCCCAATCATTTTTATAACGCATCGGTATATCTTATTCACAAAGAAGTTGACCCCGAAAAACGTACTATTGGCATTCATGCTCATTTGGAAAATGAAGAAACTTTATCGAAAATTTTTACACCGGGGATGTATGTAGAAGCCGATATTTTAACAAGTAATGTAATAAAAGCAGCTATTCCAAAAGATGCGCTGGTGGATTTGGATGGCAAATATTATGCACTGGTACTTATAAACAAAACTAAGGATGGTTATTCCTTTATACAAAAAGAAATAAAACCCGGCGAGTCTAATACCACATATACCGAAATACTTAACCTACAGGATTTTGATTCCAATACGCAGTTTTTAACAAAGGGTGCGTTTAATTTAATTAAAGATGAAATGGATGGGGGGCATAGTCACTAAAAATAAATTTCAGCAATCCGTTACCGTTATTAATTATACTCTTTCACTACATGGTTCACTTTTTCGGCCACCGCTTTTACATTTATATCTAAGCCTTCTTCCTGGCTTTGCATTTGCCCGTCCGGGCTAAAAATAGTTATGATATTGGAATGTGAAAAATCAATTGGTGATATTTGTTTGTACTTCATAGATAGTACATTGGCCAGTTCCTGTGTGGAAGCCTCATTACCTCTTAAAAAAATCCAGTGCGGATTGTTCATACCATTGCTTATAGAAAATTCTTTCAGCCGCTCCGGGGTATCCGTTTCGGGATCAATAGATACCAGTACCATTGAAACTTTTGACATATTTGATGTTGCTATTTTTGATTCTATTTGTTTCATCTTACTTACCAATATTGGGCAGGCGGCTTTACAACTGGTATAAATCATTACCATAACCAGTGTTTTCCCGTTTAAGTTTGACAGTTTGATGGTTTGATTATTTTGATTCTGCCAATCGGATGTTAAATAAAAAATTGAATCGGAAGGCAAAGTTGCATTTTGTTGCTTGCTTTTACAAGCAGTACAAAAAATTATGAGTGTCAATACAATTACTACTTTTTTCATTCTACTAAAATTGATGTGTCCTTTACACAACGAAAACCCAAATTGCTAATGGTATAATTGGCTTTAAGGCTTGACCTAAATCCAAAACGCATAAAAGCTGCATAATTTAAAATATCTGTAGCATTAGTAGCAGCACCTGCACAAAACAAGCCTTTATCATCGGTTCCGCCATCCCTCGAATCGCCGGTAATTAATACAGAATTAAAATCATCCGTCCATTCCCAGATTAAATCAAACATATTATACACTCCCCAATAGTTGGGTTTAGATTGCTTTATGGTATGATATTGCTTGTCTTTAATTAAATATAAATTAACAATATCGTCAGAATACGATTTTAATTTTCTGGCATTATATGTAGTTTCATTAGCCATTGCAACAAATTCCCATTCATCTAAAGTGGGAAGCCGCTTACCTACACTTGCAGCAAAGGCTTTGGCTGCAAACCAGCTTATATAAGTTATAGGAGCATCGGAATTAGCATTTTTTGGCAGGATAGTATCCGAAACCCAGTCGTGCAAATAGGTTGAATCTGCAAATATGGCTTGTACTGCAGAACGTCGCCATTGCGGGTTTGCTTTTACAAAATTTAAAAACGCTCCGTTTGTTACAGGATGCTCATCTATTAAAAAAGGTTTTACTTTTACTAAAGAATCGTTCGACCCGTAAAATGGTTTATAGGAGCCGCCCTTTACATACACTTGTTTTGTTAACGACCGGGAGGGTATGATAACGGAAACACTATCGTTTACATTAATGGAAAAAGAATCAACTCCATTTTTATTATTGCATGATAAAGTTATTATCACACATATCATCAACCACTTATTGATTCTTTTTACCATTATGTTATTATTCAAAAACTAAAAACCTGCTTTTTTAAATACTTTAGGATTTTCATCTCCGGTAACTTTTATTTTACCAAGGCATCCTTTATCAAATGTACGGGACAGAGAATGGTCAACAATATTATACTCACCGGGAACTTCTACTTTAAATTCTACAATAGTGGCTCCACCGGCAGGTATAATAGTAGTTTGAATATTATGCGATACGGCAGAACCTGCCTCTTTATACACATTATCAAAAATTTCTCCAATTACATGGAAAGATGAAACCAAATTAGGGCCACCATTTCCAACAAACAATCTAATGGTTTCACCTACTTTAGCTTCCAGCATATTGGCTCCTAACATAGAACCTTTTTTACCGTTAAATAAAACATAGTCGGGATTTTCATCTACAGCTTTGTCATTATCAAATTCCTGCAAGCCCGGTGTGCCTCTTTTGTTTTTGGTATAAAATTCGCCCTGCATAATATAATACTCTCTGTCAACTTTTTTTAAACCGCCTGCAGGTTCTACCAATATCAAACCATACATACCATTTCCTATATGCATAGGTACTGGCGGTGCGGCGCAATGATATACATATAATCCGGGGTTTAATGCCTTAAATGTAAATACGGCTTCTTTACCGGGTGCGGCAAAAGTGGCTTCGGCACCACCACCTGGCCCGTTTACGGCATGTAAATCTATATTATGCGGCATTACACTGTTAGCGGCATTTTTAAGGCGTAGTTCTATTTCATCGCCTTCACGTACCCTTATAAAACTGCCCGGAACAATATTGTTAAATGTCCAGAATTTATACGTGGCACTATCAGCCAACGGGCCTTCAATTTCAGTTGTTTCCAGATTTACGATTAACTTTTTTGGAGCCCTGTCCCCTACGGGTGCCGGTACATTAGGTGCCGCTGTAATTTCAGCCTCTTCAGGATTGCCGGTAGCTTCCATATTAATGGCGTTACCGCCGGGTGTTGATGGTTGATCGGCTCCCGACTTGCAAGAACTAAAAGCTAACAGAAATCCTGTTGCTATAAAAAGTACATACTTCATCATTTCTTAATTGTTTGATGGTTTATTAATATTTGGTTTCAAAAAATTTAGGTGTTATGTTCAGGCTCATCCAAAACCATTGTTGACAGGATTTGCCATTTGGAGTATTTTTTAAATAATTAATGGTGGGGTTAGTTATGTAAAACGAATACCCCCCTTGTAAAGATGCCATTTTATTAAGTTGTACGTTTACCCCTAAGTCGGCTTCCTGCCCTAAATTGGAAGCATATTTTTCGTTAGCATCTACAATTTTTGTGGGTGAAAAAAACTGGTGTACAGTAAAATTACAGGTCGTCTTTTTTGATGGAGACCAGTTTAGTTTTATATAACTATCACTGAGCCCAGTATTTTTATGATCGCTACCGGCATAGAAATAATCCATAGATCCGTAAAATTTATGATTGGTACCAAAAAACGGATTAAATGCCTTATTATGGTTTGTTGTACTTCCTAATTTATTTCCACTTAAAAAATCGCTTCCGAGGCTTACCGATAAATGATTTGTAACAAAGGTACCAGCAGACACTGCCAATAAATACGCCGTTGTATTAACGGCATTTAAATTTTTACCCGTTTGTAGGTATGCTGAGCCTGTGGTTGATATTTTTTGCGATTGATAAGTATAATGCATTCCAAAAGTCTGAAGCCAGTTAGTAGTACCTTTTACTGTAGCAGGCAACTCATTTTGAAAACCCAAATTACTAACTAATGCAGAAAGGTTACTGTGCTTATCTATTTTTACGCTGCCCCACATTGTTTGCATCCATTTAAAAGGATATGCATCCTGTGGATTGTATAAATTACCTGTGGGATTATTAATATTATTGCCGTATAAAGTTTTATAGTTTTGATTATATACAAAATAGTTTTTCCATTGCAGTTTGTCATTTTTAAAATCAAATTGCAACCCGTCAAAGGCCCGAGCACCTTGTGCCCAATCTAATGCACCGTAAAAACGTTCGTCATCCAAAGAAATAGCCTGCCTACCCAACTGTATATGCCAGTAGTCTGACATTTTTAATTTTGTATATGCCTCAAAAACAGATAACTGGCTTCCTGAGGTTTCCGGCTTTTGTACCATAGCAGATTGACCCCAAACACTCACCGCCTGCGGAACAATTTTTATTTCAAGAACATCTTTATAAGCATAGTTTAATTGCAATCTCAACCTATCGGAAACTAATATTGCTGGTTGTTCACCATCCTGTAAAGGTTTAAACGCTCCGGCTCTTAACTCTAACCGCGGCCGTAACTGCCCGGAAAATGAAAATGAGTTCTCAACCTCCTGTTGTGCATAGACAGTAGTAGCAAAACAAGG
>JBKEEB010000024.1:0-130817 GCA_047975735.1 Niabella sp.
AAAAACAACAATTTAAAAGTTAGGTATAAATATGAAATCGGTACTATTAGTTTGTGTATTATGTGCCATATTTTTGCAGGTTCCGGCACAGCGTGAAACGATGAATTTCAACAATGATTGGAAATTTATTTTAGACGACAGCAGCAGCTATAGTAAAGAAAACTGGGACGATGATAGCTGGCGTACTTTAAGCCTTCCTCACGATTGGAGCATCGAGGGTAAATTTGACAGCACTCATCCTACGGGTAATTCGGGAGGAGCTTTGCCCGGCGGTATAGGCTGGTATCGTAAAACATTTAAATTGCCGTCCGCTGCAAAAAATAAAAATGTATTTATTCAGTTTGATGGGGTGTATGAAAATAGTGAGGTTTGGATTAATGGTCATTATTTGGGTAAACGCCCTTACGGTTATGTAGCTTTTGAATATGAGTTAACGCCGTATGTAAAACCCGGAGTTACTAACGTAGTAGCCGTGCGGGTTAATAATTCGCAACAACCCAACTCTCGCTGGTATAGCGGCTCCGGAATTTACAGAGATGTAAAACTAATTGTTAAAAATAAAGCGGCCATTCGGCAATGGGGCGTTTTCATCACCACACCAAAAATTACAAAGGAACAGGCTACTATACAAGTGAACGTAAATTTGTTGAAGATTACATCATCAGTAAAACTGCATCATAAAATTCTTAATAAAGATGGTAAATTAGTAGCCCAGCAAACACTGTTTTCTAAAACGGAGGCAAAAGATTTTACACAAAGCTTACAGCTAAGCAATCCGAAATTGTGGTCGGTAAAAAATCCCTATTTGTACAAAATGGTAACGGATGTTTATGTTAATAATCGTTTAATCGACAGGGATACCGCCGTATTTGGTGTTCGTTATTTTAATTTTGATGTTAGTAAAGGTTTTTCTTTAAACGGAGAACCGATGAAGATATTAGGCGTGTGTATGCATCACGATCTGGGCGCATTAGGAGCAGCGTTTAATCCATCTGCCGCAAGGCGGCAATTACAAATTTTAAAAGAGATGGGTTGTAATGCCATTCGTATAGCGCACAATCCACCTGCGGCAGCCTTTTTAGACCTTTGTGATGAGATGGGCTTTTTGGTGATGGACGAGGCTTTTGATATGTGGGCTAAGAAAAAGAATAAATTTGACTACCATCTTTATTTTAATGAGTGGCATAAAAAAGATTTAGAGGCAATGGTGTTGCGGGATCGCAACCATCCCAGCGTTTTTATGTGGAGTATTGGCAACGAAATTAGAGAGCAGTTCGATTCTACCGGTATTACCATAGGGCAGGAATTGGTAAATATTGTAAAAACAATTGATCCCTCAAGGCCCGTAACCTGCGCCCTCAGCGAAAATAATCCACAAAAAAATTATATTTATCAATCCAAAGCTTTGGATGTGGTAGGGCTGAATTATCATATTGAAGCTTATGAGGATTTTCCTAAAAACTATCCCGGTGAAAAATTTATTGCTACCGAAAATGTTTCAGGCCTTGCCAGCCGCGGGCATTACGATATGCCGGCAGACTCATTACGTTTGTGGCCTCCATCATCAAAATTCAAATACGTACCGGATGGTAACCCAGATTATTCGGTTTCGGCTTACGATAATGTAGCCGCATACTGGGGCAGTACGCATGAGCAAACCTGGCGCATTATTAAAAAGCACGATTATTTATCGGGTCTGTTTGTGTGGAGTGGTTTTGACTTTTTAGGAGAGCCGGTTCCGTATCCCTATCCTGCAAGAAGTTCTTACTATGGCATAGTAGATTTGGCAGGGTTTCCCAAAGATGTGTATTATATGTATCAAAGTGAATGGACGAATAAGCCTGTATTGCATATTGCAACCCATTGGAACCTGCCTGCCGGACAGGCAGGCTGGAAAGCAGGGCAAAATGTAGATGTAAAAATATATTACAACAATGCAGATGAAGTAGAATTATTCTTGAACGGGAAATCCTTAGGTAGTAAAGCAAAATCAGATACTGTTTTTCATGTGCTATGGACAGTGCCTTACGAGCCGGGCGAGTTAAAAGCGGTATCCAGATTAAATGGTAAAATAGTTTTACAACAGTTGGTTAAAACAGCCGGAGCTCCGGCTAAAATAGAATTAATAACGGATCGCAGTAGTATTAACAAGGATAACAACGAATTGGCCTTTGTAACCATTCGGGTATTAGATGCTAATGGAAATCTGGTGCCGGACGCAGAAAATCTCATACAAATACAAACATCCTCTAATGCCAAAGTAGTGTGTATGGATAATGGCTTTCCCGCCGATTTAAATAGCATGAGAGATGCGCAGCACCGTGTATATAAAGGCATGGGAATTGCCATTATTAAAGGGGTTCATTTGGGCAATACAACAATTACGGCTACAGCAACCGGTTTAACTAAGGCTGCGGTATCCCTGTTAGTGAAATAATATAGCGATCTGTAAGTACAGCTACTGGGGTTTATAATACAGTGCTAATATCCAGCAGTCAACAAACACGTTTTTTAAGACGCACATCCCGATAGGACATTTGTTGATAGGAATTTGAAATATAGCATACTGCTAAAAATCTTCATATTTATAATAGTTTAACGTGATTTTTGGATGTTTCTGATTAAAAATCAACACAATACGTCGTTAGCCGATTCTGTTCCGAATGCTTTCGGAGCAGAAAGACATCTCTTACCAATTTAATGAGATTTACCTCCGGTGAAATTGTTCTTTGTACCCTCCTTCAATCAATATCATTTATTTGGCTATCAGTATTTGTGGTAACCCCTATTAAAAAATCTTGTATATTATGCAAAAAAAACCTACCTTTGCACACGCTGTTTTTTAAACAATACTTGAACTATGGCTAACAGAAGAGTATATGATATTGCTTTTGTAGGATTAAAGCCGGGGGTTCATGAGTTTAATTATAAGGTTACCGACAAGTTCTTTGAGGCATTTAATACGCAGGATTTTACAAATTGTAAGGCCGATATTAAACTGATACTTGACAAGAAGAGTAGTTTTATGATGTTAAAGTTCGAAATTGGCGGACAATTAGATATTCCCTGCGATCGTTGCAACAATACCATTACAATGGATTTGTGGGATGAATTTAACATCACAGTGAAAATGGTAGAAGATCCGGAATTAATGAATGATCAGGAAACCGATCCCGATGTATATTATATCAGTCGCGGCGAAAGCCACCTATATTTGGAGAACTGGATATACGAATTTATTAATTTAAGTGTCCCCATGTATAAAACATGCGGTTTTGAAAATGCTGATGGTCCAATGTGTAACCAAAAAGCATTAAATATGTTGAAGAAATTAGATGCGGAAAATAATACCGGAGAAAAAGCAAATCCCTTGTGGAAAGGCTTGGAAAAATTTAAGGATACAAATAAGAAATAACTTATTTGTTTATTTATAACAATAATTTTTATAGTATTTAAATTATAAGATATGCCAAATCCTAAACGCAGGCACAGTCAGCAAAGAAGTGCCAAACGTAGAACTCATTATAAAGCTACTACAGCTACATTAACTACAGATGCTACATCTGGTGAAACACATGTACGCCACCGTGCACATGTGAGCGAAGGAAAACTAATTTACAAAGGTAAAGTAGTTGCAGAACAAGCTCCCAAAAAAGCTTAAGTAGCAATTTAGTAGTTTATATTTTTAAGTTCCAAATACATTTCTGACCTTTGGTTGGCTGTATTTGGAATTTTTTTATACTTTTAAGTATATGTTGAATATAGGAATTGACATGATGGGTGGAGATTATGCCCCACTGGAAGTTGTAAAAGGTATCAAGGCTTTTCAGCAAGATTCGGGTATTCCCAATATACACTTTACATTATTTGGAGATGAAACAGTTGTGTTGCCTGAGCTTAGTCGGCATCATATAAAAACGGAGAGCTTCACTTTTGTAAATACTCCCGAAGTAATTGGTATGCACGAACACCCAACAAAGGCCTTAAAAGATAAGCCCGCATCCTCCATTGCTGTCGGTTTCGGGTACTTAGCTTCCGGTAAAACCGATGCCTTTGTTAGTGCCGGCAATACAGGTGCCATGTTAGTGGGTGCTTTGTTTAGTATTAAAGCAGTAGAAGGTGTATTAAGGCCAACAATATCTTCAATTATACCAAAACAAAACGGCGGTGCCGGGTTGTTGTTAGATGTGGGTATGAATACCGATTGCAAACCCGAACAATTAAATCAATTTGCTACAATGGGTTCGGTATATGCCCAATGGGTATTGGGAATTGAAAATCCAAAAGTAGGATTGATAAATGTAGGAGAGGAAGAAGGGAAAGGAAACATTCAAACACAAGCAACATATCAATTACTTAAAAATAATACTGCTGTTAATTTTATAGGAAATATTGAAGGCCGTGATATGTTCAACGACAAGGCCGATGTAATGGTGTGCGACGGATTTACCGGAAATGTTGTTTTAAAAATGGCAGAATCTATTTATGATATTGCGCAAAATCAGCATATACAAAACGATTACCTTAGCAGGTTTAATTTTGAAATTTACGGCGGCACACCCGTTTTGGGTGTTGAAAAACCTGTAATTATCGGCCACGGCATATCGCACGAACTGGCTTTTGCAAACATGATTGATGTTGCAGTAAAAATGCTTAACACAAACGTATTGCAGAAAGTAAAAGCAGTTATTGCAGCACTATAATTAATTTTTGATGCAGATGTGATGCCCCCCATTATAGCTCTTACAGTGAAAAATAATTGAAGATGATTGGTGTGAAAATTTTATAACCTATCATCATAACCGTATCAGTTTTTTACTACTAAATTATCTATTTTTGTTAGAAACCTTTTATTTTGATATATAAATCGCTTTACATGAAAAAAATCTTAGTGTTTGTTTCTATATTTCTTGCTGTAACCTCTTTTGGCCAGAACAATTTTGTTATTACACCAGAGCAGCCAAAACCCGGTGATGAAATTAGTTTTACATACTCCCCTGCGGGAGATTTAACGGGGCAACTCAAAGTTCCCGAAGCATTTGTACTGGTATTTAAAGGCTCAACCCCAGAGGTGATAGATATTAATCTGGAAAGGGATTATGGTAAGCTTGTAGGAAAGTATAAAACGGATACCGCAGACCGTACCATTGCTTTTGGATTTAGTATTGATGGCAAATTTGATAACAATAACGGAAACGGATATATTATACAATTACAGAACACTGACGGTAAATTACAATCTGTAAATTATAACAATCTGGTTTCAATATATACAAACTATGCCAGAATTGTGGGATTAGAAACTGATATGAAGAAGGTAAGAAACGTATATGAAGAAATGTTTAAAGCCATTCCCAAATCGCGCTATGAAAAAATGCCATCTTATTTATCGGTATTAATGGCGGATGACAAAGAAAAAGGAGCTGCAATGGCACAGCAGGAAATAGAAGGTCAGTTTTCCAATGGTCTTAAAACTAAAGATGATTATAAGCGATTGGTACGCTTATACCAAAGTGCACGGTTAAGAAATCAAACAAAATATTTTAGTGATATAATAAAAGAGAAATTTCCTGCCGAAGAGAAGATTCCTTCGGATTACCTGAACGGTTTTTTAGCCACTCAGGATGTAGAAAAAAGGGAAAGTATTTTGGCTGATTTGATTGATAAAGCAAAAGGGGCTACTAATAAATCGGAGTTTGATTGGGCTATTAATTATGCGCGTAATGCCTTGTTTAACGGATATGTAAAAAATAAAGACTGGGAAAGTGTGAAAAAAATTGCTGCAAACTATCCCGAATCTGAAAAACAACAATTGGCTAATGCTTACAATAGTGCCGCTTGGGAAATGCAAAAAGATAGTAGCAATTTAAAATATGCCGAAGAAATTTCCAGATTCGCTACCGATTTTACAAAAACAGAAATTAAAAAACCATCAGGCGATAAACCTCAGCTACAAACAATTTCCCAGTGGGAGAAAAACCGAAAAAATACCTATGCCCAATATGCTGATACATACGCTATGGTTTTATACCGAATGGGCAAATACAAAAAAGGATTTACGTATGCCAAAGAAGCTGCACAAACCAAGAACTTTGAAGATAAAGAACTTAATAGTACCTATGCGCTGTTGGCTTCAAAAGCTATTTCTTCTAAAAAATACAAACCTATTTTAGAAAAATTTGTAAAGGATGGCAACGCTACCATCGAAATTAAAGATATATTGAGAACGGCGTATGTAGCAAAAGCTAAGTCGGATGCAGGCTTTGATGATTATATAGCCGATCTTGAAAAAGAAGCACATCTGAAAATGATAGCAGAGCTGAAAAAAGATATGCTGAACGATACGGCTCCTGCTTTTACTTTAAAAGATTTACAAGGGAATACTGTAAATATTGCTGATTTTAAAAATAAAGTGGTTGTAGTAGATTTTTGGGCTACCTGGTGTGGCCCCTGTATTGCCTCTATGCCGGCAATGAAAGCAATGGTGAAAAAATATAAAGATAACCCTGATGTAAAGTTTTTATTTGTTGACACCTGGCAGAACGAAGAAAACGAAACCGATTTAGTAAAAAAATTTATTGCCGATAAAGGATATCATGAATTTCATGTGTTGATGGATTTGACCGATACTGTTGTTAGCAGTTTTGGAGTTACAGGAATACCTACTAAATTTGTTATTGGCAAAGACGGAAAAATTAAATTTAAAGATGTTGGTTTTGGCGGTGATGATGAACTGATGAAGAAATTAAGTGCCATGATTGAACTGGCCAATTAATCTATTTACTCATATTATACAAACAAATCTATGAACAACAACGTATCATCAAAAAGAATTATTGGTATTGCCATAATTGGAATTTGTATTGTAATAGCTGCTTGGATATTGGGCAACGCATACCGGTACAAGTTTAAAACAGACCAAACCATTAGAGTAACGGGGAGTGCTGAAACTAATTTTACAAGCGATTTGATTGCTTGGAACGGAAGTTATAACCGATCTGCTTATGATTTAAAAGATGCCTATGCACAGTTAAAGCAGGATGAAAATAATATTAAAAACTATCTCACTAAGAAGGGAATTACTGCGAAAGAAATTATTTTCTCATCTGTAAAAATTGATAAAAACTATAACACTAAGTACAACGAAGAAGGCAGAATAATCGGAAATGAATTTACAGGCTATAATCTTACCCAAAATGTAAAAGTAGAATCGGGCGATATTGCCAAAGTAGAATCACTTTCCAGAGAAATTACCGAACTGATAGAAACGGGTATCGAACTGAACTCCCCTGAGCCATTATATTTTTACACCAAGTTGGCCGATTTAAAATTAGACCTCTTGGCAAAAGCTGCAGAAGATGCCAAAAAAAGAGCCACTACTATTGCAAATAATACGGGTGGTAAATTAAGTGGTGTTAACAAAGCTAATATGGGTATTTTTCAAATTACCGGGCAAAACAGTAATGAAGATTACAGCTATGGCGGCGCATTTAATACCACATCAAAAAATAAAACAGCCACCATTACGGTAAGCTTGGAGTGTAATGTGAAATAGCTTTATTTTCGCGAATCTTTCCAAATAAGTTTTTCATTAGTACGTTCACTAAAAAAGTCTGCGCACTGTCCATCACCTGCGCCAGTAATTCCGCCGTCAGGGTGGCAGATAAGTTCGCAATTGCTATCGTATAATTCACTAAACATATCGCAGCAATATTGTGGTATAAAGTAAACAATTTGACCTTTATACCGGTATTGCCATACAGCACCTCGTGGATTTCGTACAGGATCTTCTGCTATTTGTTTTATTTTAGCTTCAATACACTCAGGGATATTGTTTTCAACTTGCGAAGGTTTTTCGCAACTAAAAAATGTTATAACTGTTAATAACATTAATAAAAAAAAGTATTTCATAGCTATTGTTTTTTAAAAAATTAAAATCTATATCCTACACCTAATTTGAATAAAGCAAATGTACCGGAATTAGCAGCACTCCAGGATGATGGTATTCCGGAATTTCTTTTACTACTGCCAATCAAGCCGCCAATACCCGCATCAGCGTTAATACAAAACTGGGTATTTATATTAGCATACATTCTTGTGGTAAATGACATAGCGGAAGCTGTAGTAAAATATTTTCTTGAAACATACTGCCAGTTATTATTTGAAATATAATAATGTTCCAAAATATTTTGTGCTGTTAGCATATATTCTGGTCCCACACCAATATTAAATTTGCCAAATCGTTTAATATAAAATATAGCTGATGCTGTGCCTCCGTAAGCTTTTTGGTTGAAGCCAATAAACGGGGCAACAGCAATGCCAACTCTTTTGTTTAAAAATAGCCGTTGGTATTGTATGAATGCTGCAACTACAAAGGGGTTCTTAATTTTGTTATTGACAGGCTCATTCAAGTAACTAATATTAACATCACTGCCAAAAGTATAAACGCCACCCGTTACAATGTTTGATGGGATGTTATCAATTGTTTTTTTATCTGTTTTTTTTATTTTAGGATGCGGAGGCCGAGCCGTTGTTCTTGCAAATCTTTCTACGGTTCCTCCTTCAAAAATAATGGAGTCAACATAGCCAATTGCTGTGCTAAACATTGCACCGTCGGGATTATCGAATAAGTTATATTTTACAAGCCTGTCTGTTACTTCTTTAACTTTTACTAATTTGGTGCCGCTTTTTTTTGTAAATAACGTATCCTGTGCCTTACTATGTGTAAAGGCCAATAGGGCTAATATAATAAGAACATAGTGTTTCATAACGTTAGTTTTTAATGGTTGATTTTTTTACAGGATTAGCCGGATTAGAAATGTCGTAAAGAATAATTCCGCCTGTTACATAGGTTATTAACAAATCATCCCAGGGAATTACATCAATATAGGTTTCATTATCAGTAAGGGTTTTTATAATTTTAGGTGCCTGTTTGTCTGATGCATTAACTATGTTCATGCCTATATTTCCCATACATACATATACCACCGTATCTTTTATACCTACTCCGTTGGGTTCTGGCATTATAAGGGTGGAGGTTAGTTGCGGCGATAAAATGGCGTTGCCGGTAATATTATAAATATTCAATTGATTGAGTGTGCCGCCACAGCCATTGTTATTACTGCGTAGGGTAACATAAGCATAATCATCGTCTGCCACTACCGGGTCGCAGGCTCGCAGGTGTTGCGCCTGCCCTTGAAGCACAGGTTTTTTGGGGTTGCTATTGTCAAAAATAAACATACCGGTTTGCGAACCTATAAATAATTTATCTCTGTAAGGAAAGATCGTCTCAATATTCCAGCCCACATTTTGGCTGTTTAGTAAAACGGTTTGCGAAGGATTGGTAATATCATAGGTTTCTAATTCACTATTGTTTACAACATATAAATAATTGCCGTAAATGGCCATACGAGCTGTTGATCCGCCAGCACCGGCGTTGCCTGAACTGTCAAGGCTTTTATCACAGGCGGCCAATAAAACTGCACTGCAAAGGAGTATTGTGAGAAGTTTATTTTTTTTCATCATAAATGTTTTTGTTAGTAACTGGTTGCAAATATTAGTAGGAACAGGATGGGTTACGAAGTGTTTTCTTTTGCCATCCAATCACAATGCCCTTTGTGGGGTCGGGGCATTCAAACATGCCGGCTTCCGGAGGTAGGCTATTATTGAAAATGTATTTGAAGGTATCGGGTAATCTGCGCACTGTGCTAACCTGATTATTGGTTATTGAAAGAATTACCAGATCTCTCATGTTATTAGTCATAATCATATTATCTTTTACAGCCAGCTCTTGTGCTCCCGATACATTTAAAAAACCTTTCATTACAGGGCTTTCAGGGTTTGTAATATCAATAATATGAATGCCTTTTCCGGTTTCTACCTGATAAAGTATGTTGTTATATACATATATTTTTCCGCCATTTTCTATGGGCTGGGCAGTAGTAAGTACAATGCTTTTTAAATCGCTTGCATTACCATATACGGGAGCATATCCGGTTACGGTATTCTTATTTTCTTTCCAGCAGGATGTGGTAAGCAGGATTAGCAATAAACAGGCAGGCAGGGTTTTCATCATTAAATTTTTCCTTATGGTTAAACGTTGTTGTGTATTTATTATGTATAACGTATAAAAAGTAGCTTACGCAACAGTAACCTGTTGCTTTTTTAAAAAAATGAAAACAGATGTGGTTATTGGCTGCTAATAACCATTGTTCTTTGTTCTTGTTTTTGTAAAATTTCTTCTAAATGTGGCTGTATATAGGGTTGCAGGTTATTCTCGTTTAGGGTAAGCGTGTCAGGATGGGAAGCTAACAGATTCCATGGTTTTGTTTGGCCAAAGGGGTATTCCCCAAACACAATAACCGGCGTACCGTAGGCAATTATTTGATCATCTTTTAACATCCACTGGTTAGCCCAGCTGTATAAAAAGGCTGCATCTTTTTCAAGCAGCCGCATACAGCTATGCGAAGCGGGATACCCGGGCAATGCATATTCATGAAACCCAATACCCATATAGTTTTGTATATTAAAGTTCCAGTTCAGCACCCATGTACTATTAATGGTACTGGTAGTGGTTTTTGCTTTCCAGTTGGTAAAATACAATCTTTGCGGGGTTTGCTTTGATTTACGCCCCATGCTTGTAGGACCGGTACGAATAAGGTTCCCGTTTTCATATGCCGCAAAAACCTGTGCCGGATAGGAGAATAAAAGTATCTTTTCTACCGGTATTAAAAGGGCTATTTTATTGGGAAACGGTAAATAATCCTGTAAGGGCAAAGCAAAATTATCTGGAACTAAAATGCTGTCTAATCTGTTTAAATGTATGCTGTCAACACGGTTAACGGTATTCATTATATCGTAATTAATGCTTTCCGCTAAACTGTCTTTTAGTTGTTGCCAATCTTTTTTGCTGATGAGAGTATAAGAAATTTTTAGATGTGGGGGTGTAATAACAGTATCGGGTTTAGTAGTAATACTATCAGTTATAAGTACTGTATTGTTTTGGGATGCATCGTGCGTATTGGTATTACAGCCATACACCACAATTATAAGAAGTACTAAAAAGTAAAGATAGGGTTTCATAAAATCTGCCGCAAAATTAGGGCAGTGGAGTTACAAATTATTCTTTTTATAAAATTTAACTCAACTTCTTTTTAGTAAAGAATTGCCGATACTGCATTGCAGGCATTTTTTATAGTTGCAGTACTGTGTTTTTAATTCAATAAAGGCCTGAGAATCTAAAGCCGTTTTGTTAGGAATGCCAATTTTAGCAAAGCCGTTAGTAATAGCATTTTTTTCGGCAGGTAACTCATTAGCCCATTGGATGGCTTTGTCTTTTAATTGTTGATTTTGAGAAATGGTGCCATAAGCAAATAACATAGGGATAGCGGTATTAATGATGATATTATGAATCATGGCGGTGCCGATAGTTTTAGGTTTGAAAACTGATTCATCATCTAACTTGTAATGATAATGCCAATAATCGTTTGCATCAACAAGAAACCATTTTTTTACAACTTGCAAAGCGGGCTCTTCAATTATTTTAGAAAAAAGGTGAACCGAGTTTTGTATCAATGCTGCCAGTTGTGCCAAACGAATGGTGGGAAAATTTCCGGGTCGCATTCTTAAAAAATATACAGGCATTGTTGTAGGTTGCAATTGATATTTGGTTTTTAAAAAATGATATTCTTTTTGCAGCATAACAGGATAATGGTCAGTAAAGTTCTCATTTAGTAAGCCCGCCTGTCCTAATAACAATGCTTCAATTTGTTGCAGACTGTTTTTGTGCTTGGCCAGTATGTTAATGGGTATGCTTTGGGCTACAGCTTCAAAGGCTTCACTATTTACTTTGGTTCCAAAATTTTTGGCTAATAACCACCAAAAGCTTTCTTCCCAATGTTGTTTATTTTTTTTCTGATAGTTATTTATAAGATCTGATTTTCTCAGAAGTCTTTCTGCCAGTAACCGGTGTTTCCATCCGGTAATCGTTATTTCCCGTACTTCTGTTATTATCTTTTCGCAGGCAATAAAATGTTGTACCTGCATCATGGCTGTATAGCGGTTAATAAGGCTGTACGAAATTTTATCCTGCAATTCCAATATGGGTATTTGGTTGATGCTTTTATCGTTATTATACACTACATGTAAAATAACGTTTTTGTAATTTTTATCGTTGT
This sequence comes from Niabella sp., assembly GCA_047975735.1. Lineage (GTDB taxonomy): Bacteria > Bacteroidota > Bacteroidia > Chitinophagales > Chitinophagaceae > Niabella. The sequence continues at coordinate 12,177 of JBKEEB010000024.1, forward strand.
TGTGCTTATGTTTTTCCCAATCGGATGTTTTAAGATGCAATTCAACCGATCCTGCCCAAATAGTATTTCCTATTTTAATTTTCGCATCGGTAAAGTCGGGCCCTTGATGGATGTTTTTTGTTCCCTGATGAATAACTTGAACAGTTTCCTGTTGGCAGTTTTGTAAAGTGCTTTTATTAAAATACTGAAATTGCCAGATGAATTGTAATAATTGTTCTGTCATTTAGATGAGGTGTTTATTCGGTTCTACATAAGATGCAGTACACTAATAATAGTTAGTCGTCATTTCTAAAAGGTTTTTTAAGAGTTTCTAACTCAAGCAGCACACGGCTTACAGGTAAGCCCATTACATTGTAAAAATCTCCGTTAATTGATTTTATACCTACCACGCCAATCCATTCTTGTATGGCGTAAGCACCGGCTTTATCAAAAGGTTTGTATTTGTCCACATAAAACATAATTTGTTGTGGGCTTAAGGTATGAAAAGTAACCTCTGTCGCATCGGAAAATAGAATTTGTTTTTCCCCGTTTAAAATAGCTACTCCCGTAATTACCTGATGGGTATTGTCCTGCAACTGCGTTAAAATGTTGATAGCTTCAGCGCGGTCTTTTGGTTTTCCTAATTGTTTTCCGTCCATCACTACCATCGTGTCGGCAGCTACAATGGTTCTTTTTTCGGTAAGTACTTTTTTTACGGCAAGTGCTTTTTGTAGTGCAACATGCATAGCAGCGTCTTTCATGTTCATGCCGTCAGGAAAGCTTTCATCAATGTCGGGGGAAATAATATCAAATGAAACCTCTGCCCATTCCAACAGGGTTTTCCTTCTTGGTGATGCAGAGGCCAGTACAATTTTTTCTGTCATACAGTAATCGTTTTTTAATGCTAATATATAATATACTAAGCATTTATATAGGTTTGTAAATATAATTAAAGATAAATATAGAAAAACAACATGGATAAAATGCCTGAGAACATCACTAATTTTGATAAATTGCTTAATCGGTGGTAGTCATTGGTATTAGTAGCTCTCATAAGATTTCTAAAAAAATGTAGCATCGGCGCAATAATAAATATAATGCAGTATATAACTGCCAGCCACCATCCGAACTGAAGTATATATACCAAAATAATGCACAGTATGGCAATAAGAATGCTTGCCCATAACGCCACATAAATTTTTGTTGCACGAATGCCCCATACAATGGGCATCGTTTTACATCCAAATTTTAAATCGCCGGGCATATCTTCTACGTCTTTTACGGCTTCTCTTATCAGGGATATAATAAAGGCAAATCCGGAATATAATATAGCAAATCTGAAAAACTTCACCTGCTCTTCGGTAACATTGGTAAATGCATCTGCCAAAGAATATTTTGACAGAAATATAATCATAATGGTCCAAGCTGTTAGCAGGGCTACAATTACATTGCCTATAAGTGCATCTTTTTTAAATCTGGCAGAGTAAAACCATAACAATACAACACTGCCAATATTGGCAAATACTATATACCATCTTGAAAAAGGATTCACCGCTATTGCAGTTAGCAATACACCTGCTGCGCTTAAAACAAAGTGCCATGCCAAGGCCCACCGCCTGTTTAATTGTTGCCCTAAAACAGTTTTGCCGGGTTTGTTAATCATGTCAATATTAATATCAAAATAATCATTGATGATGTAACCCCCGGCGGCAATAAAAACCGAAGCGAGTATTAATAAAGTCAGTTCTAAATTATCTCCGTAAGGAATATTGTTAACGTAAATAGGGGCGTATATGCAATATTGGAAAAGTACCTGAGTAAGTACTATGAAAATAAGATTGGGCAACCTTATCAGTTTAAAAAAGGCAGATAAAAGTTGTAGCATATACTGGTTAAAAAAATATAGATGCTTTTTAAAGGTATAAAAAGGATTGTTAATAAAGTATTATTGCGACACACCATCACAACCCCCGTCGTGTCTTTCCTTCAGTACTTTTTCAATTACGTCTCTTACACAGCCACGTCCTCCCTGTTTGGGCGAAATATAGTCTGCAGCACTTTTTAGTTCGGTTACTGCGTCAGAAGGACAACATCCCATTACTGCTATATCAAAAACAGGTAAATCGGGCATGTCATCCCCCATAAAGAGGATATTATTTCTGTTAAGATGGTGTTCTGCAATTAATTTTTCAACAAAAGTTTTTTTATCGCCTATTTTAAAAAATACATTTTTAATACCCAGATTGTTGAGCCTTTGCAAGACCCCACTTGGCGCAGACCCGGAAATGATGAAAATTTGGTAGCCTCTTTTAATGGCCAACGCTAAGGCATAACCGTCTTTTGTGTTCATAATCCTTGCCATATCTCCATTTGCTAATACCACCACACCGCCATCTGTCATTACGCCATCTACGTCAAACATGAAAGTGTCTATCTGTTTAAAACGATCAATAATACGCATAAAAATTAATTTGCATTAACAAATGTATGGCATAAATGGCACCCTATGAAAATATTTCCAATATCCGTTCTATAAATTTATTCAAATCAATTAAAAATACAATTGCAACCATTGTTATTTAGTAAAATACATGTATTAATTGCATTGCCGAATACTGTCAGATATACACTTGTATAGTTTTAACATAGCCGGGTATTGTTCCAACATCTCTTCGTGTATGGTAATTGAATTTACATCTCCCCTAACCGCAGGGCCTGTTTGTAGCAGCGATGGAGAAGTAGTTGCTACCCGGTTTGCAGTATTTTGAATAAGAGGCAATAACATTTTAAAATCAATATTTTCTTTATTACAAAAATTTTCGGCCATTACAAAAATATGATTGGTGAAATTATTAACCATTACGGCAGCAATATGTAATTTAATTCTGGTTTTGTAATCGGCAATTAATACGGGCAGTGTACTAATAGATTGTGCAAGCTCTTTTAATATTTGTAATGAAGCGTTGTTTACAGCTTCAATATAAAAAGGGATGTCTGTGGTTACAACTTCTTTTCTTAAACTTTGTAACGGATAAATAACACCATAACGTTCTGATACGGTTTTTAATACATCCATTGGTACGGCTGCCGCTGTGTGGGCAATTAATTTGCCGGGAAGTTGTAAATTTTTTGTAATCTCTTCAATAGCATTATCGGCAATCGCCAGAATGTATATGTCCGCATTTCTATTAATTTGTTTAAGATTGTTGCAATATTCTGTACCCCATTCCTTAGCCAGTAAGTTCCCTGTAACTGTATTTCTACCATATACTTGCAAGATTTGGTGTTGGGCAGTTAAAAATTTTCTTCCTAAACTGGCGGCTACATTACCAGACCCAAGAATTACAATATTCATAAAATTTAATAGTTTACACTGAAAGAAATACTTTTGTATTATTACGAAATGAAAGTACAACAATTAGTACAAAACTATTATATGTGTCGGTTTCGTTTGCTTACAATGTTTTCTAAGAAGGCGGCGGCAGACGATGCTTTTAAATTATTTTGCAGCCCTGTTTTTAAAGTAAAGTACCAACTATCTGGTTATTTACAAAAAGCCGAGCCATTGCAGTTTGCATTTGGCAAAATTCAAACGGTGGGTTATCGATGGAATAAGGGTGGGGCTAAAAAAATATACATAGCTCACGGTTTTCGTTCTTCCGCATCAAATTTTGTACATATTGCCAAAGTGCTTGTTGCCAAAGGATATGAGGTTGTTGCATTTGATGCTCCGGCACATGGCAAAAGCAAAGGGCACACATTGACGGCACTCGAGTATAAAAATTTTATTGGAGCGTTGGATATGCAATATGGTCCTTTTGATGGATACGTTTGTCATTCTTTTGGCGGCATGGCGGTGAGTTTTTTGCTGGCAGAAAAACCGGAAAAAGAGCAAATGCGCATAGCACTTATTGCACCGGCCTCTGATACGAAGTCTTTAATGACAATGTTTTTCACGAAAATGAGAATTACAGACAAATCGGTTCAAAAATATTTTATAGAAAAAATAGAACAACTTGCACAAAAACCTATTGAATGGTTAACCCTTAAAAGGGCTATACCTGCAATAAAAGGTGTTGTTCTTTGGGTTCATGACATGAACGATAAAGTAATACCTGTTGCAGATGCTTATACTGTAAGAGATATAGATTTAAAGAATATTAAATTTATTTTTACCAAAGAACTGGGGCACAGAAGAATTTACAGGGATGAGCAAATAGTAACAGCGGTGGCATCTTTTTTATAAAATTACCGTTATAATTTTTTTATGAACGATGAACAATATAAAATATTGAGAAGCATTGTGGTCTTTTTTTTGACTGTATTAACAGGAATGGAGGCTCAAGCGCAGGCGTTAGAAGTGTTGCATGAAGGTGGTACAACAAATCTTAGAGGTTTGGCTGTGTATAAAAATGCAATATGGGTAAGTGGTGATCGTGGTAAAACCGGCAAGTCATTAGATGGTGGTAAAACATGGAACTGGTTAGCGGTTGCCGGGTATGAAAATGTTGATTTCAGGGATGTTGAATTGTTGAATGAGAAAACTGCCATCATTATGGGTATATCATCGCCTGCATATATTTTAAAAACAACTGATGGAGGCATTACCTGGCAGCTTACTTATTATAATGCTGAGCCTGAAATGTTTTTAGATGCAATGAGCATTACTAAAAAAGGAAGGGGAATGGTAGTAGGCGATCCCATTAAAAATGCTTTTTTTACAGCAAAAACAATTAGTGGTGATGGGTGGCAGAAATTTCCGTCGCCGCATCTTCCCGAAGCAGTAAATGGTGAGGCTTTTTTTGCTGCCAGTGGTAGTAATTTGCAATTGAGTAAAAAATCTTTTTACTTAGTGAGTGGGGGCGTGGTGAGCAGGTTGTTTACACCGGGCAAAGTGAGAAAATTACCCATCATGCAAGGAGGACAAACTACCGGAGCAAATTCCGTAGCAGTATTGGGTAAATATATTGCCGTTGTTGGCGGCGATTTTATGCTGCCGAATAAAACAGATAGTGTATTTGCTATAAGTTATGATAAAGGACGTTCCTGGCAATTACCAGTAACGCCTCCTACAGGCTACAGAAGTTGCGTGTGTTTTGTAAATAAGAAAATATTGGTAGCCTGCGGCATCAATGGTGTTGATATATCAAAGGATAAAGGTATGACCTGGAAACAAATTAGTAAAATAAGTTATAATACCTGTATTTTTGACAAAAGGACACAAACAGTATATTTGGCTGGAAAAAAATCCGGGGTAGGAAAGATTAGTTTTCCTAACCCCGGAGAAGTTACATAGGGTTTGTGCTTTAATTAGGATAGCATAAACAATTTGCTTTGTGTGTTATAATGACATTTTTGCGATTGCCAGTACAAATATGAAACAATACCGAAAACAATAAAACGTGAAAACCACCTATTTTTATACGGGAATTTTCCCGTATAGCCAAACGATAAAAAACATCATATTGCAACTATTACTTCAATAATAAAACACACACTATGAGCCGTAAAATGGAATTTTATTTTAAAAGGAAAGATCTTTTAAAGCTGCTTGAAGAGAACCCCCATGCAAAAGGTATTATTATTCGCAGGGAATTAAATCCTAAAAAAACGGCTAAATCTAAAGGAGTTAGTACAATTTCAATTACAGCGTATGCTCATCAGGAAATAGCTTCCAGAGCTATTATTGACACAGATGTTCCGGGTTGTCCTTATCCTCCCGGTTGTGTAGATGATGAAGAAGTAGAATAATTTTTTGTGAAGTAAAGCCCACCCTCTAATTATGTATTTTTTAATGTCAAATATATTGTTCTATATTGATATTATAGGGCCAGCAGTTGTATTGCTTACATTCCTTGTTGCCGGAAAAAAGTTAAGTGGGGAATTAAAGCTGGTATTTTGGTTTTGCCTTACTCAGGTTGTATGTAATGCATTTGCCACATATCTTGCAAGTATGGCCATTTCCAATTACTTTATTTATAAGATAAATACAGTGGCCAGTCTTATAATATTATTAATATTGTTTGGTAAATACCTGTTACATTTTACCAAGCGTCAATATATTATTACTATTGCAGTAGTTGTGTTAATTATTTTCCCCACTTTTTTTGGCGAAGGGATAAAATCGTACAACAGTTATAGTGCCTCATTAAGTAGTTTGATTATTGTATTACTTTGCGTAATTTTTTTTTATACAAAACTGGTACGCTCGTCGCCTCAGGAGAGCATGCCGGCAAAGGCTATTTTTTGGTGTGTTGTAGGTTTTTTTGTTTACTATGCAGGAACATTCTTTATATTTATGTCCTATAAATTCTTAATAGAAACAGATATAAAATCAATTGGTATTTTATGGAAATTTCATAACTTGTTATTGCTAATAGCCTGTTTAAGTATTAGTTACGGTGTACTATGCAAGGATTACCGACCCATATCATAATTATTTTAGGAGCATCACTGTTTTTACTGTTAATAGTGATGTTCGTTGTTTTTTTACTAATGGCGTATAAGCAGCGCGATAAGAACCATTTGATTGAAAAGAGGCAGTTGGAAGAAGATTTTAATCATCAGTTACTGCGTTCGCAAATAGAAGTGCAGGAGCAAACTTTTCAACAAATTGGTAAAGAACTGCATGATAATGTAGGGCAGCTGCTAAGCACCTCCCGAATGCTTATAGGAATTACGGAACGAAATTTAGAAACGCCTCCTGATACATTGCTAACAGCCAATGCTACTATTGGTAAGGCAATTACAGAACTTCGAGCCTTATCAAAGTCTTTAGATAAAGAATGGTTGGAGCAGTTTAATTTTATTCAAAATCTTACAACTGAGATTGACCGCATCAATGCCGGAAACCAAATTAAGGCTACATTACATTGTAAGGAGTCGTTGAAATTACCGCCGGCAAAAACAATTATTCTTTTCAGGATTGTGCAGGAAGCTATACAGAATGCTGTGAAGCACGGACATTGTAAGCACATAGATATGCGAATTGATAAAGAGAACCATATCATTCAAATAGCTGTAAAAGATGATGGAAAAGGGTTTGATATTGAAAAGATTACCAAGGGAATGGGATTGTCCAATATGCAGCACCGTACAAACATATTAAATGGTACTGTTAAGTATGATTCGAGAAAAAATAAAGGCACCGCTATTCATATAGCAATTCCGGAGTGCTAATTAAACATTTAGTAATATGTTTTTTTTGGGTCAATTGATTGTAGGTTGCCTTATTTTTTATTAATGTTAAAACAAACGAATGAAAATAAAAATAGGATTGGTTGATGATCACCAGTTGTTTCTAAAATCGCTTAGTTTGATGTTAGACAGTTTTAGTAATTACGATGTAGTTATTGAGGCTTCAAATGGTAAAGATTTGCAGGAAAAAATGGCCGGCAGACGTATATTGCCTGATATTATTTTATTAGATGTAAATATGCCGGTAATGAACGGTCCCGAAACTGCTAAATGGCTTTATCAAACACATCCTGCTATAAAAGTAGTAGCACTTTCAATGAATGCAGATGACAATGCGATTATTGCAATGTTTAAAGAAGGCTGCTGTGCCTATCTTTTAAAAGACACCCATCCCACAGAATTGGAAAAAGCATTGGATGAGGTGAATAAAAAAGGTTTTTATAATGCCGATGCCGGTAATATTAATTTTCGTAAAATCTTAATGAAGTCGGCAGAAAATGATGAACTTTCTTTAACAGCCAAGGAACAGATATTTTTAAAATTTGCCTGCAGTGAGCTTACTTATCGGCAAATAGCTGCCGAAATGAACCTTGCAGAACGAACCATTGACGGTTATAGAGAAGCACTTTTTAAAAAGTTTAGTGTGCAAAGTAGGGTAGGCCTTTGTTTAGAAGCTATTAGAAAAGGATTAGTGGAATTGTAAGAATTAGTTTCTGGGAAGATCAAAAAAATTAAATTTAAAATCAATCATGCCCAGTAACCTGCCGTTTGATGGGTTATAGGTTAATTCTAATGGAATCCAAAAATCGTTAAAAACTCTTAACCGTAACAAACAGGTAAGGTCAATAAGGTCTTTCTTTTCCTGATTATATAGCCCGGCTAAATTTCTTGTATATCGGCCACCAAATTTGCATTCAAAAAAGGGGTAAGCGTTTGTGCGGTCTCTTACAACAAAATTAATACCGGGCGTAAGCAACCATTGAAGTCTTTTTAAATTGCTTTTTTGTATTAACGAATCGTTGGAAAAATGTAAGGCCGATAATATATTAAATTCCACATTGCTGCCGGGCTTAGGTTTGCCAATTCCTTTATTAAATTCTGTAAAAAATAAGAGGTCTGAAAATGTAAAGCGATCTTTATAGGTTGTATCGGAAATTCCTATGGTTAGTAGCGGCGCGGCTTTTAAATATTCCTGATATTTGTTTACAATATTGGTTTGTACATTAAGCAATGAAATATCTTCGTCTTCTTTAATCAGCTCTGCAAGTTGTTTCATCTTTTCGTTCCGAAAATCGGATGCTAATACCTCTGCAATGATGGTTTTGGCACTATCGCTGATAGTTGAATAAGGATGACCTTCGGTAATAAAATTCCGAATATTTTCCGATAGTTTCAAATAATGCTCCGTACCGTATTTATTGATGATTTTATTTTTGTGCGTAGTCATGTAATCAGTAACAGATTCAGTTAAAAGGGCAATTGCTTGTCTCATACTATTATTTGTAAGATCGTTGAAGTATTTTGCAGAAGAGGAAGTGTCCCGTTTGTTGATAATGGCATATTTTAATCCGGAATGAAACCCGCTGAAATTATTATCTTTTTCATACGATAAGCCTAAGTTAAAGTTGGTGTTTCTTAACAATTTGTATTTTGCAAAATTGGAATCTATGAGTACTGATTTATTGGCTCTGGATACAAAACCAAAAGGAGAAGCAGCAAAATTAAACTGTTTATTATCGCCAAAAATATTCTTTAAGCCCAATTGGAAGAAACTGACTAACACATCCTTCGAACTGCCACTTTGAAGGGAATCGATTGTCAGGTAATTGGTCTCTTTATTTTGAGCCAACAGAGAAAGATTAATTAAAAAAGCTGTTGTGGCAAGCAGTATCTTTTGTTTCATAAAGGTGGTTAATGAATGATAAAAATTCCGTTTGGTTTTCTTGCAGTAAGTGTCATTGATTGTGGCGATGCTGGTATGTCAATCACAACTTCGGCCTCATTAGTATTGCTTGTAATGGCAATTTGATCCAGAGATTCAATATTTGAAAACTCAATTGTTCCGGAACTGGTTAGTGTTTTTTTTAGCTTTTTGTAAGAAGCCGTAATATTTGAAATACCCGGTTCTACAGTTTTAAACGTAACAGTAATTACTGCTTTTGGGTACTGCATAAAAACTGTAGTGTCGCTGCCATCTTTTTCAAGGGCTTTTAAATTGGCGTATTTGTTTAGGAGTTTTGATATTTCTTTGGCAAATTTTTCATTATTCCCTTTTGTTAGTTTAATATCTTTAAACCTGATACTAAGCTGTTTCTTCATAATTGAGTTTTTTTAATAAATTTTGAATATTTCAATTATTCGGTTTTGATTTTAATTGTAGTGAATGATTGCTTTAGAAGAATATAGTTGTGTAAAGAAAGATACCCCAAATTAGTTTACAGAGCGCGATAATAATGCTGTGAAGTATGCTAATACTACTCCTGTAAACATTTTTCCGGACTCTGCAATAACCGGGGCTACTTCAGAAGCGTCATCCGCAAAATTATTTTTAATCCATGTAATGGTACAAGCTATCAAAACAATAACGAAGAGGGCAACGCAAAAGAGTTGAATTTTTTCTTTTAATTCCATGGGAGAAGCGAGGGCTTTTGTGCGAACGTTGCTGGTTGTAAGTGTCATGGCTTTGGCCAAATTAGATTCTGGTTTAGATATAGAAATTCCCAGTACAATTCCTAAATTAGTAAGCAGTATGGCCTGTATAGAACTGACAGTTGTGGCTAATACGGGATTTATTTTGGCAGGATTGTCAGGTGCTTGTGGGAAAGGCCAGGATAAAACTATTGCCTGACCCATACTGAACAAATAGAATGCAATAGCTGAAAGAAATAGTAACCATCCAACGTAGGAAACAAGTTTAGTAGTCATGATTGGTGTTTTTGGTTAAGGGGTTTTGTTGGCTAATATAAGAAATATTTATATAAAAATTTAGGTAAACAACATTCTCGATTATAAAAATAAAACAGTTAGTTTTGGTTCGGTTTTATACTTTATCACTAGCATAAATCATAGGGAAAGGTTTTGGTTTTAATTTTTTAAATGAGCCGAATAATCCAAAAAGTTAACGGGTGTTTTTCTTATCTGCAACGGCTTTTTGTTGACTGCTACAAAACTAATACCTTGTAGTGGCAATTCCAATAACACAAAAGGGTGATTTATAATTATAACCTGTGCGTTATGATAATGGTAATATAAATTTAATATGTATTCCGGTTGTAGTAGGTACAATTTGAAAAGAACCATTTATCTGTTTCATCCTTCTTCGCATATTTTCCATGCCATTCCCCGAATTTGAAATTGAAGAAAAGCCAATACCATTATCAATAACATCGGTTATTAAATGATTGTTATCCTGAAAGCATTGTAGTTGTACGGTTGTAGCCTTGCTATGCTTATATACATTATTTAGAGCCTCTTTAATGCAGAGAAAAAAATGCCGTCGCCTGGGGGTAGTAATTACAGTATTGGAAATTATTCCTCCGGTTTCTAAAGTATAAGTAATGTCGCTTCTGTTAAAAAATCCCTCAGCATAGGATGCAATGTACTGAACCATGTTGCCAACGGTGTCTTTGTTGCTGTTGAGGCTCCAAAGCATTTCCCGCATTGATAAATTCATTTCCTGCGATGTTTTTAACAATTCGTCAATATCCGAAAGTAATTCTTCCTTACCATCTAATTTCCTTCTTAAAAATTCGGCATGTAATTTAATGGCAGAAATGCCGGCTCCCAAATCGTCATGCATATCGCAGGAAATACGCTCGCGCTCCTGTTCAATAGATTTTTGCCTTTCCAGTTCTTTTTGTAAAAGCAGGTTGGCATATTCTGCTTCTTTTAATTGTGCCTGCTGTCTATTTACTAATTGTCTTTTGTTATACGCAAATACAACAAATATGATAAAGCCTGCAAATAGCATCATAATAGTTACAGCTATTGCATAGGTAAGTTTTAGTTCAAATGGCAGTTGAAGGATCATTATGGCTTAGTTTGGTGCAGTTTAAGCCTTTTATGTATAATAAAAAAGTAAAAATATTCACAAACGAAAAAATATTATAAATCAGTTTAAAAAATGATGGATCTGCATTGTTTAATACATACATGGGAACTGCTCTAAAAATAAAGAAAGCCGCCCAAATTAATTGTGCGGCATGTACCCAAAATGCCATTTTTCGAGTAATTTTTTCTTCACTTACAAATTGGAGCGTATCATAAAACCAAAGCAGGCCAAGCAGGATATAAAGGATAGGGAAAGATAGCAGCGTTCCTAATGGAAATTGGTTCCCTATATTGTTTAAAGAAAAATAGAGGCAGGCGATAACGGCAATTATTGTTGCTGCAATAATTATATACCGGATCTTTTTATTTTTTACATTAAAATAGGTAAAATATGAAAAGTAGAGTATTGCAAAGTACATAAAAACCATCAAAGATGTGTTTGAATGAATCTTTAACAATTTTGAAATATTGGGTAAAATAATATCCGCAATTACTACAGCCATCAGGTAAATAAAAAAATAATATTGTTTTGCGGCACTTTTTTCTTTTATTGCTAAATACAAGGAATAAAGAAAAGCCACCAGCACAACAATATTATATATATTGGATAAGACTTTACTCAACGTCATCATCATCATCTCCTGGGCAAATATCTGGACAAAGTGTGTTCATATCGTAAGATGACAAATCATCTACATCCTCATTGGTAGTAGTATTAAATACATCTGTTACAACGGTTAATTGACCGGGTGCAGTTCTTGCATATTTGGTTCTTAGTTGAGTAAAGATGGTCATGTCTTGCGCAAATATTGAGTTTTGTTCAAAAGCTATAGTATTGGCAAAGCACAATCGTACGGCCAGATTGGGTAATTTGCTGGCTTCAATTTTAGCTTTATGTGCTTGCAAGCCCTTCTTGTCAATAATGATGAATTTTGTATTCCCATTTGGCTCTTTTGGATTTTTAATATGGGTTCTTATATTCTTTTTATAATCTTTATACATGGCCTCAAAGTCAGAAAGCTTTAATTGCAAGATAGAGTCTTTGGATAAAAAAGTGTAAAAGTCAGAAACGATTTTGCCTTTTGCTGTATAACAATATGCCATGTATAAACATTTGTCCATCGACTTGTTGATGTCAGCGTCGAGATCAGGAATATTTTTTTTCCTTTTTTGAATAAAATACACCCTTAACGAGTCGGCATCAACAGGAAAATCATTTATTAGTTTAAAATATCTATCCATGCCAATGTCAAAATTCTGTACATTGTTTTTGTTCAGTTTTTTTAGTTCGGGATAAGTACTTTTCAGGAAACTACTTTTCATACTATCGGCAACTACTTTGGGTATTTGTACAGCATCTATATTGTAGGGGGCTGTAGCCTCACTATTTTTCTTATCGGTATCATCTTTGCAGGCGGTAAAAAATACAAGGGCGGCTATGAATATAGCGGCGTAAAGGGGTTTGTTCATGTTTTTAGTTTTTGTTGTTAAATACGTTGATGGCTTCTACTTTGTTACTCACCTGCAACTTACGATAAATATTGCCTACATGTTTTTTTACGGTATCAATACTGATGTATTTTTTGCCTGCAATTTCTTTATATAATAAACCATGCGATAATAATTCTAAAATATCTTTTTCACTCTCGGTCAAAGCATTTAAGTGCTCGTTAATCCTTGTTGGTTGCCTAAAGTGTTGAATCACTTTTTTGGCTACACTACTACTCATGGGTGCGCCGCCAGAATGTACATCTTTAATGGAACTGATGATTTTTTCCATGCTTTCGCCTTTAATGAGGTACCCCGAAGCGCCAACACGCAAGGCCTCATATATATATTCATCATCTTCAAAGCTGGTACACATTATAAATTGGGTATATGGTAGCTGGCGTTTTAATTTTTCAACCAATTCTATGCCGGTTGAGTCTTGAAGCTGAATATCCATTAAGGCTACATCAGGCATGGTGTCTGGTAATAACATCAGTGCTTCCCGGCCACTTAAACATTGAGCCAGGCATAACAGGTCGCTGTCAAAGTCGATAATTTTCTTCAACGCATTGTTGTAATTCCTGTCATCTTCTATGATTACTACGGTTATACGCATGTTTTTCACAAATTTCCTAAATTCTTTTAAATTGAAATATTACCCTTTTGGGTGAGTTTAAAAAAATAATAAATAAATTACAGAGCTAAGCGGATGTAATATTGTTGACTTGCAATTTTGGATTTTATAACAAACAAATAGTTATTATATTGTTTATTTATACTTAAAGATATGGTATCTGCAGTAATTTATCACTAATTTATTGCCAGCCAACATTGCAAACGTTAAAAAAAAGTGCCTTGGTTATGCACATCCTGTGGATGATAAGCTCGGAATAGTTTCACCTGTTTATGTGAAATTATATGCCTCTTACCTCATCTTCATGCAAATTTTACAAAACACACAAATATCAAGTCGTTGAGCGGGATAAAATTTTGTGAACGATTATCCTCGTTCTGTTAATTATAAAAATATTGTAACCGATAAGTTAGGAGCCAAAGCGTATTTGTCCGGTACGGTTGTGTGGATTTATTGCTTAATTATTTTTTTTTGTTACTATTGGCAGCATTGCTTCGGGCTATACCAAAACGCTAAAATCGCAACTATTGCATCATTCGCTAAATTTGGGTATTATACTCACGAGTTTCAGATTTTTTTTATACTTTTAAATCTAACAATACGGGTGTAATTTACAAGTGTTTTATAACCGTAAGGAACAAGAATACTTTAACCCTAAACCTTTTTTGAACTAAACCATTGTTCATGCAACAGGTATTTTTTTTATATTGGTTCTTTGGAATAATCCTTTTTTCGGTGGGATGTAAAACTGATACAAAAGCGATTAATCAAAATAATTTACTGGAACCGACTGCTGTTGACAGCCTGCATATTGACGGGTTTGATTCGGCTACGGGTTTTTTGGAAACGGACTCGGCAGGAAAAGATTTTCCGGCTTTAAATGATATACAAATTATTCGTGATAATTTTAAAAAAATTAATGCAATAACCCAGTGGAGTAGTATAACTGTTAAAGAAATATTTGAATCTGCCGAAGGCGGCGAAGCGTTGTATTATACTCTGGATGGGAATTTAGAAAAAATAGTAACCCGTAATTTGGGTGAGACATTTCAGTTATATACCGAATACTATTTACTCAACAAACAACCTTCATTTGTTTATGAAAAACGTTACACATACAACCGGCCTATATATTATGATTCTGTAGCCATGAAGGAACTGGGAGATTCAGAAATATTTGACTTTGATAAATCAATAATAACAGAAAAAAGAAATTATTTTAAAAATAATAAATTGCTAAGGCAGGTAAATAATCCGGAAATTGTACAACCCGATGATGTTAACCTTTTACAGGAGGAGGAACAACGAATTTTGACAGCTTATAAAACCCTTCTTACTATTATCAAATAAATATTTTAATCAAGTGTAATAACTAATAAATCAGTATATTCGTTGGTTATTAAAAGTATTATATACAATTATGAAAATTGTGTCGTTATGCTACGGCCAAACACACGTTAGTACTTATTGTATTTTATACACATTTTATCAAATTTTATTTTATTATTATTTTTTATTAGGCTCATTTAAGTAACTTGCCGTCTTTCTAAAATTAAATATTATGAGTTTTAACAATTTTAAAGTTCCCTATGCCGAAATAGATGCTAACTATTCGAAAAGAGTGGCTTATTTTTCAATGGAGTTTGCAACACATCAACCATTAAAAATATATAGCGGGGGATTAGGTTTTTTAGCAGGTTCTCACTTACGCAGTGCATATGAATTAAAGCAGAATTTAATAGGTGTTGGAATTTTATGGAAGTATGGTTATTATGATCAGGAACGTAATCAGGATCAAACATTGGATGTAGCCTGGAACGAAAAAAATTATAGTTTTTTGGAAGATACCGGTATTAAATTTCAAATAACCGTACACGATCATCCGGTATGGGTAAAAGCAATGTACTTAAACCCCGAAACATTTAAAACGGCTCCTTTATTTTTATTAACAACCGACTTACCTGAAAATGATTATGTATCGCAGGCTATAACGCACCGTTTGTATGATGCAAATGTGGCTGCAAAATTAGCGGCATTTATTTTGTTAGGGGTGGGAGGTGCTAAACTAATCGACCTTCTTGGTTTTAATCCCGATGTATATCATTTAAACGAAGCACACGGCGTATCAGCTGCATTTTATTTATATAAAAAATTCAATAATAATATTGAAGAAGTGCGCAAGCGTTTAGTATTTACTACCCATACACCAGAAGAAGCGGGTAACGAAAAACACGATATTTATTTGTGTAAGAAAATGAGCTATTTCAGTGGTTTGAGTGTTGACGAAGTAAAAGGATTAATCCAAAATCACGATGACCAGTTTAACCATTCTTTGGCCGCATTACGATTTGCCAGAATAGCTAACGGTGTATCGAAGCTACATGGCGATGTATCCAGAGCCATGTGGGGCAAGTACGATAATATTTGCGAAATTAAATCCATCACCAACGCGCAAAACTGGACATATTGGGCTGATAAGCAATTGTACAAATTTAAGGAAGTAGGTGACGATTATTGGTTCGATGATAGAAAAAAATGGCTGAAGAAAAGGGCTTTTGAAATTGTTGCCGATCAAACCGGTAAAATTTTTGACCCTAATGTTTTTACTATTGTATGGGCTAGAAGATTTGCCGGTTATAAAAGAGCCGGTATGATTACCTCAGATCAGGAAAGATTTTTTAAATTAATGAACGATTCCAAATATCCTGTACAAATTATTTGGGCTGGCAAGCCGTATCCTATGGATCATCCTGCTATTAGCGAGTTTAATGCTTTAGTACATCTTAGTAAAGAGTACAAGAATATGGCTGTTTTAGTTGGGTATGAGCTTACATTGTCAAAGCGTTTAAAGCAAGCTGCCGATGTTTGGTTAAATAATCCGCGTGTGCCAAGGGAAGCTTCGGGTACAAGTGGTATGACGGCGGCCATGAATGGAGCTGTTAACTTTTCTACAGATGATGGCTGGATTCCTGAATTTATAAATCATGGTCATAATGGTTTTGTAATTCCTAAGGCGGATTACGAAAACATGTCTGTATATGATCAAGATAACTATGATTTGAATAAATTATATGAAATCCTCACCAATGAAATTTTGCCTTTGTATTATAATGATTATAATACCTGGAGGCAGATAATGAAAAATGGTATGCAGGATGTTCGCTTTCAATTTGAAAGTAACAGAATGGCGCATGAGTATTACGAAAAATTATACAACGCTTAGATACTCTGTATAAATATTACAAAACTGCCGGCACAGGATAGTACCGGCAGTTTTTTTATTTTTAATCGGTTGTGTCCAATGAAAGATTATTAATAATAGCTTCAATATCCTGTTGTGTTTTATAGTAGCCGATTATTTTTTCTATAACCTCTTCTACTATAGCATCCGGACAGGAGGCTCCGCTTGTAATTAGTATATTACATTCATCTTTTTCCGGTAAGAAGTTACGGGTTTCTAATATTTTTTTTGTATGGAAATTATAATGTTGTATAGTATGCTTGTCAATAATTTTATCAGCATTATTAATAAAATAGGTAGGTAGTTTTTCCTCACAGAGCTCTACTAAATGAGAGGTGTTAGAGGAGTTATAGCCGCCAACCACAATGGCAAGATCTGCATTGGTAGCTAACATTGCAGATACAGAGGTTTGATTGTCGTTTGTAGCGTAACAAAGTGTATCGCGCGTATCAGCAAAGTGGGCACTCAGATTATTGTTTTCAAGATGATATTTATCAACCATTACCTGTTTTAAAAAATCGGCTATTGCCTGTGTGTCGCTGGCCAGCATAGTTGTTTGGTTTACCACGCCTATACGTTCCAAATCATTTGCTACGTTAAACCCCAAGCTGTATTGTCCTTTAAATTCATCGTAAAAATCATCAGGAGATTTTTCGCCTGTAATATACTTCGATAGCTCAACAGTTTGTGCCATATTTTTTACAACAATGGCCGGCGATTTGCTTGAGGCGTGTGAAAAGGTAGCCCTGGTTTCTTCGTGGTTTGGTTTGCCGTGAATAACGATGGTGTAATTTTTTTTGGCAATAGCCTCACTTCGGTTCCATACTTTTTGTACAAAGGGACAGGTAGTATTATAATTTTCCGTAGCTATCCCAATTTTTTTTAGCCGTTCTTCAATTTCAATGGTGGTGCCAAACGCCGGAATTAGAACAATATCGTCCTTAGTTAATTGTTCAAAAGGGAATAACTGCCTGCCTTGCGTGTCCTGTAAAAAATCAATTCCATAGGATTGTAAATCGGCGTTTACCTGTGGGTTATGAATCATTTCACTTAATAAAAAAATCCTTTTACCGGGGTTTTCTTCCACTGTTCTAAAGGCAATTTCAATAGCATTTTCAACACCATAACAAAAACCAAAATGTCGGGCCAAATATATTTTCAGCTTCCCAAAATCAAGCAAAGTAGGCGTAAAGTCTTTTTTTAGCTTATCTAACTCCTTACGTTTCTTTTTTATGGCCGAAATTAAAGGGCTTCTGTAAAAAACGGGTACATCAAACTGCTTCATATTGCAAAAATACTGAGTTAATAGAATATTTGGATAGCTTTACTGTACAACAAACCAATCTGTGTTTTGTTCTTTATTTAAAATCGAAACCAATTGTTTTTTATAAGTGGTATGGGATTTTAGTAATTACTTCCTATTTTTATTCTTATATATTTGTTTTATGAGAAAAAGTTTATTTATTATAACAGTTTTGTTTACTATGAGTGTATCAGCACAAATTAATTATCCGGTAACGGAGAAGAAAGTGGTTGTTGATGATTACTTTGGAACTAAAGTTGAAGATCCTTACCGATGGTTAGAGGATGATAATGCTACCAATACCAAAGCATGGGTGCAGGCAGAAAATAAGATAACGCAGGAATATATTTCGAAAATTCCTTTCAGGAATAAAATAAAAGACCGGCTTGAATTATTATGGAACTACCCCAAATACGGAGCCCCTTTTAAGAAAGGCGATTATTATTATTTCTTTAAAAATGATGGTTTACAAAACCAAAGCGTTTTGTACCGATATAAAAAGCTAACTGATGAGCCGGAGGTATTTATTGACCCCAATACTTTGAGCAAAGAAGGAACAGCAGCTCTTGGCGGATTGTCATTTTCAAAATCGGGCAAATTATTGGCCTATTCGGTATCTAAAGCCGGTAGCGACTGGTCAGAAATATTTGTGATGGATGTAAGAACAAAAAAAATATTAAACGATACCATTAGATGGGTGAAGTTTGGAGGCCCATCCTGGATGAGTGAGGATGGCTTTTATTATAGCGGATACGACCAACCTGACGAAAAATCAAAGCTGAGCGGTAAAAACGAATTTCAAAAGGTATATTATCATAAGCTGGGAACTCCACAGGCTAAAGATAAATTGATATATCAGGATAAAAAGAATCCGTTGCGCTATTTTCATGCCGGATTAACAGAAGACCAGCGTTTTTTGATATTAAATGTTAGCCAGGGTACCAGTGGAGACGAATTGTGGTTTAAAGATTTGAAAAACACCCGGCAGAAAGATTTCAAATTATTGGTAAAAGGTTTTGATACGGAATCTTCCGTTATTGAAAATGACGGAGACAAATTATTAGTGCGCACAAATTATAAAGCACCCAATTACCGGGTAGTCTTAATTGATCCCCAAAACACAGGCAGGGCTCAATGGAAAACCGTAATTCCGGAAACAACAGATGCCTTACAGGGCGTAAATACCGGAGGAGGTAGCCTGTTTGCCAGTTATTTAAAAGATGCCTCATCTAAAATTATCCAGTTTGATTTTAAAGGAAAAAAAATAAGAGATATTGCGTTACCGGGCATTGGTTCTGCTGGAGGTTTTGGGGCAGAAGCTAAGGATAAAGAATTGTTTTATACCTATTCTTCCTTTAGCACGCCGCCGGTTATTTACAAGTATGATATAAAAACAGGAAAATCGGTTTTATATAAGGATAGTGAAGTAAAAATGAATACTTCTGATATGGTTACCGAGCAAGTGTTTTTTACCAGTAAGGACGGAACCAAAGTACCGGTTTTTTTAACTTACAAAAAGGGTTTGAAAAAGGACGGGAACAACCCTGTATTAATATATGGTTATGGAGGGTTTAATATTGCTTTACCTCCTTCCTTTAGTATTAGTAATGCATTTTTTGTTGAGCAGGGCGGTATTTATGCATTGGTAAACCTGCGTGGCGGCAGCGAGTATGGCGAAGCCTGGCATAAAGCAGGTATGTTGCTCAAAAAGCAAAATGTATTTGACGATTTTATTGGTGCTGCCGAATATTTAATAAAAACTAATTACACCAATAGTAGCAAAATTGCTATAAAAGGAGGTAGTAACGGAGGCTTGTTAGTAGGTGCCGCTATGACGCAAAGACCCGATTTGTTTAAAGTGGCCATACCGCAAGTAGGCGTATTAGATATGTTGCGTTTTCAGAAATTTACTGTAGGCTGGGGTTGGGTAGTTGAGTATGGTAGCAGTGATTCTGCAAAACACTTCCCTTATTTGTATGGATATTCTCCTTATCATAATTTGAAAAAAGGAGTGGAATACCCTGCTACTTTAATTACCACAGGCGATCATGATGACAGAGTGGTACCGGCCCATTCATTTAAGTTTGCTGCACGTTTACAGGAATACCATCAAGGAAACAACCCGGTGTTAATACGTATTGAAACCGATGCCGGACATGGTGCCGGTAAGCCCACTAGTAAAATAATTGATGAAGCAGCAGATATATGGGCTTTTACCATGTATAATTTAAAAATGGATTACAAAAATTAGATGCTTGTTAATATAATTTAACCCTACTGGTTTTTAGCAGGGTTATTATTAACTGCAAACTTTTGTTAATTTACACCCATGCATAAAATTATAGATGAGACTGTAAACCCCTGGAAGGTAAATGGTTCAAAAGAAATATATGATAATAAATGGATTCATGTTACAGAATATGATGTAACTAACCCATCCGGGGGGAAGGGTATTTACGGAAAAATACATTTTAAAAACATTGCCATAGGAGTAATAGCGTTGGATGAGCATAATAATACTTATTTGGTGGGGCAATATCGATTTGCAACTGATGCTTATAGCTGGGAAATTCCAGAAGGCGGTGCCCCTGAAGGTGAGGATTGCCTAAATGCAGCGAAAAGGGAGTTGCTGGAGGAAACGGGACTAAAGGCTACAGGTTGGAAAGAAATTTTAAGAATGCATCTCTCTAATTCGGTAACGGATGAATTTTCTATTGTTTATTTGGCAACAGACTTAACACAACATCAGGCAGCGCCGGAAGAAACAGAACTATTACAGGTAAAAAAACTTCCTTTTAATGATGTTTTTAACAAAGTGATGCAGCACCAGATAACTGATGCGATAACTATTGCTACGGTGTTAAAAATAAAATTATTAATGGCTGAGGGCAGCTTGTAAATACCTAAACCATAAAGTTGAATAAAGAGCAAAACATATCCGACTCATCCTTACAACAACTACCAAACGATCCGCGTTTGAAAATGATAAAACGGATAACTAAATTGATGGATGAACAATTTTCAATTGGTGGATTTAAGTTTGGTTTAGACCCGGTTTTAAACCTGCTTCCTTTTGCGGGAGATATTGGTGGCTATATTGTTTCAGTAGCATTAATATTTACAATGTTGCAACATGGTGTATCGGGTAAGCTGGCTATGAAAATGTTGGGCAATGCCACATTGGATGCTGTTATTGGTGCTATTCCGGTTATCGGCTGGATTTTTGATTTTACTTATAAAGCCAATACCCGTAATGTAAAATTATTAACAGAGCATTATACGCAGGGTAAGCATAAAGGTAGTGCTACGCCTGTAGTTATTTCTATATTGCTAACAATGCTGGTGGTATTGGTTATAGTGGCATTTCTTTCTTTTAAAGCTATTCAATGGCTGATTGCTTATTTGGATAAGGCCGCACCCTTAACGCTTTAAAATATCAGGCAATATCTTCATTGCTAAAAGCCAATGGCAGTAGGTCTTTAGCACTATTAATTACATACACTTTACCCTCTATACCGGATAGTATAAGCCTGATAGGCTTGCCGGTTCTGGTTTCATATTCTGTTAATGCCTGGCGGCACATACCGCAGGGCGATATAGGATGATTGTTTTTACCTTCTTCAGCTCTGTAGCTAATGGCCAGTGTGTTAATGGGTTGGTTAACATATTGTGTGCCTACGGTAGCCAGTAAAGCCCTTTCGGCACAAATACCAACGGGGTAGGAAGCATTTTCCTGATTAGTGCCTGTAACAATACGCCCGTTTTGAAGTTTGGCTACACAGCCTACTTTAAATTTGGAGTAAGGGGCATAAGCCTTTTCTGTAGCTTTTTGGGCTTGCAACAAAAGTAATTTATCATCATCAGGCAATTCTTCAGAATTATTATAGATGGTATAACCAAAAGAAAATTTTTTCTCTTTCATTGTAATAATAGTTTATCTGCTGTTCCATTATATATGAGTGTTGTCGATAAAATTCTAAAAATAAATTTACGGCATTTTATGATGCAAAAAAAGAAGCTGGGTAGCAGCTTCTTTTAGCAGGAGAGAATGTTTTATTGTTTTATCTTTTTCTGGAAGATGATTTTTTAGATATTTTAGTTTTACTTATGGCATCGGCCAGTTTTATAGCCTCATAGGCATTTACTATCCCACCCGTAACGGACAATTCAGACATTGATACTTTCTTGGAGGTTTCGGGATTAGTAACCAATGATGTGGGCTTACTCACCGATTTTAATATAACCTCTTTTACTTGTGTAGCCGTAAGATTAGGGTAATAGTTTAAAATAAAAGCAGCTAATCCTGCAACCACCGGGCTGGCCATACTGGTACCTTGCAAATCCTGATATGCATTGCCTCCGGGTGCTGTAGAATATATTTTTACGCCGGGTGCAAATACATCCACTTCTTTTTTACCGTAATTGGAAAAATCGGCCACTAAATCGCCGGCTTTTTTATCGCCACTGGCACCAACGGTAATCCAGTTTTTAGGCCTGCTGCCATCTAAGAAAAATCCCGAAGGGAAATTAAAAGTGGTTTCAACATTTTTGGCATCATTTCCGGCAGCATGTATCAGCAATACGCCCTTACTTTCTGCATAGCGTACGGCATCATCTACCCATTTTTTTTCCGGTGAAAAACTTTTACCAAAACTCATATTAATTACACGGGCTCCGTTGTCAACAGCGTATCTAATGGCAAGGGCAATATCTTTATCATGTTCATCACCATCGGGTACAGCACGTATGCTCATCAATTGTACATTTTCGGCAATACCATCCATGCCTTTTCCGTTATTGCGTCCGGCTCCTATAATACCGGCCACATGGGTGCCGTGTAAGGCTCCATCATTAGTTACATATATATTGTTATTGCCATAATACGCATCGTTGATGTCATTTCCATTGTCGTTCACTACATCACCCCTATAATTTTCAGGAGCTTTCTTTTTTAAGCTGTATTTACTTGTTTCCCTTTCAAAATCAGCTAATAACATTTTGTTAGTAATATCATTGTTATCATTACCTGCGCAAGTGCGTATCATAATTTCTTTAAACTGTCTGGCAGCTAAGGCAAATGGCACATAATCTTGCAAGTCTTTACAGTTATAAATATCTTTTTTAAGAGCCTCTTTAATCAGGGCATCGCCCTTTTTCATCGCCACTTCCATTTGTAACATAAATTCCTCTTCTTCAGCCGAAGTGCTGCCTCCATCTTTAAAAATGTCGGCCTTGGCACGTAGCCATGTTTGGTAATGGTCTTTATCTTTTGAGGATATTTCGTTTTCCGATTTTCCTTCAAACTGCTCTTTGTAATTCCAATAAACTCTGGCCGCTTCGTAAGAGTCTTTCTCCACGTTTTTGCTACCGTCATTGCTGCCTAAAAAATTCCAACCGTGAATATCATCAATATATCCGTTCTTGTCATCATCAATACCATTACCGGTAATTTCTTTTTTGTTAGTCCATAAAACGCTTGCTAAATCCTCATGCGTGGTATCAATGCCGGAGTCTATAATGCCAACAATTACCGGTGTGCTTTTTAATTTTTTGGATTGTACAAAATTATAGGCCTTATCAAGGCTGATGCCGTAGTATCCGTCTGTTTTTAAATCCTTTAAGTGCCACCCTTTTGGCACAGTACTAAACTGTGCAAAAGCCGTGATCGAAGCAAGCGTCAATGTTAGTAATAAAAAACCGCCTATACCAATTCTTTTCTTCATGTAAAATTTATTTTTAAATAATGTGATTAACAAAAATAATGATTCTGTTGCCAAAAAATACAATATAGCAATCCTGACAAGGATGATTTTAACCATTTATCCGTTGCAAAATCCGTTTGTAACGGTAGCATTTTTTTTATAACTTGATGTTAACAGTCGCAAATGTAAAGAGGTTGACTGTTTACAGGACTTTTTAATCTCGGTTTAATGCGGCTTTTACCATTCGGTCTTTTCCCTGCATATCTTTTTTTAACGTTGTTGTATAACCGTGCGATTCGAATAATGCTGTTGTTTGTTTGCCTAATGATTCATGTATCTCTACGTAAATTTTCCCTGTCGGATTTAATTTTTTTAACCCGAATCGGGCAATGGCATCATAAAAAATTAATGCGGTATGATTATCTACAAACAATGCTAAATGAGGTTCAAAATTTAGCACGTTGGCCCGCATGTGTTTTTTGTCCTTTTGGGGAATGTATGGTGGGTTGCTTACAATAATATCAATATCCGGAAAAATATCAAATATGTTTTTGTTAAGAAAGTCGGCTTGTAAAAAACTGATAGTAGTTTGGTAGGTAGCTGCATTTTTTTCAGCAACCTTCAAAGCAGCTTCACTAATATCGCAACCGAAAATTTTGGCAGCGGGTATTTTTCTTTTTAGAATGATGGGGATACAACCGCTCCCGGTTCCAATGTCTAAAATGGTACAGGTTTTACAGGTTTTATTTTCTTTGATTATCCAGTCTGTTAATTCTTCAGTTTCGGGGCGGGGTATTAAAACATTTTTATCTACATAAAAAGGAATATCATAAAACCAGCTTTCATTTAAAATATATTGTATCGGTTCGTTATGTTGCAGCCTGTCTAAAATTTTTTTTAACGTTTGTTCCTGTTCATTAGTGAGGGGTGTTTTACTGCCCTGGCTTTTCAATTGCCTGTTTCCTGTTATTCGTTCCATCACCAAAAGCCAAATATTTTTGGCCTCGCCGGTATCGTAAATTTCGGACAGTTGTTGTATAAAATCATCTTGTGTTATCTGCAAACTCATAATACAAACATAATTCATTTACATTTGTAATTATGCCTGATGCGCAACATGAAGTTTATATGGCCCGTTGTATTGAGCTGGCACAGAGAGGGATGGGGAATGTGGCTCCTAATCCTATGGTAGGGGCGGTATTGGTATATAACGGAAAAATAATCGGCGAGGGCTATCACCAACAATATGGGAAGGCGCATGCCGAGGTTAATTGTATTACCGAGGCATTAAAAATTGCACCGGAGCTAATCCCAAAAGCCACGTTGTATGTTTCGTTAGAACCTTGCGCCCATTATGGTAAAACGCCACCCTGCGCCGATTTAATTATACAACACAAAATACCCAAAGTGGTAATTGGGTGTAGAGATATTTTTGCTCAGGTAAATGGCAGCGGTATTGAAAAACTAAAAGGAAACGGTGTTGATGTGATGGAGGGTGTTTTAGAAAAAGCCGCTATTGAATTAAATAAACGTTTTTTTACAGCGGTAAAATATAAAAGGCCGTATATTGTTTTAAAATGGGCGCAAACCAATAATGGTTTTATGGCGGCTGATAATGTGGAACGCCTGATGATTACAAACAGCTTAACTAAAAGGCTGGTACATAAGTGGCGGAGTGAAGAATCGGCTATTTTAGTGGGTGCTAAAACGGTAATTACCGACAATCCGCTGTTGGATAACAGGTATTGGTATGGGAAATCGCCGGTAAAAATTATTATTGATCCCTCGGCGAATTGCGATACAAATCTTTCTTTATTTAAGCAGGGTGAAAAAGTAATAATAGCCAATACGGGTAAAGACAATGTGGGCTCCCGGATTATTTATCTAAAAATAGATGAAGGCAATTTTTTACACGATTTGATGTTGAAACTACACAAATTAAAGATTCAAAGTGTTTTTGTAGAAGGAGGGAGGCATACCCTACAGTCCTTTATAAATGCCGGATTGTGGGATGAAATAAAACTGCTCACTAATACGAAATTGGTGATTGATGCCGGTTTACATGCTCCGCAAATCACTAACGCCTTAAAAACCGATGCGTTTTATATTTTAAATGACAGGATAGAAATTTTTAAAAAAAATAATGCAGGAACAGGATTTTTATAATACCATTGAAACAACCGGTACAGCAGAGTTTAAAGACAGGGGAAGCCGATTTTTAGCAATGGCTTTTCCTGTTAATTCTAAAGGGGCGTTTAAACAAATTTTGGCAGCTGTTAAAAAAGACCATCCCAAAGCCCGCCATCATTGTTTTGCTTACCGGTTAGGAACTACAATGAACGATTTTCGTGTGAGTGATGACGGAGAGCCTTCCGGTACAGCCGGTAGGCCTATTTTAGGACAGATCGACAGTAAAAATGTAACCAATGTTTTAATAGTGGTGGTTCGGTATTTTGGAGGTACTTTATTAGGCGTTCCGGGTTTGATTAATGCGTATAAATCGGCGGCCTCTATGGTATTGCAGGTTACTCCCCTAATACGGAAACCTGTGATTGTATCCTGCCAATTGCAGTTTGACTATACACAAATGAACGATGTGATGATGGTAGTAAAACAAACCGGATGCGAAGTATTAAAGCAGGAAATACAGTTATTTTGTACGATGGAGATTGGCATCCCTAAAAACCGGAAAGAGGAAGTAGTAATGAAGTTAAATGACTTTAAAGGTGTTGAACTCCGATTGTTATAGCTTTTTTAATAAGGCCCTTTTACTAAGATACCCAACATAGCCCCACATTAAATCCCCATCTTTATAATAGTGCAAAGCAGGGATGGATGCTATTTTTAAATCGGCAGCCAGTTGCGGATTTTGGTCAATGTCAATTCTTATTATTTTTAAATGATGTTTACCCGACTTTTCTAATTTGGTAAGATAAGGTTCCATCAGTTGGCAGGGCAAACACCAATCGGCATAAAAATCAATCAGTACTTTGGGCGATGATTGAGCAAGTTGCATGTAATGGTTCAAATTTAAAGGACTGTTATTTGTGGGTTGATTTTTTTCTACGGGTAATTCATCTTTTTGCCACTGCAATATACCGCCTTCTAATTCAAGAACCCTAAATCCCATTTTTCTTAATTGCGCTGTAGCCTTTGCGCTTCTACCTCCACTGCGGCAATATACATACAGGGTTTTATTTTTGGGTAATTGAATATCGGCTTCCGCGCCAAAAGCAGCGTTATTCCAGTCAATATTCACAGCATTTTTAATGTGCCCCTGTTCAAATTCCTGAGGCGTACGCACATCTACAATAATGGCAGTAGTATCTGCACCCGCTTTTTGTGCAAATTCTTTAGCGGCTAATTTTTGTGCATTAGCATTATTGTTATGTACGATAATCAGGAGTATAATCAATAGAAAAGAGTATATATATTTCATTTTTACTTTTTAGTTCTTCAATCTTTATTTCTTCTTTACCCACACATGACATACCGGACTACCCACGTCAATACGGTTTCCTGTATCAGTTAACAAACCTGTTTTTTTATTAATCTTAAATATAACGCTGTTATGCGTATGTTGGTTGCCTGCAATTAAAAATTTCCCCGATGGATGTATGCTGAAATTACGCGGCCATTTGCCGATGGTTGATTGTTGTTCCTGATAAGTAAGCCGGCCGTTTTTTATATCTATTTTATAAATTTGGATCGAACTGTTGCTTCTTTGCGAAACATATAGGAATTTTTCGTTAGGCGATAAATGAATATCGGCTCCGGCACCGGCCTCACCTGCCGGTAAATCAATTGTTCTTTGAAGTTCTTTTAATCGGTTATTTTGTCTTTGCAAAACAACTACAGCTCCGCTTATTTCTTCAACAAGAAATCCTAATTTTCCATCTTTAGTAAAAGTAATATGCCGGGGGCCACCTCCGGGGTGCACTTGGTAAAAGGTGCTGTTTTTATCATCTAACTTTCCGGAATTCGCATCAAAAGGGTAGATCATTACTTTATCCAAACC
This sequence comes from Niabella sp., assembly GCA_047975735.1. Lineage (GTDB taxonomy): Bacteria > Bacteroidota > Bacteroidia > Chitinophagales > Chitinophagaceae > Niabella. Next base: position 39,789 of record JBKEEB010000024.1, read on the forward strand.
GAGATCCGGCACATACAAAAATTTATTATCGGGCGATATATAGGTGCAATGCACATGGGGTGCTTGTTGACGATCTTTATTAACACTGTAGCCTTTATGTTGTATTATTTGTTTCATTTCGCCAATGGAGCCGTCAGCCAAAATTTCGTGTACAGACAAATTGCCGCTGGAATAGTTGCCGGCAAAAAGCCAGTGCCCGGTTTTATCAATAGCAATATAACAGGGCGAACTGCTGCTATTGTCTGCATCATTTAAGTATCCAATTGCTCCAGTTTTTGGGTTGTATGTAAAAGAAGATATTTTCCCTTTAGCATTTTCATTCACACTGTAAATACGGCTACCATTTTTGTTAACGGCCAGATAAGAAGGGTTGGCAGCAATAATATTTCCAATTTCTGTGGCGGTTCCGTTTTTATTGTTAAAATCATAAGCATGAATTCCCTTGCTTTTATTGCCGGAAGTATAAGTACCTACTAATAGGGTGTACTGCGGATAACAGGAGAATAATAAGAAAATAATACAGGATAATAAACCAGTGTACTTCATAAATGCCATGTTTTAGCGTTAAAGATACAGCATACTTTCTTTCCGGATATGGCATGACACCAAAAAGGGGCATTTAAAATTGTCGCAATTCGTATTTTGTAAAACCAATGCAAAATTTTGATGCTCATTCATCTTCTCCGGACGGAGAAGGGGTTAGGGAGCCTGCCCGCCGTGTCGGGATGAGGCGTTATAAATTGCTACAATAAATCACAACGATAATTTTTAATACATCCGGCTACAATCTGTTTAAAAAAGGGTGGTAAAGCCTTTTGTATTTATCGGTTTTTTAACAAATACGGTGCAAACTATTTTTATATTTTCTCTTCTATATATCAGAAACAAATTAAAAATCAAAACAATTAAAAAAGGACAAATGAAACGTATTTTAAATTTTTCGGTGATTATAATTTTGGCTGTTATTGTTTTGGCCAGTTGTACCAGAAGCGATTATATTGATGACCGTTATACAGAAAATGCAACAGTGGTTTATCATGAAGACTCACCTTGGATAATTCTTAGTTTTTATGATGGTTCTTATGCAGTAATGAAGTCGATGGATGCGGATTCTTATTATTGGCCCGAGCAAGGTGATGTTGTTAGAGGCGATTTTCAAAATACTGGTACTCGTACATTTTCAAATGTAACGATGAGATATAGTTTTAGAGGGTGGATTGTAAGTTATGCAAATAATTATGATGATGCATATGCGGATTTAGATTACTATGCCACTCGAGATGGTTATGCTTTAAGTCCTACCTTGCAACGAAATAAGAACATACAATCGTCTCCCAGAACAGGAAATGCAAAAATAAACTAAAAAATATTTTGTCCGTTCCCTATATATAGGGGTTGCCGTAAGGCAACCCTTTTTTTAGTTATAGATTTTCAATAGCAGCCGAAATTTTTTCAAACTGTTCTTCATTGCTTAAAGGCTGTGGAATAAAATGCTCACCAATTACTTTTTCATATAATTCAATATAACGTTGGGAAATAGTTTCCATCCATTCATCCGTCATTTCGGGTACCTGTTGACCTTCTTTGCCCATAAAGTTGTTGGCTATCAGCCATTCCCTTACAAATTCCTTACTTAATTGTTTTTGCTTTTCGCCAGCAGCCTGTCTTTCTTCAAATCCATCGGCATAAAAATAGCGGGAGCTGTCAGGCGTATGAATTTCATCCATTAATACAATCTCATCGCCTAATTTACCAAACTCATATTTTGTATCTACCAATATCAATCCCTGTTTTGAAGCCAGTTCCTGCCCGCGTTTAAATAAAGCCAATGCCGTTTGTTCTAATTGTGTCCATTCATCAGCAGTGGCTAATTCGGTGGCAATAATTTCTTCTTGGCTAATATCCTCATCATGTCCTTCGGCAGCCTTGGTGCTGGGCGTAACAATGGGAGAGGAGAAGGCATCATTTTCTTTCATGCCCTCCGGTAAGGGAACCCCGCAAAGTATTCTTTTACCACTATTATAAGTACGCCAGGCATGCCCGGTAAGATGTCCGCGTACAACCATTTCAATTTTATAAGGTTTGCACCTTAATCCCAGAGAGCTGCTGGGCGTAGGCGTTTCTAATAACCAGTTTTTACAAATATCGCTGGTAGCCTTTAGCATATAAGCGGCTATTTGGTTTAATACCTGTCCTTTAAAAGGAACCGGTCTGGGTAATATTACATCAAATGCCGATATACGGTCAGAAGCGATCATGACCAACCATTTTTCACCAATGGAATACACATCTCTTACTTTGCCTTTGTAAAAAGCCGTTTGTCCTTTAAATGTAAATGTTGACATGCTGCGAATTTAGTAACTGTTCTTAATAGTTCGCGTTTATGCTTGTATTTTTCATGGTAAAAATGTTAGAAATTTATTTTTGCTAATCAACTAACAAGTGTTAATTTACATCAAATTTCAACTAAACAAAACAATTTATATGAAGCTTTTATTACGATTGCTGGCCATTATTATGGCATCCTGTGTCTGTACAGGTATTTTTGCTCAAACCGTAAAAGGGGTAATTAAAAATAGAGAAACCGGCGAAGTGATTGCTGCCGTTTCTGTTATGTTGGACGGTACTACACGGGGTACATTTACTAATTCAAAAGGTGAGTTTGAATTAAAAGTGCCGGCTATACCTGCAAAACTTGTTTTTAGCTCTATTGGTTACGAAACAGTACATCTTGAGGTGGCTGATGCGTCTTCTCAAACCATTTCATTGGTTCCGGGTATTAGTTTGGGGCAGGAAGTAGTGGTATCGGCATCCAGGCAAAGCGAAAGGATTTTAGAATCGCCGGTTTCTGTAGAACGTGTAAGCAGTACCAGTATTAAAAATGCTCCGGCGGCAAGTTACTACGATGTGGTTGCCAATTTAAAAGGCGTGGATATGGTTACCTCCTCCTTAACCTTTAAAACGCCTACTACCCGTGGTTTTAATGGAAGCGGTAATTTACGTTTTAACCAAATTGTTGACGGCATGGACAATCAGGCTCCGGGCTTAAACTTCTCGGTAGGAAGCGTTATTGGCATTACTCAATTAGATGTAGATAATATGGAACTTTTGCCCGGTGCATCTTCGGTGCTTTATGGCCCCGGTGGAATGAACGGTACCTTAGTGGTAAACAGTAAAAATCCATTTAAATATCAGGGATTGTCGTTAGAGGTGAAGCAGGGCGTAATGCATGTAGATGGCAGGCAACGCCCGGCAAGCGGTTTTCAAAATTATGCCCTAAGATGGGGGTACAAGGTTAGTGAAAAAGTGGCTTTTAAAATAGCAACTGAGTACTTATCTGCAAAAGACTGGGTAGCGCAGGATTACAGGAATTACGCTCGTGTGGGCACCAGCGGAACGCCCCAAGCCGGAACGCGCTTAACCGATCCTAACTACGACGGAATTAACGTATATGGTGATGAAACAACGGCAGACATTAGGCAGGTATTGAACGGTATAGCCCAACAGGCACCATTTTTAGCATCTTATATCAGCACACTTACAACCCAACCAATCAATGTTTCCAGAACCGGTTACAACGAAAAAGACATTATTGATCCCAAAACCCTCAATTTTAAACTTAGCGGTTCATTTAACTGGAAAATAACGCCGGCAACAGAAATGGTTTTGGCCGGTAACTGGGGTACGGGTAATACGGTATATACAGGAAGCGACAGGTATTCTTTAAAGAATATGAAAATGGGTCAGTACAAATTAGAGTTCAATAATAAAAACTGGTTTGTAAGAGCTTATACTACGCAGGAAAATGCCGGAGAATCTTTTAATGCTACCGTTACCACACGCTTAACAAACGAAGCGTGGAAAGCAAGTGGCGGCTCAACAGGTTGGTTTGCCCAATATGGCCAGGCCTTTTTAAATGCAAAACTGGGTGGCGTTAGTGATTATGAAGCGCATAATGCAGCAAGAGCAATTGCTGATATAGGAAGACCGGATGCCTCTAGCGCAGCATTTAAAAGAATTTTTGACAGCGTAAGAGCCAAGCCTATTTCAGAAGGTGGGGGGCTCTTTGTAGATAAAACGGATTTGTATATGGTAGAGGGGCAATACAATCTTTCTCAGTTTACAGGAAATATTGTAGATCTGATTATTGGAGGAAACTTTAAAAATTACTCGCTCAATTCGGAAGGCACCCTTTTTGCCGATTCAACCGGAAGAATAGGCATTAATGAGTATGGAGGCTATATTCAGGCCAGTAAAGATCTTTGGAACCGGGTAAAATTAACGCTTGCAGGGCGGTATGATAAAAATGAGAATTTTGAAGGAAGGTTTACACCGCGAGCAACAGCCTTAATACGCGTTGCAGAAAATAATAATATAAGATTTAGTTATCAAACAGCTTACAGGTTCCCATCTACACAACAGCAATGGATTAACTTATTTGTAGGTGCCAATACCTGGCTTATTGGCGGCGACCAGTCTTTCAGAAATTATTATCATTTTAACACTAACCCGGTATTCTATTTAAATGATTTGCAACAAGGGAATTTGGTGCCGTATGATGGTGTAGCTTATAAACCAGAATCTGTTTCATCATTTGAACTTGGGTACAAAGGGTTAACTGCCAATAATAAATTAATGATAGATGCGTACGGTTATTTTGGCCGCTATCGCGATTTCCTTACCAGGGTATTATTAGTACAAAAAAATGATGGTAGTACATTAACGCCAACCGATATAAGCTCCGGAAATGCTACTATTTACTCTGTGCCTGCAAATGTATCGGGGGTAGTAAAAACCTATGGTTTTGGTTTGGGGTTGGATTATCGGTTTCTTAAAAATTTCAGTATTTCCACAAATGTTTCTTCAGATAACCTAAGTGATATTCCAGCCGAGTTTGAGACCGGGTTTAATTCTCCTAAATGGCGGTTTAATGCAAGTTTGGCTAATACAGGTTTCCTTAATCAAAACAGGGCTGCCTTTAATATTACTTATAGATGGCAGGATACTTATTTTTATAACGGTGATTTTGCAAACGGTCAGGTTCCGGCAATTAATGTGCTGGATGCCCAGTTCAGCTATAAATTTCCGCAAATACGCTCCGTTATTAAATTAGGTGCCAATAATTTGTTGAATCAATATTATGTGAACGCTATTGGTAATGCCCAAGTGGGCGGCTTGTACTATATAGCTATTGGTTATAATCTGTAATTCTCCCGAATTTTTTAAATAGATATTTAATGAAAACAATCAATATAATTCCCCGTTTTTTTAGCTTTTTGCTATTAATACTAATTTTAAATGCATGTAATAAGGATGTGGAACAATTTGCTGATGTTACACCTACACCAAATCCTCCTCCGGGTTTGGCTACAGTATTAGCTGCATCAGGCTATACCTTGTACAATGCAATTGTTGTAAAATCGGGTTTAACAAATGTATTAAATGATTCTACACGTACACTTACGATGTATGTTCCCGGCAATGCAGCCGTAAAACAGGCTATTACGGCTTTATCCGGAGGTGCTGTTCCGGCAGGATCGCCGGATGCGGTTTATTTAGGGTTTATCAACAGTAGCAATTTTACGGCGGCAACCGCTGCCGGCATTGTTCAATACAATACAATGCCCCAAAAATTAGACTATACATCCTTTACGCATCCTTTTCCTAATATGCAGTATCCGTCATTATTAAATCCTAATCCTTCTCTTAGTGCATTATTAAGACTTACTACTTTTCCTTCAAAAAGCAACGGTAGTTTTGTAAATAATATTCCAATTATCAGTAACAATAATACTGCGGGTAACGGATTGATTTATGAAACCGGCGCTTTAGTGGCGCCTCCCACAAGATTTTTATGGGACAGAATTAATACAGATGCGGATTTGACCTATTTTAAAGCAGCTGTAGAAAGAGCTGATGAAGGTGTACCGGCCGCCGAAACTTTGAAAGGCTACCTTCAAAATATTGGTGCAAATTTTACGGTGTTGGCACCGGGAAATACTGCCTTTCAAACAGTATTAACAGGCCTTATTTATCAGGCACTTTTAGCACAAAATGTTCCTGCGGGTACTGCAATGGCTACAGCTACTGCATTGGCATCAAGCCCTACTGTTTTTACTAACCCTGCAGTAACTCCGGTACTCACAGCGCAAACGGTAAGGGGTATTGTTGTTTATCATATTTTAGGGTCAAGAGCTTTTTTAAATAATTTTCCTACTACACAAACCAATTATCCTACCTTGTTAAATGGTGCTGTTGCAAGCCATCCCGGAGTAGGCTTAAAAGTTACCATGTCGGGCGTAATGGCTGTGGCTGCTACTGCTAAGGGTGCCGCCAATGCAACCGCGGCTAATATTGCTGTTAACCCTAATCCGGATCCTTATGGCACAAGCGACCAACACTATTTGAATGGAACGCTGCATAAAATTGATCAGGTGTTATTGCCGCAGTAGCAATGCCATATATACAAAGTGGCTGGCTGAGCATGAAAGCCGGGCATTATACGAAGTATCATTGGTCTGTTTTATAAATATGTTTTGTATAAAATGTTTAGGAATAGTTTATGTATAGAAAAAGGAGCCGTTTTGGGCTCCTTTTATTTTATAAAATTAATTTGAAACTGCTGATGGCTATATCACAAAATCCCACCATTTTTTATCGCTTTGTCCACTGGCAATTACATTGTCAATAAACGCCATACCACGCACGCCGTCAGCTACATCGGGGAAGTCAGGATGCTCAACAGGGTGTCCGTCTAACTTAGCCGAGAGTGCCCAGGCAAAATTTCGGTAAATATTGGCAAAAGCTTCCAAATAACCTTCGGGGTGGCCACCCGGTGTGCGGCAGTTTATCTTTGCTTCTTCGCTTAAATAACCCATACCGGCACGATATACTTCCATTGGTTTATCTAACCATTTTATTAGTAAAGTGTTGGGTTCCATCTGGTGCCATTCCAAGCCACCGTTTTCGCCGTAAACTCGTATTTTAAGTGCATTTTCCTCACCGGCAGCCACCTGGCTGGCAATTAAAACACCACTGGCTCCATTATTAAATTTGAGTAATACCGCACCATCATCATCTAACAAGCGATCGGGTACCACAATATTAATATCGGCACAAAGTTTTGTAATTTGTAGTCCGGAAATGTACTCGGCAAGGTTAGCGGCATGTGTGCCAATATCACCCATAGCCCCGGCTTTACCGCTTTTAGTGGGATCAGTTCTCCAGGCGGCCTGCACATTACCTTCTTTTTCCGATAATTTACTTAACCACCCTTGCGGATACTCTACCCATATTTTTCTAATCTTTCCAAAAACACCATCGGCAACCATTTTGCGTGCCTGCTTTACCATGGGGTAGCCCGTGTAAGTATGTGTTAGGCAAAGCATCAAACCTGTTTCTGCTACTTTTTGTTGTAATTGTCTGGCCTCATCTAAAGTAAAGGTCATGGGTTTTTCAATTACTACGTTAAAACCATGCTCCAAGGCCATCATTGCAGGTGCAAAATGCGCAAAATTGGGAGTAACAATACTTACAAAATGAATCCGTTTATTCTCGGGTAATTTGCTTTCTTTCGTAATCATTTCCTCGTAACTCGTATAAATCCTGTCTTCGGGTAAAAACAGCATTTTGCCTGATGCTATGGCAACTTCCGGTTTGGCACTTAAGGCACCACAACATAGCTCCATTAGTCCGTCCATATTCAGGGCAATGCGGTGTACAGCACCTATAAAGGCATCTTTACCACCGCCAATCATGCCCATTCTTAATTTAGTAGTACTCATACCGGAAAATTAATAATTAAAAAGGAAAAAGGAAAAAATAAAAAGTTGGGGTTTGTAGTTCACAGCTAATAATACATGATAGCTTACTATTTATGGCATAAAGCTTACAGCAAAGCCAGCACATCTACAATAGAAGGGTATGCTTTTGCATAATATTGCGGTAATTCTTCTTTTTTTACCCATCTGATTTCTTCAATATCTTCTTCCGTTTGTGCCACTAATTTATCGATACTTTTCCCTTTCATTTTATACCAATGGCTTTCTTTAAGTATATCGTGGGTGCCTAATTTATAACAATGGTAGGTAATAGTTAAACGCTTTTTTAGTTTGATGTTTTTGAGTCCGGTTTCTTCTTTTACTTCTCTTACGGCACATTCTTCTATGGTTTCGCCCTTATCTAATTTGCCCTTAGGTAAATCCCAAAAGCCCCGTCTGAAAATAAGCAGGATTTCTTTGTTTTCGTTTTTTACTACACCACCACCGGCTTGTATCACTTCAAATTTTTTAAAGAAAGCCTTTTTTAAGGCAGCCAGATCTTTATGAAAAAATACGCCCGTTTTTATTTGCGGTAATTGCATTTCCCTAATGATGGTTTTAATGGTATGGTTATCTAATTCATCAATAAAAACATTATCAGGTCTATGAATTAAAGCATTGATATCGTTATCTATTTCATCACACAGAAACAAGGGCTTATTGTAAATGTAAATTTTGATGAACATATCCTATGTAATAATTTTTTTAAACGTAAAGATAGGGGAAGGATTCGTGAATCCGAGTCAGTGATTTGAAATAATATTTTTTGAATTTATTATTTCCTCAACGTAAATTACAGTATAACCTAAACCAATAACCTAAATGATTTTTACCTATGGTTGACCGAAAATTGCTACTACGCCTGCATTGTATCAATGATTACATTGTAAAATCCAATACCGGAACGCCCAAAGAATTTGCCCTGAAACTAAGAATCTCAGAAAGGCAGTTGTATATGGATTTGGAAATAATGAAAAAACTGGGGGCACCCATTGCTTATAGCCGTACAGGCAACTCTTATTTTTATACAAGGGAAGGCTGCTTTAGTATTGGTTTTGATGATTTCCCTCCCCAAAAAATTTCTCACAAAAAAAAGATAACAAATGAATTACGGTGTAAAAAAAGTGAGAAAACTGTTTTTGGGGGACTGTTTCCCTGCCTCTTATTGATGGTTTCCGCCAATATGCAGACACAGCAAAAGACAGTACCATGGCGGGTATTATTAAAGGGAAGGTAAAAGACAGTACCTATAATTTTATGCTTACCAGTGCTACGGTGGCAGTTTATGCAGCTACTGATTCCTTACCGGAAAATAAACCGGGTACTTTGTTGCAGTTTTCCCTGCCCGATAATTTTGGAGAATTTATAGTACAACCGCTACCCGTTGGTAAAGCACTAAAACTTATTATTACCCATACGGGATATAAACCTTATGCCAAGAAGTTTATCATCAATAAAGACAAACCTGTCAAGGATTTTGGCCTGCTTTTTATGTATCAGGATGATGAAGTGGGGGCAATACATTGGAAACGGTAGTGGTGCAATCTATACCTCCGGTACGCATGAACGGCGATAAGCTGGAGTTTAATGCCGGTGCTTTTAAAATGGATGTGAATGCTACGGGAGAAGACTGGATGCGTATTTTACCGGGGCTTACTATTTGGGGCGATGGTGAAATTACTTTTAACGGCAAAAAAATACAATCCTTATTGGTGGATGGCAAACCTTTTATGGGCGGCGAAACTACCGTAGCCACGCAAAACCTGCCCAAGGATGCTTTGGATAAATTGCAGATATACCAGCAGCGTAATGAAAAACATCCTTTGGATTCTACGATGTTTGTCAACCTGAAATTAAAAGAGGATAAAAAAATGGGCTACTTCGGCAAATTCGGTGTGGGCTATGGCTTTACGCCCCATCCGATAGAGGGGAGTGGTAGGCGTTACGCCGCAGACGGTATGCTCAGTGGTTTTAATAAAAAGCTACAACTAAACAACTATGGATTGAAAATCCATAGTTGTTTAGTTTATCGATAGTATTAGAACTATTGTTTATAAAGATTGGAAGAAAATTTTTGAGGTTACGAATATCTTTTTTAAAGGTACTAAGCTGTTTTTTAAAACAAATCCTAAGTATTTTTTATGGTTTGAAGGTTCCAGTGATATCAATCAATACAATTTCATATATGACACCCTTACAAAGAAATTGGTTTCACTTGAACGAATCACACCTGACGAGGATTCATATTATCTTCCTGCTATTGGTAGAGAAAGTAGACAATTATTTTCAGAAGGATTGATTTTTAATAAAGGACTTTTTTACTCTAGTGTTTCATCTTTAAAAATGTTTCAGGCAATGGGAAAAAATAAAGCTAAGAATTTGACCTATCCCCCCAGTTCTCCAACAATATTTTAAAACCCAAAACCGCAAAAGCAACCCGGTAATCGTGAGGATGAAGCTTAAGGAGTGATGAGTTATAAATGATGAATTATGAGTGATGGGTGATGAGTGATGAATTATGAGTGATGAGTGATGAGTAGTGAGCTAGTGCTAAGTCAAATATATTTTGTCGTGGTGAGGCACAAATAATAGGGAAATTAAGTTCTTTAAAAACCTGTGAGCCGAGGCGTATGACATTTTGAATTTAATCGTCATTCCGAACGGAACGAAGTGTAGAGAGGAATCTCCTAATTTCAATGAGATTTCTCCGCTTCGCTACGAAATGACGACTAATTTTTAAGATGTTCATTATCAAATAATTAAAGCACTTGTCATTAACAGCTTGCCGAACCACCCTTCGACAAGCTCAGGGCGACAGAAATATTTTGATTGACATGACACTAATCTACCGGAACTGGTGATGGTTTTTAAGACGACGGTTGGTGAGTTGACAATGGAAAATTACATAAAATGAAAAGATTTTTATTTTTATTGGTTCAGGCTTGGGGGTATATTTTCTGTAAGGCGCAGGAGGTTGTAATCATCTTTTGATGAGGTTCGTGGGGCACGGAACCAAGGCTGAGATTTAGTTTAAATGTTTAAATTTTCGTATTTTAATATTATACACATAGAATGAATATACCTATTTTTTCCCTTCGCAGAATTTGTTTAATATGTTGTGGCATCTTATGCCAATTAATGTTTCTGCAAGCCCAAGACGTTCCTAAGATCCGCATCGATCCTGCAAAGGCTTATGGTGGAACAGTTTCAAAATATTTCTCAGATGTAGAATATATTCCGTTAGAAACAACTAAAGAAAGTTTATTTGGGGATGTGAATGAACTTAAAATAACTGATAGCAGTATCATTATAACGGACATCGATACAAAATCATTATTAATTTTCTCAAAGACAGGAAGGTTCTTAAAAAGAATTTATGGGAAAATTATGGGCCGGTTTGTGTAATAAACAATGCGAATAATTCCATTTTTGTTTATAGTAGTTACCCGTTACCTGAAAAAATACCTTATAAGTTATATTCCTTTTTGGGAAAGGAATTACCCGTTTTATACCTAAAAATATAGCATATTATCAGGTTTACGTACCTTTGCAGAAATCCCAAAGAAAATAGAATGTCAACAACCGTATTACATTGCTCTTTTTGCGGCCGCAACAGAGATGAGGTAGAAATACTTATTGCCGGGCAAGATGTGCATATTTGTGAGAACTGTGTGGAACATGCCAGTGAAATTATACAACAGGAGTTAAGCATTAAAGACGTGGCTGGTACAGCTTCCGGATATGCTTTGCATGTACACAAACCCCGGGAAATAAAAGCCTTTTTAGATGAGTATGTGATAGGGCAGGGCGATGCCAAAAAAGTAATGGCCGTGGCCGTTTATAATCATTACAAAAGACTTAACCAACGTAAGGATATTGACCTGATGGCTGATATTGAAATTGAAAAAAGCAATATTGTAATGGTGGGCGAAACGGGTACCGGTAAAACATTGCTGGCTCGTAGTGTGGCTAAAGTTTTGAATGTTCCATTTGCAATTGTGGATGCCACCGTATTTACAGAAGCAGGATATGTAGGTGAGGATGTAGAAAGCATATTAACCAGACTCTTGCAAGTATGCGATTATGATGTACAAGCAGCAGAAAGAGGCATTGTATATATTGACGAGATAGACAAAGTAGCCCGTAAAAGCGATAACCCCAGTATTACTCGCGATGTAAGTGGCGAAGGCGTGCAACAAGGCTTGTTAAAACTATTAGAAGGTACTGATGTGTTAGTGCCGCCACAGGGAGGGCGTAAACATCCCGATCAAAAACTAATTAAAGTAAATACGAGCAACATATTATTTATATGTGGCGGTGCTTTTGATGGAGTTGATAAAATTATTGCCCGAAGGGTACAAACAAATACCATTGGTTTTAATGTAGATAAAGAACAGCAGGAGGATATGAAAAAAAATCTGTTGCGCTATGTAAACGCACAGGATCTAAAATCCTTCGGCCTTATTCCCGAACTGTTGGGTCGGTTGCCGGTAGTAACCCATCTCGATCCTTTGGATGCTACAACTTTAAGAGCTATTTTAACGCAGCCCAAAAATGCTTTAATGAAACAGTACGAAAAGCTGTTCCGCTTAGAGGATATTGAATTACATGTAGAACCCGAAGTATATGAATATATGGTTGCCAAAGCTATTGAATACAAATTGGGTGCCAGAGGCTTACGAAGCATTGCCGAAAGTATTTTAACCGATGCTATGTACGAAATGCCTTCTTCTGAAGAAAAATCGTTTACTCTTACAAAGGAATATGCCGAACGTAAATTTGAAAAAAGTAAAATTGCATTGGTAAAGGCAGCCTGATTAAACCAGCAAAAATAATTTTGTATGAACGAATTGTTAGAAAAACTAAAAGCCGAAGCAGGGCTTTCGGATGAACAAGCCGCCAAAGCTGTTGAAACCATAAAAAATTATGTGGTTGAAAAGTTTCCCATGTTAGAAGGTGCTGTAAGTAATCTTTTTGGAGGAAACTAAACAAAGTAAACTTGTCTTGCCAATATGCAACCATCTTCTCAAATTGATGCTTATATAGCAAAATCGCAGCCTTTTGCGCAGCCAATCCTAATACATATTAGAACACAGGTGCATAAAGCCTGCAAAGAGGTAAAAGAAACCATCAAATGGGGCTTCCCTCATTTTGAATACAATGGTAAAATACTGTGTCATGCTGCTTCGTTTAAACAGCACTGCGCATTGGGTTTCTGGCTGGGAAGCCAGATGGAAACGATTAAAGATTACATGAAGAAAAATCAATTATCCGGAAATGCTATGGGTTCCTTTGGCAGAATAACAACGGTAAAAGAGCTGCCTCCGAACACAGATTTCTCTAAAATGATAAAAGAAGCGATGGCTTTAATTGACAAAGGTGTTGTAATTAAAAGAGCTACCCCAGTAAAATCGGTAGAATTGCCTATACCGCCTGCATTAAAAAAAGCATTGGATAAAAATATGAAAGCCGCATTTGTTTTCGATAAATTCCCACCATCGCACCGTAAAGAATATATTCAGTGGATTGCCGAAGCAAAAACAGAAACTACCAGAGATAAACGCATTACAACGGCCATAGAATGGATTGCTGAAGGAAAGGGTAGAAACTGGAAATATGAGAGAAAATAATTTACGCACTACCGTTCAATCTTCACCCTTCTCAACTCCAACAAATTTAAAGCATTGGAACGAAATCCCTTCACACGGTTCTGTAATAAATGAATGGCCTTATCATACCAAAGCGGTACTACCGGCGCATCATCCATGGCAATTTGGTCGGCTTTTCGGTATAAAACAAATCGTAAAGAATCGTTGGTTTCGGCAATAGCTTGTTCAAATACTTTATCAAATACCGGATTGCTGTATCTTGTGTAATTGGGCGGTGCCGGATTTTTACTGTAAAAAACAGATAAATAATTTTCAGCATCAGGGTAATCTGCAATCCAGCCGCCCCTAAAAAATATGGTTTTGGAACCCGAAGTCATTTCAAACAATAAAGATTTTTGTACCACTTCTACTTGTACCTTAATTCCAATTTCTTCTAATTGCTTGGCAATAAAACTGCCAAAGTCGGCATAAATAGAAATCGTTAAAAGTTTAATGGGCGGTAATCCTTTTCCGTTGGGGAACCCGGCTTCTTTTAACAGGCTGGCAGATTTTTCGGGGTCGTAAGTATAACCTTTCACAAGAGAGTCGTTAAAACCGGGCATCCCTTTGGGTATAAAGCCACTTTCAGCAGGGGTACCTAAAGAGTTGCGCAGGTATAAAATCATTTTTTCCCTGTCGAACCCATAATTAATAGCCTGCCTTATTTTTTTTAATCGGATGGGAGAATTTTTTAGTAGTGCATTCGTAGTGTCCATTAAAAAACCAAGGTACTCTATATTTAAGTAAGGCTCGGTTTGTAATTGAATTTTTTCTACCCAATCCTTTCTTAAGGTTCCTTTTTTGGTTAGCACTTCATCTTTAAAACTGGGGTCAATTTCATTAATAAAATCCAATTTGCCTTGTCTGAACAAAAGAAATTCCGTAGCACGGCTATCGTTAAAACTAATTTTTATACCATCCAAATAAGGGAGCCTTTTTCCCGTGCTATCCCGTTCAAAATAATTATTGTTTTTTGTAAATACTAATCCTTGCCCTTCCTCCCAAGCTACAAATTTAAAAGGGCCGGTACCTACCGGATGCTGCCTGAAACTGCTGCCGTATTTTTCCACCGCTTCTTTAGCTACAATAGAACAATACTGCATAGATAATATACCGAGAATGGGCTGATAAGGTTGTAAAAGTTTTAATTGAAAAACCGTATCGTTTATAGCAGTAAAAGGTTGTTGGCTATCAATTTTCCCGTTAAATATCCAGGAGCCGGGACTGGCAATTGTGGGGTTAATAATTCTGTTAAGGCTATACACCACATCTGCCGCAACCATTTTACGCCCTTTGCCATCAGGAAAGGCGTAGTCGTCATGAAAAAACACATCATGCCTGAGTACAAAAGTATAAGTGCGTTTATCCTCAGAAATGGTCCAACTTTTAGCTAACGAAGGTTTAATTAAAAGGCTGTCATCTACTTCAACTAATGTGTTAAATAATTGATGTGCGGGCCACATGGTACTCTGGTTTTTTGCAAATGCAGGATCCAGCGAAGCTATTCCTGTGTATTCATTATACTTGAAAATATTTTTTTTAGAATGCACTGTGTCTTTACAACCGGATACTAAAAAGCAGGTTAAAGCCGATAAAAAAAAGAAGATATATTGATTTGTTTTCAACAGTATAATTTATATGGCCTGTAAAATAATACAATCATCATAATTTTTGTAAAAAAATACAATTTTCACTACAGAATAATTTTTACCTTTAGCGTCTTTAATAATAGCTGAATGAATTTTGAAGAACTATCCGGTAATCTCTCGTGAGAATTATATTTTGATAACAGCAGTTTGCACGAAGCTCAAAAATTAATTTATGCTACCGATGCATCGGTGTATCAGGAAAAGCCGTTGGCAGTAGCTATTCCTAAAACAAACGATGATATAAAGGCCTGTATTGATTTTGCCCATCAACATCACATTACTATTATTCCACGTGCTGCAGGAACCTCGCTGGCAGGACAAGTAGTGGGGAATGGGCTTGTAGTTGATATTTCAAAATATTTTAATCAAATCATTGAACTGAATGTAGCAGAAAAATGGGTGCGGGTTCAACCGGGTATCATCAGGGATGATTTAAACCATTTTTTAAAACCGTACGGATTAATGTTTGCCCCCGAAACCTCTACTGCCAGTAGGGCAATGATTGGGGGAATGATTGGGAATAACTCATGCGGACTGCATTCTATTGTTTGGGGCGATACACGGAGGCATTTGTTGGAAGCTACCGTTTTTTTAAGTGATGGGTCGGAAATGATGATGAAGAATTTTTCTAAAAACGATTGGTTGAAAAAGGCTAAAGGCCTTGGCTTGGAAGGTAGTATTTATTCGCAAATGCTAACATTACTTCAGGATACTGCTATTCAAAAAACAATTCGGGAAAAATATCCAAAGAAAAGCCTTACAAGGCGTAATACTGGTTATGCATTAGATATTTTGGTAGATGAACTATTGGAAACAAATAGTATGAACCTTTGCCATTTATTAGCCGGCAGTGAAGGAACACTTGCTTTTATAACAGAAGCCAAATTAAATCTAATTCAATTGCCTCCTGCAAAAGAAGCATTGGTATGTGTGCATTGCAATACTTTGGCCGATGCCTTGCATGCCAACAATCTGGCTTTGCAACACAATCCGATGGCATCTGAGTTAGTAGATAAGTATATTATGGATTTTACCAAAGGCCACCCCACTTACCACAATAACCGGTTTTTTATTGAGGGTGAGCCGGAAGCAATGTTAATGGTAGAGTTTATGGAGGATGATGATATTATTCTAAATAAAAAAACAGCGGCTTTAGTGGCCGATTTGCAGCAACATCAATTGGGTTATGCCTATCCTGTAATTAAAGGAAAAGAAACAAAACTCGCTTGGGATATCCGCAAAGCAGGTTTGGGGTTAATACGTAATTTGCCCGGTGATGCCCAACCCGTAAACTTAATTGAGGATTGTGCCGTTTCTCCGGAAGATTTACCGGCGTATATTGATGATTTACAAAAGTTATTACAGGATTATAAATTAACGGCATCTTATTATGCCCATGCCGGAGCAGGGGAGCTGCATGTGGAACCCATGATTAATTTAAAAACAGCCGCAGGAAAGGAAACTTTTCGGAGTGTTTTAAAAGATACCGTATCCCTTGTAAATAAGTACAATGGCTCTTTAAGCGGCGAGCATGGTGATGGTCGTTTGCGGGGAGAGTTTATTTCTGATGCATTAGGACAGGAAGTATATGCGTTGCTAAAAAAAGTAAAAACTATTTTTGATCCGCAGGCCGCTTTTAATGCCCGTAAAATTGTGGATACCCCTCCCATGAACGAACAGTTGCGGTATGAACCCGATCATGCCACATCACCAATAAAAACTATTTTTGATTTTGATAAAGATGAGGGCATTCTAAGGTTGGCAGAAAAATGCTCCGGTTCGGGCGATTGTCGCCGCTCGCATTTATCCGGTGGTACCATGTGCCCTTCTTATATGGCCACCAAGCAGGAAAAAGATACCACGCGCGCAAGGGCTAATATTTTAAGACAGTTTCTTACAAATAGCACCGATGGTAATGTTTTTAACCATCAGGAAATTAAGGAAGTGATGGATTTGTGCCTGAGTTGTAAGGCTTGTAAAAGCGAGTGCCCAAGCAGTGTAGATGTGGCCAAAATGAAAGCCGAGTTTTTACAACATTATTATGATGCAAACGGCATATCCTTTCGTACAAAATTGATTGCAGGGTTTACTAAAAGCCAGCAATTGGCTATGGTGATACCATCGGTGTATAATACACTTATAAAAAATAATTTTACAGCCAGGCTTATTAAAAAAACTATCGGTTTTGCGCCAGAGCGTTCCTTACCAACTGTAGGCAAAACAACCTTGCGAAAATGGCACCGGAAAAGAGTAAAAAATAACGTATCTTTTGTGGGGGCTAAAAATGTTCTTTTGTTTTTTGATGAGTTTACAAACTATAATGATGTAACAATTGGCCAAAAAGCTATTTTATTGCTGGAAGCGTTGGGATACCAGGTAGGCATTGCTAATCATTTAGAAAGTGGTCGAACTTACTTGTCTAAAGGTTTTTTAAGGAAGGCTCAAAAAATAATTACTCAAAATGTAAATTTGTTATCACCGCTTGTTAATGAAGAACTTCCTTTAATAGGGATAGAACCTTCTGCAATTCTTACATTTAGAGATGAAGCTATTGATTTAACATCGGGCGAACTGAAAGCAAAAGCAAAAAAATTAGCAAAAAACTGTTTTACTATTGAAGAATTTATTTGGAACGAATATAAAAAGGTGAATATCAGCCCGTCAGTTTTTTCAACGAAGGAAAAAGAAATTAAATTACACGGCCATTGTTATCAAAAATCATTTGGATTAACAGGGGTTGTTAAAAATGTATTATCAATTCCACAAAACTATCAGGTAGCAACCATTCCTTCGGGTTGTTGTGGTATGGCGGGGTCTTTTGGGTATGAAAAAGAGCATTACGATGTGTCTATGAAAGTAGGAGAGTTGGTGCTGTTACCCGCTGTTCGTGCGGCTGATGAAAATGTAGTTATTGCGGCTTCGGGAACCAGTTGCCGGCATCAGGTTAAAGATGGTGCAAAACGCATGGCATTACACCCGGTAGAGATTTTGTTAGATGCAATAAATTAACACAATGTTTGTAAGTGTTTCACGGATTATTTTTTCTGTAATGTAGATGGAGTAAGGGTTTTACTTGTTTTTTGAGGTTTACTATCGTGGAACTTTTTTTTCTATTTGTGAATAACCTTTGATATAGGGTAGAAAACTTGTTAAGAAATAAAGATTTGTTTTATTAGTTTTTCGGGTCTATTTTAGCCGTCTGATTTCGAGGGAAAAAAAGACGAACCTAATTAGTAAATTACTCAATAACAAGGCTGGCTTACCTCTCTGGATCATTGGTGATAACTAATTGTATAACGCTTTATAGCTTTTATTGAAAATGGATTTAAAGAATACAAGTAAGGACAGGAAACAAAAACGACGTACAGCAGTTGATCTGGGAACAATGGTATATGGAAAAGTACCACCACAGGCCAGAGAGCTGGAAGAAGTGGTTTTAGGTGCCATCATGTTAGAAAAAAATGCTTTTGATGCCGTTATTGAAATATTAAAACCTGAATGTTTTTATGTAGATGCCAACCAGCGAATTTTTATGGCCATGCAATCGCTGGCTAATAAAAGCCAACCGATTGATATTTTAACTGTGGTGGAGGAGTTAAAAACACGAGAAGAATTAGATATGGTTGGTGGTGCTTATTATGTTACCAAGTTAACCAATACCGTAGTATCCTCAGCTAATATTGAGTCGCACGCTCGTATTATTCTGCAAAAATTTATTCAAAGAGAGTTGATAAGAATTAGCGGAGAAATTATAAACGACGCTTATGAAGATAGTACCGATGTTTTTGATTTATTAGATGATGCAGAAAGTAAGTTGTTTGAAATTACCAATTCGCATTTGCGTAGCAGTATCCAACCAATTGACTCGGTACTGGTACAAACCATTCAGAGAATAGAAGATTTACGGCATCGTAACGAGGACGTAACGGGTGTACCCAGTAGCTTTAAAATGCTGGATAAAGTAACTTATGGCTGGCAAAACAGCGATTTAATTATTTTGGCTGCCAGACCTGCTGTTGGTAAAACGGCCTTTGCTTTAAATTTGGCTCGTAATGCAGCCATGAACCCCACTAAACCTACGGCAGTAGCTTTCTTCTCGTTGGAGATGAGTGCCGCACAGTTAGTACAACGTATTTTAGCCGCTGAAAGTGAAATTATGCTTGAAAAAATAGCCCGCGGTAAAATGGAAGAGCATGAAATGAAACAATTATATACAAAGGGGATACAGACACTTTCACAAGCCCCATTGTTTATTGACGATACGGCAGCACTAAATATTTTTGAGCTTAGGGCAAAATGTCGCAAACTTAAAAATAAACATGATGTAGGCTTAATTATTATCGACTATTTACAATTGATGAGTGGAACGGGCGATAACAGGCAGGGAAACCGTGAGCAGGAAATCAGTACTATCAGTCGTAACTTAAAAGGGCTGGCTAAAGAATTGAACGTACCCATCATTGCCTTATCCCAATTAAGCCGGGAAGTTGAAAAGCGAGGAGCCAAAGACGGTAGCCGCGTGCCCCAGTTAAGTGATCTGCGCGAGTCGGGTGCCATTGAGCAGGATGCAGATATGGTGATGTTTTTATACAGACCCGAATACTATGATATTAACACCAATGCCGAAGGCGAAGAACAAAAAGGCCTCACCGAAGTAAAAATAGCCAAACATCGTAATGGTTCTTTAGAAACCATCAGGCTGAAAGCCTTACTACATATTCAAAAATTCATTAGTTGGGAAGATGACCCATACAATGCCATTGGTTTGCCGGGGGGTGGTTCCTGGAAGCGTATAGAAGAGGAAGAAGGTGGAGCAAAAATGTTCATTGCGGAAAGTAAAATGAACAATATGACCGATGAAGAGATTGATGAGGATTTGGACGATGCCCCCTTCTAGAAACCAAGCCGCCAGCTATTTTTGACCGATTTTCGGTCAAAAACCCTTAGTTTTGCGTCAATTCTATTATGCCCAAACTATATTTTTGGGATGAAGTAGAACTGTTTTTTTGTTATAATAATCTGATTTTTAGCCTTTTAGGATTTTTTTTGAAGAAATAATTCTATCTGCACAATATTTTATCCAATTAGCCGTTATTACTACTATTGTAAATTTAAGACGGCAAAAATTGGTTTTTTGCTAAAAACAGAAAAGAAATTGAATTCTATGTTAAAGAAAATTGTGTTTGGAATTGCGTTTTTGGTTTTTACTCATATAGCAATCTCTCAAAGCAAAAAATCTAATACAACAGCTACAAATAATTCTGGTAAAATGGAACAGGTTACGGTTTCTCCCAGAAATTCTAAATCCGATACCAGATGGGAGAGGGTGGAGAAGTTACTTACCAGCTCACCCGATATTGGAAAGGTTACGGTTGAAACTGTGGATTATGCTGTTTCTAAACTGTCAGAAAGTGCTTTTAAATTACAGAAGAAATATGCAGATATGTTGGATGTAATGCCTTCGTCTTTATCAAACCTTAGTTTAATAAAAAGTATTGATTATTGGTTTGGTACCCGATATTTGTATGGCGGTACTACTAAACGTGGGGTTGATTGCAGTGCTTTTGTAAGGGCAGCACTTAGTACAGCATTTGGCTATGATTTGCCCCGTACTGCTCGCCAACAGTATTATGCTTCAGAACGTATATCTGCAACCGAGTTACGTGAGGGCGATTTAGTATTTTTTAATACTACCGGTGGTATTTCTCATGTAGGAATCTATCTTAAAAATAATAAATTTGCCCACTCTTCTTCCAGTAGGGGTGTTACTATTAGCGATTTATATGAATCTTATTATATGGCTCGCTTTATTGGCGGTGGTAGAATTGAGAAATCATCAAAATTGGCAGATAACGGAAATAGCAAGTCGAAGAATTTACTTTAATTTCAATCTTTTTAAAATACTATCTAACACCGGGCGTAAGTCCGGTGTTAGTTTTAATGCCACTACCCCGGCAATATATAGTGTAGCTGCAAACAGGCTTCTAACAATCAATCCGAAAAATCCTTCCATGTGGTTGAATAAAAACCATGAAGCCGATAATACCACTACAGCTAACAATACGGTGTATAAAGACTGTATGCTGAATGGCTGTAACCTGAACTTTTTCCATAAAAAAATAATGCGTATGCTATTGTATATGGTATTTGCAATTAAAGCTGCAATAGGTGGGCCAATAATGCCAAACCGTTTGGTAAAAATATAAGTTAAAGGTAAAGTAATTAATAAAAGTATAATGCCGCTACTTAGCTCAAACCGCCAATAATTAGAGGTGCCGATAATTTGGGCATTTACACCGGTGCCTAAATCAATTACACGGGCTAATCCTAATACAATAAAGGCACTAAATCCTGCTAAGAATGCATCGTTGATACCAAAGACGTGGATGGCGTGTTTGTAATTAATGGTTATTAAAATAAAAATGAAAAGCGAAAAAACTAACAGGTTTATGGATGAGCGTTGGTAAATTCTTTGAATGCGCGGGATATTTTTATCTTTCCACGCCTGCGAAAGATGGGGGATGGCTGCGGCTATTACGCCTCTTTGCGGAGCCTGGATAATACTGCTTAAATTTTGGGCTAAGGTAAAAACAGCTGCCTTTTTAAGTCCGTCATCTAACACAGAAGCAATAACCAAAGAGTCGAAAACCAGCGAAAGCGTAGATACAATAGTAGCACTATATACAAAAGAACAAAAACGGACTATAATTTTGTAGAACCGCTTACTTACTTTACTTACTTTAAAAGTAAAATGTATTTTACCGGTTACTAAAAGGTAAATAAAAAGTGTGATGGCAATGGATGGAAATGTAAAGGCATAAAGTTTTATAAATACATCAAAGTCGGGAATAATTTTGAATATAAAAAGTACAATTAAAATAGTTGTAACCAACCGCCACTGCACTTCTTTTAAGAAATTAGTTAAAACCGATTTGTGTAAACTCCATGCATAGGCTTCCAGAATATTATACATAGTAAGCCCAAAACTTAAAGGATATACCCAATAGTAATATTGTACAAACAGTTGGGAATTGACACCGTATTTTCTAACAACTAAGTCCTGAAAAACAATTCCTAAAACAGTAATAATAAAAAAGCCGGTAGCACCTACAACCAATGCCCAGGTAATCATATCGTTTTGCTTGGGCTTTAAATGATTGCTGTAATAGGGGTAAAACTTATAAATATAGGAAGGCATTGCTAATTGCGAAAGCGTGGCCACTAACAATGATACTGCAATAAAAATACCCGTTAATCCATATTGCTCAGGTGTAAAAATGCCGTCTTTGGTAAAGAAATAGGTATTAAGTAGGCCAATAGCAAAACCAAAATAAATAACAATGGACGAAATGATGCTTTGCCTGCGGATATTGGAACTCATTATTTGTTCGTGGTTTTATATTGAAGATAGCAGTTTCTAATAAAAACTGCTATTGCAGCCACAAAGAAAATAAATATTACTGTATTTGCCGCACGGTTATGTAAAAATTAGGATTTACTTCAAAATTAGCAATGCCGGATATTTTCTGAAACTGTTCTGTTGGATACAACCATTTGCCGTTTGTGAGTTTTACGGGCATGTTAAAACCGTTAACACAGTTTGCCCAGCGATAAGCAATGTTGCTGCCATTTTTTTTATATTCCAATACCGGAATTTTTGTAGTACGTAAATACTGGTCAAAAACTTTATTAAAACTTTTGCCTGTTTTTTTATTGATATAATCTTCAATTTGCTTGGTAGTTACGGTTTGGTGATAAAAATCTTTACCTAATCCTCGAAGTAATTCTTTGAAAAGGGTATCATTATTAATAACCTGCCGGATGGTGTGCAGCATATTAGCTCCTTTGTCGTACATATCGCTGCTACCTTCCTCGTTTATGCCGTAGTGGCCAATAATTGGCTTGTCGTTACGAATATTACGCCTTTGTCCTATAATATATTCATTAGCGGCTTTTAACCCGTTGATGCATTGCGCCATTAGCGTTTCGCTGTAAGTAGTAAATGCCTCATGTATCCACATATCGGCAATATCCTTGGCAGTAATATTGTTAGCAAACCATTCGTGGCCACTTTCATGCACAATAATAAAATCCCAATTAAGTCCCCAGCCGGAGCCGGAGCGGTCCTTACCATGATAACCATTTAAATAATCGTTGCCATATGCAATAGCACTTTGGTGTTCCATGCCAAGATGGGGGGCTTCTACAATTTTATAGCTGTCTTCATAAAAAGGGTAGGGTCCCATCCAATTTTCAAAACAGCCCAACATGGGTTTTACTATTTCAAAATGTTTTTTGGCCTTTTCCAAATTATAATCCAATACCCAATAGCTAAGTTCTAATTTACCTTTTTCTCCCTTAAATTCATCGGTAAAATTTTTATAATAGCCAATATAGGGTGTTATTAAATAATTGTTGATGGGGTTTTTTACCTCCCATTGCCAGGATATGGTACCGTCAGGATTGTTTTGTTTTTTTGCAAGTTTACCATTACCTACGGCAGTTAGTTCATTAGGAACTGTAATTGTTAACGATGCCCCATTATCGGGTTCATCACTTTGGTGGTCTTTACAGGGGTACCAAACGCTTGCACCTAATCCCTGACAGGCAACGCTTATAAACGGCCTTCCTAAAGAGTCGGTTTTCCAGATCCAGCCACCATCCCAGGGTGGGGTAACGGCTGTTCTTGGTTTACCTTCAAAATAAATTCTTATTGTATTGTTTTTTTGCGGCTTTGCCGATGGGGGAATTGTAAGCCAATACACATTGCCATCTCTACTATAAGTTACAGGGCTGCTTCCTGTCGAAAGATTTTCTACTTTCGTAACCAACATAGGCTCTTGCAAATCTATTTGCATTTTTTTATTACCGGGTATTGTAACCGAGTACGTAATATCGGTAAAACCGCTGATGGTTTTTTGCGGAATATTTACAGCAACATGAATATCATATTTTTTTACATCCCACCAATCCCTGCCCACGCCAATACTACCCCTTAAAGAATCCTGCTGCGTATAAATGGTTCGTTGCGCCAACTGTTGCGAGCCGGCACAGGAACTTAAAGCGATAAGAATAATAATAGCAAAGAAACCCTTTTTCATATTTCGTGATATTATTAGTAATGTAATTGTTTTTAAACGATATGGTTAATTGTTTTTAGCATTTTGCATGGGGTTTACCATATTGTTTTGGGCCTGCCTGCGTCCCGGTTCATTGGCTGATTGGGAATAGGCTTTAAAACGGGTGGGAGCCGGCATGGTTCCCCACACGTTGTTCGATTCATCAATATCGGCTGTTTCTTTTAAAGGATCTATCAGAATGCTTGCTACCTGCTTGTTTTTAACAAAAAGTTTTTTAAATGTTTTTTCATTATGCCGCCATATTTGTACCGGAATTCTATCAATCTCTTTAGTGCCGTCTGCGTAAGTCCATTCAATAATAACGGGCATTACCATGCCTCCTTTATTAGAAAAACTGAGTTCGTAAAAATAACTGTCCTCAAATTTATTTTTATCTTCTTTTGTAAGTGGTTGTACATTAATCGGCGCATCAAACGATAAAATCTTTGTGGTATCATAGTTTTCCAGGCCTCTGGCATACCGCCAGTAAAAGTCTTGGGTAGCAGTATCGGCATCCGTAAAAAAACTAATATTTTTATCTGCTTTATTTCTAATCTTAGAAATGTCCTCAAACTTATTTACATTGGGTGCTTCTATTTTATAAGAAATTTTCCTTTCGCGAGGTTCGGGGCTGTTGTAATCGGCCTGCGCAAATTTTACGCTGTCTAAAGAGATGTCAACCGGGTCGGTTCCATAAAACCAACCACGCCAGAACCAGTCTAAATCTTCTGCACTGGCATCTTCCATAGTTCTAAATAAATCGGCAGGCTCAGGATGTTTAAAAGCCCATCTGCGAGCATATTCTTTAAAGGCGTAATCAAATAACTCGCGCCCCATAATGGTTTCGCGTAAAATATTAAGCCCTGTAGCAGGTTTTGCATAGGCATTAGGGCCAAAATGTATAATATTTTCTGAGTTGGACATAATAGGTTCTAACTGATCCTTTGGCAGTTTCATATAATCGGTAATCGTCCAGGCCGGGCCTCTTTTGCTGGGGAATTTATTATCCCAAAGTTCTTCGGTAAGGTACTCTACAAAAGTGTTCAAACCCTCATCCATCCAGCTCCACTGCCTTTCGTCACTGTTTACAATCATAGGGAAAAAATTATGTCCTACTTCGTGTACAATAACACCGATCATGCCATTTTTAGTGCCTTCGCTGTAAGTACCGTCAGGGTAAGTACGGCCATAGTTAAAACAGATCATCGGGTACTCCATACCATTGGCGGCCTCAATACTTTGAGCTACAGGGTAGGGATACGGTATTGTAAATTGAGAATAGGTTTTAATGGTATGTGCCACGGCTTTGGTGCTGAATTTTCGATACAACCCGTAAGCCTCTTTGCCGTAAAAACTCATGCACATAATTTTTTTGCCGTTAATTAATTGCGGCATAGCATCCCACACGTATTTGCGGGAGGATGTCCATGCAAAATCTCTTACATTGTCAGCCTTAAAAATCCAGGTTTTGGTTTGGGCACTTTTATTTTTTTCGGCAGCTTTTGCTTCATTAAGTGTAACAATTTCTATCGGCTCTTTCGCATTCTTAGCCTGCGTGTATCTGGCCATACGTGCCGGGTTTAGTACTTGCTGATAGTTCTGACATTCACCGGTGCTTCCTACAATATGGTCTGCGGGAACCGTCATTTGTACTTCAAAATTGCCAAAGGTTAGGGCAAATTCGCCACGCCCGGTAAACTGGTGGTTTTGCCAGCCCTGAAAATCGCTATACACGCACATTCTGGGGTACCATTGTGTGATAGTGAATAAATAGTTCCCATCTTCGGGGAAATACTCATAACCGCCACGGCCACCCATACTCATCCTGTCGGGTAGTTTATAAGACCAATCTATTTTAAATTGAAATCGCTGTCCGGGTTTTAAAGGCAAGGGGAGTTCTACCCGCATCATAGTTTTATTAATAGTATAGGAAAGTGGCTTACCGGTACCGTCAGTTATTTTATGAATTTTACAGCCGAAACCGTTATCGGTTTTATTGCTTTCGGAAAAACTTTCTAGGTTTTTTGATGTAACAACTTCCGGTATTGCAGAGCCGAACTGATAACCCGAATTGTTAATACTGCTATGTTGATTTTCGTCTAATTGCAACCACAAATAGGTTAATACATCGGGCGAGTTATTAAAATAGTTAAGCGTTTCGCTGCCGGTTAATTGTAATTTATTTTCGTCAAGTGAGCATTTGATAGTATAATCACAACGCTGTTGCCAGTATTTGGGTCCCGGTGCGCCACTGGCACTGCGGTACTCATTTGGGGTAGGCAATATGGTACCCAATTGTTCAAATTTATTACCGTGGTTGCTGCCCGGGTTGTTTAGGATGTTTTGTGCAAATCCAAATGTGGCCGTTAATAAAGCGGCTACAATTAACATGTGTTTTTTTACTAAAAAATGCATGATGTTTTGTTGATTTTATGAAGAACTATCAGTGATGATAAAACTAATTAAAAAATAGCAGGTAGTCTGTCAATACACATTTTTGCAGACAACAGTAAAATTATAACAGAAACAGGAATAATATAAACTTTCCTTTTTAATTTTAAAGTAATCGTTAAAATATTAATCAACACCAGTACCAAAAGCACTACCAATATCTGCCCGGCCTCTAATCCCACATTAAAGCCTAATAGCCCTGTTACAATAGATTGGTCAGAAGCTAACATTAACCTGATAGAATTGGCAAAGCCCATACCGTGTATCAGTCCGAAAAATAATGCCAGCCAATAATTGGAGTGGGTAATTTTGTTTTTTGTAAAGAAAAAAATATTCCACAAAGTGGTAAAAACAATGGTAAGTGGTATTAAGAACTCTGTTATGGCAGATGGTAATCTGAAAATATCCAAAACGCTTAAAGCCAGCGTAAGTGAATGACCCAATGTGAACGCTGTAACCAAAATCAGCACTTTTTTCCATTCTTTAAAGGAGTATATAATAGCTAAAGCAATTATAAAAAGCTGATGATCCAGAGCGTTTGTGCTGATGATATGTTTCCAGCCTTCAACAAAATAAAAAATAAAATCGTTCAATTATTCTTAGGAGTATGATTTTTAACTGATGATAATATAGCCTGACAACCTATAAAGTTAATTTTCTATCTTCAAAAATAATAGCTTTATTTGTTCAAATGGCAACATTATTCAATAAATGGTTTTTTTTGCTGGTTTTTCCTGCATTTTTTGCTTTTAGCACTGTAAAAAACAATGAGGTGGAAGTGCATCCTTATCATGTAAGTGCTACAGAGATCGAGTATAATCAAAAAGAAAAAAGACTGGAAATAAGCTGTAAAATATTTACCGACGATTTTGAAGATATATTGGAAAAACTATATCGCTCAAAAGCCGATTTTAATAACGAACAATTAAAAACGGCTATGACGGAGATGGTAAAAAAGTATTTAATTACGCATCTTGCCATAAGAAGTAGCGGCCAAATAATACCCTTGCAACTCTATGGCTGGGAGGTGGCAGATGAAGCCGTTTATGTGTATGCTGTTGCCCCGGTAACAAATTTTAATACAAAAGATATTGCCGTAGAGAATACTGTTTTGTACGATTTGTTTAAGGACCAGATGAATATTATACATTTTATTATAGCCGGCACAAGAAAAAGCACACGGCTTAATTACCCCGACAGGAAAGCTCGTTTTGAGTTTTAATTTTTGAGATTTACTTTTGATAAAAATAAAATATGAGGTCTTTTTCGTGTATAAAAGTGATAATATATTTGTATTAGATTTACCTTGTAACAAATTTTATGAAATAGTTAATTGCTGGTACGGCTTATTTTGTTCCCCAACACTACAACTATGATGTTGTATTTTATTAGGCGCAGTAAAACAGCAGAAAAGCGAATTGACTGGTATTAACTTTGCTACTGCCACAAAACGGCTATTTTTTATAAAATGTCCGTTATAGATACTTTTACATCGTTTACTTTTTATATTGATTTTTTTTTGGATAAATTTTTAATAGGTCTAAATCCAAAATATTAGCCCGTGAAAAACACAGAAATTCCTATTTCTATGATTGTCAAACAGAAAACTTTAAAACTGTTTTTGTTTTTTTCAATATAAAAAATATATTTGGAGTAACAACGGTGCCGATATTCAAAAAAACAAAAAACAAATGAAAAAAATTGGAATCTTATTTGGTAAGGAACGCTCTTTTCCTGAGGCCTTTGTAGCAAGAATTAATAGTAAAAACGTGGACGGTATTATGGCAGAACCGGTCCTCATTGACAAAGCCTTACAAGGAATGCATAGCGGGTATTCGGTAATAGTAGATCGCATTTCGCAGGATGTGCCGTTTTACCGTACCTGGCTTAAAAATGCAGCTCTAACGGGTACTTATGTTATTAATAACCCTTTTTGGTGGAGTGCTGACGATAAATATTTTAACAATTGCCTGATGACACAAATAGGTGTGCCGGTGCCTAAAACAGCTATCATCCCATCAAATCAGTTGCCTGATGATACTTCTTCAGAGTCTTTCAGTAACCTTAACTATCCCATGAACTGGGATGCAATTTTTGCCGAAGTGGGTTTTCCTGCATACATGAAACCTTTTGCCGGTGGTGGGTGGAAAAATGTATATAGACTGAATGATGCCAATGATTTTTTTGAAAAGCATAACGAAACCGGGCAACTTGTGATGTTACTTCAGGAAGAAATTGTTTTTGAAGAATATTACAGATGTTATTGTGTGGGTAGAAAGCACGTGCGTATAATGCCTTACGAGCCTCGCAATCCCCATCACCTGCGGTATCAGGCAAATTTCTCTCCTTCTGCCGAAAGATTACAGCAAATGACGGATATTGTATTAAAAATAAACAACAGTCTTGGCTACGATCTTAATACGGTAGAGCTTGCCTTGAGAGATGGTGTGCCTTATGCTATTGATTTTTGTAATCCCGCACCCGATGCCGATATTGCCAGCGTTGACTCCGAAAATTTTGAATGGATTGTAGAAACAATGGCCAATTATACTATTGAAGTGGCACAGGCTAACAACGGCGAAAAAAAATTAACCTGGGGCGATTTTGTGAAACAATCTGTGTAGCAACTATTATTTTCTGATGGAGGGGGCATCAATCAAACCCTCTGCATCAATTTTAAATATTAACAATGACCATCAATTACAAGAACTTCACACTGGGTGTGGAAGAAGAATATATGGTATTGGATAAAGATACCTATGAACTGAAAAGTCATGAACAAAAAATTGTACACGAAGGCCAAAAAGTAATCAAAGATAAAGTAAAAGCAGAGATGCATCAGGCTGTGGTGGAAGTAGGCACCAGTATTTGTCAGGATGTAGATGAAGCTTTTGAAGATGTGGTGTTATTGCGCAAAACTATTCATGATATTGCCGATAGTGTTGACCTTACCTTAGGGGCATCAGGAACACATCCTTTCAGCCATTGGGAAAACCAGCTGATAACTGACCATGCCCGGTACAACGAAATTATTAACGAACTACAGGAAGCCGCCAGAAGTAACCTTATTTTTGGGCTACACGTACATGTGGGTATGGAAAGCCGGGAGTTGGCCAATCATATAGCCAACAGTACCCGCTATTTTTTGCCACATATTTTTGCCTTAAGCACTAACTCCCCGTTTTGGGAGGGACGTAAAACGGGTTATAAATCATACCGCACCAAGGTTTTTGATAAATTTCCCCGTACCGGTATCCCCGATGCTTTTGAAAGTATTGAGGCCTATGATAATTATGTGAAGATGCTGATAAAGACAAATTGTATAGACAATGCAAAAAAAATATGGTGGGATTTAAGAGTACACCCCTTTTACAATACTGTAGAGTTTCGTATTTGCGATGTGCCAATGACGGCTAATGAAACAATAGTAATTGCCGCTCTTTTTCAGGCAATTTGCGCCCGCATTTATATGCTGCGCAGCAAAAACCTGAATTTTATTCAATACTCCAGAGCTTTACTTAACGAAAATAAATGGCGCGCCAGCCGCTATGGTATTGATGGTTTATTGATTGATTTTGGAAAAGAAGAGGAAGTGAATACAAGGGCACTGATTTATGAACTGCTTAATTTTATTGAACCCGTAATTGACCACCTCGGTAGCCGGCATAGGATTGAACTAATTCATACAATGCTGGAGCAGGGTACCGGTGCTGACAGGCAATTGGCCGTATATGAAGAAACAAATAGTACTAAAGAAGTAACCAAATATATTAATAGTAACTTTTTACACGGCATTTAAGCATCTGGTTTTGTAAGAAAGTATGATTACCAAAGTATATTGTTTTTACCAAGATGGTAAGAAACACCCAGACTGAGATTAATATACCTATTGGGATTATTGCTGTCATCTGCGGCAACATTATCTATATTATTGCAGAAAAAACGAATGTTCCCATCTAATAATAACAGTAGTTTAGGACTTATTTTGTATTTAAGTCCACCGCCTACGGGAACAGTAAATCCCATCATGTTTTTATCGGCCATTTCGCCGGAAGTAGAACTATAATTAAATAAACGGTAAACACCCGGACCGGTAGCAATATAAGGTGAAAAGTTATGCCTGTCTAAATTAATAAAATTATATTCGGCTTTAGCAGCCAACTCAATAATATTGGTATTAAAACTGCCTTGTGCTGCAACGGTTTCCACCTGTGTGTTATCAGCCTTTAATTGCCCTCCGGTTAATTCAATTTTGAAATCAAGATTTTTTACCACCGAAATATTGGGTACATAAAACAGGGATACTCCCCAAGAGCTGTGTTTGGTTAAGGAATTATCTACACTATATCTTCCTGTATAGGTTAGTGCTCCTGCTGTAATTCCCACACGGCTTTTGTCGGGTTTGTATTCCTGTGCATGGCTTATAACCGCAAGGGCTGATAATAGAACCGTAGTAAAAAAATATTTTAAAAAAGGGAGTCTTTGTATCATGATATTTTATTCAGTAGTTTTATAATATCCGCTGTAATGTCAGTTTTTTTTATTCCACAACCTGTCGCTTAAATTGTTCAGTTGCGATTCGGTAATGCCGGCCTGTTCCGGAGTAAGCGGTGTGTTGTTAAAGCCATTTTCTGCATCTAATGATGATTTTATGATGGAGCTTTCAAACAGCCGGTTTTCAAATACTTCTTCCCATGTTACAGAACCACCCAGTTTTAGCGGGTTGTTAATTCTATTTCTTACCAGCGTTTTTCTCAGGTCGGGATAATATATCCAAAATACCGCATGCTCGCTGTTATCCATAATGTATCCATCGGAGGAAACAAAATGATATACGGGGGCAATGCCCAAAATTCTTACATAGGTTTTACCATCACGTTTATTAAACAACCATTCTTCTTTTATTCTAAATTTATAAACAGAGTCTGGCGAAACACTTCTGGCTCTTACTTCATAGCCCGTAATATTGCCATCCATATCATACCTGGCAGATGTGTCTTTTCCGCCACCAAAGCCGGCTAATGCATCATCAAAACTAATGGGAGTTGTAAAGCGGTCATCAATATTGCTAAATGCCTGAACGCTGTCTTCTTTAATAGCTTTCAGCATCAGGTTGATAAGGCGGGTATCATCGCTTCCTTCAATATCTTTATTATAAAAATAGGTGGCATTTTTTTGTGTTCTGGCATCAATTGTACGCCATACTCTAATCCTGAATAACGCATCGGCAGAATATAATGCCGTGTAGGGTAGGGGCATGGCACTGCTATCCATGTCACCATCTACCAAAATATTATCTTTTCTTAAAGATGGTTTATAGGTGCCAAAAAGACCTTCATCACCACCGTCTTCAATCTCTTCTACCGGAAGGTTATAAGTGTTTTGTGTATTGCCCGATGGCTTTACTGTATCGGCAGCGGACCGTGTTGTTGGTGAGGTTCTCTTTTGGGTGGCGGTACTGGTTTTCTCTTTTGTTGCCGAAGGCTTTGTATCGTATGCACTTCGGCGCGCTTGCGAGTTGGATGCAATACTCAGTAGCATTGCAAAAATTAAAAAAACTGTTGTTCTCGTCATATATTTATTTTTCATACCAACCGGGTTTTTAATTAAATTTTTTTAATACAGGTTAAAAGCAATGGGCGGCAAATTGCGTGTGCCACCGGGTCCCGAAGCCGATATTTCATCAATAGTAATGGTGCTGCCGGGTCTGGCTTTATCAATTAGTGACCGTGCCGATGCAAAAGAATTTCCTGAAACTGCTTTATAAGTAAATTCGTTATACCCCGCACCGGCAAATGTGATGGTGTAACCTGTAACTGTATATTTAATACCTTCAAAAACAAAATTTTCTAATTCGGCTCTTACACCGGACTGCGCTTTAAAATCGTTCACACGCATACGGCCACCTTTGCTGGCTCCTACCATTGCTGTGGGTGTGGGTACGGGTTTTACCCTAAAGTCGTAACTGATGGTTTGTTTACCATCGTTTACACTAATCTTTGCTGTTCCGGGGGTGGTAACTTTGGCAATATATTTTCCGCCGCTTCCGGTAATAGATCCCTGACTTATGGATACCCTTAAATTATTAGCATTGGTACCGCTACCGCCACCTACGGATATAGGATTGTTTAATCCAATATATAATACTTTTACAGCATCTGCACTAATGTTCAATCCTGTAGGTGCCCCCACCTGATAGTTAATATCCTTGGTAAGAGTAGCTGTGGTACCATCTGGTTTTAAAAAAGAAATATTTACTTTTCTGGAATACATTCCGGGATTACCGGCAATGGTTTTGTACTCGGCCATACCGTTTGCGTTTAATGGAACAACAGCTCCGTCAATAGTTACAGTGGGTTTGGCATTTTTACTAAAAGCTCCTACGCCGGCAGTAATGGTAAACTCCTGGCCCGGCAATAAATATTGGGCATTAGCTGTGGCTAGTGCCTGAAATTCATCGTAAACCACCTGCACTTCGCCAATTTTATTGTGCGCAAACTCTACCACTTGTGCCTCCGAATTTCTTACATCGTTTTGAAATTTAGACAGTATGGTTGTGGCAGCAATAGAAGGGGTCATTCTAAAATATGCCGCTTCCCAGGTTCTGTTTTCTTTATTTTCTACCAGCGGGATTGTTAAATCCAATGGCAGTGTATTGGTAAATTCTGTGCGGATGGCAGGGTCTAAATCCAGCATACTTTTTTTATAGGCCGATAGTTTATTATACAGTTCTTTTCCCAAGCCTTTATCAATTAATAATTTCGTGGGTACATCGGTGTCGCTTTCCTTAAACTTCCCTGTTTCTACGTCTAAATCGGATTCGGTTTTAATTTTTGTTTTTAGCGATTCAATATAAGCATACATATCATTAGAAAGCTGCCGGGCCTTTTCGGCCTTAGGCATCCATATAGAAGCCAGCTCTCTGGATTTTGGGTCGTTGAGTTTTTCTTGTAAAGAGGCAAAAACTGTTTGTGTTTTTTTATCAATGGTAGAATTGGCAAAAGAAAAACTTTTATCAATGGTTTTAAACGCATTCAGTATCTCAGATGATACATTTAGTGCTAACATAGCGGTAAGCACTAAGTACATCAGGTTAATCATTTTTTGTCGGGGTTCGCGGGGTAACGCCATACGCTAAAGTTTTAAGAAATTAATATGGATTGGTTACGCTCCTTTTACCTGCATGGCCGCAATCATATTGCGATACATATCATTTAACTTAGCCAGATTTTTGGCTAAATCGGCCATTTCCGTCTGCGTTTTTTGCGCATCTTCCACACTGTTTAATAGTGTATGCGATGTGTCGGCCAGCTTAGTATAATAAGTATTCATCCTGTGCATGGCCAGTGTAGCCTCTTTTACCTGTTTGGCATATTCTTCTGTTTCTACAATGCTGGTTGATGCGGTGCTGAGTTTATTAATATTGGCTTCCAGCGATTTAAACCCTTCGCCCAATTTTGTTAAAGATTCTGGTGTGATATCGGCGGCTCTTAACATATCCTCCATTGCCAAAGCGGCTACGGGTTCCTGATGTTTTTTTTCTGTTTCAGTTTCTATAGATGTTACGGGATTGCCCAGTTCGTCAACCTTTTTGGGAGGTGCAAAAATGTACAGAAGACCAAAGCTTAAAAATACCATTGCCTCCGTAAAAAGTCCAATTTGCAACCAGGTATTGGCCGATAAAATAAGGGAAGTGTTGGTAATTTTGAATAAGGCTCCTAAAATTACCGGAACAGCACCAAGTGCATAAAAAATTTCAAGATAACGGTCAACCGGCCGTACTTTTTCTACTGACATGGATAGTTGTTTTTGTTGTTATTGAGGTAGATTTACCACTATGCGAAATCCTACAAAAGAATGGGTAGCACCCATATCCTCGTAAGAGCGATTATCTGTTGTTTTTAGAACCGGTGTATCCTTCCAGCTTCCTCCTCTTACCACTTTTCTTCTTACGGCAGCCGATTTACTGTTGGGAGTACCCCATTGAATGTCTGGGTTAAAACGGTTTTGAAAATTCTCTCCTCCTTCGTAATAGGAAGTGCCGGTCCATTCGGCCACATTTTCAGCCATGTTGTAAAGACCGATGTTTCCTTTTTTCCCTTCCTGAACATATACCGGAAATATTTTTTCCTTACCGTCTTCTTTTTGTTCTTTTTTATCGGAATTCTTTTTTTCTTTTTTTGATTTTTGCTGATGAGTGTTTTGTGAGTATAAACCGTTATTGAGTCCGGCAGCATACATCCACTCAGATTCGGTTGGCAGCCTGCATTTACCACCTTCGGCCATTTTGCTTTTTGTTTGAAGTACGTTTATTTTGTGCTTGGTCATCCAATCGCAAAAAGCATTGGCCTGCATCCAGCTAACGCCTACCACCGGATAGTTTTGGTATTTGGGACTATCGTAGTAGCCTACAGCCATTTGCTCGTTATTAGAATATCCGAAATCCCGCATCCACGCAAGTGTATCGGGATAAATCTGCACATCGTATTTATACAAAAAATCATTGGGGTTCCTTCCTGCATTTTCTTTTTTTGATGCTTCAACGTAGTTAAATCCTTCCATTAAGTAAATTAGCTTGGCAGGATTGAGCATGCGCTTTTGCCCAATGGTTTGAGAAGGGTCTAAAAAGAGGTCGGATAATTTTCCTATAATTTCCGGATTGGTATAATTGATTTTAGATGCTTTTTTCCAGTTAATGGAAGTGTCGTTGGCCGATGATACATCAATATATTCACCTCCAATTGTTTTAGCGGCTATTGAATCTCTTACCCAGTTTACAAACTCTTTATATTGGGCATTGGTAACTTCAGTTTGTGAAATATAATATCCGCTGATTAATATGGGCTTGGCATATTCGTTAACAGAGTCTGACAGGTGGGCAGTAGTGCTTCCCGGAACAAAGGTTCCTGTAGGAATTTCAATCATTTGTAACGGAACGGTGGCAGTGGCAGCCGTGTTTTTGCTAACAAGCTTTTTTAGTCTGATAGCCTTTTGCGCATCTGCAATTCCAACTACAAATAGCAGCATAATGCATAGTGTAAAACGCAAAGATTTCAACTTCACAAACGTGCAATTGGATGATACCATAGATTTGATTTGGTGTTTTAAAAAACAGTTATAAAATTTATTACTCGTTAAGTATTTTGATGTTTGCTCAAGGTTTGAACCTTTGTTTGATTGTGCAAGTTATTGATTATTATTGATTCGTAAAAAAGTTTAATTGTTTTTTTCGATAAGGACAAAAAAACAAACACCCTTTAATCCATTATTTTGTAAAACCAATAACGGAAATTGATTTAGGGGTATAAATCCCAAATATCAGGCCAAAAATATGACATCGGCTTGTGTTTTTTGCAGTGTATAATAACGCTTTATGGTATTCGGAAACGTGTGCGCAAATTTTGAAGTTTTTAAACCTACTCCTATAGATGGGTTTCGGTCAAAAACATTAACTTTATCTCAAATCAACGTTTATATGAATCCTGCTGTTCAATTAAAAAATTTATCGGTAACAGATTATCGTACGTATTTAGTAGCCCTGTTGTTTGTTACAGGTAATATATTATTGCCACAATTAGTGCATTTTATTCCCAACGGAGGGTTTATTTTCTTACCTATTTATTTTTTTACGCTTATTGCCGCTTATAAATACGGGTTAGTTGCAGGGCTACTTACCGCTGTATTATCCCCTTTAGTAAACCACTGGTTTTTTGGAATGCCGCCTGCATCTGTTTTACCTGTAATTCTTACCAAATCGGTTATTTTGGCAATAGCGGCCTCTTTAGCAGCCATATACTTTAAAAAAGTTTCAGTTTTGGCATTATTATTAGTTGTACTTGCTTACCAGCTTATAGGTACTATGATTGAATGGGTTATGGTAAAGGATTTTACAATAGCTTTTCAGGATTTCAGATTGGGTTTACCCGGCATGCTCATACAGGTATTTATGGGATATGTGGTAATTAAAGCTTTGGCAAAGTTGTAAAAAGTGAAAACGATTGATGAAATAAAACAAAAGATTAGGGATGTAAAATTTACCGAATCTTTTGACATGATTGTAGCTATTGCCAATGGCGGCATTGTTCCGGCAGCAATGCTTGCGCAAATTTTACAGGTTGATGTGCAGCTATTAAAAATTAACTGGCGTAATGCTAAGCAACAGCCTCAGTACGAGGCACCTCAGTTGTTAGCACCTGTTAATTTTAATTATAGGGGTAAGAATATACTTTTAGTAGAAGACAGAGTGAAAACCGGCGCAACACTCAATTTTGCAAAACAAATGCTGCAACAGGAGGCAAAACAGGTTAAAACTTTTGCGGTAAACGGCCCGGCAGATTACAGCCTTTATAACGAAACCTGTTTTAAATTTCCCTGGCTTTTATAATCCTTTATTTAGGAATAATACTTACCGGCAGGATGAATTCAAAAAAGAATCCCTGCTTTTTGGTAACCGGATCGGGTTGTAATAAATATCCGCCGCGCAGGCCTAAAGTAATAGGGTGTTGGTTCCACCATTTTGTAT
This sequence comes from Niabella sp., assembly GCA_047975735.1. Classification (GTDB taxonomy): domain Bacteria; phylum Bacteroidota; class Bacteroidia; order Chitinophagales; family Chitinophagaceae; genus Niabella. The sequence continues at coordinate 76,998 of JBKEEB010000024.1, forward strand.
CAAAGAACAGGTCTGCACCGGTACTGCTAATGAAACCTCTGTTTAAAGTTGTTTTTCCAGTAAAGGATGTAATATCATAAAACAATCCGGTTCGTATTCGTCGTAAATAAAAAATGTTGGCAAATCCCCAATCGGGATAGGTTATAGGGAAATGATAGTTAAAGGTGGCTCCATAAATCCTTGCCGAATCAATAGCGTTAAACCCTCTTGCAAAAGGAAAACGATTAGAAAAGATTCTGTCCTTTAAACCGGCTTCCTGTATAGCAGCAGTAATATTAATACTATGGGTAGGTAAGATGCCGGGCGTAAACAAATTGAGCTTGGCGTAGTATTGCCACCCTTTGTATAGATTTACGGCATGGCGAAACTGCATATTGATGTTATATCCCCATTGCGGGAAAATGAACATTCTGGGAGTTTGCAGTTCTTGTCCCCATGTAAGATGATAGTATAAATATCCAAACCTGGTAGTGCGAAAAGAATCTTTATAAATGCCTTTGCTAAAATCTGTTCTGTAAGAATAGATACTGCCTCCGTTAAAATATTTATAGGTTTTACGGCTTATCCAGTTTAAAGGAATTTGAATACCGGCATAGTTATCCCATTGGTTCCATTCTAATCTTTTTTGTGATACAACAGCCCTGCGGTTGAAAGTATATTTTGAACCGATTGACAGATAAGGGAAAAGCCCCCCATACACCATAGCTCCGTCAACAGCATGGGTACGGTCGTTTTGATTGTAGCTGTATTGTAATTGAGAAACTACAGTATTTAATACATTGTTACCATATATAGTGAAACTAAAAATAGGATCCTCATAATTGGGTCGCCAGCTATGAAAATTAAACGGCCTTGTAAGTTTTGCATAGGGTTGAACGGTAAAATTGCTTTTTGAAACAGAATCAATAGAATCAACCCCGGTAGTATATTTTTTTGAAATAATGCCTGTAGAAGCATTGGTAAATTTTTCAAAATTCGTCTTTTCCCAAAGCTGGCCGCTATTATTAATTTCCTTTAATTGGTACCCATGAGCCGTAAACTGGCTAAAACTTATTTTGTTATTATTAGCAGTAGGGTAATAATTTGTTAAATCTTCCGTTATTAGTTTTTTTATTTCTTTATTGCGTAGGTTTATTGAAAAAATTTCATCTTTTAATTCCTGCGAAGCTGTAAAATAAAGCATGCTATCATATGTGCTGATGTATCCAACTGTAATATAAGAAGGCGGCGTAATGGCTGATATTTGTTTGGTAGTAAGGTTAATAACTCCTACAAAACTTTTTGAGTTTTTTAAACGGATTGCAGCCGCTACTTCGTTAGAAGAAATAAATTTGGGATTGCCAAAATAATGAATATCACTGGCACTTATTTGTTGTAGAATTTTTCCGTTGGATGCATTTAAAACCTCTAATGAGGCCTGCCCATTTAAAGAAACCCTTGCCGTAATAATTGTTTTTCCGTCAGCCGATATATCCGGTGAAAAATATCTTGTCCTTTTTTTAACGGTGAATTGCTGACCGGTATTTATATTATATACTTTTAAAACACTATAATTTTTCCATTGCCAGCGTGGGTGCTGTTCAATAGCAGCATATATAATTCTCCCGTTTTTATAGCTGAATTGTTCGTCCATACTTATATCCCTATATCTTAATAGCTGTTCTTTACCATTGTGTTGTAATACAAAGGCCGGCCTTTGTGTGTAAGAGGTTTTAAGAAAAACTACAGAGTCTGGTGATATATATTGGGGAAAAACCCTGTTAGTAACATATTTATTATTAGGTGTGGTAATGGTATGGGAATCAGCTTTGTATAGTTTTTTATAATACTCCATTGCCTGACTGGTGAATTTTGTATAAGGAATACCGGCATATTTTTTAACAGCTTTTTGCATGGGGTAAAATACTCCCTTGTAACTGCTGGCATCCCGGGTTACGTTTTTCCAAAAATCTGTACCGTATTTTTCGTAACCATAATTTACCAAAAGATATCCCAGTTCGTAATGGTTAGGTATATAATCTTTATATGAACCATTGCGCAATTTCATCCAGCTATATTTTTTCCCCGCTTCCCATAAAGCCGGGTATGCTTTTAAAAAGGATGGTAAACGCCCTCTTCCTTGTTTTGATAATATTGTTTCGGCAAAAACGGCATCTCCTTCAAAAAACCAGTTAGGTATTGCGGCATTAATGGCCAGCGCATAGCCCTCGCCTCCAAAAAGATTGTGCATCAGTTTACTGACACCGTTATTAAAATTGTTAAACTGTTGTACATGTCGGTATTCATGCAGAGCCAACTGGTCTTGCCAGGGCAATGCACCCATGTCAAAATTATCGGATGGCGGCGTTAAGTAAAATTCACTTCTGTAAGGGCCTAAACTCACATATCCGTTAGGGTAAATGGTTTGGTTTTGTAAAACAATGTCAATCTTTTTAATTTTATTGCCCAGCGAAAAAGGGTTTTTGGCAGCAGTCCGGTGCACTACACCTGCAATACGCATGGCAGTGGAATCAAGTCCTTTTGGGAAAATAATTCGGGTAGTATCTGTATTAATTTGCCTCCAACGGATGGAAAAAGGGTTGCCTCCAAATTCCTGAGCACCTGTTTGCAAGGTAGAAAGTAATATAATAATGATGAATAATGAGTATTTTATGTACATAATAGCAAATAAAATAAAGAGTCTTACCAAACCTTTGGCTTTAGTTAAACGTCGTTATTGTAATTATTATTTCTTGTTCAGCTTTGTAATATCTTCATGCAATATAGTGTAAAAAAATGATGTAACTTTTTGTCTGCGGAAAATCAAATAGCATCAGTGCAAAATAAATAGTTTAACAAATCATTCGTTAAATACAGATTACAATAATAAATTTACATAAACATTAGTTACAAAATTGCTGATAGAAATAGTATAATTGTACTTTTACAAATAATATTAATCTGAAAGTTACCTGAGGAAGTTTAAAAAAATATTATCAATTACTTTTATATCAATAATTGTATTATTGGTTTCCTTATGGTTGTTAATACAATTACCTCCGGTTCAAAACTGGATTATTGGGAAGGTTACGGCAAAACTATCCAGGGATCTGCAAACAAAAATCGAGATTGATCGTGTTGATTTTTCTCTTTTTAATAAGATGCATTTAAAGGGGGTGTTATTAGAAGATCGGCAAAAAGACACTATTTTAAGTGCGGGAGAGCTTACCGTAAATATTACCGATTGGTTTTTTCTTAAAAAGAATATTGAGCTGAAATACATCGGGTTGAAGGACGCTTATATTAACTTGCAAAGAACAGATTCTGTATGGCGCTATCAGTTTTTACTGGATTATTTTTCTTCACCGGGGAGTAAAAAGTCTAACAGCAAAAGTAACATCAGTTTAGCCATCAAAAATGTTGATCTGCAAAATATAAGGTTACAACAAAAAGATGCTTGGGTGGGGCAGGATATGAACGTGTCGCTGACATCGCTAACAACAAATCCCCGAAATATTGATTTTAATAATAGAATTATTGATATACGGGCACTTACCATTAACAAGCCTTATGTGGCTTTACGGGTGTATAGCGGGCTGAAACCTCCAAATATGACCCCGGTTCCTAAACCGGTTGTTGAAAAGGATAGTGCAGCCCTTAGTTTAAATGTGGGTAATTGGAATATCAAAGCCGAGCAGTTATCTATCCGTAACGGAACCTTTAGGAATGATAATGACCAAAGGGAAAAATTGGCTGAAGGCTTTGATGCCAATCATATTGCTTTTGAAGAAATTTACGCCGATTTTAAAAACCTGCTTTGGCAAAAAGATACCATTACGGCCAATATGAGCCTCACTACAAAGGAGCAAAGCGGTTTTACCGTAAAACAGTTTTTGGCCAATGCAAAAGTTACGCCGCAGGAAATAGCGTTTAATAATTTGGATATACTTACCAATCAAAGTCATTTAACCGATTATTTTAGTATGCGGTTTGCCGGGTTTTCCGATATGAGCGATTTTATTGATAAAGTTAATCTACACGGCGTTTTTCAAAACGCCAGTATCAATAGCGATGATATTGCTTTTTTTGCCCCGGCATTAAAAACCTGGAAAAAAACAATTACGGTTACAGGAAACATACAAGGGCCGGTATCTGCCATACATGGTAGTGGTTTAAAAATTCAGGCGGGTTCTAATACAAGTTTTGAGGGAACGGCAAGCCTCACCGGATTGCCCGATATTAATACCACTTTTATTGATGTTACGGCGCAGCCGTTAAAAACTACTTATGCAGATGCATTAGCTATAGCACCGGCTTTAAAAACGATTACTACCCCCGATTTAAAGCAATTAAAATATGTTAATTTTTCGGGGAATTTTACCGGGTTTATCAGGGATTTTGTTACATCGGGCTCTATACAAACAGCCTTAGGCAATTTAAAAACCGATGTAAATATGAAATTGCCACAAAAAGGAAACCCTGTTTATTCCGGCAGCGTAGCAACAGATAATTTTAACTTAGGCTTATTATTAGGGCAGCCTGATCTGGGTTTTGTTAGCACCAACACAAACCTAAAAGGTGCCGGCTTTGATCCGGAAAAGGGGAATATTAATTTAGATACTAAAATCAGATATATAGATTTTAACGGGTACCGGTACCAGAACATTCAGGCCGATGGCGAAGTGAACCGTAATATTTTTGATGGCAATATCAAAATTGACGATCCCAATGTTCGGTTAACAATGAACGGGTTAGTAAATTATAATCAGGAAGTTCCAAAATTTGATTTTCTGGCCGATATTCAAACCTTGAATTTTAAAAACCTTAATCTTACCAAAGACAGCCTTTCGCTTACCGGTAAAATTAATGTCAATTTTACCGGTAAAAATATTGATGATTTTTTGGGTAATGCCGCCATTAAAGAAGCTACATTAATTAATAACGGAACGCCTTTGTCTTTTGATTCACTCTCTTTGGTATCCAATATTATTGACGGGCAAAAGCACTTAAATATTCGCTCTACCCAATTTAGTGCCGATGTAACAGGAACCTATAATATTATGGAATTGCCGGCATCCTTCACATTATTCCTTAGCCGCTACTATCCGTCCTATATCAAGCCGCCAAAATCGGCACCTCAAAATCAGGCATTTTCTTTCAATGTTAAAACCGATTTGGTTAACGAATATTTTCGGTTAATTGACAGTACACTGCAAGGCTTTAATAACAGCCAAATTGAAGGTAGCATTAATACTGTTACAAACGATTTAACCTTAAATGTAAATGTACCCTGGTTTAAATTTCAGCAATACAGTTTTTCCGATGCCAGTATTATTGCTAACGGGCATGATGATAAACTGACCGTTACCGGAAAAACCGCAAACGTAAATGTGGGCGAGAATATGCAGATCCCCTTTATTAATTTTGACATTGCTGCACAAAATGATGTTTCTGATGTAAAAATCTTTTCCGGACAAAATCAGGCAAACCTTGATGCAATTATAAAAACATATAGCGATGGTGTAAATATCACGTTTCAGCCATCCAGTTTTCTTCTTAATGGTAAAACCTGGCAAATTGAAGAAAGAGGAGAGTTGGAGTTCAGGGCCAATACTCCTGCACACGGGCAACTGCGTTTAACAGAAACCAGTCAGGAAATATTGATAAAAACCCAGCCTTCAGATGTTGGAAGTTGGAACGATATTGCAGTGGGAATTAAAAATTTAAATCTGGGCGATATAGCTCCTTATATTTTACCCAATAACCGGCTGGAAGGTTTGGTTACATCCAATGTAATGATCGAAAATCCCGGTAAAAATATGCGGATCACCTCCAACGATTTTACCGGTAATGCCATCCGGTTTGATAATGACTCGCTGGGAGATATTAAAGCTAAGCTTGTATATAACTTTCCTACGCAGGAATTGTTGGTAAACGGGAAAACCCAAAATCCCGAAAACAGGGATCTTGCATTTGATATTCATTTATATCTGAAAGATGAGGAAAGCCAACAAAAAAACGTAATAGCTTTGGATGCCAACAGTTTCGATCTTAAATATCTCAATCGCTTTCTGGGCTTTTTGTTTTCGGATATTAGCGGCGCTATTACCGGAAAATTTGAAGTAAAAGGCCCCTTTGATGGCATATATGTAGTGGGCAAAGGCCGTTTACATAATGCAGGGCTAAAAGTAAACTTTACACAGTGTTTTTATAAAATTGAAGACCGGGAAATTGAGTTGACCGAAAACGAGATTAATCTAAATGGTATTGTACTGGAAGATACTGTTACAAAAAATCCTGTATATCTTACCGGAGGTATTTTGCACAATGCCTTTGAGGATATGTTTTTCGATATCACCGTATCTACCCGTAAGCCGGATACCCGCGATCCTAACAATAACAGACCCGTTCAGGTATTAAAAACCACATATAATGATAACCATTTATTTTATGGCAATGTAAAAGCAACCGGATCGTTTGTATTGTTGGGTAGTGCCGATAACAGCTATATGAAAATTGATGCCATTGCATCCGAAAAAGACGAAAGTACCTTTACTATTGCTTCCGATGACAGCCGTGCCGGTGCTATGCCGGATTGGTTGGTTGAACGGAAATTTGGTACCCAGCAGGCTGATAGTGTGGCCAGAAGTAAAACTGCCGCCAACATGACCTATGAGTTAAATGTTACTGCTAACCCAAAAGTTTTAATGAAGTTTGTGATGGACGATCTTACCGGTGATGAAATTAAAGGAAGGGGTAGCGGAAGCCTTAACATTAAAGCTGGTACTAACGACCCACTTACAATTAAGGGACGCTTTGATATTGAGGAAGGAAGTTATAATTACACCTTCCAGTCGGTATTTAAAAAGCCATTTGAAATTATAAAAGGAACAGAAAACTATATTTCTTGGAATGGCATACCTGGCGATGCTTTAAACGCCAATATTAATTTCAACGCACGTTATGTTGCCGACCGTGTCAGTTTCTCGCCCCTGGCAGCAGCCTCCGATATTGATGATAGTTATTCTAATACACGCGAAAGAGTATTTGTAACAGCTAAATTAATGGGCAAACTTTTTCAGCCCGATTTTCAGTTTGGAATAGAGTTGGATCCCAACAGCCGGTATAATAACGACTTTAATGTATCTAATGTCTTAGCACAAATACAACGCAGACCGGAGGAAGTAGTACGGCAGGTTACTTACCTCATCGTACTCAATAGTTTTGCACCGCCCGAAACCGGTGTGGCCAGTGCTGCCGGAGAGTTTGGTAATGCAGTAAACGAATTGGGGTATAATACTATTTCCAGCTTGTCCGGAATTTTCTTTAATGAAATTAATAAAAAGCTGAATAATGAACTGGCAAAACTATTAGGCTCCAAAGTAAGTGTAGTATTTAGCGGTAGTGTATATAACCGTAATATTCTTACCTCTAATAATGGGTTTGATATTAATCAGGCCAGTTTTAGCGGTGCTTTACGGGCTCCGTTGTTTAACGACAGGTTTGTAATTTCTCTCGGCAGCTCAATGGAAGTACCGCTTCAGCAATCATTAGAACAAACCGTTCAGTTTTTACCGGATGTTACCGCCGAGTGGTTGATTAATAATAGCGGAACTATCCGTTTAAATTTATTTTACAGAGAAAATTTGGATTACCTTACAGGGTCCAGTACAGGCGCAGCAAAATTAAAACGAACAGGAGCCGGTATATCATTTAAAAAAGAATTTGACAGGCTTGGAGAACTCTTTGCCAATAAAAGAAAAAGAACGCTACGCGATATTGAAAGTACGAAGCCGCTTGCCGATACGCTTAACAGAGTAGAAACCGTTACCCCACAAAAAAGCGACCCACTTAGTCCTACGGTAACACCCAATATTCCATAATACTTTTATAAATAATCCTCTCTTTTTTTAAAGGGCCAACATCGTTTAAGGGTTTTAAATAAGAGGGATGTATGATTACGATGTTTTTATTAAAATAAGGGATAGTTTCTTTCCACATATATGTGTAAAACTTAGCAAACGCAGCACCGTTTTGCGTTTCCAAAAATCCAAACCCCGTTATCCACATTTGTTAATATTTAGGGTTAGAAAACTTGGATTTGTTAGGATATTTTCGCTTTCCCACATAAGTTTTATTTTAATCAAAAACCCATTAAAAAAAAAATTAAAGATGCCGGAGAAAAACAAAAAAGCACAAGGTTTAACTTTTGAAAGAAAGTTTACCGCAGATGGAACAAGCCCTTCTGATATGTTTGTATATGACTATCGTACCTCGGTTATAAAAAATCCGAGTGGCGAGGTTGTATTTCAGTTAGATAATGTAGAGGTTCCCAAACAGTGGAGTCAGATTGCTACAGATATCTTAGCTCAAAAATATTTCAGAAAGGCAGGAGTTCCGTTAGCAGACGGCTCTACCGGCAGAGAAACCAGCATCAAGCAGGTGGCACACCGTTTGGCTCATTGTTGGCGTGTGTGGGGCGAAAGATATGGGTATTTTGCAAGCGAAAATGACGCACAGGTCTTTTATGATGAATTGGTATATTCTATATTAAACCAATCCTGTGCACCTAATAGCCCGCAATGGTTTAACACAGGGTTACATGAAGTGTATGGCATTACCGGCAAGCCACAAGGACATTATTATGTTGATGCTAAAGACGGCAAACTAAAAAAATCGACTTCGGCATATGAACGCCCCCAACCACATGCCTGTTTTATTTTAAGTGTAGATGATGATTTGGTGAACGAAGGTGGTATTATGGATTTGTGGGTTAGGGAAGCCCGTATATTTAAATATGGTAGTGGGGTAGGAACCAATTTCAGCAGTATCCGCGGTGAGGGAGAAAAACTAAGTGGTGGAGGCACATCAAGCGGATTGATGAGCTTTTTAACAATAGGCGACAGAAGTGCCGGTGCCATTAAAAGCGGTGGCACTACAAGGCGCGCAGCCAAAATGGTTTGCCTGGATTTAGACCATCCCGAAATAGCCGAGTTTGTAAATTGGAAGGTTGAGGAAGAAAAGAAAGTGGCCGCATTAATTGCTGCCGGCTATCCAAGCGATTATGAAGGCGAAGCCTACCGCACTGTAAGCGGACAAAACAGTAACAACTCTGTTCGTATTCCAAATAGTTTCTTTAAAGTATTGGCCGAAGATGGAGACTGGGAACTAAAAGCCAGAAGTACCGGAGAAACCATGAAAAAAATTAAGGCTAAAGAACTTTGGGATAAAATAAATTATGCAGCATGGCGTTGTGCCGACCCCGGTACTCAATACGATACCACCATTAACGAGTGGCATACCTGTCCCAACGGCGGTACCATTCGTGCGAGCAACCCTTGCAGCGAGTATATGTTTTTAGACAATACAGCCTGTAATTTGGCCAGCATCAATCTTAGAAAATTCTTTAACGAAGATGAAAATATTTTTGATGTAGGTGGATTTGAATATACTAGCAGATTGTGGACTGTAGTGTTGGAAATATCGGTACTTATGGCCCAGTTCCCTTCAAAAGAAGTGGCACAGCTTAGCTATGATTACCGTACACTGGGATTAGGTTACGCCAATCTTGGCAGTATGCTAATGGTAAGTGGTATTCCTTACGATAGCGAGCAGGCAAGAGGTATTGCCGGTGCTATTACAGCTATAATGACCGGTACTGCATACACAACTTCTGCAGAAATAGCCTCTAACCTGGGAGCCTTTGCAAAATATGAAGAAAATAAAGAGCACATGCTGCGTGTGATGCGCAATCACCGTGCTGCGGCTTATGATGCTACCGAAGCGTATGAAGGAATAGAAATTAGACCGCAGGGAATTAATGCAAAGTATTGCCCGGACTATCTGCTAAAAGCAGCAACAAAAGCATGGGATAATGCCGTACAGTTAGGCGAGAAACACGGCTATCGCAATGCGCAAACAACTGTAATTGCCCCTACCGGAACCATTGGCCTTGTAATGGATTGCGATACAACAGGTGTAGAACCGGATTTTGCCTTAGTGAAATTTAAAAAACTAAGCGGAGGTGGGTATTTTAAAATTATTAATCAAAGCGTGCCACAGGCTTTACGCGTTTTAGGGTATGCCGAAAATGAAATTGACGTAATAGTTAATTATGCTAAAGGTCATGCTACTTTAAACGGAGCTCCACACATCAATCCGGATAGCCTTCTTAGCAAAGGATTTATTCAGGCAGATATTGATAAACTCAATGCAGCCATGTCCACAGCTTTTGAAATAGGTTTTGCCTTTAATGTTTGGACACTTGGTGAGGAGTGCCTGCAAGGATTAGGCTTTAAGCCGGAGCAATACCATGATTTTGAATGGAGCCTGTTAGAAGCATTGGGCTTTACCGATGATCAGATAGAAGAAGCCAATACGTATGTATGCGGTACCATGACCATAGAAGGGGCTCCTTATTTAAAAGAAGAACACCTGCCTGTGTTTGATTGTGCTAATAAATGCGGACAAATTGGAGAACGATATATTCATGCCCACGGGCATATACGTATGATGGCTGCTGCACAGCCTTTCCTTAGCGGAGCCATCAGCAAAACCATTAACCTGCCTAACGAGGCCAAGGTTGAAGAAATTGCAGATTCTTATAAACTAAGCTGGGAGCTGGGACTGAAAGCTTGCGCCTTGTACAGAGATGGTTCTAAACTAAGCCAGCCGCTAAGTAATAAAGCCGATAAAAAGAAAAAAGAAGATAGTGAAGAGGAAAGCGTAGCAGAATCGGCCAACGAAAGCCATATTGTTGACCTAACTAAGCTGACAATTGACGAGCTTTTAGAAGAAGTGAACCATCGGGTACAAAATAGTGCCGATACTTCCTTAAAAAGACAATTGGCTATGATTGTAGAAAGAAGATCCCTACCGGCTAAGCGCAGAGGTTATACCCAAAAAGCTAAAATTAACGGCCAAACACTCTTCTTGCGCACAGGTGAATATAGCGATGGTACTTTGGGAGAGATTTTTATAGATATGGCAAAAGAAGGTGCTACCATGCGTAGTATGCTCAACTGTTTTGCTATTGCCGTATCAATAGGTTTGCAATATGGCGTGCCGTTAGAAGAGTTTGTTGAAAAATTTGTATTTACAAGGTTTGAACCATCCGGTATGGTACAACATCCCAATATAAAATCAGCCACTTCTATTATCGACTTTATGTTCCGTGCACTCGCTTATGAATATTTAGGCCGGGCCGATTTGGTACATGTACTGGACAAACCTAATGTGGAGGTTACCGAAGACGATGAAGAATGGGATGACGAAACCCCAACCATTGGTGAAAGAAAGCATGAACTAAGCGGTATTAGGGTTGTTGGAAAAGCCGCTACACCCGCAATAGCTAAGAGCAATGATACTGTAAAGCAGTCTAATACCGGCTTGGATGCCGTAAATGCCGCAGCTAAAAATATGCAAGGAGATGCACCTTCCTGTAATGTATGCGGTCATATCACTATTAGGAGTGGAACTTGTTACAAGTGTTTGAACTGTGGTAACAGCTTAGGATGTAGTTGATATTTCAATTATTTTTAATAAATTTAAGTCGCCGTAAAGGCGGCTTTTTTTTGCTTCTATAATGGCAGGTGCCCTACGGTTATAAATATTGATATCTTGAAACATAAAAAGGCTTACATACGAATTTTTAAAATTAGGCATTGGTATTTTTGTTAAAAAGAAAAGTGAAAATTAATTGCTTTTGAATAGAAAAAAATCATATGGCGTATTGCAATACTTATTGGTTTTACTGCTTGTTTTATTACAGGCAACATCTGGTGCGCAGCGGTTAACAAGAAAATTAACTATTGCAGATGGATTGCCCAGCAATCTTATTTACAATATGTTGCAAGATCAGAAAGGTTTTTTGTGGCTAGCAACAGATAATGGCGTAACCCGCTATGATGGAAATAATTTTAAAGTTTTTACTACAGAAGACGGCTTACCGGATAATGAGGTATTGGAATTAAGGCAAGAGCCTGACGGAACAATTTGGGTAAACACTTTTAAACAAGGGCCTTTTTATTTTGATGAAAACACCAATCGGTTTATTAATCCGTTAGCCGGTGAACAGTATAATAAAAATGTTCATCAAACTGTATTGTATGTAAGGTTGTTAAAAGAAGGAGGAATTGTATTTTACTCGGGAAATGAAGAATTAGTATTTAAGAATAAAAAATTAGTACAACTGCCTTATAAAACGGCCTTTACATATGCTGATGGGAAAAGCAGGGCATACCTGTGTACAGTGTACAAACAATCAGGATTAAAATATAAACACTATGTTGTATATGAGCAAGGTGCCAAAACAGATAGTGTGCTGCTATACACCAGCAACGATAAGTCTTGTTTAAAAATTTTAATGGACGATAAGCTGTATGTTCTTTTTCGCAGCGGATCATTTTATGTTGTAAGTTATAATAAGCACCAATCAAAATTCAATATTAAAAACATCCAAATTCCGGAAGATATAGCATGGTTTAGATTAACAGATGAGTGGATTAGTATTTTAAGTGGCAGAGGAGATATTTACGTATATGACAGAACTAAACTTCAACTACTCCATCATATTATTGACAAATCTTTTTTAAACTGTTTTTTAAAAGATGTAGAAGGTAATATTTGGACGGGCTCGTTAAATAATGGTATTCGGTTTTATAAAGCCAATGATATTGTACTGTTAGATGATAGCGATGATATAGACCATGGTTATTTAAGCATTTTGGCAGCCAGTAACGGGAGGGTATATGCAGGAAATTATTATGGAGAAATTCTCGATTTTGCTTCACAAGATAGAAGAGCAAGAAGGCCGTATGGAGGTAAATATCAAAACTGGGTTAGGAATTTAGTGTTCTGCCAAAATAAAATTTTCACAATTTCGGAAAGAGCTATTATAGCTGATTTTAAAAGAAAAATTTACCTTGATAAAAATGTTTTGCAAAGGATAAAAGATGCCACTGTATTCAACGATAGTATCATTATTTGCGGGGGTGTAGATACTGAAAGCGGATTATTTAAAATTAACGCAAAAACAGAAGAAGCCGTTAGATTGCCGGGAGATTTAATGAGGGTGTCAAAAGTAAAAGCATACCAAGGCCAGTATATATATTGTGCAACAAATCAGGGGTTATACAAGTATGATTATTATAAAAAAAAGGTTATAAATAGTTTTTCTAATACGCCGTTTAAATCAGATCGGATATTAGACATTGAGATAACGCCGGAAGGATTAGTAGTAGTTTCAACCTCAACAACAGGCGTGCATATATTAAAGGATGATAAAATTATTAATACGCTTAATAAAGATGCTTTAATTAACAATGCAATTATTAATATGGTAGCCACGCCCAATCATTCTTTTTGGTTGTTGGCACGCAACGGATTGAGTAAGGTTTCGTATAAACTAAGCGGCAGCACATTTTCCTATAATATTGCAAATTTGCCTATTTCTGATGGCCTCCCCGATGAAGGACTTACTGATATTGACTACAGAAATGATAGTATTTTTTTAGCTACGGAAAGGGGAATTGTGTATCTGTCAGAAAAAATTAATATTGTACATCATCCCATCAAAACATATTTAACGGCTATACGCATTGGCCATCAAAGCATCCCTTTAAATAAAAATAATAAATATGATCTAAGTTATTCACAACGCTCATTAAGTCTGGAATTCTCCGGCATAGCTTTAGACGGGCACTTAAAAAGATTAGAATATACCTTTGATGGTACGGATGTGTGGAGCCCTTTGGATGCGAACAGATTGAATTTGGAATTAAATACCGGGAAACATACATTACAGGTAAGAGCTGTAGATATGAATATAGGCGAAAAACAACCGGTAGCAACAATCGTTTTTAATGTAAAAGCACCATTTTACAGGCAGTTATGGTTTATAATATTAATGGCTGGTGTTATAGCAGGTTTTACTGTGTATATAATATCAAAGGTTCGGTCTGTAAAAAAACAACGAGAGTTAAATAGAAGGTTGTATATTGAAGAGGAACGAAATCGAATTACCGCCGATCTTCATGATGATATTGGCTCTACGCTAAGCAGCTTGCAAATTTATAGTGATATAGCTCATGAATTAGTTGACAAAGATTCCCAAAAAGCAAAAAATATGTTACAACAAATATCATCAGGAGTATCAAAAGTTGCTGAAAATATTGGTGATATTATTTGGAGTATGAAGACTAGTGAAGTGCAGGCTTTTTCTTTAGAAGCACGTATAAAAAATATTGTGAGCGAGTTTTTAAGCCCCACAAATATTGACTATGAATTAGAAATTGATGCCAATGCCAATGAAAAAATTAATTGTATCACTTGTAGAAAGAATATGATTTTAATTGTTAAAGAAGCCATGAATAATATTGTGAAATATAGTAATGCTTCAAATGTAAAATTGAGTTTAAAGCAAATTAATACTGGCTTTTTATTAACAATAAAGGATAATGGCATTGGTATGGTTTTGGATGAAAAAATAAATACCGGTAACGGATTGGCTAATATAAAAATGAGAATGGCAGAATTGGAAGGGACTTGCAATATTGTTTCTGAACCCTATAAAGGAACCGAGATAAGTTGTTTTTTTCCACGTAAATAATTTATATATTGTTTAATCACATTCGTATAAATTATTTCGAAATTTCTGTTTTGAAAATATATTCTTTACGTTTAATAAATAGACAAACCTATAAAATGTAACAGTGTTATAGTTCTACAAAAAATAAAAATGCCTATAATTGGTTAAAAATCAAGTTTAAACATTGAATTGAAGATTGGCTTGAGTAGAATGTATTTTTAAACTACTATTTTTGCTTTTTGCAAATGAACTTTATTTTAAAAATAATATAATGGCCATTAAAATATTTGTATATGATGATAATGCCTCACGCAGGGAGAGTTTGAAACTATTAATTCAAATGAACGATAAAATGGAGTACGTGGGTGAAGCTGTTAACTGTGCTAATGCAGTTTATGAGATGCGGACTTGCAAGCCGGATGTGGTATTGATGGATATTAATATGCCTAATGTAAATGGTTTGGAAGGATTGAAACTTATAAAAACAAAGTATCCTCACATAAAAGTATTGATGCAAACTGTTTTTGAAGATAGCGAGAAGATTTTTACAAGCATCCGCAATGTGGCTAGCGGCTATATTTTAAAAAAAGATACCACACAAAAGCTACTCGACTCGATTATTGAAGTGTATGAAGGTGGGGCTTCAATGAATCCGGCCATTGCCCAAAAGGTATTAGAATTTTTTAAACCACAATTGTTAAACTCACCGTTAAGTACAAGAGAAACCGAAGTGTTATCCTTATTGGCAGAAGGTTATAGCTATAAAATGATAGCCGAAAAAATGAACATAGAATTTTCTACCGTCAATACTTTTACCAAGCGTATTTATCAAAAATTACATGTGGCTTCACTTGGCGAGGCTATAGCCTATTATTATAAAAACCTGATTTCTTAAAACTTGCAAAAAGGTTAAGGAGCTAATTTTCTCCTTCATATTCAAACCCGATATCAATTATTAAATTATTGCTGTCTGCAGCTGTAGTAGCCAGTTCGTCGCACCGGTTATTAAAAGGATTACTGGCATGGCCTTTTACCCAAGTGAATTTTATGGTAAATTGTTTCGATAGTCTGTAATATTCCATCCAAAGATCTTTGTTTTTTTTACCGCCTTTAAAATTAGTTTTAATCCAGTTGGCCAACCAGCCTTTAGAAACCGCATCTACTACATATTTACTATCAGAATATACAGTTACCGGAATATCTGTTTTTTTTAGAGCCTTTAATCCCTCAATTACGGCCATCAGTTCCATCCTGTTATTAGTAGTATGCTTAAATCCTGCCGACAATTCTTTTCTGTGTTTCCCAAACATTAAAACCACACCATACCCTCCCGGCCCGGGGTTGCCTCGGGAGGCTCCATCAGTATATATTACAATTTCCTGCTCACTCATACCTACAAAGATAGGGGGATAAACATGGCAAATGTTTATGGATTTTCTAAAAAATACGGTCATAATAAAACAGTACAAATAATATGCGTTTTAATACCGTTTTTATAATAATTACAATTTGTATATTAGTAGGAATAATATTCTTTTTACCTCGCATGCCGTCTATTTCTCAGAAACCTGCCAATAATAAAGTAACACATGCAATAACCTTTAGTGAAAATTGCATTGAGCAAATTCCCCTTCCTGATGGGTATAAAAGAGCAGAACATAAGGATAACAGCTTTGCTTCTTATATTGGACGTATTGGGTTAAAATTGGATAAGACTGTGTATTTGTATAACGGTATTCCAAAAGCTAACCAGTTGGCACAATATGCCGTATTAAATATAAGCGTAGGAGATAAAGACCTGCAGCAATGCGCTGATGCTGTTATGCGTTTACGGGCCGAGTATTTGTATGAGCAAAAAATGTGGAACCAAATCGAATTTTATAACGGAAAGAAAGAAAAAATAAAATATATCAACTGGCTGGGTACAAAACAAAACACCCGTGGTAATTTTATGAAGTATATGGAGTATGTTTTTAGCTATTGCGGAACGGCATCTTTGCCATATTCTGTAATAAACAAACCGTTTGAACAAATGAAAATAGGAGATATTTTGTTAAAGCCCGGCTTTCCGGGGCATACAGTAATTGTGGTAGATATGGCAGAAAATAATTATGGCAAAAAAGTGTATTTACTGGCGCAAAGCTATATGCCTGCACAGGATATTCATGTGTTAAAAAATCCCGAAAACACAGGGCTGAGTCCATGGTACGAGTTAAACGAAGAAGAAAAAATTAACACACCCGAGTGGGTATTTTATAATACGCAGCTTTACGAATGGAAATAAAGCAGCAATGATTATTTTAAAAGCCTGTTGTCAATATTAATGATACGGGAAAAAATCAACTTCACTTTTTTAAAATCCTTATGTGCCGGATTAATTAAATAATTCATTTCTTCTGAAGCTATAGCTGAGGGTATTTTTAAGGCCAAAAACTGGTTCTCCATAATAAAGTTATCACCAATGGATTTTATAAAATCGGGAGAAGGATTGTTGTTCCAACCCTTTGGTAATTTAGAGATGTCTATTTCGTATAGCGGTACATCTGGTAGGTTTAAACAAATCATACAGTAGCGAAGTGGTAAAATACTGGATATATGAACAATACTTTCAAGCAAAGCGAGTGAAGAGCTGGAAGCCGTATATAAAATATAAGTTCCCTTGCTATGCCATCGGCCTCCATACAATGCCGAGCCGGTGCCACTTAGATCGTTAATATATTTACAGTGCGAAATTCGGTAAACTTTCATTAGCTGATATTAAAAAAACGCTCACCTTTTTTAAGCAAAAATACCATGCTCAATACGACCCAGTTCGTTAAGTAAGTAGTTAATGCCGATAGAAGTATCTAAAAAATCTTTGGGTTTTTTATTATCTAAGGCAATTACGGGAGTGTTCATCCAAAGTTTAAAATTATTTAAGCCTTCAAAAACTTCTTCCCCTCTGGCGTACAGCGTTGCAAGTTCAATAACCCGTTCCGACTGCTCTGGATTAAGGCGTTGTGTACTTGTGTAACGCCGTAAAGTGCGATCTGTTGTGTGGATAATGCCTGCCATTTCTACGGCAGTAATACCTGTAGTTGTAAGAATATAATCCAAAGATTTTTTAGAAACACCGGCTCTTATCAAAGAAATAAAATCTGTATTAGTTGAAATTGCTGGTTTATTTTCCGGCATCCCCATTAGGGCAAGTGCTCGCTGCATGTAATTTTTACTACGGAAGGTTTCTGCATTATTTTTAATTTTGGGAATATAAGCCACTGCTGCTTCTTGTAAAGTAGATGCTGTAGTATTGGGTGGCAAATATTTTTTCTTTTTCATATCGGATATTTGTCCCAAATTTACGGTTTTTTTTCCGAAGTTTAAAATTTATTTTTAAATAAAAAAACCGGCTCAAGGCCGGTTTTGAGGATCACTAATGGAATATTATTTTAATTGAATTTTAATCGTACACCTACTTGCATGTAGTAAGTTGAGGTTGTTGTTTGATTATCACGGAATCTTGAAGAAATGATATCTCCATTAGCAGCTGCTAATCTAAATGTAGGAACTGTTGTGCCTGTGGCGGTTACAGAACTCATATTCATCGGAGTTAAGATACCGTTGTTGGCAATTTCATAAACACCCCACTTAGAGTTAAACAAGTTGCCAATATTAAATACATCCCAAAATACTTCCATTGAGTTTTTCAAACCGCCAATACCATTGAATAGCTCCTGAGAAAGATGAAAATCAAACTGATTTCTCCAAGGCATAATAGCTCCATTGCGTTCAGCATATTGTCCTTTTCTGGTTTTTAGATATGGGTCACTATCAATCAGTTTAAAGAAAATATCACTTTGTTCTATAGCTGTATATGCTTTTGCGTATCCAGAAGTACCGGCAGCAATAGGTACAAAAGTAATTTCAGATGCATCTTTTGGTACATATATTAAATCATTGGTTTGATAGTCCCTGTTAAAATCACTTGTATAATAGTAGGAGTACCTTCCCATGCTAGACCCACTATAAAATACTGTCATAGATGTTTTAAGCTTCGCAATCCAATTATTGGAATAGGACACAGAACCTACAAGACGATGTGGTAAAATATTATCAGTAAACGACAAGGTTGGTGAGTTTGGATTACCGGAATAACTATATGGCAATGACCAAAGATTTGCAATCTGATCACCAGAACCATCACCATAGTTTTTGCCACCACTAAGAGTATAAGCTATCATTCCGGAAAAGCCTTTCTCTAATACTTTTGTTAATTGTGCTGTAAGCGACCAGTAATGGCCACCTTTATCATTTTCCATTACAATAGCATCAAAATAACGTGTTCCTGTAGCGGATGGAACATCATTTCCGGAAACAGTTGCTAACCTATTAATGTAATTAAGATATCTTGTAGAACTGGATCCTGTTGCAGGGTATATAGCTCTGTTGTCGGCATAGCCACTAATGCTCATAGCCGTAGGATCTACTAAGTTCATATTCTTTGCCACAACTGCATTTATATCTTTATTATAAATCCCTTCAACTGTAGCAATTAAACCCCAGGGTAATCTAAAGTCTGCACCTATGCTGGATTTCCAAGTTGAGGGGAATTTTAAATTTGGAGACATGGCCGATATACTGCCCGGTATTGATGTTCCTGCAGTAGGCAAAGTAGTAGGATAGTTTGCTTTAACGTCTGCATCAAAATACGGTGTATTTGCCTGGCCGGATTGGCTCATTAAATATTGCAACATACCAGCATCGCCAGATTGTGCAACAATCCATACAAAAGGTATTCTGCCTGTAAATACGCCTGTTCCACCTCTAAGTACTATAGTACGATCTCCTTTAATATCATAATTAAATCCAAATCTTGGAGATATCATTAGCTGTGTTTTAGGTAAAGTACCCGTATTAATAATTGTACTATCTCCTCCAGAACTCATTGGGGCAAACTTTAATGCCGCAACTAACGGATGCGTTTGAATTTCAGTTACTCCAGGATAAGTTGGAAGTTCAAATCTAATTCCACCCATTAACTTTAATTTGTTGTTTATTGTATAATCATCTTGCAAATACAATGAGAATTGGCTAAATTTAAAACTAGGGAATGCTTGTGAGCCATCAGCCGTTAAAGGATAAGTAAGTGCGTAATTACTTGGTTTGGCATTATTCACAAAATCACTCCATGAATTAAATACGTAATATCCAGTACCAAAACGTTGGAAGCCGTTTTTTGTTAAACTTGTTTCGTACTGAACCCCTGCTGTTAAATTATGAGCACCTAATACATAATTACCGTCGTAATTTAAAGTAGTCGTTTTCACATCTCTTAAATTGCCATAGGTGAAGGGCTCATATCCAAAAGTTGTAAGTACAGACGAACCGTCAAGAATGTCAACTAAAGGAAACAAAGAACCTGGAGAGCTTCTTGGTGCATTTTGGTGAATTCTCGAAGCTCTAAAAGAATGGTTATAATCGCCCAATTTTCCATTGTATTCCAATGTACCGGAGTAGAGGTTGTCTTCTTGAAAATAATTAGAATTAAAGAAATGCAATGCATTGCTACTTAATCTGTTATTTGCGTTAGAAAAAGAAACTCCCGAGTTTGTAGTAGAACTACTTACAGTTCTGGGGTCTTTACTTTCTACCTGAGAGTAACGAATGTTTATGCGATGATTGGCATTAATATTCCAATCTATACGGCCAAATAATTTATCATTATTACTTTTATTACTGTATCCTTGATAAGGCCCTGTAGCATATCCGTAATTATCCATTAAGTATTGGCTAACAGAATCTAAAAATGAAGCCCTCGGTCTGGCAACATAAGAGGCTGAACCAAATGGGGCACCAGCTGTTGCGGCTATTTTTGAAGGCCCTGGCTGTGTAATTTTTTGTTGTTCTAAGTTAAAAAAGAAAAACAATTTGTTTTTTATAATTGGGCCACCAACACTTATGCCATATTGGTTAATTTTAAGAGACTGGGCAGGTGCAAAAACGTCTCCTATTCTATAGCCCTGCATCTTATCATCACGGTAGGTTAAAAACGCAGTTCCAAAAAACTCATTTTTGCCAGATCTTGTAACAGCATTAATAGAAGCACCAGTAAAACCAGTTTGTCTTACATCATATGGAGTAAGATTAACGGAAATTTGCTCTAATGCATCCAAGGAAATTGGAGACCCGTTCGCAGGTACGTTTTGTCCAATTCCAAATTGGTTATTAAAATTAGCACCGTCAACGGTAAAGTTATTTGAACGATAGTTACCGCCACCAATTGCTGTTCCATTTGCTTGTGGCGTAAGCCTTGTTAAATCATTAACACTTCTGGAAATTGATGGTAATTCTTCAATTTGAGTCCTGCCGATTGTTGTTGCCGTGCCAATCCTATCACGCCTCATTAAGGCGTTACTTCTTCCTATAACTAATACTTCGTCCATAACTTTGCCAGACTGGAGTGTTGTATTAAGTATATAAGGTTGCCCTAATTCCAAAAAAATGTCATCTTGAACTTCAGGAGACAATCCTGCATAAGTAATTTCTACTTTATAAGGGCCGCCTACACGCATATTGGCTAAGTTTATACGCCCACTTTGATTTGTGGTACCTACATATTTTGTACCGGTAGGTGTATGAATTGCAGTAATAGTAGCACCTTGTAAAGGGGAGTTATTCATATCCTTAACTGTGCCAGTCATACTACTGGTCGTTACCTGCGCATATAGCACCGTTGCACTTAAAAATGTTGCAACAAGTAAATAGATTTTCTTTAACATGTAAATAATGTTTTAACGTTAAGCAGCAAAGAAACAGAATATATGTTAACATTTGGCGCAGAAATGTTAACATATTGTAACCATTTTTTTAGAGATTGTTATTAATTGACAATCATTTATTTGTGTTTATAAATTGATGTTTTTTTGATTGAGGTCAATACTTTATACTAATAGATTTTAACATTTGTACTTTTGCAACAAAGAGCTTCGCTATTTGTTAATCATTAAGCAATACCTCATAATAGAGGTGCACATAGTATCTTTGCAAAAATTTTTTATAAATGTTTGATCCAATAGAGCGTGCGATAGAGGATATTCGCAATGGGAAATTAGTAATTGTGGTGGATGATGAAGACCGCGAAAATGAAGGCGATTTTATTGGCGCCGCTGCTGCTATTACGCCCGAAATGGTAAATTTTATGGCTACACATGGCCGGGGGCTTATCTGTGTGCCTTTACCAGAAAATCGCTGCGATGAATTGAATCTTCCTCCTATGGTGCGCCATAACACCGCTTTGCACGAAACGGCTTTTACCGTATCGGTAGATTTGTTGGGACATGGTTGCGGTACCGGAATTTCGGCATCAGACAGGGCTAAAACCATTCAGGCCTTAAATGATTTAATTACCAATCCTGATGAATTAGGCAGACCGGGACATATCTTTCCTCTACGATCAAAAAATGGCGGTGTGCTACGGCGTGTAGGGCATACCGAAGCAGCTACCGATTTAGTTCGCCTGGCAGGATTTGAATATCCTTACGGCTCGGTGTTAGTGGAAATAATGAATGACGATGGCTCAATGGCCAGACTTCCTAACCTTACAGAAGTAGCTAAAAAATTTAATCTTAAGCTCATTACCATTAAAGATTTAATTGAATACCGCCTGCAAAGAGATTCCCTAATAGAAGAAGTAGTACGGGTAAATATGCCTACTTTGTATGGCGATTTTACGATGGTTGCTTTTAAGGAAAAACTCAATAACAACGAACACATGGCACTAATAAAAGGCACATGGAAGGAAGGGGAACCTGTATTGGCCCGGGTTCACTCATCTTGCTTTACCGGCGATATTTTAGGCTCTTTACGTTGCGATTGTGGCGACCAACTGCACAAAGCCATGCAAATGGTACAAGCTGAAGGTAAAGGTGTTATTTTATACATGAATCAGGAAGGGCGGGGCATAGGTTTGATGAACAAACTGAAAGCTTACAAATTACAGGAAGAAGGGATGGATACAGTAGAGGCCAACCTGCATTTAGGCTTTAAGATGGATGAACGTGATTACGGAGTAGGAGCGCAAATTTTGCGGCATCTGAATATATCCAAATTAAGGCTCATGAGCAATAATCCTAAGAAACGCATTGGGCTAATTGGTTACGGATTGGAAATTGTAGAAAATGTTCCAATTAAAATTCAACCCAATGAGCATAACGAAAAATATCTAAATACAAAAAAGGAAAAACTGGGGCACGAAATTTAGTAAAATGTAGAGCGAATAGTGATGAATGAAGAATTATGCTATAATCGTTGAAAGTAACCGTAATACGCAATTCGAAAATCCTAAATCAGCTCTTTCAATTTCCCTACAACTGTATCAATTTCTGCTTTGGTATTATGTTTGCTAAAGGAGAAGCGAACTGCTACCTTGTTATCATTTTTATTAATAGCATTAATTACATGCGACCCTTGGTTGGTGCCGCTGCTACAGGCACTGCCGCCCGATACGCAAATACCGTTGATATCTAAATTAAATAGCAGCATTTCCGACTTGTCGGTTTTAGGAAAAGAAACGTTCAATACATTGTACAGGCTACTGCCATTATAATCGCCATTAAAACTAACACCTTCAATTTCTTTTTGAACTTGTTCTGCCATATACATTTTTAAAGATTTTATATAGGCCGAATCTGTTTCAAAATTACTCATTGCCAAATCCAATGCTTTTGAAAAACCCACAATGCCATACAGGTTTTCTGTGCCGGCACGCATATTGCGTTCCTGACCCCCGCCATAAATTAGCGGTTTTATTTGCAACCGGCTGTTAATGTACAAAATACCCACCCCTTTGGGGCCGTGAAATTTATGTCCGGCACCAGAAATAAAATCAATATCAATACGCTCTAAATCAATAGGGTAGTGGCCTACGGTTTGCACGCAATCCGAATGAAAAACAGCATCGTATTTTCTACAAAGCTCACTTACCGCCTTTATGCTTAACAGGTTGCCAATTTCGTTATTTGCATGCATTAAACTTACAAATGTTTTTTCGGTTTGTGAGGATAGCTGCTCTTCTAAATCGTTTAGATCTACATGCCCGTTAGCTAATAGTTTTACAAAACTATAAGTAATATTATTTTCCTTGCTGTAATGTTCTACCGTGTGTAATACTGCGTGGTGTTCAATGGCAGACGAGATAATGTGCTTGCAACCCAAATCTCTGATAGAAGTAATAATAGCCGTATTGTTACTTTCGGTACCTCCGCTGGTAAAAAATATTTCGCCGGGTTGCACATTTAAATGTTTGGCTACATTTTTTCTGGCTTTTTCAACAGCCAGTCTGGTTTCTCTTCCAAAAGAATATATTGATGACGGATTACCAAAATGAGTAGTTAAAAAAGGCAACATGGCATCTAATACTTCTTTATCTAAAGTTGTAGTAGCTGCATTATCTAAATAAATTCTTTCGGTTGTCATAACAGTTCAAAATCAGTAATTTTTTGTTTATTCATTGGGCAAAATAAAGAAATGAAAATGTCAGTTCATACTTTCTTTAATATCCTGCATTAGCCTTTGCGCAATATTATTGGCTTTTGTTTCAAAATCGCTTTCGCTGTATATGCGGATAATAGGTTCGGTATTAGATGTACGTAAGTGTACCCAATCTTCGTCAAATTCTATTTTTAGACCATCCTCCTCATTAATTGGGTGTTTGATATATTTCTTTTTTATTTTTTCGAATACGGTTTTTACATCCACACCATCATTTAGGCCAATTTTGTTTTTACTGATAAAATAATCGGGGTATTGGTTTCTAAGCGATTTGATACCGTTCTTTTGATTAGCAAGATGGCTTAAGAAAAGGGCAATGCCAATAAGGGCATCGCGGCCATAATGAAAGTCGGGAACAATGATGCCTCCGTTTCCTTCACCGCCAATTACTGCGTCATGTTCTTTCATCTTATTTACTACATTTACTTCGCCTACGGCAGATGGGAAGTATTGACCGCCATGCTTAAGTGTAACTTCTTTTAAGGCCTTAGTACTACTCATATTGCTAACTGTATTGCCTTTGCGTTGCGAAAGGATATAATCAGCCACAGCCACCAGCGTATATTCTTCGCCAAACATACTCCCGTCTTCACATACAAAACACAGGCGGTCAACATCAGGGTCAACAGCTATTCCGAGGTGTGCATTTTTGCGAACAACTTCGTTACTTAATTCGTTCAAATGGTCGGGTAGTGGTTCCGGATTGTGAGCAAAATCGCCGGTTACATCACCGTTTAAAACAATTACGTCCTGCACGCCCAATGCATTAAGCAAGGCCGGTACAAATGTTGCTCCGGTAGAGTTAATGGCATCTACTACTACTTTAAAATTCTTTTTGGCAATAGCGTTTTTGTTAACCAAAGGATATTCCAAAATAGCATCAATATGCTTTTGCATATAGGTGTTGTTAGTGGTAATAGTTCCTAATTTATCAACTGTGGCAAACGTAAAATCATCGGCTGCGGCAATATTCAATAACTCGTTACCAGTTTCGGCTGAGATAAATTCTCCCTTTTCATTTAATAGTTTCAAGGCATTCCACTCTCTGGGGTTGTGGCTGGCAGTAAGAATAATACCTCCGTCTGCTTTTTCTAACGGAACGGCAATTTCTACTGTGGGGGTGGTGCTAAGGCCTAAATCAACTACGTCAATTCCCATCCCAATCAGCGTATTGCTTACAATACCGGTAATCATTGAGCCGCTAATACGGCCATCGCGCCCTATAATAACTTTTATTTTTTTAGAGCTACTTTTTTTATTTTTTAAAATTACACCGTAAGCAGCTGTGAATTTTACAACATCAATAGGCGAAAGCGTGTCGCCGGGTTTACCTCCAATTGTACCTCTAATACCTGAAATGCTTTTTATGAGAGCCACTAATTAAACTTTTATTTGTTACAACTTTAATACTCAAAAATCAACATGCAAATGTAAGGGTATGCGATGACTTTTTTTGATGAATTTTTGTTACTATTTCGCCACCTATAACATAGCGTTATGTACAGTGTATGGATGTATTGCTTTGATAATAAGTTGTATGGAGCTATTTTTTATTATTCATTAATAGAAACTGGGCAGTTTGGTAAAAAGCATCTGTTATTACCGACATCGTTTTTTGAATAGAGTCTAACTGCAACTTACTATATTGGGGCAGGTTTAATTGTATGGGTACCAGTTCCTCATCAGTAAATTCTAAACTTTTTATGTAGTAAAATTCATTGTTAACAATGCCTATTTTTCCGGCTGTATTGGTAATAAACGCCAAATCGTTTTTCTTTTCGGGGTTTAAAATATCTCTGCCAAGTGTATTGTTTGTATAATTTATATGCAATAACCCGGCAATAGTAGGTAATACATCAATTTGCGAAACGGTTTCTTTTCTTAAAGAAGGTTCTAATAAAGCCGGGGCGTAAAAGAGTAATGGAACATGTTCATCTGTAAGGCGTTGGGTGGTCCATGCAGCGGGGTATATTGCTGTAGCATTTCCGGCAACGCCGTGATCGCCAACAAAAACGAAAATTGTATTATGATAATATTGCTCTTTTTTAGCGGCATCAATAAATTGCTGAAAACAATAATCCGAATATCTGAAAGCATTAAATTCTTCTAACGAGCCAAACCCATATTTTGCTAATTCTTCTTTAGGCATTATCCGGTTTGTGAAATCTTTATCTGCTTCGGGAATGGTGTAGGGTCTGTGATTAAAAGATGTTTGTACAATGGCAAAAAATGGTTTTTGTTCTTTTTTAAAAGTTTCATTTGCTGCTAAAAAAAGGTCTTTATCACTTATACCCCACACATTTACTTTGGGGGCTTGAATTGTTTTATCGGTATGAATATTGAGGTTTTGAATATTATTTAATAAACCTTCAAAGTTGTTAAACTCCGGGTTCCCTCCTAAAAAATAATGTTTGGAATATCCTTTAAAGTCATTAACAATGGTATTTTGATTGATGGCAGCAGGATTTCTGGTTGAAAATTTGAATAACTGCACATCCGGAATGCCAGTAATAATAGCAAATAACCCTCTGGCTGTGGAGAAATGCGGAGTAAAACAGCGTTCAAAAAAAACACCTTTCCGCCTGATAGAATCGAAAAAGGGCGTAGTGTTGAGTGGATTGCCACTCATTGTGCTTTTGTACATGCTAAAAGACTCGCACATTACTAAAACAATGTTTGGCTTGCTTTCTAATGCACCGCTTCGGGGTTGTACATTTCTTTTAAAAGTAAAATAATCTTTATTAGGTATTTGCAATAAATCGGCCATAACAGGAAAGGCTTCCCGTGCTTTTCGCTCGTTAAATACCGGTTGGCGTAACCGCATGGTAGAAAAAAAATTTTGCAAGGGGTTTAGTGCCAAATACGACTTAAAACTGTCTTTTAAAACAAATGAATCACTCCACTGCAAAGGTGCTTTATCTGTTTTTCCGTAAATAAGAACAGCCAGCAAAACAAGAGATGTTAAAAAAGGAGCCTTTCTGTGTGCAATTGCTTTCCCATCCGTAGCATAGCTTACATTCCAATGGCTTTTATTGAGTAAACGCTTAAATAATAAAAAAGATATAATGAGGCCGATGCTTATCCATACCAAAGGATAGGTTTGCCACATCATGTTAATGGATATACCGGGGTCCTCCACAAAATTCATAGCTCCGGCATCAATGCGGGTTTGATTATAAGAAAAACTAACAATGTCGGCTATGAAAAAGAAGAATACTATAAAAAAAACAGTGGTAAAATACAGTGTCCATATTTTTTTGTTCTGCTCTGAGTAAAAAGGCGAAAATTTACGATGAATGCTAAATATTATAATTGGTAAAAGTACAATAGCAATCCATCTGAGGTCATACTGTATGCCCATGACAAACGAAGGAGCAGCATCAAACAAACTAAACTCCGCAGGCCTAAAAGCAAAAAAAGTAATTATTCTGAAAGTTGTGAAAAACAAAAATAAGACCATGAATAAGTTAATGGTCCATAAGATGGTTTTTGGTATTCTTAAACGAATAAACATTGCTTACAAACATACTTAAAAAACAATGGTAACGTGCAAAATGCCGGCAAAAAGGGCTGTTTAAGTTGTTAAAGAATATAACAGTGTAATTATTTTGTTTGATTCTGCTAATTTTGTCGCTATGGTTTTACCGGCATACATACCGCTGCCCAATTGGTTAGTGGAAATTGATAAGCAGCTTTTTTACACGATTAATACCCTTTGGGCCAGTAATTTTTTAGACGGGTTCATGCCGGTAATGCGTAACTCCTATACTTGGGCACCCTTTTATTTATTTATGATTTTATTTTCTATTATTAATTATAGAAAGAAAGGGTGGTGGTGGTTACTGTTTGTATTGGCTACCGTTGCGGCCACAGACCTAACCGGTGCCAGAATATTTAAGGCTGGGTTCGAAAGAATACGCCCCTGCAATGATCCCGAAATGATAGGGTATGTAAGGTTAGTTTTGGGTCGTTGTTCTGGCGGATTTAGTTTTGTATCAAACCATGCTATTAATCATTTTGGTATTGCTGCTTTTATTTTTGTTACTTACCGTAAAGTGTTCCCTTACACCTGGTTAGTATTTATTTGGGCTGCTCTTATCGGGTTTGCCCAGGTATATGTGGGTGTGCATTATCCGTTTGATGTACTGTGTGGAGCAGCATTGGGTTGCTTGTTCGGATACATTGGAGGGCGTATTTTTAATAAAAACTACGGATTTACTATCTTCGAAGTTCAATCAACATATAAAAATTAATGGAATTAATTATAATAGCCTGTTTGATATTACTCAATGGACTATTTTCAATGGCAGAAATTGCATTGGTTTCTGCCCGCAAAGCCAGATTGGAAGCCCAGGCAAATAAAGGAGATCAAAAAGCTGCTGACGCATTAAAACTTGCCAACCATCCCGATCATTTTCTATCCACCGTACAAATTGGTATTACGCTTATTGGTATTTTAACCGGTATCTATTCTGGTGATAAAATAACCGGAGATTTTATAAATTTTCTTAGCGGCTTTCCCAGCATCGCACCCTACGCCAAAGGATTAGCTACTGCCGGCGTTGTAATTATCATTACTTATTTTTCGTTAGTATTTGGTGAGTTGATTCCTAAAAGAATCGGCCTTTCAAGACCCGAAGCAATTGCAAAAGCTGTAGCAGCCCCCATGCGTATTGTAAGTTATATTACCTATCCGTTTATTTGGTTGTTAACAAAATCTACTTCTGTTATAACCAGAATTTTTAATATAAAACCCAAAGACGGGCAGGTAACGGAAGAAGAAATAAAAGCCATTATTAACGAAGGTACCGAACAAGGAACCCTGGAAGAAACAGAGCAGGAAATTATTGAAAGGGTTTTTCACCTTAGCGACAGGAATATTACTTCTTTAATGACACATCGCAGCGATATTGTGTGGTTTGACATGAACGAAACGGAAGAGATGATTAAGGAGAAAATTTTAAAAGAACCACATTCTATCTACCCTATTTGTGACGGGGCTATCGACAGTATAAAAGGAGTAATCTCAATAAAAGATTTATACACCAATAAAGATAATATCCCTTTTAAAAACCTGATGCGCCCGGCTTTATTTGTGCCGGAAAATAATACCGCTTTTCGGGTTATGGAAAAATTTAAAGAATCTCAATTACACAGTTGTTTTATTGTTGACGAATATGGTAGTGTTTTAGGAATGATTACTACCAAAGATATTCTGGAAGCCATTATTGGAGATATGCCGCAGGAAGATGAGGAAGACTATGAAGTGTATGAAAGGGAAGATGGTAGCTTTTTGGTAGATGCTCAAATTCCCTTTTACGATTTTTTAACCTATTTTGATAAAGCTGATTGGATGAACGAGGGAGAGCAAGAATTTGATACACTGGCTGGGTTTATACTACATAAACTAAAGCGCATTCCCGAAGTAGGCGATAAGTTACATTGGAATGGGTTTGACTTTGAAATTATGGATATGGATGGACACAGAATTGATAAAGTATTGGTCAACATCAGTACCGAATTACGTCAGGAGATGGAGGATGATGATTAACCAGCCAATAACCCATGGCATTTGTACTTTTTTTAGCTTTTAGTGCTATATTTAGTTTCTTAGTAAAACGTTTATTGTTTCCAGATATTTTTTTACATAATTTTTCATCATTAGGTAAATTGTTCCTTCGTATAAAATATTACGCATGCGATATCTTTTTTCAATTTTATTTAGTTGGTTTTTGTTCTCTGTACAGGCTCAAAACCATTTATTACTAAGTGTTTGGCAATCTGATTCTATATTGGCCACGCCAGAGTCGGTATTGCCATATCAGGAAAAATTATATATATCACTCATTAACGGAGCTCCTTGGGAGGATGATGGCATTGGCGGTATTGGAATAATGAAAATGGATGGTACTGCATATAATGGCAACTGGATTAAAGGGCTTAGTGCACCTAAGGGCATGGGGATTATAGGTAATAAATTATACGTAGCAGATATTAACAGGGTTGCTGTAATAGATATAAAGAAAGGCGAAATAAATAAAACGATACCAATACCGGGGTCTGTAAACTTGAACGATATAACCATTGCTAAAAAAACAGTTTATGTATCAGACTCAAAAGCAGGCAGAATATGGCAAATAAAAAAAGATAAACCTACTTTATATTTGGATGATGTGCCACGAACCAATGGACTGAAATATATAAATAACGAATTATTTTATGGCGAAGGGAAAAATTTCAGAAAGATTAATAAGAAAAAAAATATTACAACTATCGTAACCCTGCCTCAGGAAATTGACGGTATAGAACAATTAGCCAATGGAGATTTTATTGTTAGCTCCTGGCCGGGATATATTTACTATGTGTACGCTAATGGTAAATACGAAATAATTATGGAAACCCATAAAATGAAAATAAATACAGCAGATATTGGTTTAGACAAAAAGAACAATATAATATTTGTACCCACTTTTTTTGATAAGAGGATACTGGCTTTACAGGTAAAATAATTATTGGTATATGAAGCTATGAAAACGAAAGATTAAAAAGAACAATATTAATAAGAAACTTATTTTTGGTGGATGGAACTAACGGAAACGGAGAATATAGTAAAAGAAAACATATCAATTCAATCAAAATATTTAAAGCGTTTAGTGGTGGTAGATTTGTTTCTTCCGCCTGATGTAGAAGTTTTAAATGATGTAAATCTTTTATTAATTAACGACGGGCAGGATATGCCTGTGATGAATTTTAGAAAAATATTGGAGGGTTTATATTTAAAGCAGGCTATCAATCCCATAATTTGCGTTGCCGTTTCCTGTAGTAACCAACGGATGATGGAATATGGCGTGGCTGGTAAAGCAGATTATCTTGGAAGAGGTGCAAAAGCAACTATGTATTCAAAATTTATTATTAAAGAGTTGCTGCCATTTTTGAAGAAAAAATTTCATAAAATAAAGTTTACAGAAATTGGGTTTGCAGGTTTTTCGTTGGGAGGCTTAAGTGCTTTGGATATTGTGTGGAATAACCCGAAAGTTTTTAGTATTGCAGGCATTTTTTCCGGTTCCTTGTGGTGGCGTAGTAAAGACCAGCAGGATGTAAATTATCAGGATAACAAACACCGAATTATGCAGCAGGCAATAAGAAAAGGCCAATACGTTTCCGGTATGAAATTTTTTTTTCAAACCGGTAAATTAGATGAAATCGCCGACAGAAACGGGAATGGTGTAATAGATGCTGTAGAAGATACAATGGATCATATTCACGAGCTCATTAATAAAGGATATTCCCCTAAGGATATATATTATTTAGAGTTGGAAGATGGCCGCCATGATGTACCCAGTTGGGGGCGTGCTATGCCTGAATTTTTACGATGGGCTTGGGGCCGTAAAACGGGCTCGTAGTTTATAGCCCATAGGCTATTAATTACAGCAATTTTTCATTTTTTATTCTTTATTTTTTCATGGCTAACAAACTCATACACGAAACCAGTCCTTATCTTTTACAACATGCAAACAACCCTGTTAATTGGTATTCCTGGGGGGCAGAGGCCTTGCAAAAAGCCAAAGAAGAAGATAAACCCATTTTAATAAGCATAGGCTATGCCGCCTGTCATTGGTGCCATGTAATGGAACGTGAGAGTTTTGAAGATGAAGCTACGGCCGCTATCATGAACGAGCATTTTATCAATATAAAAATTGATAGGGAAGAAAGGCCTGATATCGATCATATTTATATGGATGCAGTTCAGGCGATGACCGGCAGCGGCGGATGGCCATTGAATGTGTTTTTAACACCCGATAAAAAACCTTTTTATGGCGGCACTTATTTTCCTCCACAGCCCGTAATGAATAGGCCATCTTGGAAAGATGTGCTATTAGCAGTTGCTGATGCATTTACGCATAAGAGGGCAAATATTGAGCAGCAGGCAGATGGAATGACAGCGCATTTACAAAAAACTAATTCTTTCGGTATTAGTACAGATGGTAAAAACCTGATGAGCATCGAATTAGCAGACACGGCTTGTAATAATCTTCTGTCGCAGGCTGATGTAGTATGGGGAGGATTTGGTAATGCCCCTAAGTTTCCGCAAACTTTTTCAATTCAGTTTTTGCTGCATTATTACTTTATACGAAACAACCATGCCGAAACTAATGCATCAAAAGCTCTGGAACAGGCATTGCTAAGTATTGATAAAATGATAGATGGCGGTATTAATGACCAGCTTGGCGGTGGATTTGCAAGGTATGCTACCGATAAAGAATGGTTGGTACCACATTTTGAAAAAATGCTTTATGACAATGCGCTAATTGTTTCTACAATTTGCGAAGCCTGTCAGTTTACAAAAAAAGAAAAATATCTGGAAACCATAAAACAAACGCTGGCCTTTGTTGAAAGAGAATTGTTGGATGCCGGAGGTGGTTTTTATGCTGCATTGGATGCTGATAGCGAGGGCGTTGAAGGTGAATTTTATACATGGAATGAAGAAACTGTTAGGAAAGTTATTGGCAAAAATGCAGATGTGTTTATGTCTTATTACGATATAACACCATCCGGAAATTGGGACGGTACTAATATTTTACGTGTTTTAAAAACGCCGGATATTTTTGCTGCTGAAATGGGAATAGAAGTGAATGAATTAAAAAAAATATTGCAAGCCGGTAAGCAAAAATTATTGAATGAACGCAGTAAGAGAGTACGTCCGGCTTTGGATGATAAAATTATTTTAAGTTGGAACGCTTTAATGAATATTGCTTTTTGCAAGGCCTATGCCACAACAGGAAATGAAAGTTATAAGAGTAGGGCAATAGATAATATGCAATTTATATTACAGGCTTTTACCGGAACAAATGGCCGACTTAGTCATGTATGGAAAAATGGAGTAGCTAAGTATCCTGCTTTTCTTGATGATTATGCCTACCTGATACAGGCACTTCTTCAATTACAAAAAGTAACAGGCGATGTTTTGTGGTTAGAAAAAGCAAAAGGTTATTGTGAGCAGGTCATCAAAGACTTCTCCGATAATAATGGTTTTTTTTATTATACAATGGAAAACCAGTTAGATGTGATTGTTCGAAAAAAAGAATTATATGATGGAGCAACCCCATCGGGCAACGCCCTGATGGCGCAAAATTTATTGGAGCTGGGCATACTTTTAAATAAAGAGAACTGGCAGCAAAGAGCCCAAACAATGATAGCAGGAGTGGGGGATGTTATTGTAAAATATCCGGTTTCTTTTGGAATGTGGCTGCAAACACTGTTACAACAACTTACGGGTACAAAGGAAATTGTGTTGATGGGCGATTATGAAAAACCGCTAAAGGAGCTACTAACAAATTATTTGCCGGGTACAATAATTATGGCCGCCCATAAGCAAAACATAACCTATCCCTTATTAGCCGGAAAAAAGCCGGAAGAACCATTTGCTATTTATTTGTGTGAAAATTATGCCTGTAAGAAACCTGTAACATCGGTATCTCAATTATTGGAAAACATCAACATAAAAAATGAAGAAGTATAAATTGTTTTACCTGCTTTTGGGCTGCACGCCCATAGGCCGTCATACGGAGCAGCATGATGTGTTTTTTTGCATTGGGGAAAGCCTTTCCTCCTTAAAGCATTACATTGCCGCATTTTGGCCGGATGCCGGAAAAATTCATATTGATGCCTGGCGTGAAGTAACTAATGTGGATGGGTATGCCATAAAAGTATTTGAAAGAAAAGAAGCGGCATCTAAAAATGAAAATCTCTTTTTTATTAATCTTGGAGGATATTTGCCAAACTCTTTTGAGGAGCATCATTATAAATGTCTTGCAATAGCAAAGGATATTGGAGCTGCAATACAGGCTGCCAAACAAACTCCTTTTTATAAGCAATATAATACACCTAATGGTAAAGCTGTAAGCCATGTAGATGATAAATATGGTGTTGATGTGGACGAGGTTTTAAATGTAGAAGATATATTGCCGGCTACCCAGAAAGGAAAGTTTATGCTACAGATACTTAAAGAAGATACACAGCAACCAGACGAATTACATATTGGATATTTAAAATGGGACAATATTGAATAGTAAGAGATATTTATGAGAAATTGGAAATTATTTTTAGGATGTTTGGTAGTGTTATTTTCATGTGCCGGAAGTAAAAATACAGGAAAGATTTCTCAGTTAATAAAATTAGATGGTTATGCGCAGGGTACTACTTTCTCTATCAGTTATATAGCAAACGACAGTGCCGTTACAATGGCTCATGTAATGGCGTATTTTCATGAACTGGATCAGTCGCTTTCTATTTATAAACAAGGATCGCTGATCAATCAGTTCAATGAATCGGAAGAAGGAGTTCCAGTCGATCATCACCTGAAATCCGTTGTGCAAAAGGCTTTCGAGTCTGCTAAGGCCTCAAACGGGTTGTTTGATATTACTGTATTCCCATTGGTAAATGTATGGGGGTTTGGTAATCGTCAGCCAAGAGGTCATCTGCCGGATAGTATGACCATCAGTCAAATTAAACTCTGTGTAGATTATCGTTTATTACAACTGCAAGGTAGTGTTTTGTATAAAAAGAAACCTTGTGTTAAGATTGATGTGAATGGTATAGCACAAGGATATAGTGTTGATTTTATGGCGGGTAAATTGGCAGCTTTGGGCATAAAAAATTATTTAATTGAAATAGGAGGAGAGGTTCGGTCGGGAGGGAGAAATATAGTACTCAACAGAGATTGGATTGTAGGGGTTGAACAACCTGCCACTGATGAGTTTGGAGAACCGTTGCGCGCCTTGGTTCGCTTAAAGAACGTTTCGCTTACCACCTCTGGCAACTATCGTAAATTTTACACTACTAACGGCAAATATGTGTCGCATTTGATTGATCCGCGAACCGGTTATTCTTTTACTAATAATATGGTTAGTGCCACTGTACTTTCCAAAAATGCCATTACAGCCGATGCGTATGATAATGTATTAATGGGGTTGGGAATGGAAAAAGCCATTGAATTTGTTAAGCGGCACAAAGAATTGGAAGCTTACATTATTTACAAAAATGCAAACGGCGATGTTGCTGATACTATGACAGCCGGGTTTAAAAAATATATATTGAAAAATCAGGATGCAGTATCAGAAAAATAATCTATGATGATTTTGGCTTTTGCTTGGCCAATAACGGCAGCAATTTCTTCTTGGCTTTTTTGCCTGATGTTTTTAACAGAACGAAACGTTTTGAGTAATTGATCGGCTGTTACTTTGCCAATACCTTTAATATTTTCTAATTCATTATTAAAAGTTCCTTTGCTGCGTTTATTGCGGTGAAAGCTAATGCCAAAACGATGCACCTCATCACGCATACGGCGCAATAATTTAAGGCTGCTACTATTGTAAGGAAGTTTTAAAGACTCTTTATCTCCGGAAAAAAATATTTCCTCTATGTTTTTTGCAAGCCCTACAAGGGTAATGCTACCGGTTAGTTCTAAATCTTCAATAGCTTCTATGGCAGCACTTAACTGGCCTTTACCTCCATCTATAACAATTAACTGCGGCAAGGGTTGTTGCTCCTCTTTCAATCTTTTGTAGCGGCGGTAAACAGCTTCTCTCATGCTGGCAAAATCGTTGATGCCCTCAACTGTTTTTACATTAAAAAGGCGGTAGTCTTTTTTGCTTGGTACACCATTTTTAAAACATATCATTGCTGATACAGGATAGCTACCCTGAAAATTAGAATTGTCAAAACACTCGGCATGTACAGGTAATTCCTGCAATTGTAAATCAATTTGTAATTGCTCCAATACCTTTATCTGGTCTGTGTTTCGGCTAATTTTCAACCGCTGTTTGTTTTTTATTTGTTCCACAAAGTGGTTGGCATTTATTGCCGAAAGCTCCAATAATTTTTTACGGTCTCCTGCTTTTGGAATAATAACGGTTACGGTTGTTTCCGGATAATTAATTTTAAATGGCACAACAATTTCGGTAGCATCGCTGTTAAAGCGCATCCTTAACTGACTTATGGCATAGGTTAATACATCTTCCACTGCCTCGTTAAGGTAAGTTTCTAATTTGGTAGTATGTGTTTGTACAATGGTACCATTTCTTACCATTAAAAAATTTACATAAGCTATTTCCTGTTCTTTTATAATGGCAAACACATCTTTATCACCTCCTTTCACGCCGGTAACTACCGAGCGTGATTGATAATACTCATCTAAGTATTCAATTCTTTTTCTTATTTGTTCAGCTTTTTCAAATTCAAGTGTGTTGGAGGCTATTTTCATTTCGTCCTTAAAGTGTTTAATCACTGGCGAAAGATTTCCTTTTAGCAAATCTCTCACACTGGCAATATCTTTATCATAATCATCTTGTGTTTGTAAGCCTTCGCAGGGGCCTTTGCAGTTGCCAAGATGATATTCCAGACAAACTTTAAACTTGCCTTTTTCAATATTTTTAGGAGTAAGATTCAGAGAACAGGTACGCATGGGAATTGTACGTTTGATGAACTCTAACAATTCACGCACTTTAAATACAGATGTATAAGGCCCTAAATATTCAGACCCGTCATCAATGGGTTGCCTTGTTAAATAAACTCTGGGAAAGGGTTCTTTTTTAATTACAATATAAGGGTATGTTTTATCGTCCTTAAGATTGATGTTAAACCTGGGTTGAAAATTTTTGATAAGCGAATTTTCCAGAAAAAAAGCATCTGCTTCGCTGGTAACAATTGTAAATTCAATTGTATGAATTCGTTTTACAAGTTCGTGTGTTTTGTAGTTGGTAAAGGTTTTATTAAAATAGGAACTGACACGCTTTCGCAAATCTTTTGCTTTTCCTACATAAATAATAGTTCCTTCTTTATCAAAATATTTGTAAACGCCCGGTTCGTGCGGAATAGATGTTGCAATATTTGAAAATACTTCCTGTGTCACAATAGGGCGAATTTAGGAACAAATAGAATAAAAATAAGATTGGAGAGATTGTTGTTTTTTTTTTTTACATAAATATTACTTTTTTAAAATAATTAGCTGTAAAGTAAACCGGTTTAAAAATTAATTGTTGCTAACTTTGATGGGGCATGCTTCTACTAACCAAATTATATACGTTCATGAAAAATCTATTTGCGAGAATTACGTTTGTCATATTAATTGTTTTTCCCATTTTAGGTATTTCTCAGAATTACAAACCCGTTAGCGATAAGATCCTTACAAGTTGGGCAACAAAAATTGACCCACAGAACGTACTTTCCGGGTATCCTCGCCCGCAAATGGTTCGTGCCGATTGGCAGAACTTAAACGGGCTTTGGATGTATGCTGTTACTCCGAACACTAAAAAAACCATTCCAGCTAAATTTGATGGAAATATTTTGGTGCCCTTTGCTATTGAATCGGCACTTTCGGGCGTAGGCAAATTTGTCGGAAAAGATAAGGTACTTTGGTATCAGAATACAATAAGTATTTCAAAGCCTAAAAGTGGTAATCAGCTTTTATTGCATTTTGGTGCAGTTGACTGGCAGTGCGAAGTTTTTGTAAATGGTACATCTATTGGGTTGCATGAAGGAGGCTTCGATCCGTTTTCATTTAATATTACGCCGTTTCTAAATAAAGGTAAAAAACAGCAAATAGCTATCCGTGTTTGGGATCCTACAGATGAAGGCCCCCAACCCAGAGGAAAGCAGGTGAATCGTCCCGAAGGTATTTGGTACACATCCGTTACAGGAATATGGCAAACAGTTTGGTTAGAGAATGTACCACAAAGTTTTATTGTTTCCACCAGGCATACACCTGATGTAGATAATAAACAATTAGCGGTTTCTGCTATTGTAGATAGTGCTCAATTAGGCGATATTGTGAAGTTTGAGGCTTATGATGGTACAACCTTAATAGGCGAGGCTACTTTACCGGCAGGGGTAAAAGGTAGTATAGACATAAAGAATCCTGTTTTATGGTCGCCTTCAAACCCTAAATTATACGACCTTAAAATTTCTCTATTCCGGGGTGTAAAGAAAATAGACGAAGTAAAAAGTTATTTTGCTATGCGGAAAATTGAATTAAAGAAAGATCAACAAGGGGTAAATCGTTTGTCGTTGAATAATGAGTTTATATTTCAATATGGTCCATTAGATCAGGGATGGTGGCCAGATGGATTATATACAGCTCCTACTGACGAAGCACTTTTATTTGATATAATAAAAACTAAAGAATGGGGCTTTAATATGATTCGTAAACATATTAAAGTAGAACCCGCCCGCTGGTATCGTTATTGTGATAGTTTGGGAATTTTGGTTTGGCAGGATATGCCAAGCGGCGATTTAGGCGGCAATCATTGGGATATGCGACCCGGCCAAGTTTCTGGTTTTAATTTGGATAAAAACCGAACGCCCGAATCGGAAGGATATTATAAAAAAGAATGGAAAGCCATTGTGGATGCGGCTTATAATTTTCCTTCAATTGTAGTATGGGTGCCTTTTAACGAAGCTTGGGGTCAATTTAAAACGAAAGAAATTGCAGAATGGACAGTCAAATATGACCCGTCAAGATTAGTAAATAGTGCCAGTGGCGGAAACTTTTTTTACATCGGTCATATTTTGGATATACATAACTATCCTGATCCTGCTATGCCAGATGTTCGTGTTTTTGGTAATAGCGGTCAGGCTCTTGTTTTGGGTGAGTTTGGTGGTTTAGGATTGCCGGTTGAAGGACATACCTGGCAAACTAAAAATAATTGGGGTTACCAAAGTTTTAAAAATAAAGAAGAACTCTTTCAACGTTATACAAGGCTGATGAATGATTTAAAAAAATTGATTCCTATGGGGTTGTCGGCAGCTGTATATACACAAACCACCGATGTGGAAGTTGAAACCAACGGTATTTTAACCTACGACCGTAAAGTAGAGAAAATGCTGGCAGAAAGTTTACGTAAATTACACGAGGAATTGTATAATGTACCGGTACGTTAGTTTTTATATTTACAAAAAAGTTAAAAAATGAAACATGTTATTTTTTTTGTTTTGGCAATAGTTGTTTTTATTAGTTGTAATCAGTCTGATAAGGATGCTGCTAAATTATCTGGAACCTTTAAATACCTTTCTTTTCATCATACCAGTACTCCAAATAATGAGAGTTTTAGGTTGGTACATTATCTGGCTATTGATAAGAGCGGTGATTATAAATTGATTTATCGGCATAGCTCAGATTCAACTGGGTATTATTACGGTTATATTGATACGGCTGTATATAATGCAATTAAAAATTTTGTAGCAGATACCAGTTTACAATCACATTATGTAGGTAAGGTTGATAGCAGCAAAACGTTTGATAGTCCCACATTTCTTTTTGATTATATTACAACCACCGGTGAAAAAAAAGTTACTTTTCTACCATTCTCGGCACCTCCGCCTATTGTAGCATTACAAGAAAAGTTAGAAGCCGTTATAAATAGCGCTAATAAAAAACAAATGGCTCCATATAATATTGACTCCTATTTAAAAAAAGTGATGATAGGGGATACTGTTAGTGCAATTCAATAAACAAAAACCAATTCACACTTTTTATATCGCTGGTTCTGTTTTTAAATATGCACTATCAATTTCATTTAATATCTTCATATAACGTATAAAAAAATATTTGTAATGCAGCTTTCTTTTTATATAAAACGAGGCGTAACAATCTATTAAACATGTCGCTATTTTCACTTGCGTTGCTCGTATTAGCCGCAATTATTTTAATTATTTTTCTAACATCAGTAATAAAACTAAATGCTTTTATTTCCCTTTTTGTTGTATCTCTATTACTGGCGGTATTGGCTTTACCCGATAAAGATATTATAGGTATTTTAAAAGAAGGGTTTGGAAATACGATGGGGTCTATCGGTTTTTTAATCATTTTTGGTACTATCATTGCCGTCGTTTTAGAAATATCTGGCGGTGCAATAAGTATAGCCAATTATATTTTGTTAAAAACTGGCGAAAATAATGCTGCTGCTGCATTGGCTTTTACAGGATATATAACTGGGATTCCTATTTTTTGCGATTCGGGTTTTATTATACTAAGTGGCTTGGCTAAAACATTCAGTAGCAAAACAAAAATAGCCGTATCTTTTTTATCCATTGCATTGGCTACATCCCTATATGCTGTTCATTGTCTAATACCTACGCATCCCGGTAGCTTGGCCGCTTCGGGTATTATTAATGTTAATTTGGGGAAATTAATTTTGTGGGGATTACTTTTTGCCGTACCTGCAGCTATGGTGGCTTATTATTGGACAAAATGGAGAACTCGTAATGATAAAATTGTTGCGCCAACAACTCATTCTGAAGTAACGTTTCCGTCCACACAATACCCTTCTGTTTTTTTATCATTATTACCCATTATTGTTCCTTTGCTACTTATTACTTTTGGCTCTTTAATAAAAGTTATACAACCGGAACAAAATTTTTTTTCTAATCTGGCATCTTTTACAGGTCAGCCAATAGTAGCACTTTTTGCCGGTGTAATATTGTCTGTTTTTTTATTAAAACAAAAAACTGTTAAAGCTATTAATGAAGTATTAGGAACTGCTATTGAAAAGGCAGGGCCCATCATTATTATTACTGCTGCCGGTGGTATGTTTGGTTTGGTAATAAAAGAAACAGGGGTTGGGCAGTATCTTGGTGAAAAACTGGTAAATACCGGTTTGGGACTTACGGTTCCTTTTCTTATAGCTTTTGTTTTAAAAACAGCTCAGGGCTCGTCAACTGTTGCCATTATTACAGCAGCATCCTTAATAGTACCTATGTTGCCCTTGTTGGGGCTTGATTCTGAAAACGGGAAATTGTTAACGATGATATCATTAAGTGCGGGCTCTATGATGGTATCTCATCCTAACGATTCCTATTTTTGGGTAGTCAATCGTTTTTCGGGGATTAGTATTTCAACATCGCTAAAAGTATATACGCCGGCAACGGTAATTATGGGTATTACGGTATTTGTATGTGCGTTGCTGGTATCTTGGTTTGTTTTGTGAGGAGTTGAAGTTATGGCCACTATTGCCTCACTTTGTAAAAAACAACACCTTGTACCAACCTAATTATTGTTCAATAAAACCTAAAAATAATTAGCTTTTTATTTGGTTTTTTACACAGTTCTGTTAGCGGCTGTTTTGGTTAGTCCCAGCCTGTAAAATACTGCCATACTTTCACTCTTTCTTTACCAATTTGGTTTACAACAAGTTTTTCTGTTTCGGCTTCAAGTCCTTCAATCTCTTGTCCCATTTCACCTTGGCTATAAATTAGTAAAGAATGTATGTAATCATAAAAATTGTCAAACATTCCGTTGACATTAGGTCGGGTGTCGTGATTGAAATAGAAAATATGTTTTGTGTCTTTCTGAAAGCACCACAAATTCCCGTTACCTAAATAGTCGCCAAACACAATTAGTCCCGAAATTACCTCTTGCTCATCTTTTGTGTATGAGTCAAGATATGATTTGTCCCACGATGCAGAAAGATAAACAAATTCCTCCACGCTTAACAAGGTCTCCATTAGTCTTGCCGGTCCAAATTTTAGATAAAATAGTTTCAAGTCATTGGGTAGCGTTGTTCCTAATCTTTTCTCACATTTTTCAATGTCTGCCAATGGCGTTGCATCTACCATATCATCACCCCAAAAGTCAAGGCTGTATGATTTAATAATCGGAAGAATTTCTTCTTCCCAACCTGTGCCGACTACAAAGGGTTTTGTCGGAACAATGACGTCTTCAATTTTGTTTATTTCCATTGTCTATAGTTTCAGTTTAAATAGCCGCTAACGGTTTACGTATTGGCGATGGTGGGGCATTTGAAAAACGTCAGCTCAACATTTGCACAAATGCCCCATAGAATTACAAATGTTGAGTTTACAACTGTCAGCCCCACTATTGCCAATACGATGTTATTAAAAGTATTAAATCGTATGTCGCCTTTTGCACTCAAATACATAATTATCAATAAGTTGTAAAATAATGAAGAACAAAATAAAGCAGTAAAAAGCAATCAAAAGTTAGTTTTGTTGTACCAAATGTTGTATCTTTGTATCAGGTTGCACCGCTTTGAAATAGCTGATTTATAAAGGGTTTTATCGTTTTGCACTCGATTGTTTTTTTTAGTACAACAAATATAATACTTTTTCTTATGGCTTCAATAAAATTAGTACTTCGGACAAATCAGGAAGATAAAACAGGTCATAGCCCTTTATATATAAGGGTTATAAAGGATAGGAAAGCCAAATTTGTAGCCACAGGCGTGAAACTGAAACGCAACGAATGGGACGATGATAAGCAGAAGATAAAGAAGAACCACGCCAACAGTGCGAGAATGAATGCCTTTATTTCTCAAAAGGTAGCAGATGCGGAGGGAACAGTTGCCGACCACGAACGCAAACGTAAATCCGTATCAGCCCGAAAACTCAAAGAAGCAATAAAAGGTAAGGATATGGCGAACTTCTTTGAATATGCTTACAACCGTTGCGAGCGTATCAAAGGAACGGTATCGGTTGCCACCTACAGGAATTACACACAGTATATAGGAAAGTTTGAAAAATTCATCGGACACAGGGATATATACTTTGATGATATTACCGTTACGATGCTGAAAGACTATATCAATTATATGTCCAATACTTTGAAGAACGGAGCAACAACTATACACTATTCATTGTTGATTTTATCAGTAATGTTCCGTGATGCACAAAGGGGAGATGTGATAGAAGAGAACATTTATCCGTTCTCAAAAGTGAGGGTAAAAAAATCCGAAAGCAAACGTCTGTTTTGAAAGAAAGAACAGGTAGAAAAATTACGCACTCTTAAAATCGAATATACAGGCAAGGACGAAGTATTTAGAGATATGTTCATTTCTGCGGTGTATGCAGGTGGTTTGCGTTTTAGCGATGTAGTGAGTTTGAAATGGGAACATTACAACAAGAAAGAGCAACGCGTCACCAAGACCATTCGCAAAACAGGAAGAACCCACAATTTTAAAATCGGTCAGATTGCAATTGATATTTTAAACAAATACAAAACCGAAATATCATTGCCGAGCGATTTTGTTTTTCCGATATTGGAAGATGTAGAAAGGTTTGATACCGATACCGATTACCAGGCATATATCATCAATGCAAAAAATATTCTATGCGGTCAAAAGTTACGTAGATTGGGTAAGGATATGGAATTGCCTTTCTCTTTATCATTCCATTTAAGTCGTCATACATTCGCTACAAACGCTTTAAATAATGGTATGAGGATAGAATATGTTTCAAAACTATTAGACCATTCAGATATTGGCATTACGCAGATTTATGCTAAAGTAATTAGCGAGGAATTGGATAAAGCGGTAGACAAATATATAAATTAGCAAACACTCAAAAGAGCCATTTTACACCAAGCCAACCGATTATTCAGCATATCCTATAAATAATTTTTATCTTTGTTGAACTTTTATATCATATTATTTATGAAACCCTATTGGCTCATTTTCATTGTTATTACGCTCCTTTGCTTTTCCTGTGAAAACAAGAATAATAGTGTTTTTGATAATACCAGTCCTACTGATTTTGAACAGGAATTGGAAAAAGCTACTCAATATTTAAGAGAATACCGGACAGATACGGCAGAGG
Source organism: Niabella sp. (assembly GCA_047975735.1). GTDB lineage: Bacteria > Bacteroidota > Bacteroidia > Chitinophagales > Chitinophagaceae > Niabella. The sequence continues at coordinate 120,697 of JBKEEB010000024.1, forward strand.
TTATCCTGAAAAAAATTGCAGATGACCATACTAAAAAACAAGCCCCCAAAATTTATATTCAAGCAGAGCTAAACTTAGGTAAAATAGAAAGTGACCGGGGCGAAAACGTAAGGGCACTCCAACATTATCAGAAAGCTATGGAAACGGCTGAGCTTACCGATAACAAGGCAATGACCCCGCATATAGAGAAAAACATTGGTATTCTCTACGTACAATGGAAGAAATTTGACAAAGCACTCGAATATTACGAGAAAGCAGAAAAGTCAGCCCAAAAAGTAGGCAATGAAGAGCTTTTGGCAGATTGCCAAAATAACAAAGGTATCATCTATGAGCAACAGGAAGAATACGAAAAAGCACTGACAGCCTACAGTGAAGCACTCGCTCATTACCAATCGAAAAATATCCCCGAAAAAATAGCGATGGCATACAGCAATATGGCAATCGTTTACAAACTCCAAAAAGATTATCAAAAGTCGGTTGCGCTTAACCTGAAAGCTATCGGCATCTTAGAAAAACAGCAGGACAAATGGAGTATGGCTGCCACGTATAACAATATCGGAAACCTGTACGGTGAAATGGGAAATTATACGCAAGCTGTAGCATATTGCAATAAGTCTTTGACCATTGCCAAAGAAATAGAAGCCGAAGAAATTGTAGGGATGGCTTATGAAAGCTTGGCTAATGCAGCAGCAAAAGCCTCAGATTATAAAAGTGCATTTCAGTACCACAAAGATTTTTCGACATCGATGAACAAATTCATCAACAAAGAAAACACACGGCAACTCTCGGAACTGAACATCAAGTACGAAACCCAAAAAAAAGAAAAACAAATAGTAGAAACTAAACTCGCTTCAGGGCAAAAAAATATCTGGCTGATTTTATTGGGAAGTGCAATTTTAATCGGTTTAGGGATTTTTCGGAATTTCAGCATAAAATCTAACGCAAAGCAAAAGCAACTCGCTTTAGAAAACGAACTCTTGAAAGAACAAACCCATTCCAAAATGCAGGAACAACGTTTAGAAATTTCAAGAGATTTACACGATAGCTTGGGAGCACAGCTTACATTTATCAATTTAATTCTGGACGGGCTTAAAAATTCATCGGAAAAATTAGATGATGGGGTAAACAGCAAAATCAATACCCTTTCCGATTTTTCGGAAAACTCCATTGCCGAACTCAAAAACACATTGTGGGTACTTAATTCAAAAGAGATCAACCTTGATGATTTGAAAGTGAAAATTCTCAATTTCATCAAGAACGCTTCCGAAGCCAAAGAAGATGTAAAGTTCAATTTCAATTCTGATGTTTCAGAAAATTTCAATCTCAATTCCAAACAGGCAGTTAATCTGTTCAGAGCGGTGCAAGAAATCATAAACAATGCGCTGAAATATGCCGAAGCTTCGGAAATCAGGATTGATGTGCAACAAAACGATAATACGCTTGCCATCAAAATAGCCGACAATGGAAAAGGATTTGATTATGAGAATGAGGAAAATAAGTCTTTCGGATTAACCAATATTCAAAATCGAATAGAAGCCCTAAATGGACAAATTCATTTGGAAACAGCAGCAGAGAAAGGAACTGCTTATACTATTCAGTTAAAAATTGAGAATTAGAAATTAAGAATAGATGAAAGATAATTTGATACAGGAAAAGAGTTTTGCTTTTGCTATTTGGGTGGTGAATTTGTACAAATTCCTTACAAAAGAGAAGCAGGAATTTGTATTGTAAAAACAACTATTAAGAAGTGGTACATCAATCGGAGCAAATATTGAAGAAAACATTGGCGGACAATCAAAAGCAGATTTTCAATCCAAACTCAACATTTCATACAAAGAAGCCAGAGAAACAATTTATTGGATAAAATTGCTAAATGCAACCGACTTTCTGAGCAAAGAACAATCAGAAAGTTTGTTAAACGATGCAGAAGAAATTTGCCGGATACTCGCCAAAATCCTAATCACACTAAAGGCAAAAAAATAATTTTTAATTCTTAATTATGATAAAACTTGTCATCGCAGAAGATAATATTTTCTCATTAAAAGCCATAGAAGAAAAACTTTCCGCTTTTGATGATATTATCATTACCCATACGGCACAAAACGGTGCTGAACTATTGGGATTATTATCCAAAGATAACGACATTGATTTGATATTGATGGATATTGAAATGCCTTTAATGAACGGGATTGAAGCAGCTGAAAAAGTGAAACAACTATATCCACATATTAAAATCGTGATGATTACTATTTATGATGACGACGATTATGTTTTTAACGCTATAAAAGCCGGAGCAGACAGCTATATCCTCAAAGAAACCAAAGCCGAAAAAATTTACGAAACCATAAACGACACCTTGAACGGCGGTTCGGTCATGTCGCCTTCCATTGCCTTAAAAACATTGCAATTACTCAAAAACGCAAGTTTTATAAAAAACGAACAAACCACTGAAAAAATAGTGCTTTCAGAAAGGGAAACCGAAATTCTGGAACAATTGAGCAAAGGATTTTCCAATAAAATCATTGCCGAAAATTTGATTATTTCGCCATTTACCGTAAAGCGACACATCGAAAACATCTACCAAAAACTGCAAGCCCACAACCGCATAGAACTATTGGAAAAAGCCCGAAAAAGTGGGCTGATTTAAAAAATGGGCTGTTCAGCCCATTGTACAAACCGTGCATTTAATTTAATTTTGCCGTGTTAATATAAATTAAATTAAATTAAATTATGAATGCATTACAATTCCTCAAAACAGCCTTACTTGCAACAGCAGTACTATTTTCGGCTTGCAGTAAAGACGATGACAACATTCCAAACGACCCCAACAATCCGGATGTTTCTGCATTTTTTTCTGCCAAGGTAGATAACCAGTCCTTTCCCAAGGCAAATCTTCAATTTACTGCTGCAAAATTTGTCAGCTCTACAAAAATGTTACAGATTATAGGGCAGCCCCAAGACCAAAAAGAAAGTATTGTACTATTATTGATGTCCTTTGGCGGAAAAGTAACCACTGCGGCCGACTGGAAACCCGGAACTTATGACTTCGACCCGATACACGTTTCCAACCTTGAGTATCTGGCAATTGCCGGATACAGCAAATGGAACGGCAACAGTTATGACATGTGGGGTACACAATGGGATTATGTAAAGACAGGAAAAATAATTATCGAAAGTAATTCCGGAACGCAAATCAAAGGGACTTTCTTTGTTGATGTGGTACGTCAGAACAATGATGGCACTTTCAATGCTTCCGACATCAAGAAAATTACCGAAGGTAAATTTGACCTTGCCATCAAAATATATTAAATCATCACAAACACCCTAAAAATCATGAAAGCATTACAATACCTCAAAACAGCCCTACTTGCAACAGTAGTACTATTTTCGGCTTGCAGTAAAGACGATGAACCAGGCAATCCTACTGCCACAGCAGGCTTCAAATGGCGGGAAAATTCTACCACCGCTACAGAAAAAACCGCTGGTTATTCTGAACTGAGAACACAATACAAATCTATATTTTCATTTGAGGGAACTGCTGCAACTCCCGGCACTACTTTATTTGAGATTAATTTGACAGGAGTAACTCCGGCAACTTATGACTTAGCCACTTCCGGAAATTCTTTTTATTTCAAAGATATGGCAACAGGTTCCCCTGTTACTGGAAAAGTTGTTATCACAGCAAATTCCGGTGGAAAAGCATCGGGAACCTTTGAAGCATTTACCGGAGGCTCAGGCATTACCAAAGTTTATGGAACATTTACTGATATTCCGGTAAAATAAATTTTTAAAATCCAACCCTCGCAGGTTTCTGAAAAACCTGCGAGGGTTGCTTAATTCCCAAAAATAATGAAAGCATTACAATATTTCTCGGTTCTTGTGCTGGTCTTTGCAATACTATTATCCTCTTGCAATAAAGATGATGATACTAATCCCGATAATCCAAATAACATCACGCTGCTCAATACCAACCAATGGAAGGTAGTGGCAAACCATATCCAAAAGAAACAACAAGGCGTTTTGGGTGGCAGATTCGGTACCGCTGCATTCAGTTTGCAAAAGCAGGATGAGTTGCGTTGGTTTCTTTACTTTACTCATATGTCCGGCTATCAAGATCCGATAGAAATTGTACTCAACAATCAGAATGTAGCTACCGTAAATATGCCAACAGGCAATATGGCTTCATATTTCAGACCAATCAAAACCATTTATGGAGCAGACACCTGGGAAACCTATATTTCATTTGATAACTCCAACCACATTAATGTGTTTAAAAACGGACAAATCACAGATATTGGCTATCCACATCGTCCGATAGAAAAACTACAATCATCGGAAGACGGACTTCTGAATAATACTGAACATTATGGTGGAACAAATTGGGTATCCCACTATCATTATGGTACAGGGCAATGGAAAAACAATGTGGTTTGGGCTACACAATATGTATCAACCCGATACAATGGTAAAACCTATGTAGCTACCTTGTTGAATGATGGAACAACCGGTACAAAAGGAACAGTTACCGTATTTGCCGAAAGCAACACCGCAGATGCAAGCGGTATGTATGTGATGGATCAAAAAGCTGAGGTTGAGATTAACAATGCCGGCTACATCATACATTCTGTACGACATGGAGAGGATCTTTTTGTTGCTATTGATGCTCATTGGCAAAACAAATTTGTGGTATATAAAATCAACTTGAACAGCTACGGTGTGCAAAAGGTGATGGAAGAAACGAAAGTAGAAAATCACACTAACACAGATCCATTGGTACGCAACCTGGCACAAAATATTGAGATAGACCCACAGGGAAACCTGTACATCGTAGGCAACAATATACAAAATATGCATGCACATTACAGCATCAGAAAATACAAAACAACTGGAGGAAGTGAGCTTGTTCTTAAAATAGAAGACCTTAAAAATCTTACACAAGTTCAGGGTATTTATTACTTCAACAATAAGTTGCATGCTGCTTTAGTGTACAGAGAAGAGCTGGTCGGTAATAATGGAATGAATAATTACCATATGCAAATTATAAGCAAAAATTAAAAAATAGCTAAAAACAAATATTTAAAATAAAAACAGAATGAAAAATTCAGCAAAATACGTTCTTACCTTCTTGTGCTGCTTAGCATTAGACACATATTTGTATGGACAAGGAACCACCACATCAGAGTATTATCAATACCAGCAGGATCAGGCTTTTAAAAAATACATGGAGAATGTAAGTAGCAAAGGTATGGCAACTCCGGCTAACACGAATTTTGATTACTCTATCGATCAGAAAGCCGTTCAGGATATGGTGGATTTATGGGAAAAACGGTCAGGCAAAAAAACTACTGCAGAAAAAGAAGCAGAAAAAGCGGCACTTAGACAAAAATGGGCAACAGAATACCAAAAATCTGTAGCTTACGATGCTTTTGATGACAATCGCTTTTTGACCTACCAAAGGATGAGAAATTTCTATGCAGATATTTACAAATCTGTAGGATTTTCACTGCCTGAATCCAATATGCTTGCTAATAAACGGATTATGGAAAAAAGAGCTACGTAATGACAGTTATGGCGTTTTAGTTTTTGTAGAATATCCTGCCGCTGATCTCGCCTTTAGTGCTAAAGAAACGTTTGAAAAACTGAAGCAAACAGCCAGTTTTGAAGAGTTAATTCCGATTATTTACGACTTTAGTATCACCGGGTACAGTGCCGTAAAAGCACTGGAATATTTAGAAACACGATTTCCCGACAAAAAAGCTATTATCAATTCGCTAAAACCTTTGTATGGAATTTCGTATTGGCAATATAAAGATGAAAAATTCGAAGCACAAAGCACCACACGGCCAGGGCAGAAAGATTATTATTTTAGAACGAATGTAGAAGGAGTAGAATTACGCCCCGAAATGGCAGACTATGTATATAAATGGATGGAAGATAATCCTGAAGGACTTGTTTCATTGTTTGAAAATGGAAATAAATATCACCATTTCGAAATCATTAAACACGCATTCAACAAAAAAAAATGGCAACAATACGCTCGGTTTACACTCAATTTTGCGATGCATGGAAAAGCCAATCTTGAAGAAAAAGGTAAAATAATGGAAGACTATCGTGAATCCGGCGTTTCCAGTCTAAAAGTAGAACAAAGAAGCGATTATGAAAAAAATAAATATTACACATCGCAGGATTTTGAAGCTATTGCCAAACGCTATCAAATATCCGGGTTAAAAGCTATGGAGTTTTTGGGACTAGTGGGCAGTCGTTATACTACCGTGTTAAACACCTCATTTGGACCGAAATTCCCGTGGTTTGACAAAGTGTATCTCGAGGAGATAAGAAGATATGCTGATATGGGCGATGCTGATGCAAAATTTATGTATGCAATTCACCAATTGATGCATACGAAAAAAGATGAATGGCTAAAAGGGTACGAACAGCTTCTGAAACTGTTGGAAGAAGGTTATGCAGATGCTTTTTATCTTGATCATAATTATAATTTGAAGAATACACTTGGTTTTAGCAAAAAGAATATTAAAGAATACGAAGAGTTAAGAAGAAAATATACTATCAAAAAGTAACAGAGATCCGTTTAAATCGCCCAAAACTGCATAATGAAGATAACGAAATAAAAATTTCAATTAATCTATTTCACTATCTTCTTTTCTTTAGTTGTGGCAGTTACGTTTTATATTAAAATGATGGCAAAAACAAAAATAGAAATATTTCCAACCGAATTTATGCAATTCTCGACACCGCAAGAAATACTAAACCAATAATCAATGAAAGCACTCGGCATTTTGCTTATCGTACTGGGAATTATCACAGGCTTGTTTGGCGTAAGGTCATATTGGCGGGATTATACGTATAAAAAAGCCAGCATTGTAGTAAAAGCTTCTGTTAAATCAGTAGAAATAAAACCCTTTTCAGGAAAAGCCGTTGCAGGTATTTATTATACATTAAACTTTATGCGTGACGGTATTGCAGACAGTACAAAATACAATACTACTGAGGAATATTCATTCAAAAATCCTCTCCCCACGGCAGAAAAACTACAAGCCATACCGTTTTATGTACGCTATGTTCCCAAAAACAAGAGAAACGAAACTTCATTTCCAAACCGGGTGACGGTAAACAATAATGGTAAGTACGAAGGGTTTTATAACAGCGCATTGTTTGGCCAGATGTTCGTTTTAATTTTATTGGGATATATGGTTAAAAAGTGGTGATAGAAAAGCGAAAAAACTAAATATTGGCGACAGCGTACACAAGAAGGCAAACGAAACACAACTCTACTTCACGGACAAATACACCGGAGAAAAAACAAGTGTGAATATATATCCCTAATTGGAGGATTATAGGTAATTAACTTGATTATACATAATGCTATACAATCATCAAATAAAATATACGGTGCAATTTTCCGAACAATCGGCTGTTCCAAAAGAGCAGTCCGAAAATGCTTTGTTTGATATTGTACAGGAAGATGTGATAGATAATAATGCGTTTTGTCAGGAACTGATAAACAAAATCCTAAAACTGCCTTATGCTAAGCTACCTGATTTCTTTTCACATCATTGCGATTTTGTGGAAGATCCTATAAAATGGCTCAATAAATTTGAAAAACTAATTTCAGAAAATGAAGAAATATTTGTGAGTAGAACTGGTTTGACCCCCTATTCTTTGGACTGTTTTAACTAATAAGTTTGAGACAAAGTTAGTCTCGTTAGTATATTTTTCTTTTTCTGACCCCAAGCAAATATGCATTGGTTCGTAACCCATGTTTGTAAATGTATTTTATATCCATACAAATATGCTCATAGGGTGCTGTTGCAGCAATTTTACGATATTTTACCCATTGACGTTTAATACCTGATATGCCCACTTTTTCAAGCAGCAATACATGGTTTTTCATTAACCGGTATACTTTCTTATGATTGATTCGGTAACCCAACGCTTTGAGTTCCTCAGTACATAAACGGTGACCGTAACGGTTGAACTCCTGTGAGAAAACTTCGTTTATCAGCACATCAACAATCTGATCGTTCGATACTTTTTCGCCATTTTCACAAACAGTAAATTCACTGGGTTTAAGCCCCGGCTTGTTGGCTGTTTGTTAATAGTAGCGTGTACTTTTTTCTATTGACAATACACTGCAAAGCTCTTTTTGACTAAGCTGTGCTGCATATTTATCACATAGTTCCCGTTTCACAGCGGGAGATTCGGACTTTTTTTTTAAAAGTTCATCTTTTATTTCCAGATACAAAGCCTGTTTGGCTATTATCCGCCGCAAACGTTCGTTTTCCTTTTCAAGTTCACGAACCTGTGGGTCTATTTTGTGATATTGTGGAAGTAAACCATCTGTACCTTTATGATCAAATGCACTTTTCAATTTATAATACAAACTCCTTGCTAACTGATACTTGCGTATCGTTACTTCAATACCATTTTGGTCTGATTCACTCAAGATCTGAAGCTTTTATGCTAAACTGAATTTTCTCCTGATTTTACTCATAATTCCACAAAATTAATGTCCTAAATTGATTCTACAAATTAGTCCAGTTAATTAGGGGGCTAAAACAAAAATATATGCCTCTAAAAGTTGTACTTATGTTGTACCTGTGATTTGAAAAAGTATGTAAATATGCTGAAAATCAATGTGCTATAATAAAACTTTTATTAATACGATGTTAGCTGCCGTAATTTTCTTTCAGTTTTCTCATCAGTAGTCTTACGCCTTGTTGTGTATCTTGATTAAAAGAATTTGTAAAAATAATGTATGCCTTTCCATTAATTCTGTCTATGTGAACTATTGAATAATAGGTGAATGCTGTTCCTGAATGTGTAGAAAGTTCTTTGCCGTTTTCATAAATATTATACCAACCTAACGAATAATTATCAATGGCTTTATGAATAAATTGATAGGTCTTAGCTGTCAAGTAATTATTTTGTCCTTTCAAACCTTGTAAGTTTAATTGAATATATTTTACATAATCTTTCAAGCAAATATTTATATCGCCTGAAGGTTCTGTATAATCTAAATGATAATCTGTATTGGAAGAAACGGGAATTAATTTGTCATTTTCAAAAGAATGTCCCCAAGTATCTTTTATTTTTTGATTTTCTGGCCAAGAAAATTTCACATTTAATTTCAAATCTTTGTTAAATACTTTTTGTGCCAATTGTTCCCAACTTTTTTTTGTTACTTTTTCTAGCATTAAAGTTGCCAATGTGTAGTCTGCATTGGAATAAGTAAACTTGTTAATGGTGTCTATTTCAACCGGGTTTAATGAGAGTACGAATTTTCCAAAAGATTTCCTTTTTTCTTGTTTCGTACCTTTAAATTCAGGAATTACATGGCCATTTTCTCCTTGAAAAGGTTGAATTCTTGCTCTATGCGAAAGCAAGTCTTGAAGTGTAATATTATAATATTCTGAGTTAGAATTATATTTCCATTCAGGATAAATGTCAAAGAATTTTGTCGTCCATTTTAGTTTTCCATTTTCTACATATTTAGCAATGATAAATGCTGTCATTGCTTTGGTATTGGAACCTATGTGAAATCTGTCATTTAATGTTGCCGAATCATTTAAGTTGATTGAATGCTTTCCAAGTGCTTGAATCTCTGAAATTGAATTTTCTGTTACAACTGCATAACTTAATTCAGGTATGTTACTTATTCTACGAATTGAGTCTGCATATTGAACATTGTTTTGTCCAAAGCAAACTAGTGAAGTTAATGTGAATAGAATAAATAAAAATTGTTTATAACTCATTGTTTGTAGTTGTTCGGTTATTATGGCAGCCAACGGCAGTCCGTCTAAAAATTCGATTTTTGCTGTAAAGATAGTAAATATTAGTTTACACCAAGCGTTTTAAGCCGACAGGTTGAAAGGAGAAAAATCGGCGGTAAATCTCCGCCTGAAAAGGCGGATGGGGGCTTAAAATAGCCCGGAATAAGAGAAAATACGGAAAACAACGCTTTGAGGTACTTCATCAGCGTTTCCCGGTCTATGATGTTGAATATCCGCCGCAGGTTAAAGGCGCAGAAAACCAATCCCACGTCTGCCGATGCCCGTTTGATTGTTTTTTTGGTCATTATGTAGTAAAAGTCCCATTGCCGT
>JBKEEB010000030.1:0-1928 GCA_047975735.1 Niabella sp.
AAGTGGAACTGGTTAGAACCACTAAACTATTACAAGGAACTAAGTGCTAACTTTCCTGATGAACTAATGACAAAGGTAGCAAACTATTTTAATGAGAAATCTAATGATGTAACTATTTATGCAAGTGGTGTATCTGATTCAGGGAATAAACTTCTATTAAGATATGGAAGTGTGATTTCTGAAAAAGAAGAAAATAGAAAAGTATATAAGCTTGAGGTGAACAAGTTAGTAAAGGGTACTAATGAAACTATTAAAAAGACTAATTAGAAAATCAAGCAGTTTAAATAGATGTATTATTTGCAATAAGAAAATCAAACCTACAAGTAGGAATCAATTGGTTTGTGGTGCAGAGTATTGCAACGATAGAAACTATACTGTGACAGATGATATGTACACCTAATTTATGTAGAAAGGATAATAATGAGCAATATATTTAAAAAAGCAAGACAAATTAAAAAAGAGTTAATCATGTCTAATGGTCATATTAAACATTTTTGCTTGATACTTGAAGACTTAAAGTCATTACTATCATGTACGGTATATATGACTTTTGTGATAATATTCATTTTAGATGTAAATTATGAATATCAACTAGGTGGAAATGCTCAAGATATAGTGAATGTCATAGTTCAACTATCAATACTGTATGTATTAATGTTGATGTTCTTCAGAAGTTTAAGGGCAAGATATGTAATGTATAACAGCTTTAGAAAAGATGTGATCAAGTTGATTGCACTTATTATCACTGGGTGGATATGCATTGCAGACGTAGAAAATGTGTTTAATATATTGACACCTATTATGGTAGTGTATTTAATGCTTACATTTTTTCGAAGTAGATTTGAGTTGTTTAATGATAGTATTATTGATTTAGATTACAACACCCTCATGTCATGGAATCCATATTTAAAAACGTACATTACTGTACTGGGTCAAGTTAATCACTATAATAGAAAACTTAGGAACTTTGTGTATGGCCGAAAATACTTTATAAGTAAGGCATGGTATTTAATTGATACAAGTAAAGTATCAGACAATATTAGACATGATATTGTAACAGGAAGTGAAGAGTTATATGCTACTTTTGATAGTCAGAGAAGGATAGAAGAATATAATAATTTCATTATTTATATACCAAGTGATTATAACAAAAGTACAAAGTATTACTATGGCGTGATTAAAGCATTGCTCATCAACGGAACAAGCATTAACAATATTGTATTTAGATCTTCAAATAAACTTGAGCTTAATAAGTCATATGAGGTTTTAACGATTATGTCTAATCGTCTAAAAGCAACTAGACAAGAACGTGAACTAATTAGCCAAGTATTTGAAATTGGATTAGTATCAAGTATAGCAAAAGAGGAAGTGGATTATGAGTAATAAGAAAAAAATTAAGAAGCAAATAAGTGATAAGTCAAGAGTGAACTATCAAATGAGTAAGCGAGCTAATCGTATATATAACGAACTTGATACTGGTGACAAAGAACTTATTAAAATAATGAGTAACTATCTCTGCTCATTTGTTGAAGGTGAAAAGGTTGTGGATACTGAAAATGTGAAAATTAACAATGTACATGTACGTGGTTTAATACCTACATTTATGTATAAACATCAAACTAACTTTGAAATCGATGTAATGGATATTGAGAGATTAATTACACTTGGTTTATTCCAGTTTAAGTTTAAGCCAGAACTATACTTGCCAAAAGGCGAAGCGCATTACATGGTTGTATCTAACAAGATTTATAAAATATGGCCACGAGAAAATACAGCGCTATCTTTTATTCGTCTAACTAAAGAGGGGGCTGAGATATTTGGCTTGCCAACTATAGCATTCAGGCCAGAAGTCGAAAGCTACTATCGAAATTTAATAACATACTTTCCAACATTAAGATTTGATGAAATTGGGAAACATAATAAATAAT
>JBKEEB010000101.1:0-14717 GCA_047975735.1 Niabella sp.
GCAAAAAAGGATAACCCTGACTTTAAAATTATTGTCGTGTTTGGTAAAAATGAAGATGACTTCTCAAAAAGCATGAAGCAAGAGGATTTTAATTTTTTCAAAGACTTTCCCAATATAGAAATTCGTTATGAAAAAAGGCTTCATGCAAAATACTATGCTAACGAAAGTTCAGCAATCTTGACATCAATGAATCTTTACAATTTTTCGCAAGACAATAATATTGAAGCAGGAGTTCTTACAAACAGAAAGGGAATATTGGGAAGCATTACCAGTCAAGACACTTTGGAAAATGACGCTGCTGTATATTTTCAAAGAGTTATAGAGCAGTCCGATTTGCTTTTTCTTAAAGAACCAAAGTTTGAAAGCACCATGCTGGGGCTTTCAAAACGCTACACAAACTCTATAATTGAGACGGACAAACTTTCTGACTTTTTTAATAACAAGCTAAAGGTTGACACTGCTTTTAAAAAGGACACCTTTAGTCCTAAGCAGACGACAAAGCAAATGGGTTTTTGCATCAGAACTGGAACTCAAATACCATTTAATCCAAAACTTCCAATGTGTGACACAGCTTTTCAAAGTTGGAAAAAATTTAGTAACAACGAATACGCTGAGAAATTCTGTCATTTTTCTGGCGAACCATCTAATGGTGAAACAAGTTTTTCAAAACCCATTCTTAGAAAAAATTGGACAAAGGCAAAAGAAACACACAGCCTATAACAGGCGACACAATAGGGTGTACAGCTAACATGAACTGTGCCAAAAGCGGTGCTGAAGTCTAAAACTCAACATTTGGATTTCTTTTCCGTTCCTGCGCCAAGCCGCAGTATTACAGTTATTTTATATTCTCGCCAGTAATTGGCTTTTTCTTTACAGATTTCACTATTTTTTTTATTGCAATTACAACGCCCACTACAATCAAACCGGTTAAAAATCCCACAATACCTTCACGCAAAATATCTGGTAAACGGGGTAAAAAGTGATGAAAGAAATCAATATTATGAACGATAATTCCACCAGAAACCAGAACCAACGCAATTGTTCCAATTACTCCCAAAGCTTTAATTATTACGGGTAACAATTTTACCAAAAAACGCCCCAATTTTGACAATACGCCTTTGTCGTCAGATTTCCGAATCAGCTTATACCCGGCATCGTCCATTCTTACAATCAAAGCTACAATACCATACACACCTATAGTAGCTACAATACCCACAACAGAAACGGTTAATATTTGAATAGGCAAACTTTTATCTAAAACGGTTCCAAGTGCTATAATAACTATCTCGATAGATAAAATAAAATCTGTAGAAATGGCCGACCTTATTTTAGCTTTTTCCTGAATACTGTCAATTTTACCACTATCCTCAATTACCTCATGCCCTCTTTTTTCACGATGGAATAAAAATTCAATGATTTTTTCCACACCTTCATATGCCAGAAACAACCCGCCAATAACCAAAATAATTTTTATGGCAAGGGGGAAAAAAACATTCAGTAATAAAGCAATGGGGATAATTATAAGTTTATTAATAAAAGAGCCTTTAGTAATAGCCCAAAGTACCGGTAACTCTCTAGAGGATAAAAAGCCGGTTGCTTTTTCTGCATTCACAGCCAAATCATCACCCAAAATACCGGCAGTTTTTTGCGTGGCAATTTTACTCGCTACTGCTACGTCATCCATCAGCGCAGCAATATCATCCAAAATAGCAAAAATTCCTGAAGCCATAAATGTATTTATTTTAGGCGCAAATGTAAATATTTTCATTTAGGATTTTCCCATAATTCGGTGATATCAATATACAACAAAGTACTTAAGTAGTGTTTCAAATTTTTGCTTCGCCATTTCCAACAGCATCCACCACTTATTTTGATATTCATCAGGATAATTATATCTTACAATCCTCAATTATTCATTAATATGAACAAACAGCAAAAACTATCAATAACTCAATCTGAGGATTTGCTAAAAATACTGGGAGATAGGTTTCAAAAAGAAATGAGCCGTCATAAAGGTATTCAATGGGCTGATGTAAAAAAGAAATTGATATTACAACCTGGCAAATTGTACAGTTTACACCAAATGGAAGCTACTGCCGGCGAGCCGGATATTGTAGGCTATGATAAAAAAGCGGATACATTTATTTTTTATGACTGTGCCTCCGAAAGCCCCAAAGGAAGAAGAAGCCTATGTTATGATGCAGCGGCATTACAATCCCGTAAAGAACACAAACCTAAGGATAGTGCGGTACACATGGCTGAACAAATGGGCATCGAATTACTAACAGAACAAGAATACCGGGCATTACAAGAGCTTGGAAGCTTTGATGAAAAAACATCCAGCTGGGTAAAAACTCCACAATACATAAGAAAACTTGGCGGAGCCGTTTTTTGCGACCGCCGATTTAATACCGTATTCTTGTATCATAATGGTGCCGAATCCTACTATGGCTCTCGCGGATTTCGAGGGAAATTATTAGTATAAATTTCTTTATGAAACCTTTATTAACCATAGAATATTGCCCTAAATGCAGTTGGTTACTACGTTCTGCATATTTTGCGCAGGAAATTCTTACAACTTTTGAAGAAGATATTGAGGGAATAACCCTAAAGCCTTCCGAAATAAGTGGTCGGTTTAGTATATATGTAGATAAAAATATTATATTCGACAGAAAACAATATGGCGGTTTTCCCGATGTAAAATACCTGAAACAAATAATTAGAGATGTAGTGAACCCGGAAAAGAATCTTGGACATAGTGATAAAAAGATCTGATGGCTGATACCCCTACCCTATATTATAATGCGTTGATGAATATGCTTAGCGCAGAACACTCGAAGGCACAGATGCTTAAAATTGTTACATACATTGGTAATAATCAAAAAAAATTTGACCAACTTACAGCTATTTTTCTTACTGAGCCCTATCGTATGAGCCAGCGAGCGTCCTGGCCATTAAGCAATTGTGCCGAGAGATACCCTTCCTTAGTCAAAAAACATCTTCCGGTGCTTCTTCAATTTGCTAAGGAGGAAAATAGGCACCCGTCTATTAAAAGGAATGTTATGAGAATTTTTGCTATTGTTAATATTCCCAAAAATATGCACGGTGAAATTATGAACGAGTGCATTGGGAACATTGAAAACCCATCTGAAGCAATTGCGGTACAGGCTTTTTCTTTGGGTATTTTACAAAAACTTACAAAAATTTATCCGGAAATATATAGTGAAATAGAAATGATTATAGAAAACCGCCTCCCACATGCATCACCGGCATTTATAAGCAGGGTTAACAAATACCGTAAAGCCTTTTATACAAAATAGCAAACGCCGTTTATATGCACTAATACATA
This sequence comes from Niabella sp., assembly GCA_047975735.1. Classification (GTDB taxonomy): domain Bacteria; phylum Bacteroidota; class Bacteroidia; order Chitinophagales; family Chitinophagaceae; genus Niabella. The sequence goes on from JBKEEB010000101.1 coordinate 3,350, forward strand.
CCTTATAATATTCTTAACAGATTTCTTGGGTATTTATGATTGATTTTTAAGCAGGACGGCTAAATTTGCCAATACCTAAAATTTATGATTTTGAGAAGAATGTTATATGTATTGGCGGTAGTGTTATTAATACAAGCCTGTAAGTCAAATTCAGAACCCGATAAAGAAGTAAAAGCCCAACATGAAAAAGAAAATACAAGCAATAAAGAAAAAATTTCTAAAAGCGATCTAAAAGCATATCAAATAAAACTTTCCCAATATTTTGATACCATGCTGTTGAACAAAAACTTTAACGGTGGTATTTTGGTTGCAAAGGGTGGTAATATATTATACGAAGCCTATATTGGTTACCAAAATCCAACTAAGCATTCCGATACTATCACAACTGCTACTTCCTTTCATTTGGCATCTACCAGCAAGCCTTTTACCGGAATGGCAGTAATGAAATTAGCCGAAGAAGGAAAAATAGGACTGGAAGACATGCTAACGAAATATTTTCCGGATTTTCCTTACGAAGGGGTAACCGTTAAAGACCTACTCTCCCACCGCAGCGGATTGCCTAATTATTTATACTTTATGGACGATAAAACCAAATGGGAGCCAACCCGAATGGTTACTAATAATGATGTAATAAACTTTTTATTACAATACAAACCTCCAAAAAGTTATACTGCCGGTACCAGATTTAATTATTGCAATACCAACTATGTTTTGCTGGCTTCAATTGTAGAAAAAGTAACCGGTAAACCATTTCCTCAATATATGCGAGAAACTTTTTTTGACCCGATAGGTATGAAAAATACCTTTGTATATACTCCTGCTGATAGCGGCCATGTTATAATGTCCTATAAGCCATCCGGCACATTGTGGCCCGATGATAAATACGATTTAACCTACGGCGATAAAAATGTGTATAGCACACCCCGCGATATGTTTTTGTGGGATAGTGCTTTGTACCAGCAGGATTTTATTAGTAAAGCAATTTTAGACTCGGCTTTTGTTCCCCGTAGTATTGAAAAACCATCCATACATAATTATGGTTATGGCTGGCGTATGCTCAATTTAAAAAACGGCAAGAATGTAATTTATCATTTTGGGAAATGGCATGGTTTTACACCTGCTTTTGCTAGATTAATTGATGAAAAAGTTGTAATTATTATCTTGGGCAATCGCTATAATAAAAGCATGTACGAGGCCGCATTACAAGCTTATAATTTATTTGGCGATTACATGCAAAGCGAACCCGGAGAGGAAGAATCAGATACGGTTCAGCCCACAGGGCCTGTAAATGAAAATCAAATAAAAAATAAAAAGAAGGATACTGCTGTAAAGTATAATGCAATAAAGAAAAAACCTGCACCAAAAAACTCAGCAAAGTCTAAAACCGATAAAAAGCCATCAGCGCAAGCTACACCCAAAAAGAAACAAGCAAAACAGTAATTTTTTTTAAATTGCTGTATGAAGTTATTAAACGCTGCCCAAATACGCCAATGGGATCAATACACTATTGAATACGAACCGGTTTCTTCTATACAATTAATGGAAAGAGCCTCTAAGGCCTGTACACGATGGATTTTACAAAATATGCTGGCCAATCAATTTTATATTTTTTGCGGTAAGGGAAATAATGGAGGCGACGGACTAGCCATTGCAAGACTTTTAAAACAGGCTGGCAAACAATGCCGGGTATATGTTATACAACCGGAACTTAAAGGAAGCGATGATTTTAACGCTAATTTTGAACATTTGCACCAACAGAGAGACGTTCCTATTACATTATTAAAATCAGAAACAGAATATCCGGCAGTTCCGCAGGAAGCCATAATTATTGATGCTTTATTTGGTACCGGACTTAATCGCCCCTTAGACGGCAATATTGCTGCTTTGGTAAAACACATCAACTTATGTAGCAGTCCGGTAATTTCTATTGATATACCCAGCGGTATGCTTAGTGATGAATCGCGGGCAAACAATACCGTGATTAAAGCTACTCATACACTTACATTTCAATGTTTAAAGCTTGCCTTTCTTTTACCGGAAAATGAGCCATTCATAGGCCAGATCCACATTTTGGATATCAATCTGCATCCTGATTATATTGAAACTATTGACAGTAATTTCCAACTCATCAATAAAGCCGTATGTAAAAGCATTTTAAAACCCAGAAAGCTATTTGCTCACAAAGGAAACTATGGTCATGCATTGATGATGGCTGGCAGTTACGGTAAAATGGGAGCTGCTGTATTAAGCACAAAAGCCTGCCTTACATCCGGTGCCGGGCTTGTAACAGCCCATGTTCCGGAATGCGGTGTTACTATTTTACAAACATCGGTACCGGAAGCAATGTGTAGCATTGATGAACATCAACACTGTCTTTCGCATTTACCCGAGGATATGAAAAAATACACATCGATTGGTGTTGGTCCCGGTTTGGGAAATTCTACAGAAACAGTTCAGTTTATTGAAAAATTAATTAAACAAAGTACGCACCCGCTTGTGTTAGATGCAGATGCACTAAACATTATTGCCGGGCACCAAAGTTTGTTAGAGCATTTACCTGCCGGTAGCATACTTACCCCTCACCCTAAGGAATTTGAGAGGCTTTTTGGGGGAGGGCTTAACGATTTTCAAAAAATTGAATTGGCTGTTAAAAAATCGAAGGAGCTAAATATTATTGTAGTTTTAAAAGGGCATCACACTTTTATTGCTACTCCTAACGCTGGTTTATGGTTTAATATTACGGGAAACCCGGGTATGGCCACAGGCGGTTCGGGCGATGTATTAACAGGGCTAATTACAGGTTTATTAGCTCAGGGATATACTTCGGCAGAAGCTGCGATAACCAGTGTTTTCCTACATGGTTTGTCAGGAGATTTAGCTGCTGACACTCATTCAATGGAAGCTATGATAGCAAGTAATATTATTGAAATGATGGGTAAAGCTTTTATGGCTGTTAATGAATAGCATAAATTTATCGCTTATAACAGATAAAAGGCATTGTTGTTTCCGTTCATTTTATTGTGCAACAGCTCTGGAAAATTCATTGCATCCGGTTATGGTTATAGTTGCTCCTATGCCTACTAATCCTGCACCTAATGAAACGACTAAAGCGCAAGCTATTGACATGGGTGCTTCTTGCGTTGTTACAAAATCTCCCCATCGCCTATCAAACCGTCTTACTTCAACCCTTCGAGGGTCAGTGTTATCTATACCCATCCAAATTAGCAAACACGCTTTAAGTGAAGCCCCTAATTCGATACCGCCTTCTACAAGTATAAGAAAATTGTTCAAATGCTGCCAACGTAAATCGGGCTGGCTTTCGCCAATGATGTGTAAGTTAGTACTATATAACGTACCGGATGCCAATTGAGTTGGTAGCCTAATAACAGGGAGTATATAGTTCATAAATCTTTCAGCTACAGCTGAAGCCGATCCTCTAAGGCCTATACCAATGCCGGCTCCTACCCCATGATAGCTGGTATTATATGTAGGCCCTTCTTCGCCATGAATCAGTTCAAAATTAAAATCTCCCCCGCCTAAAGCAACACCGGCAACTAAGTATAACGCTAACGAATCGTTATCGCCAATTTTCCAAGGTGTTTTTACAAACATATTTCATGATTTTAATAAATATAAATAAAAATAAAGAGTCAATTGTATGCATAGCTTATTTTAGGGATGTTTTAAAATTCTACAATTGTTAAAAATATTTTTTAGATTTGTCTAAATATTTTTTTATATATGGTTAAATATTCGATAGCAGAAGAAAATTATGTAAAGGCTATTTATCATTTGGAACAAAGAAATACATCAGTAAGTACTAATGAGTTGTCCGGAGTTTTACAAACCAGCGCAGCTTCCGTAACAGATATGCTTAAGAAATTGAAGAAAAAAAAACTGATAACTCATAAGCCTTATTATGGTTGTAATCTCACCAATTTGGGACAAAAATTGGCTTTATTAATTATTCGCAGGCATCGGTTATGGGAATTCTTTTTATTTGAAAAATTAGGATTTAACTGGCAGGAAGTACATGAAGTGGCAGAAGAATTAGAACATGTGGGAAGTGAATTGCTCATTAACAAATTAGACGCTTTTTTAAAATTCCCTCAATTTGATCCGCACGGGGATCCCATTCCGGACAGTAAAGGCAATTTTGTTCAACTAGATCAACAGTCGTTAAATCTGTTGCCCTTGCACAAAGAGGCTACAGTTGTTCAAATTGCAGCGCAAACCGCTCCCCTCTTAGAAATTTTAGAGCAGAAAAAAATAACCATCGGATCAAGTATTACTGTGTTGAGTAGATCGCCGTTTGATAACTCCGTAGAAATAAAAATTAATAAAAAACATGCGGCCTTTTTATCAAAAGAGCTGGCTCAAAATATTCTTATAAAAATCTCATGAAAAAGCATCATTCTGAAATATCATTAAGCGAAGTACACCAGTCTGTTGACACTACCGGTACGGGAAAATCGAGGTTAAAAAAAATTTTGGCATTCTTTGGTCCGGCCTATTTAGTAAGTGTTGGATATATGGATCCCGGAAACTGGGCTACAGATTTAGCCGGCGGCAGCCAGTTTGGTTATAAATTAATTTGGGTGTTGCTGATGAGTAATATAATGGCATTATTATTACAAAGCCTCTCGGCCCGTTTAGGTATTGTACGAAATAGAGATTTGGCTCAGGCCAACAGGGAAACTTACCCAAGAGGAGTAAATTTTATATTATATATTTTGGCCGAAATAGCAATTGCCGCCACAGATTTAGCAGAGATATTAGGTATGGCTATCGGGCTACAATTATTAACCGGCCTTCCATTAATTTATGGGGTATTAATTACCACCCTTGATACGTTTTTATTAATGCTGTTGCAACGTTGGGGTATGCGAAAATTAGAAGCTTTCATTTTGGGGTTAATATTTATTATTGCCATGTCCTTTTTGATTCAAATTGTAGTAGCAGCACCCAATGCAGGAGAAATAGCAAAAGGGTTTATACCATCCATCCCCAACGATACAGCCTTGTACATTGCTATTGGTATTATTGGAGCCACCGTAATGCCTCATAATTTGTACCTGCATTCGGCCTTAGTGCAAACGCGAAAATTTAAAACAGATGAAGCCGGAATAAAAAAAGCCCTGAAATTAAACTTTATGGATACGGCCATCGCCTTAAATATGGCCTTCCTGGTTAATGCAGCTATCCTTATTTTAGCGGCCACCGTATTTCATAAAACCGGGAGAACGGATGTGGCTGAATTAAAACAGGCATACGAACTGTTGCCACAACAATTAGGAAGTGTATTTGCAGCCAAACTCTTTGCTGTAGCATTAATAGCAGCCGGGCAAAGTAGTACTATTACAGGCACGTTGGCCGGGCAAATTGTAATGGAAGGATACCTGCGGCTACGCATCAGCCCAATAGTAAGGCGACTAATAACCAGACTGATAGCTGTAATTCCTGCTGTTATTGTAATATGGTTATTTGGCGATACAAAAGTAGATGCTTTGTTGGTTTTTAGTCAGGTAATATTAAGTATGCAATTAGGTTTTGCCGTAATACCGCTAATACATTTTGTAAGCGATAAAGTAACTATGGGAAAATTTGCCATTAAAACCATTACCAAAATAGGCGCATGGTTGATTACCATTGTATTATTATACCTAAATACAAGGATGCTATACGAACAGGGTTCTGCTTATTTTAACGAATCTGACAACTGGTTTGTAAAAGTATTAATCATTACCGGAACAATATTTTTCCTATTATTATTGTTGTATGTAATCCTTTATCCACTTATTGTAACCACAGGCATTAGGAGCAAAACGCAATTACATAAAGCACCTGTTCATTTACAAATTACACCTGTACCCGGGTATAAAAAAATTGCAATTGCGATAGATTTTAGTAATATGGATCAGCCTTTGTTTAATCAGGCTCTATCGCAGGGAAACAAAGACACCGTATTTATTTTAATACATATCGTAGAAGGTGTGGCCGCTAATATTAATTATGGTAGTCGCACAGATAATGAAACGCTGGCCGATCAGCAATTTTTGAACCAGTATGCACAACAATTAGAAACATTAGGAGTGATGACAGAAACCAAATTAGGTTTTGGCAAGCCGGCAAACGAAATTGCTAAAATAGTAAAATCCTGTCAGGCCGATTTATTGGTTATAGGAGCACATGGCCACCGTGGAATAAAAGATTTTATATATGGAGAAACCATCAATAAAGTACGCCATCTAATTAAAATACCCTTATTGGTAGTAAACGGCTAATTATAGCTGAAAGCCAATATGGCTAACGCTTTCAACAGGTTTTTTGTTTCTTATCAAATGTTTAAACCGGCTAAAAGTTTCGGGTTTAATATTTAGGTAAGATGCCAAATATTTTTGAGGTACACGTTGTATAATCTCAGGATAATTATTTACAAAATTTAAAAACCTTTCTCTTGGGGTTTGCTTAATAAGACTTATCTGGCGTTTATCCATTAAAACCATCGAGTGTGTAGCAATCATTCTACCCAGTCTTTCCATATTATGGCTCTTAGCAAAAATCTTTTCCAAATCGTCATTAGCTATGGAAATAAGTGTTGTAGGCTCTATAGCATCTATAGTATAATCTGACGGAGATTGTGTATATAAGGATTCCTGACTCGATATCAAATGTCCTTCGATGGCTATTTGCACAATTTGCTCTGCTTGATTATGCATATAATATTTCCTTACTAAGCCTTTTGAGATAAAATTGATGTAGTTCTCTACCTCCCCTGCTATTATAATAGTTTCCTTTTTCTTAAACTCCCTTACTTTTATAACAGGTATCATATACTCACTAATTTCCTCAACAGATACATTTCCAAACTGTTTCAGGAAATCTATAAAAGCCTCATGTAAATTCATTTTTTTGAGCATAGTCAAAAATACTATAATAAATCTTACTCCCATACACAAAATGAAAAACTTAACAAAAAATGTGTAATATCTGGCAAAACAACAGGAAAGTTGAAAAAATTATCACCATCAGACAATGATTTTAATTTTCATTCATAAAAGTAATCGTAAATATGTAGATTTGCGACGATCATAAACCGTTTCAAAATTTAAAAACTATGACTCAAAAAATTAAAGTTGAAAATCCTGTTGTTGAATTAGATGGAGATGAAATGACCAGGATTATCTGGAAGTTTATAAAAGATAAACTAATTCTTCCTTATGTGGATGTGGATATAAAATACTTTGACCTGGGAGTGGAACACAGAGATGCAACTAACGACCAGGTAACCATTGACGCAGCAAATGCCATCAAACAATATGGTGTAGGAATTAAATGTGCCACAATTACACCTGATGAAGCTCGTGTAAAAGAGTTCAACCTCAAACAAATGTGGAAAAGCCCTAATGGTACTATTAGAAATATTTTAGATGGTACTGTTTTTCGTGAACCGATCGTTATAAAAAATATTCCCAGATTGGTAACAAACTGGACCGCCCCTATTATTGTTGGCCGTCACGCATTTGGTGATCAATACCGCGCTACAGATACTGTTATTAAAGGGAAAGGCAAACTTACTATGACCTTTACACCCGAAGACGGCAGTGAGCCACAAACCTTTGAAGTATATGACTTTAAAGGCGATGGTGTAGCCATGAGCATGTATAATACTGATGAAAGTATTAAAGGCTTTGCCAGAAGCTGCTTTAATATGGCTTTGAGCAAAAAATGGCCTTTGTATATGAGTACCAAAAATACCATTCTTAAAAAGTATGATGGTCGTTTTAAAGACATTTTTCAGGAAATTTATGATAATGAATTTAAAGCCCAGTTTGAGCAAGCCGGCATTACTTACGAGCACAGATTAATTGACGACATGGTAGCCAGTGCCTTAAAATGGCATGGCAATTTTGTGTGGGCTTGTAAAAATTATGATGGCGATGTACAAAGCGATACTGTAGCTCAGGGCTTTGGCTCCTTAGGTTTAATGACCTCTGTTCTAATTACACCTGACGGTAAAACAATGGAAGCTGAAGCGGCACACGGTACCGTAACTCGCCACTACAGAGAACATCAAAAAGGAAACCCTACCAGCACCAACCCTATTGCCAGTATTTTTGCCTGGACAAGAGGTCTTGCTTTTCGTGGCAAATTAGACAATAACCAATCTTTAGTTGATTTTTCTCATGCATTAGAGCAGGTATGTATAGAAACCGTTGAATCCGGTAAAATGACCAAGGATTTGGCCGTGTGTATTCATGGCAATAAAGTTGAGCATGGTAAAGACTATTTATACACCGAAGAGTTTTTGAGTGCGATTGACGAAAACCTTCAAAAAAAATTAAGTTAATACGCTAAACTTTTTTATAGTAAACTCCTGTACAATAATTTATTTGTACCGGAGTTTTTATTTTTAATTGGAGGCAAAATAAACCTTTAATAAAAATTGCAGTCAAAAAGTTAATAAAAAACTTTTTTGAATATGCATCTATTAAAAACACTCTTATTTCTTTTTATTGTATTGCTGGGTTGTAATAAAAACGATGGAGGAACAACACCTGCCCCAAAAACTACTATGTATTTCCCTCCTGTTAATAGTAATGAATGGGAAACAGAATCCATTACCAGCTTGGGTTGGAACACACAGGCCGTGCAACCCTTAAAAGATTTTTTGATTGCAAAACATAGCAAATCTTTTATGATTTTAGTGAACGGAAGAATTGTAATGGAAGAATACTACAATGGGCATACTGCTGCGGACGAATGGCAATGGAATAGTGCCGGTAAAACACTGGTTACAGCTACCGTAGGCATTGCACAGCAAAACGGACTATTGGATATAAATGACAGGGTTTTAAAATACTTAGGAGCAGGTTGGACGAGTGAACCGCTACAAAAAGAAGCATTAATAACACTACGTCATTTATTAACCATGACATCCGGCATCAATGATGAAAGCAATCTAATTATTAAACCCAATTTAACTTATTTGGCAGATGCAGGTACAAGATGGTCGTATCATAATGTTTTCCAAAAGTTGATGGATGCAGTGGCTGTTGCAAGCCAACAAAATTTTGAATCCTATTTCGCAACTGTGTTGAAAAACAAGATTGGTATGGATGGGTATTGGAACAACGGTGCCATTTTTACCATCTATCACAGCACTACAAGAAGTATGGCACGATTTGGTTTGTTAGCATTAAACAAAGGAAAATGGAATACTGAACAAATTATAAATGAAGGCTTTTTTAATGAAAGCATCACCACATCGCAAAACATTAACCCTTCTTACGGATATTTATGGTGGTTAAACGGGAAAGGCAAATATATGTTACCCGGCGGCCAAACCATTTATACGACTAACTTAATACCTAACGCTCCCACCGGTTTATATGCTGCAATGGGAGCAGAAGATCAGCGTATATACGTGGTACCCAGCAAAAAAATGGTAATAATAAGAATGGGTGATGCATCTGACCCGGAAAACAGAAGTTTTGCTTTATCAGGTTTTGATAATGCACTTTGGGAGAAAATAAATGCTGTTATTAATCCGTAGCAATTATGAATCTGTATTATCTTTTAACCCTTTTAGCCGGGATTTTGATTTGTTAAAAACATTTCGTCCCAAATCAATGCCTTTGCGCTTTTCCTTTTGTTCTTCTATTGGTAAATGAATAAAATCCTGACACTCCTTACTACAACATTGCTCATACTTTGCCTTGCATTCATCGCATTGAATAAATAACAGGTGGCAGGCATCATTTACACAGTTTACATGCGTATCGGCCGGTTGGCCGCACTGGTGGCATTTTGAAATAATTTCAGGAGTAATACGTTCTCCAAGTCTTTGGTCAAATACAAAATTCTTTCCGTGAAATTTTATGGGGAGACTATTTTGTTTGGCCTGATTAATATAATTGATAATGCCCCCTTCTAAATGAAAAACATTTTTAAACCCTTTATGCAGCATATAAGCCGAAGCTTTTTCGCAACGGATGCCACCGGTACAATACATAATAATGTTTTTATCCTTGTGGTCTTCCATCATTTCAGCCGCCATGGGTAATTGCTCTCTATAAGTATCGCTGGGGATTTCAATAGCATTCTGAAAATGTCCCACTTCATATTCATAGTGATTGCGCATGTCAATGACGATGGTTTCGGGGTTATCTGTAAGTGTATTAAATTGTTCTGCATTAACATATTTACCTTTATTTTCCATGTCAAAATCCGGATCATCAATACCATCAGCCACAATTTTATTACGTACTTTTATATCCAGTACGTAAAAAGATTTTCCGTCATCATCTACGGCAATATTCAGTCTTAGTCCATTTAACGGCTCATACGAGTATAAATGAGATTTGAAATTTTCAAGATTCACGGTGGGTACACTTATTTGGGCATTAATACCTTCCTGTGCAATATAAATTCTACCCAAAACACCCATTGATTCAAATGCCCGGTACATTTTGTTTCTAAAATCTTCCGGTTCTGCAATTTTAAAATAACAGTAAAAGGAAATTGTAGTTCGGGGGGTGGTATCCTGTAAAATACGCTCTTTTAATTCCTTGCGGGAAACACGGTTATGTAATGCCATTATTTGAAATTTGATTCGCCACAGGCGAAAATTAATAATTAATTGGGCAGTTGCAGGCTGCACCAAATTTCGTTGCAAAGATAGCAGGTTTTGTATTTAAACGCTTTAGTATTAAGCATGTGTTTTGTTTTAACATGGATACGACTACAGGTATTAACTTTTTAATAATAATAAAAAACCTGATAGAATAATCTTCTATCAGGTTTTGAAAATTAAATGAGTAAATATTACGGCGTTGGGTATCCAAACATAGAATATGGGTTATATTTCACTCTCATATTTTCAGAAGGAATAATAATATCCATTGTTACGGTAGCTATGCCGCCACCGGCATCAACAAAAGATTTTACCAAAGCCACGCCAAAGGCTTCATTAGATGCACTGCTTGTAGCAAGATTCCATATTCCCCACCCAAAAACAAATCCTGAACCTGCTGAAGGAGCCGCACTAATACGACGGTTGGTGCCACTTACATTATAATTCTCTCCTATTGGGCCGGGCCCTTTTATATTAACATTGATGAAATTATCCATATTGTTATCCCATATTAAAGTATCTAATGCGGCTGCAGTAACACTGCGTCTGTTAGAGGTTACTACGGAATATGTAGCTTTTGTAAATCCAACTAAATAAGGAGCTATCCGACTGGCATAGGTAGAACTTGCTTCATACAAGAAGGGTGGTGCAAAGCGGAAAGTTGTTCCGTCATACTGAATAAATCCAAAACTAATTTTCTCCTGATTAGCCGGGGCATTAGTAATATCATAA
>JBKEEB010000108.1:0-6356 GCA_047975735.1 Niabella sp.
ATATAAAAAAGAGCTATGGATGGTCTTGTAGGAAATTGCCCTTGATGCTGCGTAGGATTAAAATTATATTAAACATAAAAAGCCCCGTCCAGAAAAATACCGAGTCTAATAAATTTAATTGTTTTAGATAACTTTTGCGGAAAGAAGCCATGCTACCAAAACCTATATCTTCTAAAAATAGTATATACAATACTATTACTACCCCGCCAGCAATAGCACCCCATGTAGCAAACTTCTTAGCTTCCTCAGCAGATTGTCTAGCTCCATCATAATCGCCAAGCTGCCATTTAGAATTTACCTGAGACGATTTCACAATGGAAACAATGCCTAAGGGTAGGCAGCATAGAATTGTACATAAAATTGCCCATACCAAATAATTATCCGGTGGCGGGCCGGGCGGCAAGTTGAGGTTAGAATTTTGTTGGTTCTCCATATTTAATAAAATTGATGTGATGCACAAATATAATAATTACAAAGTAAATATAGTTTTATTCTAACAAGTAGGCTAAAAATTTTGGGGTGTATTTCAAATTTTCGCTTTGTATAAGTAGTATCTGTTTGAGTCATTTCGAGCGCAGCGAGAAATCCCTTCATATTAGTAATGAGATGTCTCTTCCGAACGCTTTCGGAATCGACATGACGATGCGAAAATTTGAAATGCGTCCAAATTCTGGGGTGCATAAAAAATTCTGCTAATCAGGTAATACACCCTTTCCGTATATTATTCTTCGTTTATTATTTAAACAGATGCAACCTGTTACCGTATTTTTTTTATCTTTAGTTTCAAGTAAATCATTCACCCACAACAAAAAAGTAAAAATTATGGGAGCTATTGTATCGTGGATCTTATTTGGCCTCATTGCAGGGGCAATTGCTAAAGCTATTCATCCCGGAAAGGACCCCGGAGGTTGGATAGTAACAATATTAATTGGCATAGCCGGTGCCTTTGTAGGCGGTTGGCTGGGTAGTATGTTTTTTGAGCTACCAACCAGTAACTGGAGTCTAAAAGGATTTTTATTCGCAGTTTTAGGAGCTGTTATTCTTTTATGGCTGTATAGATTGATTACAAAAAAACGTTAGCAAAAAACAGTAGCCGCTCTTCGGAGTGGCTTTTTATACATCGCCTAATATCTTATACTTCATTACATTTGAAATATTGCCTGCACGTTGCTTAATAAGTTCGGCATTTTTACCTTTAAACAGTTCATCCACAGTTTGATTAAAAACCGTATTCCACGCAGTAAACATTTCAGGTGTTAACGGAAATTTACCGTGAATGTCTTTATGAATCTGCATAGGATTACCATCATAACTTCCTGTATAAAAAATTACATTCTCCCAAAACAATTGAATCTTTTTTAAAAATGCTGCTTTATTGGTTACCTTGTTAAAATAAAAACCCAATATAGCATCCGACTCCAGCTTTTTATAAAAAGCATTTACAAGTATTTCTGTATCCAACTTTGTATCAATGTCTTTTTTCATCTGCAAAGAATTAAAAAAACTCCTGTGTTTGTTACAAATGCCCGTTATTGCTAACTGTTTACTATAAATCTTTTCTACTAAATTTTCTTAACGATACACCAAAGGGTATTGCAATCCAAAGCAACAACAATAACATGGCAATAATAAAACCGGTATTATTACCAAAGTACTCTTTAAAAATAGCACCTGTATATCCCATCATGGCAGATACGTCCATATACAGTTGCATCATTATTCTGGATAAATCTATAGGACTGAAGGACGCCAGTATAATCATGGGTTTTTCTATGGGATAATCGGCAAACTGAAACAGTAAAAAAAGTAATAGCCCATCGAACAGCAATGCGAAAAAAAGCCAAATAATAATGGCAAAGCCAATACCTTTTGCTTTATCGCGTGTAAGCATGGCACAAAGGCAAGCCAATGCCACAAATATCATGGTAATAAGGCTACCAATTATAATCATTACAATAGCCAGTTTCAATGGAGCATATAATAATAAAGGTAAACCTGCGCTTACCCAAAAGGCGGCCACCAACGATATGGATAATCCCGTAAACAAGCTCACCCATATTTTTTTACGCTGCACGGGTTGACTTAATAACAACTCTATAAATTCGTTGCTATTATATAAATAAATTGTAGAAAAGATGATACTAACCAGTGGTGTGGTAAGTAAAATAATGCTTTGTACCGTTAACACTCCTTTGGTACTATTATCTTCCATACTAAAAGCCGTAAAGCATAAAAAAGCCAGCAGGATGGCATATAATATCACCATTCTGCTTCTTATAATATCCAGCATTACATATTTAACTATTCTGTTCACTAATCTCGTTTTTTAAAATATTAGCAATAGCCTTAGCAATTTTTTGTTCTCCTGTGCTTTGTAACAAATCGTTTACAGCTTTATGAAAGCGAATATTACCATCTTGCATAAAAATCACTTCGGTAACCAAATCATCCAATTCGCTTAATTGGTGAGAGGTAATAAAAATAAGTTTTCCTTTTTCCTTTTCGGTAATAATTTTTTCTTTTAAGATTTCTGTTGCCAGTGGGTCTAATCCTGCAGTCGGTTCATCTAAAATTAATACATCAGGATTAAACAAAAAGGCGAGTGTGGCACTTACTTTTTGTGTAGTTCCTCCGGAAAGCGTACGCATTCTTTTTTCGTACAAGGAAGGGAGGTCAAAAGCATGTAATAAATCTTCATCTGTTTTTTCAGTTTCGCCACGCATGTCCCGTATCATATTAATAATGTGGCCTATTGTCATATTATCCGGATAACGGCCTATCTGCGGCATATATCCAATCTGATTTCGATACTGGTGCTTATTTTTAATATTCTCCCCATTAAAAATAATACTTCCTGCATCCGGCACTACCATTCCCAAAATAGATTTTATGAGCGTGGTTTTGCCGCAACCGTTAGGCCCGATCATTGCAATGCACTGCCCTTTATCACAACGAAGGTTTATATTTTTCAAAACCTGCAATTTTCCAAACTTTTTTGAAACGTGCTGAATCTCTATCATATTGCCAAGGACTTCATTAAAGGTTTTGAATCAACAAAATTATCCGGCGTAAGGCTGGGAATTAATTTTTCGCTTTTATCAAGCAGCGTTACCATAAAACTCCTGAACAGAATCATTGCCGGCGGGTTTTTTTCTACAATTACAGAAAACAAACTTAAAGGATGAAAAGGCACATCACCAACCCCATCTCTGTTAAGATCATAGCCTTCATATTTATCCCAATAATTGTTTTCAAATGTATTTAATACTAAAGAACCATTGGTGCTTATATCAAAAGTATTTGAAATATAGTTATTTCGGGTAATAATATTATCCATACAACTTGCCTGAATTTTCATACCCCAGCCATTATCTTTAATAATATTCTTTTCTACTATCAGCCGGCTGGCTCCTTCCATAAAAATACCGGAAGTATTGTTCTCAAAAGTATTGCCGCTAATATACCCGTCAGACAGTTCTTTTAACATTAAACCGAAAGAAGCATCGCCCCAATTATTCACAAAACGGTTGTTTAACATAGAAACTTTTTTTGAAAACATAACTGCCACACCAGCCCCATTGTTGTCAAATGTATTATTTACATAAATGTCGTTATGGGAAAACATAAAATGCAAACCGTACCTGATGTTATCTTTTGAAACATTGTTCCAAATAATACTGGCATTTACAAATTCAAAATAAATACCGTCCCTATGCCCTGTAACTGTGTTACCAATTATTTGAATGGTATCGCTTTTAAAACAGTGAATACCATTCCCTATTTCATGCTCTCCTGTGGCATACGCTTTTAACTGATTATTTTGTATGATGCATCTGCTGCTGTTTTGGAGATAAATGCCAAAAAAATTATCGTCTAAAATATTATTAATAATTTTTACATGGCGACTGTCATATACTTTTATGCCACAAGGATCATCTAATGTTGCTATGCCGGAGCGGATAACTTTTAGTCCGTTAATAGTAACATTGGATGAACGCACGGAAATTACCTCTGTTTTCCGCTGCCCATCAATAACCGGATAACCAATTCCTATAATTATCAAAGCTTTGTTGATAATAATATTCCCTTCGGCATAAACACCTTCATGTACATAAACAGTATCGCCATCCTTAGCGGCTGCAAGTCCTTGTTTAATTGTAGTAACCTGTTGCGATTTTCCGATATGCACGGTGCCTGCCGTAAGGCCTAACGGGATACAGACAAGCAGTATGTACATATAAATTATAATTCTCATTCTTTACTACTTAGTTCATCCCAGTTAGTTATAACGGCTTCCTTGGTTGTTGCAAATTCAGCAGCTTCCTGTTGTTTAGAAAATGCAGCTACATTACCGTTCATGGGGCTTTGCACCATTGCCCCTGTAACATATATGGCTTCCTCTGCTTTAACCATATTTTCTGGCGTTGAATAATCAGTTACATAATAGGTGGCTCTTTCAATAGCGTTTTCTTTTTTATACGCCATCATGCATTTAAAATCATCAAATTTATATACCCTGCCTTTATCTGTTATCAACTCAACACCAAACCGTAAATCGGCCACAGTCATTTTACAAAAAGCACAGTTATCAACATTTAGGGTAATAGGCTCCGGCTTATTGGTATTACAAGCATGTATGATAAAAAGAACACAGCTTAAAAAAACATATATCATAAATTTGTTCATTCTCATCAGCTTATTTTTTATTAAGTTTAAATTCACGAATACTGGCAATAAGTAGTAATACTCCGGAGCTTATAAACATCCATCCGCCAATATCGGGAAATGAATAAGCACCAAAATTCAACAACTGCTTAAACCCTATTAACGGGGGCTGGTAAGCCATGCCGGGTACTATAATGGCAGCATTAGGATCAAGATTATGACCGTAATTATACTCCCATCTCCAAAAGTCATACATGGCAACAATACCAAAAATAATAAACAGAACAAGAAGAACATACAACAATTTCCTATTACCTGCCAATGCTACAATAAGTGCTAATACAGCAAATGCACCTATAATATATGGCAGCACAGTAAATTCAACAAAATTTTCGGCGTGCAGTGTCTGCATTCCGATATAATGATTTAATCCGTTAATAATTTCAACGTCTCCTGCCAATTTTCCGGGATAGATCAATAGGCGTAAGCCTTCCGGATATTGGGGTGCATCCAAATCAATATGCCAAAGTGGTACGAAAATGGATATAGCTAACAAAACAGCTGCTAAAAGCACCATTAGTACTGAACTTTTTGACATTTTATTCTTAGACATAATTGTTTTTTTATATGATAAAAAAGGGGCAGTAGTTATTCACTGCCCCAATATTGTATCCTTATTTTAACCTTAGTTAATTGGTTTTAGGAGCAGCAGCACTATCGGCCGCTTTCTCGGTACCTGTAGCAGGCGTTTTACCTACATGATATTTTATGGGCACATTAGATCCTGCTGGAGACACCCTTGCATAACCCTGCATTTCCTGGTGTAAAGCACTACAGAAGTCAGTACAATAGAATGGTACTATACCCGGTTTTTCGGGAATCCATTTTAAGGTAGAAGTTTCGCCCGGCATAATCAGTAATTCACCATTATCGGCTCCTTTTACAGCAAAGCCATGAGGAACGTCCCAATCCTGTTCTAAATTTGTAACATGGAAATAAACTTCATCGCCCACTTTAATACCTTCTATATTATCCGGTGCAAAGTGAGAACGAATGGATGTCATATAAACATGTACTTTATTTCCTTCTCTCACTACTTTTGATTCGGCTTCACCTTTGGTTACAAATTTGTGCATATTTTCTCCAATAGGATAAACTTTTAGCGATTTATTCCTTATCAACTCGCCCGGAGCCGCTTGTGCGTAGTGAGGCTCACCAATTGTAGGAAAATCAAGAAGCAACTGCATTTTATCGCCACTAATATCATACAGTTGAGCACTCTGTGTCAACTCCGGCCCTGTAGGCAAATAGCGATCTTTTGTAATTTTATTATACGCTACCAAATATTTACCAAAAGGTTTTTTACTATCACCCCCTGGTACCATTAAGTGGCCAATGGAATAATAAGTGGGAACCCTGTCTAAAACCTTTAAATCTTTTACACTCCATTTTACAATTTCTGAAGAAACGAAGAAGGATGTATAAGCATTCCCTTTATCATCAAACTCGGTATGCAAAGGTCCTAAACCAGGTTTTTGTACCTCACCGTGTAAAGCAGCTTCGTATTTTATTACGGGGATACCGTCGTACTCGCTATCAAAATTTTTATCGGCAATAGCTTTTTGTATTTTATCAAAACTAAATACCGGGAGCAAAGCAGCCAGTTTACCACTACCCACAATATACTCACC
>JBKEEB010000134.1:0-2331 GCA_047975735.1 Niabella sp.
TCTTTTTAACATTTTATTATGAGTGATTAAATTAATTCATTATTATATATTTTATACTTTTTTCTTACAAATAATAACTCATAATAATGGAGCAAAAGCAGGGTATTAGCGATATTATAAAAGCGAGCATGTTAAAATTATATATAGAAACAAACATGGTCGATGAACTTATTAGCATGACAGAAAAAACTTTCGATAATCTTTTTTCACCCATTGCTACTGCTAAATTTTTAAATTTAACACACGCTACTGTAAAATACTGGGAATCCAAGGGATATTTTTTAATTCCACAAAACCGTGCATTTGATAAATGGAGAAGATTTACACATCTGGAATGCTATTGGGTAGTTATGTTGAAGCAACTTGTGGCTATGGGTTGTTCTTTGGATATAGTACTTCCTAAAATAATTCATGCTTTTAAAAATAGTAAAAGTAGTTCCTGCGAAATAATAATTGCAGAAAATGCCCAACTAAGTCTAAATGACCCAAATGAAATTGATATACAATTAGTGATAGGTTTTTTAAGTTATATAATTGCCATTTATTTTGAACGCGGACAAAAATCGCTACATATACTTAATAACCGTTGCTTGTTTACCTTAGAAGAGAAAAAGATAAGTGCCGATTTTGTAAGAATTGCACATGACAGGCTTTTTGAAACAGGAATAACAATTTGTATGTCGGATATTGTTGATGAATGGATAAAAGCTGATAAAAAAAGAACTGCACTAAAGAAAGAAGTATATAGCGAGCCAGAGAGAGACTTACAAACATTACTTTCAAATGAAAAAGTAAACGAGATACAAATAAAATTGAGCAAGGAGCGAAAAATATATTTAATTGAAGCAATTGAAAAATTTGAAATAAGCGATCAGGAATACACCTTACAACAAATCACAAAAAACGGTAAATCTGATGTACAAGTAATGTCAAATAATAATAATAAACTTTCATTAAGGCGTTCGACAAAAAAGAAGTACGATTAAACGATATAAAATGTTCCGAACAGTACGGACATATACCCCCCATTGCTTGCCTGCTGAACAGTACAGAAGCAAAGCACATTTGTTAATCAAATGCTTTCATTTAATGACACGATTAAAATTTGAAACAACCAACAGAACAAATACACAGTAGAACAAGCTAAACAAATGTTACAGCTATTATATCAATTGGGCGAAATATCCTATGACCAGTTTAAACAGGGTAAAGATGAAAAAAGCAATATTATATGCACAGGTATCAACGGATAGACAAGCAGAAGAAGGGTATAGCAGAGATGCACAGATTGCACAAATGCGTTCTTTTTGTAAAAACAACAACTTGGAAATAGTAAAAGAATACCTTGAAGATTATTCGGCAAAAAATTTTGACCGCCCTGCTTTTAATGAAATACTCACAGACTTAAAAAGCAAGCGAGTTGTTGTTGAAACTATGGTAGTACCAAAATTGATAGTTTCACAAGAAACTTACCCGATACATTTGGTGTAATTGCAGAATTAAGTAAGTACAATGTTACTGTTCTCTCAATGGCAGAGGGAGAAATGGACTTTAATAATCCACATAAGTTTTTCCCTTTAATTATACAGACAGGAGCAGCGCAATACGACAATATGATTAGAGCGGATAATACCAAACGAGGTATGAGGCAGGCGATGAAAAGCGGTCAGTTTGTTGCAAAACCGCCTAAAGGCTACATCCGTAATAAATTATCCGGCAATATGGAAATTGATAATGGAACTGCTGATAATGTTATCTGGGCTTTCCATCAATTTGCCAAAGGAATTTACTCCGCAGAAGAAGTTAGAAAAGATGCTAATTTGCGTGGCTTGGATTCAAAGAAGCAGGGCTTCTTAAACATGCTTGCCAATCCTTTATATACTGGTAAAATATTAGTCCCATCTTACAAAGAGGAAGCTGAGGAATTAGTACAGGGCTTGCACGAAGCCTTAATAGATGAACATACTTTTTACATCGTACAAGATATATTAAAAAGCAAAAGTAAGCCTTACAAACAGCCTAAAAGTGCTGCTAATGAAGCTCTGCCTTTAAGAGGGCATTTAATATGCCCTGTATGTGGGCGTAAATTAACGGGCAGTATCAACCAGAATAGAAAAAATGGCAATAGAATACCCTACTATCATTGCCAAACAAACAAATACGCCTGTAACCATCGGGTTAATGCAAATACAGCAAATACCGTATTACAAAAATACCTGCAAACATTTCAACCTGCAGAGGAGGTTATAGAATTGTTCACCCATGTTTTAGCTGATGTTTTCAACACAAAGGATGGAGATAGGCTCGACCGTAAAAAGCAGGTTGAAGTAA
>JBKEEB010000056.1:0-3147 GCA_047975735.1 Niabella sp.
CTTTACCGTAAAAACATCGGAAGAAAAACCACAAGACGTTTAACAACTTTATCATAAACTTCTTCACCTCGCAATAGCGGGGTGTTTTTTATTTATGCAGTTTACAGGCTCACTACAAGATTAGAAGCATCACAACAAATAAAATCGTCTTAGCATAATTTATATAATATCATCTCCTTTTTTTACTTTTGACCTTTACTTTTAAACTTATTTTATGCAAATAGCACATTACATCGATCATACCATTTTAAAACCAACTACTTTAGTTTGCGACATTGAAAAGGTTTGTACAGAAGCCAAAGAATATGGTTTTGCCTCAGCCTGCGTTCCCCCACCCTTTGTAAAAAAGACGAAAGAATTATTACAAGGTTCTGATGTAAAAACCTGTACTGTAATTGGTTTTCCCTTTGGCTATTCTGCTGTTGAAGCTAAGCTGGCTGAGGTACTCTTGGCAATTGTTGATGGTGCAGATGAATTGGATATTGTAATCAACCTGATTGCTTTAAAAAACAACGATTGGCAATATTTGGCTAATGAAATCAACCATTTGGTTCCTATTATTAAAGAAAAAGGGAAAGTTGTAAAAATTATTATTGAGAGCGGTATTCTTACTGATGAAGAAATTATTAAATGCTGTGAGTTATACGGTGCTGCCGGAATTGATTACCTAAAAACCTCTACTGGATACGCCGAAAAAGGTGCCAGCATACATGCCGTAGAACTCTTTAAAAAACATTTACCACAAGGTGTACAAATAAAAGCCAGTGGCGGCATACGCGATTATGAATTTGCTAAACAATTAGTAGATGCCGGAGCTACAAGATTGGGATGCAGTGCTGGTGTAGCTATTGTAAAAGGCGAAAAAGGAGAAGGGGGGTATTAATTTTTTCTTTACATTATAGTTAGCCATGAAAAAAATCTTACTTATTCTTATACTATTAGGTGTTGGTTTTATTTTAATACTATACATAACGCTAAAGCCCAACACCAGGAATATTGCAACCGATACTCCATTTAAAGAAATAATTGGAAAGGAGTTGGTATTAAACAAAGCTGTTTATATTATATTACAGGAAAAAGGTGCTTATAGTTTTGAACCTTACGCAATATTTGATAGTAATTATAATAATAGTCAGATTATACAGCACGCTACTGAAAAACCCCAATTACTGCAGGGTAGTAAACTTCATATAACTGGTGCAAAAATGTATCAAAGTATGCGGGGAGGCTTCTATCGTCCATATATTTTGGGAACTACAAAACATCCGGTTACGCAAAAAAAAATTTCATTTGAATATCAATGGGGAGAAGCCTCTATTGATAAACTATTGAATAATGTAGATGATTGCTGGAAATTTCCTTTAGCACCTTGGGAAACGACAGCACATGAAGGATGGTTTGTGTTGCCAAAAATGAAATAATATCAATCAAAAAAAGGCGTTTTTATTTTTGCACCAAGAGGCTTAATTTTGCAACCTTATTTTATTATTATGGGAAGAATTTTTGAAGTACGTAAAGCCTCTATGTTTGCCCGCTACGACAGGATGGCAAAACAATTTACCCGCATCGGGAAAGAAATAGCCATTGCTGTAAAAGCCGGCGGACCAGACCCAAATACCAATGCTGCCTTACGCCGTTGCATGCAAAACGCCAAAAGCGTTAATATGCCAAAGGATCGTGTAGAAGCAGCTATTAAAAGGGCGCAGGGCAAGGAAATGGAGAATTTTGATGAGATTTTATACGAAGGATATGCACCTCATGGCGTTGCGGTTCTTGTAGAAACAGCGACTGATAACCATGTAAGAACCGTTGCTAATGTAAAATCACATTTTAATAAAGGTGGTGGTGCATTAGGCAATAGCGGTAGTGTGGCTTTTCAGTTCAATAAAATGGGGGTATTTAAAATGAATCCGGAAGGGCTGAACACCGAAGACCTCGAGTTAGAATTAATCGATTATGGTTTAGAGGAATTAGGCGAAAGCACAGATGATGATGGTAATGAAATATTAGTGGTGAGAGTGGGTTTTACCGATTTTGGCAATATGCAAAAAGCATTAGAAGAAAAAAACATCACCACTATTAGTGCAGAAGTTGAATGGATTCCAACAACTACCGTTCCGGTTTCTGATGAGCAGGCAGAAGACGTGAGTAAACTGATTGAACGTTTAGAACAGGACGAAGATGTACAGAAAGTATTTCATAACATGGGTTAGTAAAATTTTTTATGCATGAACTGGATAATCATTAATAATATAGAGCAATTAGAAGAGATTAAAACCAAATCATTTCAAACGCCACAGCTTATTTATAAGCACAGTATTAGTTGTCCTACCAGTAGCATGACTAAATACAGGCTGGAAAAAAGTGAAATTCCGCAAGGAATTGACTTTTACTATCTCGACCTCATTAATTACAGAGCCATCAGCAATAAAATTGCAGAAGATTACGGTGTTACACATCAATCTCCACAGGTATTATTGATTAAAAACGGTATATGTACTTTCAATAAAAGCCACCATGCAATAAACATGGGTTCTATTGAAACTGAAGCCAAAAGATAAAATTTACAAATTCTTTTTCTGATTAGGTAAGAATGTTATATTTTTGCCGCCCGTTAAACAGATGTAGATAACCACCTACATGTTAACGGAATTAATTTGGCGAGATCTCCGCTTATAGTTCTTAATGTAAAAATATTTGGCGGGGTATCCACCTACGGCGGAGCAGGATTCATATCCGCCGCGGCGGACATGGGCTCAACTCCCATCTCCGCTTATAGTTCTTAATGTAAAAATATTTGGCGGGGTAGCTCAGGTGGTTAGAGCACAGGATTCATAACCCTGAGGTCATGGGTTCAACTCCCATCTCAGCTACTGACTCCCGAGAAATAGGGAGTTTTTTTTTTCCCCATTATGAAATACACCGTTTACATATTATTTTCATAAAAATTCAATAAACATTACACTGGTTTTACCAACAATCTGGAACAAAGGCTTTTATCACAAAATCAGATTGGTAAAGACTGTACAGCCATATATAGACCTTGGAAAATTATTTTTACAAAAGAGTTTACAGAAAAATCAAAAGCCCTACAACTTGAAAAATGTCTTAAAACGCGCGTTGGACGAGATTTTATTAAAACATTAC
>JBKEEB010000141.1:0-1950 GCA_047975735.1 Niabella sp.
AAATGGTCATTAGCTTCTGGTTTGGGAAGAATAAATTATGTCTTGGCGGATAAATATCTATTAACTGTAACAGGCAGGTATGATGGCAGTTCTCGTTTTGGCGAAGGAAATAAATGGGGTTTTTTTCCTTCGGTAGCCGGTGCATGGCGTATTTCAGAAGAAGAGTTTACTCAAGGATTAGATTGGCTCACCTTTGGGAAATTAAGGGCAAGCTGGGGAGAAACCGGCAACCAGAATATTGGTCTGTATAATTCAATGGCAACTTTTGGATTAGCTAATTATCCTATTGGAAATCAAATTGTTTCAGGTGTGGCAGCTAATAGTTTGGCAAATCCTGATTTGAAATGGGAAACAACACAAACACTGGACATTGGGCTGGATATTGGGTTGTTTGACCGCCTGACTTTTAATGTCGATTATTATTATAAAAAAACACTCGATTTATTGTTAGGCGTTTCACTAATTGAAACTTCAGGTTTTAGTTCCACAACAATGAACACTGGAGAACTTGAAAACGAGGGATGGGAGTTTACATTGGATGCGCAAGTTGTCGATCGTGTTGTAAAGTGGAACGCTTCGGCAAGTATCTTTCTTAACAGGAACCGGATCACAAAATTATCAGACCCCACCCAAGATTGGAAAATCGGACACCCAACAGGTGCCAACAGGGGCTACGTTGTGGACGGCATTATTCGAAACCAGGCAGATTTAGACACCTACAGTGATCCAAACGGCGTACCGATAAGTGGGGCACAAATTGGCGATTATCGCAGGGTCGATACAGATGGTGATTACAAAATAACCGGGGAAGATCAAGTTATAATTTTTAACCCAGAGCCCGATTTTTCATTTAGCATGAATAATGAAATTACGTGGAAAGACCTCACTCTTAGTATGTTCTTATATGGAAATTACGGAGGACAAATTAAAAATGAAACCAAAGGATATATGAACAACTTGTTGAATGTCAGGAATAATATGTCACGTGAATTAATGTCTATCGATAATGGGATTATTATACGCAATTTCTGGACGGTTGAAAATACCGATTCAAAATATGCTAAACTTGGGGCTCAACCCGAGGGATATTTAAATATTGAGGACGGAAGTTTTTTGCGAATTCAGAATGTGATGCTTTCCTTTAACTTACCTTTGAAAAAGATCTTCTCCCAATCGAGTATATATTTTAGTGTTCAAAATCTTGCTACATTCACAAAATATACAGGGTGGGATCCTGATGTAAGTTCTGTAAACAGCAATACTGAATATGGTATTGACCGTGCTGCATATCCTGTTCCAAGGAGTTATACCGTAGGATTAAACATTACTTTTTAACAAATTAAAATTACAGAAATGAAAAAGCTAATATACCTTCTGTCAGTAATTATAGTATTTGGAGCTTGTTATTCATTAGTGGAAGAAAAAGTTTATTCAACAATTACCCCAAGCAACTTTTTCCAAAGTGAAAGAGATGTGACAACAGCCCTTGTCGGCGTTTACGATGGCATACAGGATATAAATATCTGGTGGCGTTTGTTTTATACATCTGAATGCATAGGTGGGTTAATGAGACATAACTGGAGTCCTTGGGCTGAATCGATGGTTTACGAGGACGATCAGGGCGATGTATGGAACTTATGGTACAGGCACTATAACGCAATAAGCAGGGCAAATGCAGTTTTAAACGCTTTGGAAGGATCAACCCTGGTTGAAGATATTAAAAACAGGTATGAAGCTGAAGTGAGGTTTATTCGTGCCTACTCTTACTTCAATTTGGTGAGGATGTTTGGCCAGATTCCATTGGTAACTCAATCACCAAAAAGTTTAAATAACGTTTTGGCACCAGAATCCACTGATATAGAAGCATTTGAAAGTGAATTTCTTAAACAAAGAAACAGAGATGATATCTATACCTTTATTATTGAAGATTTAAAATTTGCTGAATTAAAC
>JBKEEB010000100.1:0-16151 GCA_047975735.1 Niabella sp.
CAATAAAAATATTGACACATTGGATGGTATAAAAATTCTGCCAACTTATCTTACAGAGTCCTTATCGAATTATTATTATCAAAAAAAACCACAAAAAAGGAGGGAGGAAATAAAAGCTGTTAATACCAATGGTATTAAAAACGAAAGCATGGTAAAGTTTTTGGGCGGTATGGATCAGGTATTTAATGTATATAATAATTATTTAAATGTATTTAATAAAGAATTTATAAGCCCCATTAGTGATAATGGCGACTTTTACTATAAATACTTTGTAACGGATACACAGCAAATTGGTGATAGCCGGTATCTACATCTTATTTTCACCCCACGCCGAAAAGGAATGAATACCTTTAATGGCGATTGCTGGGTACACGCCGGAACTTTTGGTATTTATAAAATGAATCTGTTTCTTGATAAAACAGCTGACATCAACTTCATGGAAAAATTCAGTTATGTGCAGGAATTTAAAAGGCTGAGCGAGGGCGATTGGTTTGTATCGCGCGAAAAAATGGTGGTGGATGTATCGCCGATAGGCAATAAAACGCCCGGCGTAATTGGCCATAAAACCAGTACCTATAGGAATATTATGGTAAACGACAGTTCCATTACCCAAAACCTTTTTAAAAATAAAGAACAGGAAGAAGTAATTGTTTTACCGGGTGCTAACGATAAGCCCCGCATATTTTGGGATACGGCCCGCCATGAAGAGTTGAGCCAATCGGAGCAACGGATTATGCGCATGATAGATACATTAATTAATACACCTACCTATCAAAAAATAACCAAGCAGATTGTTTTTTTATCAACCGGTTATTTAGATGTAGGCAATGTGCAATTAGGGTCGGCCTATAATTGGTTTTCCGGCAATAGCTGGGAAGGATTTAGAACAAGATTTGATGTGGCCAGCAATAAACATTTTAATAAAAAATTTCGATGGCACACTTATTTAGCCTACGGATTCTCCGATAAGAAAGTAAAAGGCGAGGCCGAAGTGTTTTTTTTACCCAAAAGAGACCCCCGGCGTTATTGGTATCTGGGCTATAAAAACGATTTGGATTTTGGTCAAAACTATTACGGCGAAATATCGCAGGATAATATTTTTGCTTTTGCCATTAGAAAGCCTAATATCCCTAACAAATTTATTAATCTGGAACAGACACAGTTTGAGTTTTTTAACGAGCTCCCTACGGGGTTTTCTACCTTACTGTCTGTTGCCAACAAAAGTTATACTCCATTAAAAAACTTAGTTACAGCTAATACTTTTGGTGATGGATTACAAAGACTAACATCTACAGAGTTTGCTTTGAAATTACGTTTTGCTTTTCAGGAAAAATTTATAGAATCTCAGTTCTTTCGTACCAGTTTGGGCAGCCCTTACCCCATTGTAGAAGCTACCATTACAAAGGGTGTTAGCGGCGTATTGAGAAGTGATTATAATTACACCAAGCTATTAGCTAGTGTTTCTGATTATATTGGCACACCGCCCTTTGGTTCAATTTCGTATCAGGCCTATGCCGGGCGTACCTATGGCACTTTGCCTTATACTTTTTTAAATATTGCTCCGGGTAATGAACTTTATTACTATAATAAATATGCCTTTAATATGATGAACCGCTATGAATTTGTTCACGACCGGTTTATCGGTGTCAATTATGAACATAATATAGGAAATGGAATGTTTCGGCTGTTACCCAAGTTAAAAATCAGGCAGTTTTACACTATAAAAGCACTTTGGGGGCATTTGTCTGATGCTAACCGTACCTTAAACTTTGTGGATGGGCATAATTTTCAATCCCTTGACGGGAAAACATATTTGGAAATAGGTACCGGCATCAATAATATATTGCGATTTTTACGGATAGATTTTATATGGCGCGTATTGCCTCAATCCAAACTAAATAGCAATACAGAGAAATTTGGTATTTTTGGCAGTTTCCGCCTTAACTTTTAGCATGTTATTGCCGAACTGTTTTCCCATATTTTATTTTAAAAAAAATCATGGTTAAAGACATTAGTAATACTACCACATTGGTAAGAATAATTACCATATCGTTTTTTAAAACGCCATATACAATCCACATTACTTCGTTTACGGCTGCAATAAGAAACATATTTAACGAAACATCCCTGGCCGATTTTTCCCTGAAAGTTTTAATAACCTGTGGCAAAAAAGTAAGCGTGGTTATGGCTCCTGCAGCATAACCCAGTATATCAACTCCGTTCATTTTAATACCTGTTTTTATTTTTTTTTAACATTTGAATACAAAAATCTACCTTTGGCACAAATTTAGTCGTAAAAGGCGCAGATAAAATATTTTTATTTTAACTAAACTTTAATTATTATGATAATGAAACATTTAAAACTAACAATGTTATTTCTCTTTGTGGCAAGCCTGTCTATGGCACAGATGGACTTTGCGGGACCAAAGAAGTCTCCACAAATTGGATTTAGCGGAAACTTAGTTGATTTTTCTGCCTCACTACCAAAAGTAGGTAAGGTAGATCCGGGCTTCTCCGTGATGTTCTGGAACGGGTTAACCAATCATTTGGATTACTCTTTGCGTTACAATGGCTTGTTCTCTGATTATCAGAAAGCAGGTACTGCTTTAAGCAAGTACACCGATTACAAAAACGAAGCCGAGTTGTCTTTCCACCTCAAGGCTTTAACAGATGATCATTTGTTCAATCCGTTTTTATCTGCCGGTGTGGGCGTAGGTAATTATGCAAAAAGCAGCTTTACCCCGTATGCACCTTTAGGCTTAGGCTTACAGGTAAATTTGGCCAGCGAAGGGTACATCTACCTGCAAGGAAACTACCGCTTGCCATTTAGCGACAAAAACCTTGACAAGAACACTTTCTTCTCTTTAGGTGTGGCACAAACCATCAAACGCCGTGAGGCACCAAAAGTAATAGAAACTGTTGCCGTAGTAGAGGTAAAAGATACCGATAACGATGGTATTCCGGATAATATTGATGCCTGCCCTACCCAAGCCGGTTCTAAAGAATTAAACGGCTGCCCGGATCGCGATGGTGATGGTATTGCCGATAAGGATGATGCTTGCCCCGACGTAGCCGGTGCTGCTTCTTTAAATGGCTGCCCCGACCGTGATGGAGATGGCATTGCCGATAAGGATGACGCTTGTCCTGATGAAGCCGGTACTGCCGCTTTAAGAGGTTGCCCAGACCGCGATGGTGATGGTGTGGCTGATAAGGACGATAAATGTCCTACATTGGCCGGTCCTGCCAGCAACAATGGCTGCCCTGAGGTAAAAGAAGAAGTGAAGAAAACTATTGACGAAGCAGCAAAAGCTATTTACTTTGTTACCAATGGCGATAAATTGGAAAAACGCTCTTTCCCTGCTTTAAATACTATTTTAGCTGAATTAAAAGCTGATAATGATATTAAAGTAGATGTAGAAGGATATACTGATAATGTAGGTGACGAAACATACAACCAGGGCTTAAGCGAAAGAAGAGCCGCAGCTGTTGTAAAATGGTTAGAAGAAAATGGTATTGATGCCTCTAGAATTAAATCCTCTGGATATGGGGAAGCAAATCCTGTAGCAGACAATAATACTTCTAAAGGTCGCCAATTGAACAGAAGAACTGAAATGAAATTACATTACGACTAATTGTAAAGTAATAATCATACTTAAAGGCCGTCTCAAATGTGAGGCGGCTTTTTTTGTACAAAAAATTATATACATTGGAGTCCAATGTATATATAAATGATGTATATTTGGGTATGAATAAATCAGGGTTATACAAGGGTTTTCTGGAACCTATTCTGTTAAAGTTGTTAGATGAAAATGGCCGTATGTACGGATACGAAATAACCCAAAAAATAAAAACACTAACCGATGGAGAATTAAAAATAACCGAAGGTTCCCTATACCCCTTATTGCACCGTTTAGAAGCTGATGGTATATTAGAAGTTGAAATGGAAAACATTGGCAACCGGATAAGAAAATATTATTCGCTCACAAAAGCAGGAAAAAAAGAAAAAGTAACTGCTGTAAACGCATTGGAGTCTTTTAAAAATACCTTACTCCTCATTCTAAACCCCAAACTGGCATAGGAGATGTTAACAGAAGAGCAAACGCAACATATTGACAATTATTTTAAAAACAATGGCGTTTCGTTTTATGATATACGAGAGGAGTTGGTCGATCATTTGTCGCAATTGATTGAAGAAAGAATCAACATTGAACCTAATGCAGACTTTTACCAGCTATTTAAACAGGAAGCTAAAAAATTTGACAAAAAAGAATTGTCCATGCAAAATTATGAGGCCGCAACAAAATACGAACCTCGTAGGGAATGGAACTGGTTTACAATACAGCGGATAGTAAATATGGTACTCGCATATTTACTGTTACTAACTCCTGCATTTTTTTTAACTAAACAGCAACTACGTTTTCTTGCAGCTACATATCTTGCAATTTCTATGATTTTTTATGTTTGGCGTTTACTGTCGTTTAAAAAAAACTACAAACCTCCAAGCGAAAAACTAAGCTGTTATTTACCCGAACCGTATATTACAACTTTCTTTTTTCCGATATATTTTTTCTATAAAATAGTCTGGTTTATTAGGATAGATTCTTTTCAAACTACTGCCAATCCTATTGCTTTTTTTGCATTTATCTTGTTTATATTACTCTTACTGGTTACAATGCTGATTATGAAACAAAACATAAAACAAGAAGATTATAAAATTGCGAAAAGCCAATATCCGCATCTTTTTAAAATTTAAGATATGCTTACCGAAGAGCAAATACTATACATTGACAATTTCTGCAAAAAACATAATGTGCAATTTGTAGATGTGCGTATGGAAATGGTTGACCACCTAGCAGAAGCTATAGAAAAACGGGTACAGGAATATGGTACTGAAGACTTTGAACCATCAGTTTATGCTGTCTTTTTGGATTTTGGAGGCCAAAAGGTATTTGATAAAATTGTTGAAGACAAAACAGACGCAGCCTGAATTTATGTAAAAAAACTATTCCGGTTTAATTTGTATAAGAATTTTACCAGCCAAAAACGAGCAGTTGTTGGGGTTTGTTTGCTTTTCTTTTTATTGCTCCAAAGATTCTTTTCTGGAGATATTCTTATAGATGCTTTTTTTATTGTTATTGGAGTAACTTATTTTAGTACTGCTATTTTTATTTTAGGATTTAAGTGGAAAACGAACAATAGAAATAAACAGTGGATATTTCTTGAGCAGTTTACAGATAAAATTTTTTGGTTCGATTTTATTACTGTTTATTTGGGCGTAAAAATGCTGAATTGGTTAATTGAACAGAATATTGAACCCTTTAGTCTGTGGTTGATGTTAGTGTTTTTGTTGGCCACTTATTCGTCATTAAGAATTTACGCTTATTTAAAAACATATTTTGACATAACAAAACAGTACAAAACGAAATATCCAAATCTCTTTATTTAAAATGCTTACCGAAGAACAAATACAATCTTTATATAAATTTTGCGAGCAGCATTATGTAAGGTAACGTGAGTTTTGGATGTTCTGTTAGATTTTTATACCTTTTCTCAAAAAGCATAAAGGCTGTACCAAAAGCAATTTTGGTAAGGTCTTTTAGTTTACGGTTTGGGCTGCCTTATTTCGATACATTTTTGATAGAGGGCATGTATATCTGTCATTAGTTCAGCATTTAAATTGCGTTTCTTATAATAACCCCTGCTATTCTTTCAACTATACCAATTGGATATTCGTAATAAACCAATTATATTAATCCAAACGACTATCGTCCCGAATGTTTTCGGGAGCATTATACGAAGTATCATTGGTCTTTTTTATAAATATGTTTCGTATTACTTGTCAAACTCACGTTACAATAAAAAACCGTTACACAAAATGTAACGGTTTCTAATATTTTCATTCTTTATTACTGTCTGCTGGTAGTATCTGCCGGAACGGTAGTCGCTGGGGTTGTTGTTGTACCAGAATGCTTTCGCGGCATGGTGGTTTCATAAAAATGCTTATCATAGGTATTACGTAGATTTTTATAAGATTCTCCGTCCCATAAAAAGGCTATAATAAACCAAATAAACAATAACAGCGGTACTACAATAACTGTTTTAAAGGTTCTTAACTCATCGCCAAGGTGCATAAATACAGAAACAATATAATAGGCCTTGGATAATGTTAAAATACATACAGCTCCTTTTAAAAACAGTATTAAAAACTGGCTGGGATCTTCGCCTTTGTGCATAAAATAAATAATAAACCCTATACCCAGTTCAACCAGTGTAATTAACGATAACAGGATTGTTGTATTCCTGATTTTTTTGCTAAATGTTGCTGAATCCTGATGGTGCTCGAAAGTTACTTCCGGCGATATTGTATGTTGTTGCTCCATAATAATTTAAATGCTTTTAAAACCCAATCAATTTATACAAGGTAAAATGCCATAAACACAAATACCCAAACCAAATCTACAAAGTGCCAGTAAAGTCCGGCCTTTTCAATCATTAAATAATGGCCTCTTTTTTCAAAAGTGTTGGCACGGGTCATTAACAACATCACAATATTAATAACCACACCACTAAATACGTGAAAGCCATGAAAGCCTGTTATACCGTAAAAGAAACCGCCAAAAGCCGCCGGACCGGCTTCCCGTATATGTACTGCATCAGAAGCACTTACGAGGCTTACTAATTGCTCCTTAGGAGTTGTCATTAATTGCGCGTGTGTAAGATCGGATAAATGGTGTTCCTGTATAATTGATGCTAAAGAATGTACAGATGAGTTATTTAAAGCATCGGTTAATGCAGCACCATGTGCCAGTTGCCCCCAGGGGTTATGTGTGGTTGTTTGTCCAAGCATTTCAATTTGGCCGCTAACCAGTGTGGGTTTTAAACCCGTAATCAGGTGATGCCATTCCCAAGCCTGACAGGCCAAAAAGGTAAACCCACCAATAATGGTCCAAATCAACCATTTTTCTACTTTTTTCTTATCACGCATATGACCCGCATGCACAGCCAACACCATAGTTACCGAGCTAAGAATAAGTATAAACGTCATTACACTTACAAATGCCAGCGGCAGGTTGGCATGTCCCATTCCGGGAAAAGCATTAAACACTACAGCCGGGTCAGGCCAATAGTTTTGGCTAAAACGTATGGTTCCGTAAGAAATAAGAAATGCCCCAAAAGTAAAAGCATCACTCATTAAAAAGAACCACATCATTACCTTACCATATTCTAGATTAAAGGGGCTTCTACCTCCGTTCCACCATTTAATCTTATTCGCTACTGATTGTGCCATATTATAATTTCCGTATTAAATTTATGCTACTATTAAAAAAAATATCATCAAATACACCCACAAAATATCAATAAAATGCCAGTAAACGCCCAAAACTTCTACGGGCACTATATTGTAAAGTTTTACTTTACCGGTGTAGCTCTTTATTAAAAAATAAATTACGGCTACTATACCGCCTAACACGTGCAATGCATGTAAGCCGGTAATTACATAAAAAAACTGTCCGGCTCCGGACGAACCTTTAAACCGTATGTTCATCTCCCACAACTGGGAAAAACCAATAATCTGGCACACTGTAAATACCAAACCCAATACTAACGTTGCCCATAGCATGGTACGGTAGCGTTGCATTTCCCGCTGTTTAAAAGCTTTTACAGCCAATATCATTGTAAAACTGCTAAGAACTATTACCACCGTAGAAGCCCAAAACACACCGGGCATTTCTATCGTTCTCCATCCCGTTAAATTACTTTTTACAATAAAAGCACTGGTTAAGCCGGCAAACATCATCATAATGCTGGCAATGGCCACCCATAAAGTAAATTTAAAAGGATGTAGTTTTTTATGTTGTTCTCCCGACAATATTTCTGCGTTCATAATTTTTTCTTTTGGGGCTTTCAGCCCGGTACTACTATCAGCTACTGTTCCGGCTGTTCGTTTCTAGTAGCGTTGCCAACACTTAAGCCATATTTACCACTACTCCACTGCCATCCGGCAGCCTTTCGGCAGTTGCCTATATCTTTGCCAGCAACAATGCTAACAATACTACCGGTAAATATATATAGCTACCAAACATCACTTTTCTTGCTGCTGTTCTATCCATATTCCGATACAGGTTTATTGACCTGAAGATCATAAATATATTGGCCAAAATCACTAATACAAATCCAATTATGCCGCCTGTACTTGCTAAACTACACATGCCCGTATAAAATGGCACAAGGGTCATTGGTAATAGTAATAAAGAATATATTACCGTTTGCAATGCCGTAAATTTTGTAGGGCCGCTCTCACTCGGTAATAATTTAAAACCCACCGCACTATAATCCTGATGCGCAATCCAAGCTATGGCCCAAAAATGTGGAAACTGCCACAAAAACTGAATGCCAAAAAGAACTATACCCCCTAACCAGTCAATTGCTTGCCCATGTACAAACCCGGCCACCCACCCAATAAGGCAGGGTAATGCACCCGGTACGGCTCCTACTAATACGGCAATAGAGTTTACTTTTTTTAAGGGTGTATATACAAATGCATACAGGAATAAGCTAAATGCCGCTATTCCTGCTGCCCACCAGTTAAAAAAGTAGCCCAAAATAAAAATGCCCATTGCCCCGGTTAAAATAGCAAAACCCCAGCCCTGTTCGGGTGTAATTTTGCCGGAAGCAATTGGCCTTTTGGCCGTTCTTTTCATACGGGCATCAGAGTCTTTTTCTACCACCATATTAATGGTATTAGCACTACCCGTAACCAATAACCCTCCTGCAAAGAGCAATACCAACCTCCACCATTCGTACAACACATCCGGCACCAGCAGATAACTGATTACACTGCTGAAAACCACCATTATACTTAATGAAGGCTTTATCAACTGAATAAAAT
This sequence comes from Niabella sp., assembly GCA_047975735.1. Lineage (GTDB taxonomy): Bacteria > Bacteroidota > Bacteroidia > Chitinophagales > Chitinophagaceae > Niabella. Next base: position 8,891 of record JBKEEB010000100.1, read on the forward strand.
CCCTGAAGCCTCCTTGTTTTGTCAATTTTTATCTTTTTTTATGACAGCCTTACGGCTATCAATGGTTCCTATGAACCTTTATTTTATTGCTTAGTGTTTCGACTCATTTTCAGAAACAGCCTCTGTTTGAGGAATAAAGTCTCTGCCGTCCTTACTATAATCGTAGGCCCAACGTTTTACCTCAGGAATTTCTCCTTCCCAATTACCATGGCCGGGGTGTATAGGCGTTGTCCACTCCAATGTATTGGCACCCCAGGGGTTTTTAGTAGTAACCCTTCTGCCTTTATACATAGAATAGAAGAAATTGAAAACAAACATCAATTGTATAGCAAAAACAATAATAGTTACAACCGTAATCATGGCATCAAGCCCATGAAACTGATTAAAACTCATCCAACTACTTTTATCTAAATACCTACGAGGCATGCCTGCAAAACCCTGATAGTGCATCGGCCAGAAAATTAAATAGGCTCCTATCAAAGTTATCCAAAAATGGAAATAGCCTAATGTATTATTCATATACCTGCCAAACATTTTAGGGAACCAATGGTAAATACCGCAGAACATTCCAAAAAAGGCTGATACACCCATCACAATGTGAAAGTGGGCAATAACAAACATGGTATCATGCAGGTGAATATCAATAGTAGAGTTACCGACAAAGATACCGGTTAACCCTCCTGAAATGAATAAGCTAACAAAACCAATGGCAAACAACATAGCCGGCGTAAACCTTATATTACCCCTCCATAAAGTGGTAAGCCAGTTAAATACTTTAATAGCCGAGGGAACAGCAATAAGCAGGGTTAACAACACAAATACGGAGCCCAGGAAGGGGTTCATACCGGTTACAAACATGTGGTGTGCCCATACTAAGAATGCCAGAATACAAATGGCAAACATAGAACCAACCATTGCTAAATAACCAAAAATAGGTTTGCGGGCATTTATCGACATTACCTCAGAAACCAGCCCCATGGTTGGTAAAATAATAATATATACTTCCGGAGGACCTAAGAACCAAAACAGGTGTTGGAATAAAATTGCACTACCCCCTTCGTTGGATAAGGCTTCACCGGCAATAAAAATATCGCTCAGGTAAAAACTGGTACCTAAATGGCGGTCAAATAACAATAAAACCACACCGGAAAGTAATACGGGGAATGACAGTACTCCTAATATTGCGGTAAATAACAAAGCCCAAATAGTTAATGGCAACCTTGTCATTGACATGCCTTTGGTTCGCATATTTAATATTGTAGAAATATAATTTAAGCCCCCTAATAATTGAGATACTATGAACAAGGCCATCGCTATTATCCAATAATCCATGCCCGCCTTAGATCCCGGCGATGCCTGCCCTAACGCACTTAATGGCGGATAAATTGTCCAACCTCCCGATGCTGGCCCTGTTTGCAAAAACAATGAAGCAATCATTACAATGCTTCCGGCAAAAAAGAACCAGTAAGACAGCATGTTCATAAAAGGCGAAGCCATATCTCTGGCACCAATTTGCAGCGGAATTAAAAAGTTGGCAAAAGTACCACTTAACCCTGCTGTTAGAACAAAGAAAACTAACACAGTACCATGCATGGTTGTAAGAGCATAATAAAACTCGGGCTTTATTCTGCCTCCCTCTGCCCAACGCCCAAAAAAGGTTTCTAAAATAGGAAAACTTTCATCCGGAAAACCCAATTGCAACCTGAACAAGACCGAAAACAAACCGCCAATTATTGCCCATATGATGCCGGTAACCAAAAACTGTTTGGCTATCATTTTATGATCCTGGCTAAAAATATACTTTGTAATAAAGGTTTCTTTATGATGGTGTACATGATGATCGCCGTGGTGGTGGCCATGGCTGGCAACATCGGAATGTATATGTAAAGTATCGCTCATATTAATTGTATTATAGTACTTGTTTTCTGTTTTATTTAGCGGCTAATGTATCCTTTTTTGTTGTGGTATCGGCAACAACCGGTGCAGGGGTAAGGCTGGCCAATGTTTTACCGGCCACTTCGTATTGCGGCGTTTTAGACCGTATCCACTGATCAAAATCTTCCTGCGTTTCTACAACTATTTCGCCCCTCATGCCTGTATGGCCGGCACCACACATTTGGTCGCAGGCAATTTCATATACAAAATCGGGTTTACCCAATTCTTCGCGCATTTGCTTGGTAGTTTTTATAGGTGTAAACCACAAAGTTGTTGGCGTTCCGGGAACGGCATCCGTTTTTAAACGGAAATGCGGTAAGCCTACACTGTGTATTACATCTTTAGCACCTATTACCAGCTTAACCGGTTTGTTTACTACCAAATGCATGGGTTCAGAACCTACATAAATATCGTCTTTGTTGGCACCGTCATCCCAAATTTGCCCTAAGGGATTATCGTGCGCTAAATCTATATTCTTATAATATTTTTTTCCCAACACACCATCTTTGCCCGGATAGCGAAACTCCCATTTAAACTGACTTCCGGTAATCTCAACCGTCATAGCATCGGCAGGCGCAGCACTTGTAATACGATACCAATATACCAACCCAAAGCTAATGAGTATGGTTAATACAATGGCCGGTACTACTGTCCATATTACTTCTAATTTGTTATTATGTGGGAAATAATATGTTTTCCGGGTATCGGATTCCTGATATTTGTATGAATACCAAAACAAAAGGATTTGTGTAACAAAAAACACCAAACCGGTTGCGATTAGCGTGTACTTCATCATTTTGTCAACCAAAATACCATGGTCGGAGGCAGATGTTCCAAATTTCAATATTTTATCGCCTAAGGTATGGTGGGTCCAATACACTCCAAACAGTCCCACAACAAGGAACACCAATAATAGGAACGCATTAATTCTGTTAGACTCTTTACGGGATTTTTCCTCACCACGTATTACCGATACAAATTCACTTGCCCGCGCAATTTGAACGGTAATAATGAATCCTAATGCCAGAATTGCTAATATGAGAAATGTTTGCATAATTTGTTGGTTGTTATTGTTGAAACAGCTTCTTTTTATTATCGGATTTTATTCAAAAAAAGAAATGCCAGATAAGCCAATAAACATTACTTATATTAAAAACCTGCCTAATTTGCACTTAACCCTTTACAGATTTTTTTAACAGAAAAGCACTTGTAATTTGTTTTTTTTGTTGATGACTTACAGAGCAAACTTATACTTTTTTTTACTAAGAGGCAAAATGCTTTGCTCTCATTAAAATTGTTTTTTTTTGTTGATTAATAATAATACTCCCTTTTTGTCTTAATTTAAAACTAAGCTACTCTTAATTAAAAATATTTTATTGCCTAGGTACCGCTAATTGCTTTTACGAATCTTTGACATTAAAGAATTGGCTTTAGATATTTCCCTAAAAATAACCAATGTTAAAACCACAATAGCTATTAATAAAAAAGTTTGCATTGATATAATATGTTTTTTTGTTATTTCTATAATTTATGTGTGGTGGATTACACTTTCCTTTACAAACGGATGGCCCTCTGCAACCAGCGAATATTTACTTAGGGATTTACCCGTAACATACATTATAATCCCTATAAAAAACAACGCAACTCCCATATCAGCCAAAATAAACGGCACTTTTTGGGGAGATACGGCCGGGAATACCATCTGATAAAAATCCAACCAATGCCCAAAAAGAATGAGTATAGACATTACGGTTAGGGTGGTATAATTGCGTTTAGAGTCCCTGCTCATTAAAATTAATATAGGTGCCACAAAGTTGATAATAAGTACCATCCAGAATATAGGGCTGTAAATACCTTCGGACCTGGGTTTAAAATAAACAGTTTCTTCGGGAATATTGGCATACCAAATCAGCATAAATTGGGAAAACCAAAGGTAGGTCCAGAAAATGGAAAAAGCGAATATGAATTTACCCAAATCATGTAAATGCTCTTTGTTTACCATTTGTAAGTAACCGTTGTTTTTAAGAAAAACAACAAATATGGTTATCAATGCTACGCCTGCTACAAATGTACTGGCAAAAGTGTACCAACTGTACATGGTGCTGTACCAGTGCGCATCAATACTCATTAACCATAACCAAGGAGTGGAAGACATTACGGTAAGCGCAAACACAATCATAAATAAAGCGGCATTCACTGTATTTTTAAATGTATATTTTTTCTTTTCTTCAATTGTTGTTGGTGGATTAGAATCTGCGTTACGGGAAATCTGCCGCATACGCCAACCTAAAAATGACCATAATAGGATGGTAAGAACAGTAACTACAGTAAAGAAGGTTGGATTTAAAAACCCTTTTTTGTGTAATAATACAGGATCATGCTCTACGTGTGCAGCATCTGTCCAGTGGTATATTACATGGTTTCCGCCAAAAACGATGGAAAGTAAAATTGCCAAAGCTATTACACCAATTACTGGCACCACGCTTGATACGGCTTCGGTAACTCTGGTAAAAGCAATCTGCCATCCGCCCCAGGCCAGTGTAGTAGCACATAAAAAAAACATGGCCGCATTTACCACCAGCAAAAAGTAAACGCTGTTTTGCAACATACTGGCCCAAAACCTTGCATGGTTTGCTTCAGCTTGTCCAGGCGTTGCGGCTGCCCCGTGCGTACTAATGTATAGTGCAATTGTGGCAACTAATCCTATTGCCATCAATACAAAAGCAACGGTATTGTATTTTTTTGTTGGCGTAAATTTTTCTACTGTTGACATCCCAATTCTTTTATTGTAGTTCTGTTAAACGTTTCTTTATTAATTTTTTGCTACGGTGGCACTATCTGCTGCCGGGGCCGGAGCTGCTGTTCCTTTTTGTTTGGAACGGATAAATGCGATGATTTCCCAACGCTCTTTGGGCGTTAGTTGCGATGCATAGCTACCCATTGCCCTTATACCGTAAGTGATGGAGTGAAACATGGTTCCATCTGCCAAAGCAATTACAGCAGGGTCCATAAAATTCTTTGGTGCGGCTGAGTAAGGGCCGTCGCCTCCATTAAATAGTGGCCCGTTACCATCTAATTTTGAACCGTGGCAAATGCCACAATTTATCTGATATAATCTTTCAGCCTCGGTTAAATCAATGTTGGCACCCAACGTGTCTAAGGGGCTTTTTACTGTAGCAGATAAAGCATAACCCAAAGAGTCGTTCTTGTATGGGTAAATGAAATTCAAATCATCCACTCTTGAAACAGTTCCTGCCACTGGCAATCCGTTATAATTTACACCCGCTTCTTTTAAATGTGTTGTTGGGGCATAAGTTTCGTTGGCTACACTGTAGTACATATCGGGCATATAGGCATATCCGGGATTTTTTCCTGCACCGCATCCTGCCAATATTCCGCTTGCCGCAACTGTTGCTATTAATAAATATTTATTCATTTGTAATCTCTTATTATTTTTTATACACCCTTTATACTTCCGGTACTGGTTTACCAAATTTTTCGGTGGGTTTATCATACCTGCCTATCCACCAGCCGGTTTCTTTTCTTTCTACCTTCACATCGCTGGCACCGGCTTCTCGCAAAAAGGCAATGGCTTCGGCCTCGTTGGTTTTATCGGTACACTCAATGGCCATTACAAAAGTATCATCCGTGCTGCGAGGGTTAAAGTGGTCCTTTTTTACAAAAGGAGCCAGCTGACATAACCAGCAAAAAGTTAATACCATGCCTACGGCCGAAAATAATACCGTCAGCTCAAACATAATGGGTATCCAGGCTGGTAATGAAAAGAAGGGTTTACCTCCAAAATTTATTTGCCAGTCAACCGTTAATGCCCAGGTAATAAAACTAATGGCCGTAGCCGTTCCGGTAATACCATAAATAAATCCGGCAATATGCAGGTCGGTATCTTTATGACCCATTACCTTGTCTAAGCCGTGAATAGGAAAAGGTGTGTAAACATCGTGCAACTTGTAGCCCGCTTTACGCACTTTGGTAACGGCAGGAAACAGCACTTTTTCATCGTAAAAGTTACCGGTTATAAATTTTTTAACGCTCATTATATTAATCTTTCGCTTTTTATCAAACTAATTAGTGATGTGCATTTTCGTGTTCAAACGCTTCTAAACTTTCTGTTTCTTCGTGTGTCATGGCAGCTTTATAATTATTACCACTGCGTTTTAAGATGTGCTTAATTTCTGCCAGGGCAATAACCGGGAAGTATTTGCTAAACAAGAAGTAACAGGTAAAGAACAATCCGAAAGTACCGAGGTAAAAACCAACTTCCCAAATAGTGGGTGAGTAGTATGTACTCCAGGAACTGGGCAAATAATCTCTGTAAATTGAGGTAACGATAATCACAAACCTTTCAAACCACATACCTACATTTACTAATATACTCATAAAGAAGGTAACCAAAATATTGCGCCTCATTTTGCGGCTCCAGAAAATCTGAGGCGATAATACGTTACACCCCATCATTATCCAGTAACTCCAGCCGTAAGGGCTGTTTAGGTTCACCCGGTTTTCTTTAAAAGCAAACCACTCGTAAGGTACAGCACTATACCAAGCCATGAACAGCTCGGTTAAGTATGCAATACCTACTATTGAGCCTGTGAGTACAATAATTTTGTTCATCACATCAATATGCTCAATGGTAATATATTCTTCCAAGCCAAGAACCTTACGGGTAACCAATAATAGCGTTTGTACCATGGCAAAACCACTAAATACCGCACCTGCCACAAAGTAAGGAGGGAAGATGGTGGTGTGCCAGCCGGGAACGATAGAAGTAGCAAAGTCGAAAGATACGATGGTGTGTACCGATAATACTAATGGCGTACTTAAACCCGCTAATACCAATGATAAAGCCTCATGCCGTTGCCAGTGCTTGGTGCTACCCGTCCATCCAAAAGCGGTAAGACCGTAAAAGAATTTACGCCATTTTACGGTAGCCCTATCACGAAGTGTGGCTAAATCGGGTAATAAACCCGAGTACCAAAATAATAAGGATACAATAAAATAAGTAGAGATGGCAAAAACGTCCCAAAGCAGGGGTGAGTTAAAGTTTACCCAAAGTGGACCGCGCGTATTAGGATAAGGCATTACAAAAAACGCATTCCATACACGACCCATGTGCCAAATAGGGAACTGACCCGCACACATTACCGCAAAAATGGTCATGGCTTCCGCAGCACGGTTTACTCCCGTTCTCCATCCCTGACGGAAGAGTAACAGGATGGCAGAGATAAGTGTTCCCGCATGACCAATACCTACCCACCATACAAAGTTGGTAATATCCCAACCCCAACCGATGGTTTTGTTCAGGTTC
>JBKEEB010000008.1:0-29627 GCA_047975735.1 Niabella sp.
GTAGAGGTTTTTAGGTAATCAATTCCGGCAGCACCGTATAACTCACAGCATTTAATAATTTCTTCATCAGTAAGAATACCGCTCTCAATAATAATTTTTACAACTTTCCCTTTTTCTTTAATAATAGGAACCAAATGGTTGATTTCATTAGCCAAATATTGCCAATCGTTATTTTTTAATGCAATCAGGTTGATTACAATATCCAATTCATCTGCACCATCAACAATTGCCAAGAGTACCTCAGCCAGCTTAGCTTCAACAGCAGAATAGCCAAAGGGAAAACCAATTACAGTACAGGTTTTTACATCAGAACCTTGTAATAGTTCCTTTGTTTTTTTTACAAAGGGTGGGGGAACGCAGGCTGAGGCAAAGCCATATTCTCTGGCTTCTGCGCAAACTTTTTCAATATCACTCACTAATGTGGTGGGTTTTAAAATGGTATGATCGATGTAATGTGCTATTTGCATAAAATAAGTTTAAAAGTAAAGGTCAAAAGTAAAAAAAGGAGACGATATTATATAAATTATGCTAAGACGATTTTATTTGTTGTGATGCTTCTAATCTTGTAGTGAGCCTGTAAACTGCATAAATAAAAAACACCCCGCTATTGCGAGGTGAAGAAGTTTATGATAAAGTTGTTAAACGTCTTGTGGTTTTTCTTCCGATGTTTTTACGGTAAAGAAAAGCTTATCGTTTTCTTTATCGTGATCAACCAGTAGTACGTCTCCGGGTTTTACACTCATATTAAGGATTTCCTCTGCCAATGGGTCTTCCAAATACTTTTGAATGGCTCTGTGTAGTGGTCTTGCGCCAAACTGTTGATCATATCCTTTGTCGGCTAAAAAGGTTTTTGCGTCATCCGACAGTTCTAACCCGTAACCCAAATTTTTAATACGTTTCAATACACCTTTCATCGAAATATCAATAATACTGAAAATATTTTCTTTACTCAGGCTGTTAAATATAACAACATCATCTACTCGGTTCAAAAATTCAGGGGAGAATGTGCGTTTCAATGCTTTTTCAATCACTGCTTTATTTTCTTCATCTTCATTTTCAACTTTAGAAGTTGTAGCAAATCCAACGCCGGAGCCAAAATCTTTTAACTGCCGCGCACCAATATTAGAGGTCATAATGATAATGGTGTTTTTGAAATCAACCTTTCTGCCCAACCCATCAGTCAGTTGCCCGTCATCCAACACCTGTAATAAAATATTATAAATATCGGGGTGTGCTTTTTCAATTTCATCTAACAGAATTACACTATAAGGTTTACGACGAACTTTTTCAGTAAGCTGCCCTCCTTCTTCGTATCCTACATATCCGGGAGGGGCACCAATGAGGCGGCTCACCGTAAATTTTTCCATGTATTCGCTCATGTCAATTCGTATAAGGGTATCTTCTGAATCAAAAAGATATCTTGCTAATGAGCGCGCTAGTTCTGTTTTACCCACACCGGTTGGCCCTAAAAAGATAAAGGAGCCAATTGGTTTTTTTGGATCTTTTAAACCCACACGATTACGTTGTATGGCTTTAACAACCTTGCTGATGGCTTCATCCTGGCCGATTACCATATCCTTCATATCGTCGGCCATCTTACGCAATTTTTCTGTTTCGGCTTCTACCATTTTTCTAACCGGAATGCCCGTCATGATATTGATAACTTCGGCAATATCTTCTTCATTAATAGGATAGCGTTTGTGTTTGCTTTCCTCTTCCCAGGCGGCTTTAGCCTTGTCTAATTCTTCTGCCAACTTCTTTTCTGTATCGCGTAAGGAAGCGGCTTCTTCAAATTTCTGGCTTTTTACCACTTTGTTTTTTTCGTTCTTAACGTCCTCTATCTTTTTTTCAAGATCCACAATATTTTCCGGAACATTAATGTTCTTCAGGTGAACCCTAGCGCCCACTTCGTCCATTACATCAATGGCTTTATCCGGTAACAAGCGGTCGGTAACATACCTATCGCTTAATTTTACGCAGGCATCAATAGCTTCGTCAGAATAATTAACGCTGTGGAAGTCTTCGTATTTAGATTTGATATTATTGAGGATTTGTATGGTTTCATCTACACTTGGAGGATCAACCATTACTTTTTGAAAACGACGATCTAAGGCACCATCTTTTTCAATATACATTCTATACTCATCTAATGTAGAGGCTCCAATGCATTGTAGTTCGCCACGGGCTAAAGCCGGTTTAAAAATGTTGCTGGCATCTAACGAACCACTGGCACCACCTGCACCAACAATGGTGTGCATTTCATCAATAAATAAAATTACATCCCGATTTTTTTCCAGCTCGTTCATAATAGCCTTCATCCTTTCTTCAAACTGGCCACGATATTTTGTACCGGCTACCAGTGAGGCAAGGTCTAAAGAAATGACTCTTTTGTCAAAAAGTACACGGCTTACTTTACGCTGTACAATTCTAAGTGCCAAGCCTTCTACAATGGCGGTTTTACCAACGCCGGGCTCACCAATTAGAATGGGATTGTTTTTTTTGCGACGGCTTAGGATTTGCGATACCCTTTCAATTTCTTTCTCACGGCCAACAATTGGGTCTAAGTTGCCGCTTTCGGCCAGTTTGGTTACATCTCGACCAAAGTTGTCCAATACCGGGGTTTTGCTTTTTGCATTGCCTTTTGCAGCAGAACTGCTTCTGGATGATTGTGAATATTTTCTTTCGTCATCAAAATCATCATCTCCTTCTTCACTAAATTCAGCCTGCGGATCGTTTGATCTGACGGTTCCCAGTTCCTGCCGAAAAACGTCATAATCAATATCAAACTGATTTAAAATTTGGGTGGCTATATTCTCTTTGTTTTTAAGAATAGAAAGCATTAAATGCTCAGTTTCTACCAAATTGCTTTTTAATGATTTTGCTTCTAATACGGTAACACGAATTACTTTTTCTGCCTGCCGGGTAAGGGGTAGGCTGTTAATGTTTGCTATGTTCTTACCTGTTTTATCTTTGATAGCCAGTTCAATTTCTTTCTTCAGCTCAAAAATATCTACATTAAAACCTTTTAAAATTTTAATGGCAGTATTATCTCCTTCACGAATCAGCCCCAGCAGCAAGTGCTCTGTACCTATGAAATCGTTTCCTAACCTTAGTGCTTCTTCTCTGCTAAAGGAAATAATCTCTTTTACTTGTGTTGAAAAATTATTATCCATATTTTAGATAAAAATGTTTAATTACAATATTAACAAATATATTTGGGACGTGTTTGAATAAGTTTTAACATCAGCCCATAAATAATTAATATGCAAGTCAAAATTGATACCAAAGAGAAATTTTATGAGATTACGCCTATTGCGGCAGAAATATCTGCAACAATGGCAGATGAGTTGCGCATTTTATTATTACCATATTTAAAGAAAGATGTTAAAAACGTGGTATTGAATATGGAACAAGTGGCTGAATTAGATGAAATTGCTGCAGAACAATTACTGCAAATGCAACAGGATTTTTATCAGGATAATGCTTCTTTTGTGTTTTGTTGTTTTCAAAAACAAGTAGAAGCGAAGTTGGCGGCAACAGAACTATTAGAGCTTTTTAATGTTACTCCTACTGTTAGCGAGGCTTGGGATATTGTGCAAATGGAAGAAATGGAAAGAGAATTGATGGATGGAGAGGATTGGGAAGAAGCGGGGTAAACCCTTATAAAATTGAAGAATAAATCTGTAATTGTTAAACTATGCTCGGCGTAACCATATTGGGAAATAATTCTGCAGTTCCAGCTTTTGACAGGCATCCAACAAGCCAGGTTATTAGCACCTATGGGAAAAATTTTTTAGTGGATTGTGGTGAGGGAACTCAAATTCAATTGATAAAATACAAAATCAGGCGTAGTAAAATATCGCATATTTTTATTTCTCACCTTCATGGGGATCATTATTTTGGCTTAATAGGCCTGTTAAGTTCTTTTGCTTTATTAGGGCGCCATCAGGAGTTGCATATTGTTGCTCCCGCACCATTACAACAGATTATTGAAATGCAAATTAAAGTGGCTGATACAACACTTACATATCCGCTACATTTTCATATAATCACCGGCTCGGGTAAATTAATGGTTGTGGATGATATTGAAATCAGTTGTTTTAAAACCAATCACCGCATTGAATGTTATGGTTTTGCTTTTAAACAGGTGAAAAAACCCAGGCGTATTATTCCATCTAAAGTAAAAGAATATAACATCCCTGTTTCTTATTACACCAACCTCCAATTAGGTAAAGACTATGCGACAGAAGGGGGCAACATTGTTAAAAATGAAGAGTTGACAATTGAAGCACCCAAAGGCAAAACTTATGCTTTTTGTGCAGATACAAAGTATGATGAATCGCTTCTACCACATATTCAAAATATGGATATGATTTATCACGAAACAACCTATTTAGATAATTTTGCTGAAAGAGCGACGCAACGTTTTCACTCTACTACAAAGCAGGCTGGGTTAATAGCCCAAAAAGCGGGAGTACGAAAATTACTCATTGGCCATTTTAGCAGTAAGTATGATGTGCTGGATGATTTTTTAACAGAAACACGTGAGGTGTTTTCTCAAACTGATTTAGCTTTAGAAGGCGTTTGTTATTTAGTTTAATATTTTTGCTTTTTATCTTACATAATTCATTGCTTTATAAAACTTGCAACTACCTTTTTTTTATATCAACCATTATAATCCTGCTTTAAAATCTTTTGTGCTGGATGAAGATAATTCTCGGCATATTGTACAAGTGCTAAGAATGCAGGATGGAGAACAGTTGCACTTAACGGATGGTAGAGGATATTTGTTAATTGCTGAAATTAGTAATGCACATAAAAAGCATTGTGGAGTAACCGTTATTAATGAAGCATTTTTTTCCAAAACCGAACCGCTCGTAACGATTGCCATTTCTCCCTTAAAAAATAACAGCCGGTTTGAGTGGTTTTTAGAAAAAGCTACAGAAATTGGTGTATCTGCTATTGTACCTTTATTGTGTACAAGAACGGAGAAACAAAAATTACGTGCTATTCGCCTGCAAAATATTTTGGTAAGTGCCATGCTACAAAGCAGGCAATGCTGGTTACCCGTATTAGAGGAGCCAACCACCATAAACAAGTTTTTAGCCAGTGACTTGTTTAGCACTACTACAGAAAAATATATTGCGCATTGTGCGGAAGGGCAGAAGCTGTCGTTTTCAGCAGCAAAAGCATCAGCTTTAATATTAATTGGCCCGGAGGGCGATTTTACTGAAGAAGAAATAACAGCTGCTTTAACAGCTGGTTGCCAGCCTGTAACGCTGGGTGATACTAGGCTACGTACTGAAAGCGCTGGGATTGTAGCTGCCGTAAAATTGAAAATACCGTAAAGATTTTTTTGTTTTTATTTTTTGCTCATTTTAATATAATGCCCTTAAGTTTTGTATTGTCTGCTGTTTTACTAAAGGCGTTTTATCACCCAAATATTTTTCCTGTACTTCATTGTTGTAATGCCTTATGGTGAGCAAGGTTAGGCTCGGCGTAATTTGTACGTCAAAGGTTTCTGCCGCTTTTGATGCAAGGGCGTTTATTTTATCTTCTCTGTTATCAAATGCGTAAATCATACTAATGGCTCCATGCTGTGTAAGGTTAGGATGAATGGATAAGGACTCAAACAATTGGTATAGCAAGCTGGTTTGATGTTCGCCCACAAAAGAAAAATCTTTTAATTTCAGCTCTACCATTACCTGGTTTTTTTTAATCACAATAATTGGGGGTAAATCTTTTACAGGACTGTTATGAATAATGGTACCCGGTAAATTGGGGTCTAAAAAGCATTTCACCAATAAGGGAATACTCTTGTTTTGTAAGGGTTTGATGGTTTTGGGATGTATTATTTGCGCACCATAATAAGCCATTTCAATCACTTCGGTATAATTTAATTCCGGTAAGGAAATAGCATCCGGTACTTCTCTGGGGTCGGCATTCATTACACTGGCTACATCTTTCCATATTATCTGGCATTCGGCATTTAATATATTTGCAAAAACAGCAGCGGTGTAATCACTGCCTTCTCTGCCAAGCGTAGTGCTTTCGTTTTCGTCGGTAGCTGCAATAAAACCCTGCGTTAATACCACGCCTTCGTTATCTAAATAAGGAGCTATCTGTTTTTCTGTTTGGGTTGCCGTATATTCCCAATCAATATTTGCTTCTTTAAAATTAGCATCGGTTCTAATAATATCTCTTACATCCATCCATTTATTATTTATTTTTATTTCGTTTAAATAATAGCTTACGATGGTAGAAGAAAGTAATTCGCCAATACATACAATTTGGTCGTAATAATAAGCAAAGCTTTTTACCGGTTTATCATGCAAAAGCCATTCAGCTTCTGTAAAAAAATCTTTTAATTGTTGCTCGCAGGGTAGGTAATGGGTAACCAACAAATATTTAGCAAGCGTAATATGGTCTTTCTTTATTTTTTCAAATAGGGAAAGGGCTTCATTTACTTTATTTTTATAAAATGCTTCGGCTACTTTTTCAAGGGCATTAGTAGTTTTGCCCAAGGCAGAAACGATGATAAGGATTTGTTCACCTTTATGCGCTTCCAATATTTGCCCAACATTTTTAATCCTTTCAAAATCGCTAATAGAAGCACCGCCAAACTTAAAAACCTTCATACCAAACTTTTTTAGTGGCACAAATGTCGTTATTTTTGTACAAATAATTTGCCGCCATGAGTACCGTAAGCCGCCGGGTATTAACCCTTGAAGAATTTACTATTAAAGAATTAAGAGCCTTTCCCCGTGCCACGGGCGAGTTAGCCGCATTGCTAAGAGATATTGGGCTTGCAGCAAAGCGGGTTAATGTAGATGTGAATAAAGCAGGCTTAGTAGATATTTTGGGTGATGCCGGTACTACCAATGTTCAGGGAGAAGTGGTTAAGAAATTAGACCTTTTTGCCAATGAACAATTTTCCGGCGTATTACAACATGGCGTAAGCTGTGCCGGCATTACCAGTGAAGAAATGGACGATTTTCAGGCTTTTGATGACGATATCAGTGTGCAATCAAAATACGTTTGTTCTTTTGACCCCTTAGATGGCAGTACCAATATTGATGTGAATGTTTCCATCGGAACAATTTTTGGTATTTATCGTAGAAAAACACCTAAGGGAACACCTGTTACTAAAGAAGATTTTTTACAGGCAGGTGTAAACCTTGTTGCCGCCGGATATGTAATTTTTGGAAGTAGCACCATGTTAGTATATGGTACCCGTCGCGGTGTTAATGGTTTTACGCTTGATCCGGCAATTGGGGAATTTACATTAAGCCATCCCGATATAAAATGCCCGGAAAACGGCCAAATATATTCAATCAATCAGGCACAGTTTTATTCTTACAATCAGGGTATTCAGGATTATCTGACTGCCTGCATGAAAAAAGATAAAGAAAATGGCGGCCCTTATACCCAACGCTATATTGGTAGTATGGTGGCCGATATTCACCGAAACCTTTTAAAAGGCGGCATTTTTATGTATCCGCCTACTAAAGAACGGCCGGGAGGAAAAATAAGGTTGATGTATGAATCTAATCCTTTTGCTTTTATTGTAGAAGTTGCCGGCGGGCGTGCTATCAGCGCAAAAGGGAAGCGTATCCTTGATATTATGCCTGAGGATTTACATGAACGCTCTCCTTTATATATTGGCAGTAAAGCCATGGTGGACGAATTGGAAACCTATCTTTGATTTTTTTAAAATCATTATTTCATGTTCTCACAATTCCTTAGCTTTAACGCATGGCAGAAGTGATTATCTCCGTAAAAAATCTTGTAAAAAAATACGGAGAATTTAATGCAGTTAAAGGGATTTCTTTTGATGTTTTTGAAGGCGAAATATTCGGGCTTTTAGGGCCTAATGGTGCCGGTAAATCTACAACCCTGGAAATTATTGAAACCCTCAGAACAAAAACCTCCGGTAAAATTACAGTGGGCGGTTTTGATTTAGATAAAGAACCGGATGCCATAAAGAGCATCATAGGCGTACAATTACAGGCAAGCGGTTATTATCCCGGGCTTAATTTATTACAATTGGTCGATTTATTTGCAGGGTTATATAATGAAGATGTTGATGCCATGGATCTCTTACGTTCTGTAAATTTGGAAGATAAAGCCAGAGCGCAGTTTAAAAACCTCAGTGGTGGGCAAAAACAACGTTTTTCTGTAGCTACAACGCTCATCAACCGCCCTAAGGTTATTTTTTTAGATGAACCCACTACAGGGCTTGATCCTCAGGCACGCCGTAATTTGTGGGAGCTGATAAAAGAAATTAATCAAACAGGAACCACTATTATAATAACAACCCATTATATGGATGAAGCAGAATATTTGTGTGATAGAATTGCTATTATTGATTCCGGTGAAATAGTAGCTTTGGAAAATCCTGATAAATTGATTGATGATTTGGTAGATAGTGGATTTCAACGTCCCAAGCAGGTAAAAAATGCTAATCTGGAAGATGTATTTATACACCTTACCGGAAAAAATCTTAGAGAGGATTAGGCTAATGAATAATGAAAAATGGAGATTGAAGAACTTGCCCGACGAGGCGGGTGAAGAAAATGAATAAATAATAAATAAAACAGTAATGAGTATTCAGGATAAACTTAAAAAATTTATGAGTTCAAAAATTGAAGCACAAAAAGAGGCCGGTAAAAAATTTTTAGAAGAGAATAAAATTATTGAAGGCGTGGTTGAATTACCGGAAGGAATACAGTATATGATTATTAAAGAGGGTAGCGGTAAGCAGCCAGTAATCTCAGATTCGGTAACGGCGCATTACAAAGGTGCTTTGCTTGATGGTACCGAGTTTGACAGTTCTTTTAAACGCAATCAACCGTTTACAGCCAAACTTACCCAATTAATTAAAGGCTGGCAAATTGCAATCCCTTTAATGAAGGAGGGCAGCCATTGGAGGCTGTGGATTCCGTCGGAATTAGCTTATGGAGACAGAGGTGCCGGTAGCGATATTCCCGGTGGTGCCACATTGATGTTTGAAGTGGAATTAATTTCGGTTAATGGGTGATAGTTAATGGTTCATGGATGATGGGTGAGGAGGATTGTGAAAAATATAAATGTGCTTGAGTTAGTGATTAAAAAG
Organism: Niabella sp.; assembly: GCA_047975735.1. GTDB lineage: Bacteria > Bacteroidota > Bacteroidia > Chitinophagales > Chitinophagaceae > Niabella. Next base: position 9,116 of record JBKEEB010000008.1, read on the forward strand.
ATGTTTTTATAAAATATATTTTATGGAAATTGAAAATCAATACCCAATCGGGAAAATGGAATTGGTTGAGTTCTCTCCGGAAGTTAAAGAAAGATTTTTGGCTGATATAAAGTTTCTGCCTAATGCTTTAGAAGCAGCTTTGCTAAATTTAAACGAGGATCAATTACATACGCCATATCGGGAAGGCGGCTGGACGGTGCATCAATTGGTTCATCATATTGCTGATAGCCATATGAATGCCTGCGAAAGATTTAAATTAGGATATACCGAGAAAATACCTACTATTAAACCATACAATGAAGCCGCTTGGGCAGAACTGGCTGATGTGAAGGAGTTGCCTGTAAATATTTCTGTAACCCTGTTGTTCGCATTACATACCCGCTGGTACACGTTTTTAAAAAGTTTACAGGATGCCGACTGGCAGTTAAAAGTTTTTCATCCGGAATATAAAAAAGAATTAACGCTTTGGTATTACCTGCAAGTGTATGCCTGGCATAGCCGCCACCATGTAGCACAAATTAATTACTTACGTGAGAAAATGAAATGGTAACACCCGATTATTAAAAATGATTTGTATTAAATAGACAAGTGTATGAAATCAGCCTATAACGAAATGAACTGGAAAACAATTTCAACAGAATACCTTTTTAACGATTTGTGGTTTAAGGTAAGGAAGGATAAATGCGTAACACCAATGGGGAAAATTATTGACCCATACTATGTGTACGAATTTCCGGAATGGGTTACTTGTTTTGCATTAACGGAGGATGATAAAGTGTTGATGGAATTGCAATATCGCCACGCTATTGGGGAAACCTGTTGGGAAATTCCCGGTGGTTGTGTAGATGACGAAGATGCTGATTTGGAAACGGCTGTTAAAAGGGACTTGTTAGAGGAAACAGGATATGAGTTTGCCAAATATGAATACTTGGGGCGCACTTGTGCTAACCCCAGTACGAACAGTAATTGGATGCATATGTTTTTGGCTACAGGCGGTAAAAAAGTAGCAGACCAGAACCTGGATCCCAATGAAGAAATTATTATTGAATTGATGGACATGGATGAGTTTAAAAAGAAATTTAAAAACAACGAATTTATCCAGTCGATGCACGTTACCTGTATGCTATATGCTTTAATGAAATTAGGCGAACTAAACATATAACCTTGCCGTATAAGAAACAATTACGAAAAGACCCAGTAATGAAAGGGTTGGTACAAAAATACCCGTTACAACCTTTGGTTACGGGAAATAATATTTTACAGGAATTATGTAGTTCCATTGTAGGCCAGCAATTAAGTATAAAAGCAGCAGCCACAATTAATAGTCGCTTTCTTCAATTATTTAATGGGAAAAAGCCAAAAGCTGCTCATATTTTGGCAGTGCCGGATCAGGAATTAAGAAATGCCGGACTGTCAAACGCCAAAGTTACTTATGTAAAAAATGTTTGCAGGTTTTTTATTGAACAAAAACTAACCGACGCAAAACTGCATATAATGAGTGATGATGACTTGCTTGCTTTACTCACTCAAATAAAAGGTGTAGGTAAGTGGACCGTAGAAATGGTATTGATGTTTGTAATGGGTCGGCAAAACGTTTTTTCAACCGGCGATTTGGTTTTGCAAAAAGCCATGATACTACTTTATAATATTGAATATTTAACCAAAAAAGAATTGGAACAAAAAATGCTTAACATTTCAAATACATGGAGCCCCTATAAAACCTACGCTTGTTTGTACTTATGGAAAAGCATTGATGTGGAGGAGTGAGTAATGGTTTTTCATTTGTACTTGTTCATTGTTTATTGCCTAATTGCTTTACCAATTTCTATAGTATATTGCACCGTACTTACATTTAAAAACAGACTGATGAAACAAGTTTGCCTGACTATTGTATTTTCTGTACTAACATTATTATTGATTGCTCAAAACCGTACAGAAATTCTTCTTGATAAAAACTGGAAATTTACTCGTGTTGATGATGTTGCGGCATCTTCTTTAGGATATGATGTTAGTAAATGGCAATCGGTGGCAGTACCTCATGATTGGGCTATTTACGGCCCCTTCGACTCGCACAACGATATGCAGGTAATGGCCATTGAACAAGACGGGCAAAAGAAAGCCGAGGCTCATGCCGGGCGCACCGGAGGACTTCCATTTGTAGGTGTTGGTTGGTATCGGACTAAAATAAAAATTCCTCAGTTTACAACTGGTAAAAAAGCCACTATTGTATTTGATGGAGCTATGAGCCATGCCAATGTATTTGTAAATGGTAAAAAAGTTGGCTACTGGCCTTACGGTTATAATAGTTTTCATTTTGATATTACAGATGCTTTAAAAGCCGGAGCAGAAAATGAAATCGCAGTTCGTCTGGAAAACCCAACTGAGTTTTCGCGCTGGTATCCCGGAGCCGGATTGTACCGCAACGTACATTTGGTTATTACTGATGCTGTGCATATTCCTGTATGGGGTACACAGATTACTACGCCGGTCATTGAAAAAGATTTTGCAAAAGTGGTTGTTAAAACAAAATTAGAAAATGCTGTTATTACAGAGAACGAAACTTATCGGTTAGCTACTTCAATCAAAAATAAAAAAGGTGAAATTATTGCTACATCTGAAAATGTTTTAACAAAATACGATGGTGCTGTTTTTACACAGGAATTTATTATAAATGATCCTGAATTGTGGGACGTAGATAATCCCAATCTTTATATTGCAACATCAAATCTATTGAAAGTACAAACTTTCGATTCTAAATATGTTGGAAGTGATGCTGTAATCCTTGGAGTTGATACATATATTGATTCATGCACTTCTACTTTCGGTATCCGTTCCATTGAAATCATTCCCGGTAAAGGATTTTTCTTAAATGGAAAACCAACCAAGTTTAAAGGTGTTTGTAATCACCACGATTTAGGACCGTTAGGTGCTGCAGTTAATGATGCCGCTATTCGTCGTCAGGTGCGTATTATGAAGGAGATGGGTGCCAATGCTATTCGTACCTCACATAATATGCCTGCACCTGAGTTAGTAAAGGCTTGCGATGAAATGGGCATGATGCTGATGTTGGAAACCTTTGATGAATGGAAAACACCCAAAATGAAAAACGGTTATAATACATTGTTTGACGATTGGGCTGAAAAAGATCTGGTAAACCTCATTCATCATTATAGAAATAATCCCAGCGTGGTAATGTGGTGTATAGGAAACGAAGTGCCCGATCAGGGTACAAAACAAGGTGCTAAACTATCTAAATTTTTACAAGACATTTGCCACAGAGAAGACCCTACAAGGCCGGTAACTAACGGAATGGACAGACCTCAAAGTGTTTTAAACAATGGTGTAGCCGCCATTTTAGATGTAGCCGGTTTTAATTACAGGCCGTTTTATTATAAAGAAGCCTACGAAAAACTGCCACAAGAAATAATTTTAGGAAGCGAAACGGCCTCTACTGTCAGTTCTCGCGGTGTGTATAAATTTCCGGTAGAAAGAAAATCAATGGCTAAGTATGACGATCACCAATCCTCTTCCTACGATGTGGAACATTGCAGCTGGAGCGATTTGCCCGAAGATAATTTTATACTACATGACGATTTGGATTATTGCATAGGCGAATTTGTGTGGACGGGTTTTGATTACTTGGGCGAACCAACCCCTTATTATACCGATTGGCCAAGCCATAGCTCTTTATTTGGAATTGTTGATTTGGCAGGCATTCCTAAGGATAGGTACTACCTATATCGCAGCAATTGGAATACTAAAGAAAATACATTGCACATCCTCCCTCATTGGAACTGGAAGGGTAGGGAAGGGCAGGTTACACCTGTTTTTGTATATACCAATTATCCTTCGGCGGAGTTATTTATTAATGGTAAAAGCCAGGGGCTACGTACTAAAAACAGTAGTGTTACCGCCACTAATACAGCGCATGGTAATCCTAATTTGGAAAGACAAAAGCGGTACAGGTTGATGTGGATGGATACCCGTTATGAACCGGGAACGGTAAAAGTTGTTGCTTATGATAATAATGGTAAAGCGGTACAAGAAGCGGAGATAAAAACCGCCGGAAAACCCTATAAAATTGTTGCAACACCAGACAGAAGCATACTTAAAGCTGACGGAAAAGATATTGCTTTTGTGAATGTAAAGATTGTAGATAAAGACGGTAATTTTTGTCCTGAAGAAACAAGGCAAATTTCTTTTACACTTAAAGGAGCCGGCACCTATAAAGCCGCAGCCAATGGTAACAGTATCAGTCTCGAATCTTTTCAGGCTCCCTTTATGAAATTGTTTAGCGGTCAGCTTACAGCATTAGTTCAATCGGGCGAAGAACCCGGTATTATTAATTTTGAGGCTAATGCTAAAGGTGTAAAACCGGCAAAGATTACTCTTGTTTCAAAATAAGCAGGGTGTTTATAATATTGATTTGAGAATTACATTAAAATTGTAATCAAGTACATAGGCGGGTCTGCCTACAAAGGATTTTGTGTCAAACTCATTTGTTTTTTTATTGATGACAAAGGTTTCTAAGGGATATTCGAAACCATCCAATCTGGCGTCAATCACCTTATAACTTTTAGGAGATCGGGCTTTTATGTTTTTTAAAGTTGTAGTAAAACCTGCATCTGTTTTTTTAATAATAATGAAGCCGCTATAAATAAAATCGGTTATATAAGCTAATGTATTGACTCCGTTACCCCCCTGTATTTTATAATCGAGTTTAAACGGTTGTACTTTGGCGTAAATAATATTCTCGTCTAAATCCACATCTGAAAACAAGGAGCTGCCCATCATTTTTTTTGCAACATCTTTGATGGAGGTGGAGGCCGTGAATGTTTTTTCCCAACTCACTTTTGTACTCTTATTAATAAAGCTTCCTGTAAAATTTTCGGGTATTTTGTTTTGGCCATGTACCAAAACGGTGGAGAAAACAACCAGCAATAAAAGGAGGTATCTCATTTGAATTAATAGAATAAAGGTTCAAAAATATTATTAAAGGTGTAATTTAAAATATAGGCAGGCTCTCCTTTGAATTTTTTACTGTCAAAATCCCCTTTTTTTATGGTGTAAAGTTCAATAGGATAAGCTTTTTCCGAAAAATCATTTTTCATAAATGAGGTTCCTTTGGGTGTTTGCGCAAATAATTGGTCAAAGACTACATGATACCCTTCCGAGGTTTTTTTTATGGTAACCACACCTTTAAATTCCATGCTGGAAATATACATTTTGGTATTGTTAGATGTTAAACCTAACTCTTTAAGGCTTGCTCTAAATGGTTGCACGTTTCCGGTAATGGTAGATGATGAAGATGTGTTGATATCATCAATAACGCCAGCTGATTTTACATTGGCCACAACCTCTTTATAGCTGAGGTCCGATGTATATGCTTTTTCCCAACTTAGTTTTCCATTAGTTATTTTAAAGTTATCCGTATGATCGCCGGGTGGAATTTTCTGCTGAGCATGAATACAGGTTTGTGGCAATAGCAAAATAAAAAAAAAGATAAACTTCATGGTTGTAATTTTAATAACAAGCCGTTAAGGAAAAAATAATTGTTTTAATCTTTATAGATAACAAATATCAAGCCCTTTTTACAGTTATTAATAAAAGCTGATATAAATCATACAAGAAAGCATAAAAAAAGCTGCCCGGAAAGGCAGCTTGAAAAACTAATTTATTAATAAGATTATAAATGTATCGCCTCATCATAAGCCACTTCAATAGCGTCTTTAACGCTTTCGCTAATGGTGGGGTGTGGGTGAATACTGTTCAGTACTTCGTGGTAGGTAGTTTCTAATTTACGACCTACTACAGTTTCGGCAATAATTTCTGTTACATTATACCCAATCATATGAGTACCTAACCATTCGCCGTATTTAGCATCAAACACTACTTTTACAAACCCTTCGGTATGCCCGGCTGCACTGGCTTTACCGCTGGCACTTAAAGGGAATTTACCCACTTTAACTTCGTAACCGGCATCTTTTGCCTGTTGCTCGGTATAACCTACGCTGGCAATTTCGGGATAACAATAGGTACAACCAGGTACATTATTATAATCAATAGGTTCAGGTTGATGTTTGTATTTCCCTTCTTTATTACCTATGGCTTCAACGCAAATTATAGCTTCTTTGCTGGCTACGTGTGCCAATGCCTGCCCGGGTACACAATCGCCAATGGCATAAAAGCCATCAACATTTGTTTTATAAAATTGATCAACTGCAATTTTACCTTTTTCTGTTTTTATACCCAGCGTTTCAAGCCCAATACCTTCAATATTGGCGGCTACTCCCACGGCACTTAATAAAATATCTGCTTCCAATTTTATTTCACCATTGGCAGTTTTAATAGATGCTTTAACGCCGCTACCGCTTGTGTCAACAGCAGTAACTTCGCTATTAGTCATAATATCAATGCCTTGTTTTTTAAGATTTTTTTCAAGCTCTTTCGATATTTCGGCATCTTCAACAGGAACAACTCTTGGCATAAATTCTACAATGGTAACCTTTGTACCTATGCTGTTATAAAAATAACCAAACTCTACACCAATAGCACCACTACCTACTACAATAATGCTTTTAGGTTGTTGGGGTAAATTCATGGCTTCACGGTAACCTATTATTTTTTTACCATCCTGTTTCATGGCAGGTAATTCGCGGCTGCGCCCACCTGTAGCAATAATTATGTGTTTGCCTTCAATAATCTGTTGTTTGCCATCGGCTGCTTTTACTTCTATCTGACCTTTTGCTTTTAAAGTACCAAAGCCGTTAATAACATCAATTTTATTCTTACGCATTAAAAACTGTACGCCCTTGCTCATTTTATCGGCAACGCCTCTGCTGCGTTTTACAATGGCTTCAAAATTAGGGGTACCGCTGGCTTCAATACCATAGTTACTCGCATGTTTTATGTCATTAAAAACCTGGGCACTTTTTATTAAAGCCTTTGTGGGTATGCAACCCCAGTTTAAACAGATGCCACCCAAGTTTTCTTTTTCAATAATCGCCGTTTTAAAGCCCAATTGCGATGCCCTGATGGCGGCAACATATCCGCCGGGGCCACTACCTAAAACTACTACGTCGTATGCCATTTGTAATTATTTTATTGTTTAATGTGATAGATTTTTTTTCCTTTATAGTTAGGTTTATATCAAAATAAGGAACAGTTATTCAAAAACACAATTTTAAATAAGTTGTTTATTATTTAAGGTTTTGTTTTCCTGTTGCATTTTCACCTTATAACTAAGCCCTGCGAAATTAGCTGAAATAGGTTAAATAGCAAAAGAAAGCAAATTTATTGCAACTGAATTGTGTACCTTGGTTTAAAGATGCTATTTTAAAGGACTTTTCATCACACGCATTCATAATTATTGTTCTGATTGTATTTAAGAAAGGGGCTGTTTTTTAAAGAGAAAGGAAGTATTGGCATCGTTTTTAGAGGAAGAAAATGTAAAAAATTACAGCTATGAAGGCACATTGATTTTGAACCTATAAAAAAAATGATAATTTTCGGTCAAAAAAACAATGATTTTCCTTACCTTTGCACTCCAAAATTTTTATTTTATGGCAAGAGTATGTCAGGTTACAGGTAAAACGCCCATTGGAGGTCATAAAGTTTCTCACTCCAATATTAAGACAAAACGCCGTTTTTTGCCTAATTTGCAAAAAAAGAAGTTTTATCTGGCCGAAGAAGATAAGTGGATTACGTTAAAATTAACAACTGATGCTATCCGTACCATCAATAAAAACGGATTGTATTCTGTAGTGAAACAATTACGAGCCAAAGGCGAAAAAATTTAATTACGTTAAAATTATCATACAATGGCTAAAAAGGCTAAAGGAAACAGGGTTCAGGTAATTATGGAGTGTACAGAGCATAAAGAAAGTGGTATGCCCGGTACAAGCCGTTACATTACGGTGAAAAACAAAAAAAATAACCCTGAAAGATTAGAATTGAAAAAATACAATCCTATTCTTAAAAAAGTTACAGTTCACAAAGAAATCAAATAAATCGGTAAAAACTAAGTATAATGGCAAAAGCAGCTTCTAAAAATGCGAAGATTAAGGATGCTAAGGCAGCGGCAGAATCGAAAAACTGGACAAAAGTAATTCGTGCGGTGCGTAACCCTAAAACCGGTGCTTATTCTTTTAAAGAAAATATTGTTTATAAAGACAAGGTAAAAGACTTTTTGGCACAGAAATAATTAATCTGGGCTAAATATATAAAACATTAAAAGCTGTACGCTGTGGCGTATAGCTTTTGTTGTTTCTGCATGATTGCAATTATTAAGTAAATAACGTGAGTTTGGGATGTTCTAAAGTGAAAAACAAGATAGTATAGTGTCATGTCGATTCTGTTCCGAAAGCATTCGGAACGGAGAGACATCTCCTGCCAATTTAAGGGATTTACCTCCGGTGAAATTGTTCTCTTCATCTATCCGCCGCGGCAGATGATTCATTCGAAATGACGTATCCTTCTGAATAATTATAGGTAAATAACATCCAAAACTCACATTAAATAAAATAAATAACTATCCGTCTTTTGGAAATATGTTTAATTTTTTTCGTCATTTCGACCGTAGGGAGAAATCTCTTACTCCTTCGAATGAGATTTCTCTTCGTTTTCTTTCAGAAAACTCATCGAAATGACGATTAGGAATGTTCAGTATTCCAAATTGCGGATAGTCGTTATAAAATATTAGTTAGTATTACCACAATTGATTATATATTTTTAATTTTATACTGCGTGTTTTTTCTTATTTAAAATAGTTTTTATAAAAATGAGCTTGTTTAATAAAATATTCGGAAAAAAGGAAAAAGAATCATTAGATCAGGGGCTTCAAAAAACCAAAGAAGGCTTCATGTCTAAGATAACAAAAGCCGTTGCCGGTAAAAGTACCGTAGATGATGAAGTGTTGGACAATTTGGAGGAGGCTTTAGTGAGCGCAGATGTAGGCGTAGATACAACTGTAAGAATTATTGAAAGAATTGAGCAACGCGTATCTAAGGATAAGTATTTGGGAACAAGCGAACTAAATAAAATACTTAAAGAGGAAATCGAGAATATTTTGGTAGATGCCCCCAGTTCTGTAAGCTATTCGTTTGAAGGCGATATGCCCGCAAAGCCCTATATAATTTTAGTTGTGGGCGTAAATGGAGTGGGTAAAACAACTACTATTGGTAAGCTGGCTTATAATTTTAAAAAAGCCGGTAAATCTGTATTACTGGGGGCTGCCGATACTTTTCGCGCAGCTGCTGTGGATCAGCTTACTATTTGGAGCGAAAGGGTGGGTGTACCTATTGTAAAACAACCAATGGGTAGCGACCCGGCTGCTGTGGCTTTTGATACCGCCCAAAGTGCCATGAGCCGTGGTAGCGATGTAGTAAGTATTGATACAGCCGGGCGCTTGCATAACAAAGCGCATTTAATGGACGAATTAAATAAAATTAAACGGGTATTACAAAAATTTGTTCCTTTTGCCCCACATGAGGTTTTGTTGGTTTTAGACGGTTCTACCGGGCAAAACGCCTTGGAGCAGGCTAAACATTTTACCAATGCTACCAATGTAACGGCAATGGCCATTACTAAGTTAGATGGAACGGCAAAAGGAGGCGTGGTACTTGCGATTGCCGATCAGTTTAAAATCCCGGTTAAATTTATTGGTGTAGGCGAAAAAATGGAGGATTTACTGGTGTTTGACAAACATGAGTTTGTGGATAGTTTGTTTAGTGTGAAGGAAGAAGGTTAATTTATTTTTTGGGTAATATATCTGACCATGAAAAATGTATATTTTATATTTCTGCTATTTGCTATAAGTGCCTGCGCTTCTAAAAAACAGGTTTCGCATCCTAATTCCTCCGATTTTGTAAAAGGTGCCGATATTAGTTGGTTGCCGCAAATGGAAGCTTCCGGATATAAATTTTATAACGATAATGGAGTTCAACAGGATTGCTTTACCATTTTAAAAGATCACGGCATTAATGCCATCAGGTTGCGTACCTGGGTCAACCCCTCCAATCATCCTATTAATGGCCATTGCAGTACGGCCGAAACGGTAGCAATGGCAGTACGTGCAAAAAACAATGGTATGTGGGTAATGATAAATTTTCATTACAGTGATTCTTGGGCAGATCCTTCTAAACAAAATAAACCGGCAGCGTGGGTAAATTTGGGTTTTGAAGATATGAAGGCGGCTTTGTATAATTATACATTTGATGTAATGACCCAATTAAAAAATGCTGGTATTACTCCCGCATGGGTGCAGGTAGGTAATGAAATTCCGGGTGGCTTTCTATTGCCCGAAGGAAGCACAGATAACTGGCAGCAATTGGCTCAATTACTTAATAAAGGTTATGATGCTGTAAAAGCAGTAAGCTCAACTTCCAAAGTTGTTTTACATGTAGATCAGGGAAATAATAATGCACGTTTTCGATGGTGGTTTGATAGTGCTACAGCACATCATGTGAACTATGATATTATTGGCCTTTCTTATTACCCTTATTGGTTAGATGGTCATCCTGATTATACACTGTCCATAAACGATTTGGGCTTTAATTTAAAAGATTTGGTAACTCGTTACAATAAAGAGGTGATGGTTGTAGAAGTTGGTGGGGAAGATACAAAGCCGCAAAACACATACGATATGCTGGTGGCAACTATCAAAAAAATAAAAGAAGTGCCGGGTGGCAAAGGCTTGGGTGTAATGTATTGGGAACCAGAGGGTGCTAAAAGCTGGAGTGGTTATGCTTTGAGTGCATGGGGAAATGATGGAAAACCTACAAAGGCTTTGGATGCTTTTGTAGGTGATTGAGCTTTTTTCTTTTTAAGTAATCAAGATATATTTTTTTTATCCAGTATTTTTTGCTTAGGCTGCGTATATATTTTTTATTAAGGACATAATGTCCTTTTTCAAACCTCAAATGGTCTTTTATTGAGTAAAAAGTTCTATGGTTAAATTTTAGTATAGGGTTGCCCGCTTTATCTTTTAACCTATAACCATACTTAGGGTTGCCACTAATAGCACCACCTTCTAAAAGCCATTGAAGTATTGTTTTTTGTAAAGGGGTCATACATTAATATTTGGCACTCAAATTAAACAATTATTTCCTATATTGTTTTGTTTAAAACAGAAATTATGGAACAGGAAAAATTGGGTATTGGTACCAGATTGCAACATACATTACATGGTCCCGGCGTAATTGTAGGCATCCGTTATGCCACTTATATTATATCTTTTATTCATGATGGTGTAAAGGAAATTGATAAAAATGATCGGGGATTAGACGAAATCATTCCGGAAAATGTAACCGCAGAAATAGAAACTACTTCAGCGTTGGAAACGTCCCTTTTAAAAATACTAAGATTATGGAATGGAACAGGAGAGGTGGTTCCGCTTGGAGATCGTTGGCAGGGCGGAATGTTTTTATTGCAACCTGCAGATAAAAGTTTAAAACCTAAAGAACTTCCTATTGAGGATTTTTTTCATAAAATAGTAATGCTGCGCGATAGATTGCGGGTGTTAGAACAAAATATTAACAGTAGTAAAAATCTTTCTGACGAAGAAAAAGTTAATATACAACAATATATTACCCGGTGCTACGGCACGCTAACCACTTTTAATGTTTTATTTAGAGATAAAGAGGATTGGTTTGTTGGGGAAAAATCAAAGTGATAAAGAGCATTTCGGCATTACCTTCAAATATTATACAACTAACATAAGTACTTCTAAATCACTTATGTTAGTTGTAAAGTGCTATTTTTTATTCAGTAGCCTGAAGTACATTATCAATTACATACACAATCCCATTTGATGCAGGAACAGAAGCCACTATATTAGCCCCGTTAATGGTGGGTTTACCGTCAACAACTTTTACGGTAATATTTTTACCGTTTACCATACCTAAACTACGGCCATCTGTCAACTGGTCTGGTTGCAATACGCCTACATATACATGATATTGTAAAATATCAGTTAGTGCATCCTTTTTTTCAGGTTTTAGAAGTTCTTCAACAGTACCCTTAGGCAATTTGTCAAAGGCCTCATTTGTTGGTGCAAATACCGTAAACGGGCCCGCATTGGACAATGAAGTTACAAGATCCGCCGCTTTTACGGCTTCAACAAGGGTGCTATGGTCTTTACTACTTATAGCCACTTGTACCACATTGGGTTGAGACGTAGAATCTACCACACCGTCCTGCGAATGCGTTTCAACAGAACTGCCGGTAGAAGAAACATTTTCCTGATTAGTTCCGGAATTACAGGCAACCAGCAATCCGGATGAAATAAAAATTAACAGCAATCTTTTCATGTTATTTGATTTTAATAGGCAAGATAAATGTTTGTTCATTCAAAATATATGCGTGTAGTAATATATAAAATATGATTATGGTCACACTTTTAAGCGTTTTATATATGTTAAATAAAATAAAAAGAGGGTAACAGTTAAAAGCTATTGGTTATATGCTATAAAACAAACAAAACGGGAAGCCGAAAACGTTACAGAGTAGGCATCAATTAAATCTTATGTTATGAGAAACATTTATTTGACTATGGTAAGTTTATTACTGCTGATATTATCGGCAGTGGGTCAAACAACAACCAGCGATTATAATTATAAATCTGGTTTCAGAGCTTCTTTAAGGGGAGGTTATGACGTAAAGCCCATGTACGATAACCAAACACCGTATATTGATTATAAAGGTGGTTGGATGGCCGGCGCATCTGTAAACTACTACTGGAACTGGATAGGTGTTGGTGCCGATTTTGATTACATTAATAACCAACCCAGAAGTACACACCCTTATGATACTATGTCGGTTACAAAAATGGAAAAAAAGATTACCCGCATGTTTTATGGTATTGGTCCATCTTTTAAATACGAAAAAAGTAACAAGTTTAATGCTGAGCTGTTTTTGAGAGGTGGCTTGGCTAATATAAAAGGCGGCGAAACCAGTGTTTCGTTAATCACTCCTGCAATGCTTACTAATTATCATGCCGGGTACGATGCTAAAAATGTATTATCGGCTAAAGCACAAGCACAGGTTAATTATTATTTTAATTCTTTCATTGGTGTTCATGCTGGAGCTTATTATATGCGTCATTTTAATGTTCCGGAATTAACCAATGCGACTACGGGAATTACAGCGGGCTATTTGTCTTTAGACCCTATTAATCCAACATTTATTAGTCGTAATCCTATAAAAACAGATATTAGCTCAATAGGTGCTTTTGCTGGTGTTAGTTTCAGAATACCAAAGCGTAAAAGAGCAACAGTGGTTAAAGAATGTGTAGCTTGTGAAACCCTGTCTGTAGCCGTTACCGCCAAAGATAAATTTACAAAAGTAGTATTACCCAATACCGATGTGGTTTTAAAAAATGAATATGGCGAAATATTATATTCCGGTACAACCAACGATTATGGCGTAATTGTATTTGATAAAGTAAAATCGGGCAACTATACCGTTTCCGGTAAACTGTACGGCGTTGATTTAGATAATGCTACTATTAATGCTACAGAGTTAAAGCCTGATATTACCCTGCAAAAAGAAATATTATATAGCGATGAGCAGTTTATTTTAAAAGGCCAGGTGGTTGAATGTAATGCAGCCAGCCCGCTAACTAATGCATCAGTTGTATTAAATAATAAAACGGTTGCCGAACAAAAAACAAGTCAGACAGATGATAAAGGGTTCTTTGTATTTCATGCATTACAAAATTCCAGTTACAGTATTTATGCAAAGAAGAATAATTATTTTTCTCGTACAGAAACCATATCAACTAAAGAGTTTGACAGAAATAACACCCTGTTTATAAAATTAGAAGTATGCATGGAAAAAACTGATTGTGGTAAAGCAATTGTGTTAAAAAATATTTATTACGATTTGGATAAATATTTTATCAGGGAAGATGCCAAACCCGAGTTGGATAAGCTGGTACAGTTCATGAAAGATAATCCGGGAGTAAAAGTTGAACTTTCTTCACATACCGATTCCAGAGCTTCTGATAGTTATAATATGACACTGTCTCAAAATAGAGCTAATGCCGCTGTAGATTATTTAGTTTCTCAGGGTATTTCAAAACAAAGATTAACTGGAGTTGGATACGGCGAAAGCAGGCTTTTAAACAAATGTGGAAATGGAGTGAATTGTAGCGAAGCGGAACATCAAATTAATCGCCGTACAGAAATAAAAGTAATTTGCCCCGATGCGCAATAAATATATTACGGGTATAATAATTACTTGAATATTTTAAACCTCTACTAAATGTGAGAAATATAAGGTTGCTCCTTATGGAGCAACCTTTTTAATTAAAACATCATATATCATGGTTGTGTAAAAAGTGAACCATTCTTTTTCATTTGCGACATAAATAGGATTAATATTCCAATAAAAATAACAAGGGCTACGGCCAATAAAATTTCATTTACAAACAAAACCGGAGTGTAGGAAAAGGCGGCAACTCCTTGAATTAACAGTACAAATTCGTTTAGAAATACGCCAATGGTTAATACAACAATCCCTATGGTAGTAGTTTTGTTTTTCTTTAAAAAACCGTTAATCATACTATAGGATACTAAAAACAATGTAAAAACGGCTAATAACACCAAATGCAGGTAGGCAATAACTATCGGCCTGAAACCAAATGCCAGTTTGCTTACAAAGGGTATGGTTGAACCTAATTGCAGTAACAGTTTAATGCTTAGTGCTAACGCCGATAATAATAATACAATCCCTCCTATACGGTTCATAGAGTGTATCATCATTTTACGTTTGCTATAAAGTTTTCTAATAATAATAATCCATCCGGTAAATTGAGCTATTGCCCCGGCAGCAGCTAATGTATAAAGCCAGACAGGTAAATTGGCCCATAATATAGAAAGAAAATAGGCAGGTATGCAGGACCAAAAGAACAGATGAAATACTATTGGATTTATTGTAATAGCTGGTTTTTTTTGTTGTAGCCAGCTAATAAATAATCCTATGGCAGCAAATAAGAACCAACCATTATATTGAAAGTGCAGAAAGAAATATAAAGCTCCCAAATAATTATTGGGGTTGGCTAATTTAGCAACCATCATGTAAGCCAGCGCAAATGTACCAAGAGAAGAGAGGATGCTAAATAAAAGAGAAGCCAGAAACCATTTTTTGGAAGGGTGGTGCATCATTGTTTTTAGATCAGCAAAAAACCATGCACAAAATAAATAGTTAATTAAAATTGATGCCGTAGCAAACGTAATTGAAATAGCACCGTATCCCTGATAAATAAATGACAACAACATGCCATAACTCACAATTAAATTTGCTATTAAAATAAAATTGTATTTACGTGAGTACCTATCCTGTATTTGATTTCGAATGAAATATATCATTAAAACGTATAGTGTTTGAGAAACCCATCCGGTAAAGGCAAAATGTGAGTGGGCATGTAATAAATGTTTCTGATTAAGTTCTGGCAACGAAAACGCTATTTTATATCTCATTAAAATGCCCAGAAGAGCTACTAACAGAAGATTTGCAATGGAAATGCGCAGCCACTTGTTGATTGATAATTGCATTGTTAACAATATAGTTTCTTATTTACAATTGATACAATATTTTTATTTTTCATTTTGGTTAGTGTTCTAATAACGGTTTCTACACGCAGCCCGGTAAAATTTGCAATTTCCTGCCTTGTAAAATGTACCATTTTTTTTTCGCTACCAATGGCATACTTTTTTTTATACTGCGTAAGAAAAATTTTAATACGCTCTTCAGGCGAGCTGTTGGCCAAATTTTTTGATAGTAAAACCTTGCTATAAATTCGTTGTGAAAATAGTTTTAAGAATTTTTTCTGCAACTCGGGATATTCATCTAATAACTGAAGAAATCTTTCTTTTAAAATTCTAATGATGACCGTATCGTTTGTTGCAATTGCTTTAGCCGGGTATTTCTCGTTAATAAAAATAGGTGGCTCAGCAAAGCTTTCTCCGGCACTAAATACACCTAATGTCAGCTCTTTTGTATCACTGGATGTGTTTAACATTTTTACCCTGCCAGTTACAACCTGATAGTAATAACGTGGGGTTTCACCTTCCATAAAAATAATTTCATTTTTACGATATTTTTTAGATGTGGCTCCCCAGGAAATTAAAATATCTGTGTCTATCTGCATTTGGTTAATTTAAAAATACGTTACCTTTTTCCAATACTTGCCCAATATTTGTTATAGTTGTTTTCTCAAATATATTGGTAATCTCTTCTCTTAAAAATACAAATTTGGCATGTACCGGACATGGATGTTGGGATGAGCATTGTTTT
Organism: Niabella sp.; assembly: GCA_047975735.1. GTDB lineage: Bacteria > Bacteroidota > Bacteroidia > Chitinophagales > Chitinophagaceae > Niabella. The sequence goes on from JBKEEB010000008.1 coordinate 25,412, forward strand.
AAACCTAACACACACTTTTCCAGTACATCTTTACCGTCAACCGACTTAATAATCTCCAGTATAGAATTTTTGCTTTGTTCCTCTGTAATAAAAAAACCGCCAGCAGGGCCTGTAATACTAGTGAGCTGCCCTTGTTTTACAAGGCTTTGTAATACTTTGGCAATTGTGTGTGTACTTTCGTTAATTGTCTGCGATAATTCCTTAACAGTAACACTCCTACTTTGTGTAGCTATATACAATACAGCTTTTAATGCAACCTGACAAGTATGACTCAATAACATAAATGTACTTTAAAAATGCAAATATACATAATTAAGCATTTAAATACTTTAATACTTTAATTAATTATTTTTACTTAAATTTTATTTTTTAGGATAACAAAAAACTCTATAATTGGTGTGTTGATAAGCAGATTATAAACAGAAGTTTTAGTTTATGTACTTTTAGAAAGCGTACATTATATTTATAACGGGGTAATACTCTTTGGCACTTATTAAGTGCATAACGAGTACCCATTTTTTAAAAAATACAATTCAACATGTCAGAAGCTGTTTCCATCAACCCGGTTACGGGTCATGTTTTAAAAATATACCAGCGTCATAGCTCAGATCGGGTATCAGAATTTTTAAAGGCAGCCAAAGAAAGCTTTGAAGAGTGGAGATTTTTTTCATTTCAACAGCGTGCTGTTTTTATAAAAAATGCCGCCCGGCTTTTGTTAGAAAACAAAGAAGTTTACGCCTCTCTAATTACTCACGAAATGGGTAAAAACTATTCTGCCGCCATAGCTGAAATTGAAAAGAGTGCTTGGGTATTAAACTACTTTGCAGATAATGCAGAAATTTTTTTGCAAAAGGAATTCATAAAAACGCAAGCACTGCAAAGCTATGTAACTTTCAATCCGTTAGGGGTTATTCTGGCAATTATGCCTTGGAACTTTCCGTTTTACCAGGTTATTAGATTTGCTGCACCAGCTTTAATGGCAGGTAATACGGCTATTCTTAAGCATGCATCAAATGTACAAGGGTGCGCTTTCGCTATTGAAGATTTATTTCTGAGTGCCGGTATTCCGGTGGGTGTATTTACAAATATTAATGTTGAAGGAAATGCTGTAGCTTCTATTATAGAAAACAAAACAATAGCCGCTGTTACACTAACCGGAAGTGAAAACGCCGGAAGAGAAGTGGCTACTGTTGCAGGCAAAAATCTAAAAAAATGTGTAATGGAATTGGGAGGTAGCGACGCTTATATTATTGCAGATGATGTAAACATTGATAAGGCGGTTCACCTATGTGTAAAAGCAAGATTACAAAACAACGGGCAAACCTGTATTGCCGCTAAAAGATTTATCGTTTTCGAAAATATTTATGATGAATTTGTTGAGAAATTTACAGCAGCTATGGCGAAGGCGCAAATGGGTGATCCATTTGACGCAAATACCGATTATGGCCCTATGGCAAGGTTCGATTTAAGGGATGAATTACATCAACAAGTACTTAAAAGTATCAATCAGGGAGCTGTGCTTAAAACCGGAGGTTTTGTTCCAAAAATGGATGGTGCTTATTACCCCGCAACGGTGTTAGTAAATAGTAAACCGGGTATAACTGTTTTTGACGAGGAAATATTTGGTCCTGTTGCGGCTGTTTGTAAAGCAAAGAATGAACAAGAAGCAATACGCTTAGCCAATAATACTTGTTATGGTCTGGGTGCTGCCATCATTACCAGTAATCTGGAAAATGCTAATCATATTGCAGCGAATAATATAGATGCAGGAAGTGTTTTTGTAAATGCCATGGTTGTAAGCGATCCCAGACTTCCCTTTGGAGGAATTAAAAACAGTGGCTTTGGTAGAGAATTATCGTCATACGGGATAAAAGAATTTGTTAATATTAAAACAATTTGGATACAGGAAGCGTTATAATTGTTTATGTTATAGTAGCATATTGTATGAACAAATTATAACAAATACTGGTAAAAACAAACTAAAAATTGTATATTATTGATTAATTTTACTTAAAACTGGTACAATTTTTTATTATATAAATCTATTATTTAACCTAAAAAGAAATTTATGAAGAATAGGAACAAGATACTCTTGGGAATATTGGGAGCGGCTGCGGCAGGAGTTGCAGTAGGATTGTTGTTTTATACAGACGAAGGTAAAAAAACAAGAAAAAGAATGAAAAATACTGCTAATGATTGGGCAGACTCATTGGGTAGCCTGATTGCCTCCGGGAAAGAAAATCTCTCAGACATGTCTCAAAAAGCTTTGAAACAAGCTAAAAGAGGTTTGAAAAAAGTAAAAAACAAGGCAGAGGATGCTTATTCAGATGTGTCTGATAAAGTGGAAGCCAATTTAAGTTAATATTTAATTACCCCAATAAAGGGTTGCTTTATTAATTCTTAGCCGGTTCGGGTATTTGTTTATTTCGTTACTGGTATTGAGTTTTTATTGCAACCTTTTTTTAATCGTATAACTTATAAACCATGTTTGAAATTAGAGACAAATTAGATGATGTAGCTGATAATTTGGAAGAAATAGTTAAAAATTATTATAAGCTAAGTGTTGTAAATGCTGCTGACAAAAGTAGTAAAATTGGCTCCTTGTTTATGGTAAATGTTTTTATTGTGGCACTGGCTTTTTTTGTACTTCTTTTTGCTGGGTTAGGTGCCGGGTTTTGGATAGGGCAGGCCTTACAAAATCCTATGCTGGGCTTTTTTATAGTTGCCGGCTTTTTTTTATTGATATTACTAATAATACTACTGTTAAAAGGAAAAGTTATTGTTCCTTTATTAAGAGATATAATCATTAAAAATATTTATGACTAATACAAAAACGGTTATTACAAACCGTGAAGATCTTTTAGCTGAAAAAAAACGCATTCTGGACTCAATTAAGGAAAGAAAGGCCAGTATAGGAACTACTGTTACTGCTATAAAAGAAGAGTTAAATCCTTTTAGTGTTTTTACTAATAAAAAATTACATACTAATGAAGGAGAGTCAGGCATTTCAGGCATTTTGCAGTCGGTGGGCAAAAGCCCATTAGTAAGTATGGGAATTGCCGGTGCCGCCAATCTACTATTAAGAAAAGTATATTTGAATAAAGCGGGTATTTTGCCAAGAATATTCCTGCCTTTATTGGTTAAAAAGGCTTCCGAATTTATTGTGGCACCAAAGCTCCAGCATAAAATTACATCAGCTATACATCAAACCGCGAAGGCAATAAAAGAAACCGATGTTGCAGATATTATTCCTGATATTAATGATACCGTTCCTGAAAAAGTTATTGAATTGGCTGATAAAACAAATAAAAAAATTGCCGATAAACTACATCAGGCTTCAGATAAAGTTCGTGCTGTAACACCAAAACAACCAAAACATAGTTTACCTGTATATGGCAGAAAAAACTTTGCAGATAAACTACATCAATTAGCTAATAAAATTCGGAGCTAAATTCTTTTATAAAACTTGGTTACATTCTCACAATACTTTACATTTGCTGCCCCAAGGGGGATTAGCTCAGCTGGCTAGAGCGCTTGCATGGCATGCAAGAGGTCGTCGGTTCGACTCCGATATCCTCCACCAAAGTCTCCCATGAAGGGAGGCTTTTTTGTTATGTTTTACGTGTACATTTTATACAGTCAAAAGCTCGACAGGTTTTATGTGGGTTATACCGCCGACATCGAAAAGAGGCTGACCGAACACCGTTCCGGTATTTCTACATATACTTCAAAGGCTACAGATTGGGAATTAAAATATCAGAAAGGTTTTGCAACCCGTGAGTTGGCGATGGAATATGAAAAATCGATTAAAAAAAAGAAAAGCAGAAAATATATTATATGGCTGATTGAGCAGTCGTCTTAGGAGCTTGCATGCCCCGAAAACATTCGCAAGACGCTATTCTTCACTAAAAACATTACTGTATCTGTAAAGTTTTTTAGGTTTTATACCATTTGTTTTAAGATTCTGTAATACAGAAATACCGATGACCCTCCATAAGCATCTGATAGATGCTTTCGTATAAAGTATGAAGATTAGTTGTATTACACTTCTTTTACCATGTATCTATTTTAAGTTAAAAAGAAATTGTTTTTATTAGGTTAATTGAAATAAAAAATGCAACTTCGTTTCAAATTCATGAAATTACACAATCATAATGGAGTCTTGTTACCTAAAATAGCAGCTTTGCTGTTTATGGTAGTGATGCTTTTTATGTTA
>JBKEEB010000135.1:0-2016 GCA_047975735.1 Niabella sp.
AGAAAAATGTTCAAAAACGGATTTTTCTGCTTTAGGATAGGTATAAAAAACAAACCAAGATGTCATGGGTTAGGCTATTAACATGGCTTCGCCATTGAAGCTACCAATATTTATTTTCTAAAAAACCAACAATCATATTGGTGCTTACTATTTTTACGCATCTTAAGAAGATTGAGAATGATTAATGTCAACTTGAGAGCAACATGTGATTTATTACAAAATCTTCAAAAAACTAAAAGTTCAAACATTTTGTATTTATCCAAATAGTATGCCTTAACCGATTTATAATATCAGCTATACAGTAATTATCTGTATATAAAGGGAAAATATTTTCTCAAAAAAAGTAATTAACGATGCAAGACCTATAATATCCGGGTAACTAATTACCCATAACAGGCATCTCAATACCCTGAATTAGATATAAATATTGTTCAGTCCGGATCTTTCAATAGAGTTTCTTTTACAGGGAATCACAAATTTTGATAAAATTATTGACCTGGTCTGTCGTATAAAATGTTTTGCCTTCGATCCTTAAATATTTCAAAGTACATTTTGACCGATACCGTTGTAATGTCCGTTTATCAACGTTCAATAACTGGCAAAGGTCCTGGTTATCCAATAGTTTCAGTTCTTTGCCTGTTCCCCCGGAGTGTATGAGTTTGTCTGTTTTTTTGTGGAGCAGCTCTATTTGTTCCAGTATGCGTTCCATATAGTTTTCAAATTTTTCCCTGTCAATATCCATATTATGCGTATTACCATTATTTTTCACAAATTTGAACAGGGTAGAAAAGATTATTGGGATACTTACCGGTAAGTACCCCATTAGTTTTCGTCCAAAAGCTCTAATTTATTATTAAATTTAATAACCATCTCATCAAGAAAAAAGGAACGGGATTCTATATGGATTCCTTGGGCTTTCCTATCTGTCATCTTTTTTATTTTGGTATGATAACCGGGGAGTGAAATATTGAAAATGTGGCTAAAAAAACCGACCAATTCTTTGAATGAAACCTTCCCATGATTGATACTCATTGTAAGGTACAAAGCATAAATCAACTCAAGTAAGTCCCGTTTACTGGCGGTCCAGCTAAGAGGTGTACCTTCATGAACATCGGGATTTAGGCTGTTGGCATCTGTAGTCTCTTTCTTTTTTATTTTAATGCATTCTATTTCAACATTAACATATTGGATCAAATGATCTAAAAATTCATGCAAATCATAAACAGGATTTTTTTTCGACTATTCAACGTTTTTTTTATCCATTCGACATGTAACTTAAGATGGTATAGTTTCCGGTATTCTTCAGCAAGACTTTTATGGGGCTGTTGATTTTTCTCGATAAGCTTTTTCCATTTTTCGATTAATTTCTCTATTTCCTGTGATCGGACATCTTCTGTTAATTCAGCTAACCCTGAAACTTCATAAAAAAATGATTTGAATGATTTACTTCTCATAAAATAAGTATTTATTGGTTGTTACAATCTTTAATTGGGTCTGGATGTAAATTCTTGATGATTTTTGGGCTACTTGCAAAAATTGGGCTAAAGTGTAAAATCAAAGAATTTGAACGGGGCAGCTTGTTTTATCACCCGTAACCGGATATAATTGTAAAACACAAGATTTATTTTATTTACAACTGCCTGCAACCGCTTTACTTCGGTCTCTCTTTTCCTTTCGTTCAGCCGTTTCAGCAGCCCGAACAAGAATGGCTCCGGCTGTCGCCATACTTGCCTTTTCCCATCGCTGTAAACACCTGGGATTAATGGCTTGTCTGGGTGTAATATAGATATATCGGAATGTTCCTTAAACTCAACGGGTAAATGCTTTTCACCTTTAACCGTGTATTTTTCTTTTCCCGGCAGTAAAATTTGAACTCCCGCCTTCCTTTCGTCCGTTGCCGTCACGGTGGCAAAGGTAACCCGTGCACAGGCGCATACTAGTTCAGAGCCTCTCGGTTTTGCAAAAAATCTCCATCCTCCTGCGTCGGATAGTATTTTTCGCAAAAAACTTGTCTGC
>JBKEEB010000053.1:0-40001 GCA_047975735.1 Niabella sp.
ATTGTTTTAGACATAAATATTATACAATTTTAGTTTTAGTGATGTAGAAAATGACTATTGGCTTTATACCAGCTAAAAGTTGTTTTTAATCCTTGCGATATTGTTACTAATGGCTGATAGCCCAACAGCTCTTTTGCCTTAGAAATATCAGCGAGGCTGTGCAGCACATCTCCTAGTCTTGCCGGCCCATGATTTGGCTTCAAATTACTGTCGGCATTTTCCTTTAATGCACCAAACAGTTGATTAAGCGATGTCTGTTCGCCGCAGGCAATATTATATACCTGATTAACGGCAGCCTTATTTGTTGTGAACAATGCTAATATATTAGCTTGTACTGCATTGGTTACAAAAGTGAAATCCCTGCTGTTAGTACCATCGCCGTTTATAGTTGGCGGATTGTTCTCTAACAATGCTTTTACAAATAAAGGAATTACGGCAGCGTAAGGCCCGTTAGGGTTTTGACGTGGACCAAATATATTAAAATATCTGAGGCCGATCAGTTCTAAGTTATAAAGGCTACCATATACGCTGGCGTACAACTCGTTCACAAATTTTGTAACTGCGTATGGCGAAAGCGGGTTGCCTATTTTATCTTCCACTTTTGGCAAACCGGGATGATCTCCGTATGTAGAAGAACTTGCTGCATAAACTACCCTGCTAATGCCCGTTTCTTTAGCAGCCGTAAAAATATTCAGTGTTCCTGTAATATTTACCGTATTAGTGGTAAGCGGATCAGCAATAGAACGGGGCACAGAACCCAATGCAGCCTGATGAGAAATCAAATTATTTCCGGAACAGGCCTTCAGGCAGGTTTCATAATCTCTGATGTCGCCTTTGATAAACTCAAATTTTTCATTGCTGAAATACGCACTGATATTTTCTTCATAACCCGTAGAAAGATTATCTAATACTCTTACAAAAGACACCCGATTATCAGCCAATAACCCTTCTACTAAATTAGAGCCTATAAATCCTGCACCACCTGTTACCAATACTTTCATAATATCCTTAGTTCTAATTTTTACGACCAAACCATGTTAATGGATTCATGGCATCCATAATTCGTTCACCCCATTTTTTCTTAGGATTGATTTCGTCTTCGTAATAATTATTTTTGCTTCTTTCTCCGTAGCCATAATAACCATATCCGTAGTTCCCATAATAACCACCTCCGGTAGGCATTTTTACATCGTTCAATACAATGCTCAAATGGGGCAGCTTTTTAGATGTGTACATTTCGTCAATCAATCCAATTTGCTTTTTAAAGGTATGCCCTTGTCTGGTTACATAAAGTGTGCAGTCAGCATATTTACCTAGCGTAAGCGCATCACTTACCATACCCACAGGCGCAGTGTCAATTACAATATAATCAAACTGCTTTTTCAAGTTTTCAAAAAGTGTTGCAATTTTTTCATTCAGCAACAATTCTGAAGGATTAGGCGGAATGGGCCCGCATGGTAACACATAAAGATTTTCCTGCTCTTCTACTGGTATAATTAACTCATTCAATTCCTTGTTACCCACCATATAATTACTAACGCCGGGTTTCTTGTTCATATTTAATCCAGCTAAAACGCGTGGTTTTCTCAAATCAAACTCCAAAACAATTACCTTTTTGCCTGTAAGTGCTAATACCGCTGCTATATTGGTGCTAATAAAAGACTTACCCTCCCCACCAAAGGAAGAAGTAACCATAATTGTAGCATTATCTCGCTTACCAATTATATATTGCAGGTTAGAGCGAATGATTCTAAATTGCTCTGCAATAAGGCTTCTGTTGGTTTTTGTAACGATCATGGTTTTGTCAGCATAAGAGTGTCCTACTTCCCCTAAAATTGGTGCAGAAGTATTACGCTCTATATCTCCACGTGTGTTTACTTTATCATTTAATAATTCTTTAAGGAAAATAAATCCGGTAGGCAGTGCCAAACCAAGTAATATCGCAGCCAGCTTTATACTGTTTCTATTGGGTTTGATGGGTGTAAGATTAGGAGAAGCCCGTTCCACTACTTTGGAGCTTGGCTGTGTGCTACTCATTTGTATGGCAGCTTCTTCTTTTTTCTGATTCAGCAGATTGAATAATGATAGTTTTGAAGTCAATTGCCTTTCTAATTCCACTTGCTCTACTGCTATTGCCGGCATTTCCATTGCAACACCTTTATTTTTTGCTCTTTCAGATGATGCCATACTAATAGACTTTCTGTAATTCGACTTCAACATACTGATGTTTTCCAAAACGCTCTTTCTCAGAAAGTCCAAATTCTCATCCAATTGCTTCATTTTAGGGTTGTCCGGGGTAGTGTTTGCCTCCAATTCTGTTTTACGAACCTGTTGTGCTTCATTATACTTACCTATGAGCTGATTTAATGTTGCATCATCTATCCCTAACGAAGATGGCGCAATTACTTTAGTATAATTGCTGCTTCTAAAATATGACTCAATTTCCTCTAAAGTGGTAAGCGCAATCTGTCGCTGTAGAATTAGAGCATCCTGACTATTTGCTTTTGAAATGGATTCCTGTATTTGATTCTCCGTATTGATAACACCTGTAGTTTTTTGATATTTTAAAAGCAGGTTTTGAATGGAATCAATATCTCTTTCTAATACATGTAACCTGTTTGTAACAAAACCAACTGTCTGGTTCATTGATTGATTAATCTGCTCAATACTTGCAGTATTATATTCAGTCATAACCCCATTCACCACATCTGCTGCCATATAAGGGTTGGAGGATTCGTATTGTATTACCAGTATACCCGTACCGTTAATTTTGGGTTGCACATTAATGGCACCAGTGAGGTTGGCTGCTACAACTTCGGCAGGTGCGTAACTTACTATGTATTGAGAACCAGCAGTAGCTTCATTTTCTTTTACCAATCTAAATACACCCTGTGCTGTTTTAAAGGCCTGGCCAAAATTGTAATTCACTTTTTCGTTAGCAATTTGAAACTGGCTTCTGTTAATAAACTCAATTGGTAATGAAAAAGTAAGGTTAGAGTCGTTTAACTGCAATGCTTCTATGGTAAATGGTGCTAATTTGTAAGCATCCATATCCTTGATTTTTCCTTTTGCAGTATAACTAAACTCTAAATTGTTATTTTCTACAACTCGGGTTAATAATGGCCGTGATTTCAGCACCTCTATTTCATTCAATAAGTTTCTATCCTTATTTTTACCGGTCATTAAATCCTCCACCTTATCTCCGGAGTTTCCACCTGTTACAATGATCATACTACCGGCAGAAGCATATCTTTCTGTAGCGTATCGTAAATACAACCAGGCTCCTAATAAAGCAAGGATAATACATAATACATACAGCGGAAAAAACCGAACATATTTAAAGACAATATCTTTAACTGATAGTTTTTGTAGTTCATTTTTTTCTGAACGTAAATCTTCCATACTTTTTATTAATGCTTATTTAGTTAAAGAAAGTACTGCAAATGTTAAAGACAGTGCTAAAGATATAAGTGATGTTCCAAGAGACAATCTTGAATAATTTCGTTGTTCATCTGCCAATTTTGCCTTTTCCGGTATTGGATTCACTACCAGAATATCATTTTGTTTTAAATAGTAATAAGGCGAGTTAAAAACATCGGGTGAAGAAAGATTCAAATTGCCTACTTCTCTTTTACCATCCTGCTCTCTGATTACTTTTATAGAATCCTTTCTTCCCCATTCCGTAATGCCCCCGGCCATTGATATGGCTTCAAAAGCATTGATTTTTTCAGTAGGTATATTTAACGTCATAGGAGAATTAAATTCACCTAACAAAGTAATCTTATAACTTTGAAATCGTACAATAACTGTTGGATTTTTTAACAATTCAACAGGGGTTACCAGTCTTTTTTTAATTTCTGCTTCTAACTGTAGCTTGGTTAGCCCTTCAGCCTTTATTGTTCCCAATCTGGGGTAAGTAATATTACCGTTATTATCCACTAAATAACCACCAGTAGACGTTGTACTACCGTCAGAGTTCGCCCCTCCAACCGGCGTTGGTTGATTATACAATTCATCCGGGTTTACACCTTGGGTAAGATAATCGCTATATACCTGAATGGCTAACTGGTCATTTTTTTGAATCTTTAGCTCTGGTATCTGAATATTTTCTGCAATATTATTATTGTTAGCATTTTCCAGATATACCGGCATTTTCTGCTGTAGCTTACAGGATGCAAAAAAAGCAACCATGCAAACCAATATTACCGTATTTATAGTTTTCATATTAACTGGTTTAAAAGTTTATCTGTTCTTGTCAAATGTTTTAATAAACCTAAAAATTTAAAAGAGCGACTTTATACCGCTGATAATCCCTTTTGCTTTACAAAACAAAAGCATTTTTATCTTTTTAAAATACGAATCAATTATTTTACCTTTTTTATGAGTTCCTTTAGGTAAAATAATGTGCAAATATAACGGTATCCCCCCATCAGTAAGGCAAAACAGCCGTAAGATTTTTATTTATGGTTTTTTGAAAGTAATATTTAAATATTGTTTAGCAAACTATTTTTTGAAGCAAAGCTTCTCATATTATAATTTTTTTATACTAAATTGCCGCCAACAATTGCTTTGTATTAGTGAAACAACGTTATCAATCTTTAGATATTTTTCGTGGTGCTACCGTTTGCCTAATGATTTTGGTAAACAATCCGGGCTCATGGCAATACATTTACAGCCCTTTAAAACATGCTGATTGGCATGGCTTAACCCCAACCGATTTGGTTTTTCCTTTTTTCCTTTTTGCCGTAGGCAACGCTATGGCCTTTGTTATTCCCCGGCTTAAAGAGAAAGGAACTGCCTTTTTTTGGAGAAAAATCATCAAAAGGACCTTGATCATTTTTGGAATCGGTTTATTTTTAAACTGGTATCCATTTGTTAGGATTACAGACGGGCATTTTGAATGGATACATTGGGTAAACCCGGAAAATCCGGAAAAAGGGGTACGCATTATGGGTGTTTTACAAAGAATTGCCCTTTGTTATTTCTTTGCTTCTATTATGGTGTATTTCCTGAAACCCAAAGTTGCTTGGCTTGTTTCAATATTAATGCTCTTGAGCTATTGGGTTATCTGCATTATCGGCAATCCGGCTGACCCCTTCAGCATGGAAGGCTGGTACGGAAATATAATCGACAAAGCAGTTCTTAGCATCGCCCATATGTACAAAGGTGAAGGGGTTCCTTTTGAGCCCGAAGGTCTATTAAGTACCATACCGGCAATTGTGCAAGTGGTTTTCGGATATTTCGTAGGCCTATATATTATTAATAACGGGGGTAAACTATCACAAGACAATACCGAAAACCCGGCTATTTATAAAATGCTTACAGGGCTGTTTGTTGCCGGAGTTGGTTTTTTACTGATTGGGTATTGCTGGAATCTGGTATTCCCCGTAAACAAAAAAATATGGAGCAGCAGCTATGTGGTGGTGGTTAACGGATTAGCCATCATTACCATTGCAACCATGATATATATGGTAGAAGTAAAAAGATCTAAAGGATTTATGAGTCGGTTTTTTGAGGTATTTGGGAAAAACCCATTATTTATTTTTGCCCTAAGTGCTTTTCTTCCTAAAACCGCAAGACTGGTAACTAATGCAGATGGGGTTAACCCATGGAACTGGTTGTATAAAAAAGTATTGGTTCATACTCCCGGAGTACCGGAGAACGGTTCTCTTTTATATGCCATTTGTGTGATTATCTTTATGTGGGCAATATGCTATTGGTTAGATAAAAAGAAAATATACATAAAAGTGTAACCTCTTTATAAACCATTAGGCAGTAATATACTGGTTTTGAAAAGCCATATGTTTTAATACCTGCCAACTCCTAAATCCCTCCATACGTTTTAATAACAGCATTTGATCGGCTAAAAAAGTTGCTGTTAAATTTTTGTGTGCAAAATCAGGCCAGCTTTTTTCAAACTGCCAGGGTTGTAAACGTTGCGCAATAGATATTCTGGGCAATTCGTTTAAGCGGATTTCTTTCATATCCGAGCTGACAGCTTTAATCTGTTTAATCAAATAATTCACCGTTTCTTCTTCGTTTAACTTTATGTAGATTTCGCTATTCTCAATGTGGTCAAAATTTTTTAAATGTATTTTAAAAGGCATAAACCCCATAGCTATGCGGTTTAGGGCATCTACCATTTTATATTCGGCATTTTCATATTGAGAAAAACTGGCCAAATAAATAAAGGGGTTTCCTCCGGCAATTACAAGTCCTTTGTAATCCGAATCGAAACTTGTTTTAATATTGGCTATTTTTTTGTGTACCACCAAAGGCGTGTCAATAATCAGCCTATAATCATTTAGTGGTACACGGTTACGTAAAATAGAGGTTTGCATAACAAAAGGTTTAAGTTTTTCAAAAACAATCGCAACGGCTACCTTTATAAATTTACGATTATTTTAATGTTTTTCCTATAAAACCTGCAATAATTAACAGAATGCTATTTTTGCAGGTAAATTTTCAATTATTATTTCATGACTGAACAAGTTCCATTTTTCAAAGCAAGTAAAACCGGTGAAAAGAAATATAGAAAATCCATCTGGTTGTATCCCGGTTTGGCATTTATAGCCGTTTTTGTGTTTTTACTAAGTTCTTGCACACAAAACAATGTGAAACAGGACGATAGTTTGAAAAAACACTTTGACGAAAATAATGTTACCGGTTGTTTTGCATTACTGGATAACGGTACGGGCGTTTTTACCGTATATAATCTGTCTCGCTATCGCGATAGTGCCTATTTACCCGCATCTACGTTTAAAATAGTCAACTCGTTAATTGGTTTACAAACCGGAAAAATTATTAGCGACAGTATGGTAATTCCATGGGACGGGGTGGAAAGACCTATTAAAGACTGGAACAAAGACCTCAACATGTATGAAGCATTCAGGGTGTCTTCCCTACCTTACTATCAGGAAGTAGCCCGGCGCATAGGAAAAGACACTATGCAGTATTGGTTAGATAGTCTGCATTACGGATCTGGCAAAAAAGATACGCTCTTTAAAATTAGCGGTTCCGTAGATAGTTTTTGGATTAACAATACGTTAAAAATAACTCCTGACGAAAACTTGGGATTAGTTAAAAAATTATATTTTAACGAGTTGCCTTTTTTTAAACTTTATCAGGAAAAAGTAAAAAATGCCATGTTGTTTGAAAATAATGCCAATTATAAGTTAGCTTACAAAACCGGTTGGGGATTTACCGAGCAAAACCATAGCATTGGCTGGATTGTAGGCTGGATTGAAGAAAACAAACATCCTTACTTTTTTGTATTAAATATTGAATCGCCGGATGCTGACTACGATATGTGGGGGGCCAGAATGAAGATATTAAAAGGTATTTTGAAGGATTTAGGTTTTTTTGAAGGTAAAATGTAACGCTGGTTGTACCTTTCCCTGTAATACACATTCGGCTTAATTATTGCTTATAGTATATAAAATTTACCAATTTGGGGTTTCAATTTCAATATATAGTTTTTGCATGGTTATTTACTGCGCTGTTTATTTTCTTATTCCTGTTTATTAGTATTAAAAGTTGGAAACGCAGCACCATCAAAAAAATGGGCGATCCCGGCATTGTAAAGTCCATGTTGCTGCATTATTCTCCTAAAAAGTTCAATTTAAAATTTCTGCTTTTAGTATTTGCTTTTGGCTTTGGGGTGTTGGCTGTTATGGGGCTGCGGAAACCGGGAGGCAGCGACGGTATAGTTCGTAAGGGGATTGATGTTGTATTTGCTTTAGATTTAAGCAAGAGCATGTTGGCGCAGGATGTGGCTCCTAACAGGCTGGAAAAAGCCAAAGTTTTTATTACCCAAATGATGCAAACCATGCCCAATAACCGTATAGGATTAATTTGGTTTGCAGGAAAAGCCTATGTGCAAATGCCCATTAGCGATGACCACAGTGCAGCACAAATGTTTTTGGCCGATGCATCGCCGGAATTATTACCGGTAAAAGGAACCATACTTAGCGATGCGCTCGAAAAAAGCCTGAATATCTTTGGCCAAAGAGAAGCTAAATACAAAGCCGTCATCCTTATTTCGGACGGTGAAGATCATGACGAAAAAGCATTGGAACTTTCTAAAGACCTTGCAAAAAGAGGCTTGATGGTAAACACTGTTGGTATTGGATCTGCAGAGGGTACTTATATTCCGGACGACTCTACTGGCGGTAATAAAATTGATGATGAAACCGGTAAGGTAATTATTTCAAAACTGAATGAACAATTGTTGCAACAAATTGCGGCTAATACAAACGGGGTGTATGTCCGTCTTGGACAATCCGGCGAAGCCGTTAAAAAAATAAACGAACAGTTAAAGCAAATTGACCAAAAAGTATCGGGCGATACCAGCCTGATGAGTTTTACTTATTATTTTTGGATTTTTACCGCATTGATGCTGGTTACATTATTGTTAGAACAGGTATTGCCCGAAGGAAAAAACAAAGAAATATGAAATGGCTTACACTTATCGTCATCCTGCTTCAGGTAAACACTCCAGCAAACAACGATAATGCTGCACAGGAAATTAAAGACGGGAACAGATTATATAAATCGGGAAATATGCCGGCAGCGGCAGCGGCATATAATAATGCTATTAACAGTAGTTACAGGTATATTGCTCTTTTTAATAAAGGCAATGCACTTTACCGCCTGCAAAAGCATGAAGAGGCCATTGAAAATTACAAACAATCTACAGATAGTAAAAATAAAAACACCTTACTCCGTTCTGCAGCTTTTTACAATACCGGCGTTGTTTACAGTAGCCAGCAGAATTTGATTGCCAGTATTGCAGCATACAAAAACGCCCTTCGGCTGAACTGGAAAGATGTTAAAGCCCGCGAAAACCTCCAAAAAGCACTCCTTGCGCTAAAAAAACAATCAGGTGGCAGTAATAACAACCAGCCTCAAAAACAATTAAAATCAAATATCAGCCAAAACAAGGCTAAACAGCAGCTTGATAATCTTGAAAATAAAGAAAAAGAAACCCAACAAAAAGTTTCAGACAAAAAGGGTCAGTACAGTGGAAAAATTGGCAAAGACTGGTAACGGCGGCTTTAAAATTTTAAAGCTGATATTTTTTAAGAAATCGATAGCTTTCTTTGATTATTACACCGGTGCAATTTTTACTTATACGAAACATATTTATAAAACAGACCAATGATACTTCATATAATGCTCCCGAAAACATTCGGGACGATAGTCGTTTAGACCAATTACATTGGTCTATTACGAATATCCAATCGGTATAAAACAAATTAAAAGCTAAATTGCTTACATTTACACAATTCCATATTTTGAATTATGACAAGTAAAAGAAAACCGGTAATAGGTATTAGCTGTGGCGATGTGAATGGTATTGGTATTGAAACCATTATAAAAACTTTATCAGATTCCAGAATTTTGGACCTGTGTACGCCTGTAATATTTGCCAGCAATAAAGTAATTAACTTTTACAGAAAGTCGGTAGAGCATACAAATTTCACTTTTTATCATACCCGGGATTTAACTAAAATAAACACCAAACAGGTTACTATTTTTAATTGCTGGGAGGAAGATGTAAATATTACGCCGGGTGCGCTAAATGATACAGGTGGTCGCTATGCCATCATCTCTTTAAAAGCAGCCGTTGATGCTTACAAACAGGGTATGATAGATGCTTTAATTACCGCTCCGTTGCATAAAAAAAATGTACAAAGCAGCGATTTTAACTTTACCGGGCATACTCCTTATTTAAAAAGCGTATTTGCTGCGAACGACGTTGTAATGATGATGTGCGCACCCAATATGCGCATAGCTTTAGTAACCGAACACCTTCCTATAAAAGAAGTGGCACAGCATATTACTGCTGATAATATTTTAAGCAAACTTACCATTAGACACAACAGCCTTCAGAAAGACTTTGGTATAAGTAAGCCAAAAATTGCGGTGTTAGGATTAAATCCGCATGCCGGCGATGAAGGGCTTGTGGGGAATGAAGAAGAAGAAATTATTAAACCAGCCGTAAGGCAAGCAAAAAATAATAATATGTTGGTTTTTGGCCCATATAGTGCCGATGCATTTTTTGCCAGAGGGCAATATGAAAATTTTGATGCTGTATTAGCCATGTATCATGATCAGGGATTGATACCTTTTAAATCAATGGCCTCGGAGGAAGGTGTAAATTTTACCGCAGGACTCAATATTATCAGAACATCGCCCGACCACGGTGTGGCTTTTGATATTGCCGGTAAAGGAGTAGCCAACCATGCCTCATTTTTACAAGCACTGTATTATAGTATTGATATTTATAATAGCAGAAATGAATATGACATTAACAGAGCCAACCCCTTAAAAAAAGTGATGCCAGAAGTTACAGCCAAATTAGAAGATGAAAAGATTGAAGAATAAAGGTCTTGCTTAGTTAACGCCGGCTACATTGCCACTATACATTTTATTGCGCCATTTTTCGTAGCCTTTAAACAGGCCTGAAAATACCGAAAGACTAACGACTTCGGTTTCTTTTGCCCCCACCTCATTCCAAGTGTTTTTTATAAGTGAATGCAACTCTCCTTGAAGATCCCTGGAAATCTTATTTTTTTTAACATGCTTTTGAATAAAAGCAATAAACTGAGATTTTGTATAATTATTAGCCTTACTGGTAAAATAAAAATTACTTAATATAATTGGCGTAAGCACAGAAAACATTTTCTTAACCGCACAGCTTTTTACCCCGGAATGATGTGCAATAATATCAACTATAATACCAAACCTGCCCCCAAAAAGTTCCGAATTGGCACCATTGCCCTTCATGGCTAATTCCCGGTTATCCAATATGTGGTGTGGGTGAAATTCTACCATCGAACAATTTCTGGCAATTCTATACAATTCTTCTATACGGCCATTAACAACGGTTTGCGTATATATAGCGTTTAAAATGGTACTAAATATTTGATTAAAAGAAGTTTCAATGCCATTAACAGATTCGTCAAAACAAGCCGACGAATCAGCCAAAAAATCCTGGCCGGAATTTAACATAGATAATATCTGGTTTCTCAAACGCATAATGAACAACTTCCGGTTTTAACGCAATAACATTTCTGGTGCTGAATAATTATATTATTCTTGAAAAAAGAAAGAGGGGCGTACGTCCAATCTAGAAAGATACCGCAGCCCACTCTTAAGCCCTCTAAACCATCGTAAAGATAAGTTGCGTCAAAATGTATTTTTGGAACTATTCGATGAATGCCCCGATTTTTTCGATGAATGCCCCGATTTTTTCGACGAACCATTTTTTGCCTATCGAAAACCACTGTTATTTTGTAGTTAACCACATTATCATATATTGTTAATCAATTATTTATATAAAAAATGCCCCAACTTAAAGTTGGGGCATTAACTAACATCAAGATTTATAATCTTTAATGAACATTATTTTCTTTCATTACCCTGTTAAGCCATTTAAGCATGGCAAACATTAAAACAGCGGCACCCATTACTAAACCGGCGTTTAGCAGGAAAAAATTCTGTTTTTGCGGAATAGTTTCCCACAAACTGGATAGCATCCCTGATAATTTATTGCCTACAGATATGGCTAAAAAGAAACCTCCCATCATTAAGGCGGTTATGCGCGGAGGCGATAGTTTAGAAACCAATGATAACCCCATTGGAGACAAACATAACTCTCCAATGGTTATAACACCATAGGAGGCTATCAACCACCAGGAGCTTGCTTTAGTACTTAAATCATTGGTAGAAAGTACTGCCCCTACCATTACCAACGCTGATAAGGCTGTTATAACCAAGCCAATTGCTATTTTAGTAGGCGTACTGGGCTCCTTGCGTCTTTTTCTTAAAAAACCAAATATTCCAACAATTAAAGGAGTTAACACTACTACCCAAAACGGATTAATAGATTGATATAATTCTGTTGAGAACAATTTTAAATCTTTACCGGGAGGAGGTACCTGATTGCCCGGAAGCGTTTTAAAATACTTCCTCGATTTTTCTAATTGGCCGATTTCATTAGAAAATTTTGCTTTTGCCTGCAACTCTTCTTTTGTAACAGACGGCATGGCATTTTCCTGAGTGCGCATTTCTTCAATACGGGTATTAAAGGTAGCTTCATCTGCCGATACAATTTCGTTGTTTACAACCACCTGTGCCATACCTGCTTTATCAGCAGCATTGGCTATACCTGCCGGCATTTCTCTATTAGTGTATTCTTCTGCCCACACTGTAAGTGCATCGCCATTTTGGTGAAAAATGGCAAAGAATAAAATTACACAGGTAAAAACAGCCAGTAATGCTTTAATAGCTCGGCTTTCTTTAGCTTCGGATTTAAATGCCAGATAAATAAAGAATCCTATTACAGGAATACAGCCGATAATAAATGCATCATTTGTATCAGACCCTAAAAAATTGCCGGGAATGGCATAGCCCAAAGCTCCAAAAATAATCATCGGCAACACTGTAAAACCCAGTATTCGGGCTGTACTCATATCTGATTTTTCAAGCGGCTTTATAATATCTACATGTTTAATATGTTTTGTTCCGGTGAGGAAAATAATAACACCTATTAACATGCCTACCCCTGCTGCATAAAATGCATAGCTCCACCCATAATTAATACGCATATAGGCTGCTACGAAATTGCAAATAAAGGCACCAATGTTAATGCCCATATAAAAAATATTATACCCGGCATCTTTATTGTCTTTATATTCTTTAGCACTATAAAGATTACCTACCAACGTGGAGATATTAGGTTTAAAAAAACCATTACCAAGAATAATTAGCAGCAAAGCAATGTAAAATGAGGTTGTGTCGTGTACTCCCAATAAAAAATACCCGGCGGCCATCATTAATCCACCCATTACAATGGATTTTCGGTAACCTAATACCCTGTCGGCCAACAACCCACCTATAAACGGCGTTAGGTAAACCAGCCCAAGGTATGTTCCATAAATATCAGATTTTTTGGCTGCGCTAAAACCCATACCCCCATTATTCCAACCATCCAGCATATACAGGGAAAAAATACCCAGCATAAGATAATATCCAAATCTTTCCCACATTTCGGTACCAAACAAATACCATAAACCTTTAGGGTGCCCAACTTTTGGAGAAACAGCATTTTCGTTTTGCATATAACAAGTTTAATTAAGAAATTCTGAGCAAAGTAAGAAAAATATACGATTTTTAATCTCTTGTTTATAATTTTACCTGTATCCTTGTTTTATTAAAGCTACCCGTATCAATCAGCACAGACCCTATATTGCCCATTTTGATCTTGATTCTTTTTTTGTTTCGGTTGAAGTATTATTAGACCCATCACTGAAAGGGAAACCTGTAATTGTGGGCGGCACTGTAAACAGGGGTGTGGTTTCTACCTGTAGCTACGAAGCAAGAAAATTTGGCGTACACTCTGCTATGCCCATGCAAAAGGCCATGCGTTTATGCCCACATGCTATTGTTTTAAAAGGCTCGCACCAGCAGTATGGCTATTATTCAAATATGGTTACCGAAATTATTGCAGCCAAAGTACCGCTGTTTCAAAAGGCTTCTATTGATGAATTTTATTGCGACCTTACCGGCATGAACCGTTTTTTTAATGTAACTGCTTATACGCAAAACCTGCGTGAATATATTATTAAAGAAACAGGACTCCCAATATCCTGCGGATTAGCATCAGCAAAATATATTAGTAAAATGGCTACTAACGAAGCCAAACCCAATGGCTTTTTAGAAGTGCCTTACGGAAAAGAAACAGCTTTTTTGTGGCCACTGGGAATTGACAAAATTTTGGGTGTAGGCAAACAAACCGAGCCCAAACTTCGTGCAATGGGATTTAATACCTTAGGCGATATTGCCAAAAGCTCTAAAAGCCTGCTCACATCCCAACTGGGCAAATGGGGCGAAGTACTTTGGAATAAAGCTCACGGCATTGGTAGTGCCGAAATTGAAACCGAATGGGAGCAAAAAAGTATGAGCCACGAAACCACCTTTCATGAAAATCAGGATAATATTGAATTTTTACACAGCCAGCTTGTACGGCTTACAGAAAAAAATGCTTATGACCTACGGCAGGATAATAAACTTACAGGATGCCTGACCGTTAAAATACGATATAGCGACTTTGAAACAGTTAACAGGCAGGAAACTATTGACTATACTTCCTTAGATGATGAACTGATATTAAAAGCTAAACAAATTTTTGATAAGTTTTACCAAAAGAGCCGGCCTGTAAGGCTTTTGGGCGTGCGCTTTAGCCAGCTGGCAGACAGTGGTATGCAAATGAATCTTTTTAACCGCCAGGAGGATAAGTTAAATCTTTATAAAGCCGTTGACGACATAAAAAATCGTTTTGGCAACAAATCCGTAACCAAGGCCGCCGTTAAAAGAAACAAAAAATAATTACTGCATCTACAAATTATTCAAATCAACCAGCTGACAACTATATTTGCAGGATGAAAAAGAAATTTATTTTTTCAACCCTGTTGGTTATAATAGTTATTACATTAGGCAGTTGGGGTTTTTTAGTACACCGCACTATTAACCAATTGGCTATTTACGAATTGCCCAAAGGCATGCAGCCGTTTTTTTATATATACAAAGATTATTTGGTATATAATGCACCGCGTGCCGACATACGCCGTAATACCGACAAAGAAGAAGGGCATAAGCATTATATTGATATGGAGTATTTTGGTACAGACCCTTTTAAAGCGGTACCACAGCAATGGGACGACGCTGTGGCGAAATACGGATTAGATACGCTGAAGGCTTACGGAACATTGCCTTATACGGTTATTGAAACACAAAAAAAATTAACCGAAGCTTTTCGAAGTAAAAACAAAGACAGTATTTTATTTTATGCTGCAGACCTGGGGCATTATATTGGCGATGCACATGTGCCTTTACACACATCTATTAATTACGATGGCCAATTAACCAACCAGCGTGGTATGCACGACCTTTGGGAAACCACCGTACCGGAAATAGTGATTACAAGTTACCACATCAATAGTGGCCATAAGGCAAAATATATACCCGATATTACAAAACGCATTTGGGAAATTATTGCACACACGCACTCTTTGGTTCCTAATATGTTTGAACAGGAATTAGTAATATCAAAAAACTTTCAGGATACGTCAAAAAAATATCGCTGGCAGGAGCGTTGGGGAAAAATGCGCCGCTTTTATAGTACCGATTTTGCGAAAGCCTATAATGCAGCACTCAAAGGCTCTATTAACGAGCAGTTGATCGCATCGGCTAACCATTTGGCAGATTTTTGGTACACGGCATGGGTAGATGCCGGTAAGCCCGACCTTTCGGGGATTATGACAAAACCATACCAGAAAAAAGATTTTAAAAAAGAGCAAAAGGCGTTTAAAAAAAATCAGTTAATCAAAAAAGGCTTGCTCATTAGTAAGCAAAAACCTAGTAATGATTAAAAAACTATCAAATTATACATTGTGTACTTTATTGTATGAAGTAATTTTTTCTACCAGCAATTTATAATCTGATTTTTGAGTAAATAAATCAGATTCGACTGTGTTTAATTTTGAGATAATAGTTTTTATAGCCTCTTCTGATTGGTCAATTCCAATCCATTGCCTGCCATTAATCTGCGCAGATTTTAAAGTTGTTCCTGAACCCGCAAAACAGTCTAAAACAATACTATCTTCATTGGAAGATGTATTGACAATTAAATCTAACAAATCGGCATTTTTTTCTGTTGGATAAACCGGATATTGAGGATCTTTAAATTCCCAAATATCTTGCATACGTTTCCCCTCTTGTTCGTCTAAATATATTTTTTTTCTCGGATTACCTTTATCGCTCCACTCAATTAAGCCATTATCATCCCATTGCTCTAAAACACCTACTTCACTTCTCCAATGCCTGCCTTGTGGTGGTAAAATTCCTTTAAATGCTTGTGAAGTTTTTCCGTTTTGTGTTTCGCCAGGTGCATGTAATGGGATTGTTGTATATCTTCTTCCATTTTCCGTTTTTGGGAAAAGTTTTAATTTATCTTCTTTGGTGTAGGGAGTTTTAGGCTCGTTCCAAATCAAGTTGTCTGATTTTGAATAAAATAAAATCAAATCTTTTACATTACCATAACCCTTGCGAGCAAAATTTTTAGGATTACACTTAATTCTTGTTATATCATTTCTAAAATTTTCAATACCAAAAACCTCGTCCATTACTATTTTTACATAATGACCAATTTTATAATCAATATGTAAATAGATTGAGCCTTTGTCTGATAAAAGCATATGGAGTAAAACTAAACGTTCTCTTATAAATTCAATAAATTCAAACCCTTTTAGAGTATCAGCATAAGCAACTGTTCCATTAGAGGAGTTGCTGATTGTATTTGCTCTACCATTTGTAATTGTAAAAATGTTATTAGTTGCAAAGGGAGGGTCAATATAAATTAAGTCTATTTTCCCTTTTAAGTTATACCCGGTTATAAGTTGTTTTAATGCAATTAAATTATTTGCATTAATTAGCAAATTTGGATTGTTACTATTGTTAACCTGTTCCAATTCGACATTGGGAATTGCATCATATATTTCTTGTTCCGTTTTCTTATTTGAATAGTTTAACTGCATGGAATTTTTATTTTTTCATTGCCTTTTTTGATTTTTGTTTCGCTACAACTGATATAAAAATTCACGCAGTACTAAACTGCTCATTATATTCAAGTCTTTGTATTTGGTTGTAGTATCCTTATACATTCTATTATTGCCTTTGATATAAAGAACTCCGTCAAGTATTGCAATTTTTATAGCTTTAACGCCCTTAGTTTGAACCGTTGTAATAGCATCATTAAATTGAGCATTTTGATGACCTCCAAAATCTGTTAAGAATTTTGCTTCACCAATTATATATTGACCATTAAACCTTGCTACAAAATCGAGCCCTTTGTTGTGTTTGTATTTTAATTCGGTTGAAGCAAAGTTCATCAGTTGTTTATCGCTACCATCCAATATAGCATCTTTTTTAGTACTAATAAATTCTTCTAAAAAAACCGGTTGAATGCCTAAAGCTTTACTATTAGTCCAACGTCGGAACAATGGCCCGATTTGTCTGTTAGTTTCTTTCGGTTCACTGCATCGTTCAAATATCTTATCAAGCCCCATTTGATACAGTCGCCCACATATTCGATTAATTGTTTTAGGGTTTCTTTCTATAGCACTTGCGTCTCTCTTCAAATAAGCAATATAACTATCCTTAATAGGAAAAAGATCAAGCTTAAGAAGTTCTTTTAATAATCTCTCATTGTTCTTTTTCTAAAATGCTTTTTCAATATTTGACCAACGTACTTCATCAATATTTCTTATCCCTTCAGGTATAGTCGGATACACCTGAAACAAGTCGTCCAAATAACTCCTTTGGTTAGCGTATTCTATACTTAACTCTGTCCAATAGTTCATATCACAAATGTACTAATTTGCCAGTTAGCAGGTGTTTTTTACCTTTTACCGATTATCATTTAAAAGTAGAAGACTTTCGTATTATTTTTACAAAATAGTTAATGTTATCATTTTTAAAAAAATACAGAGAAACAATTGTCTGGGCTTCGGCACTGGTATTATTATTTTTTATGGATCCCGGTGGTCATTCGGGTTCATTATGCATTTTAAAAAATATTGGTGTTAACTGGTGTCCCGGCTGCGGACTTGGGCATGCTATTCATTATGCACTTCATTTAAATTTTACGCAATCGGTTCAGGAGCATATTTTGGGTATTCCGGCAACCGTTATTATAATGTATCAAACCATTAAATCATTTTACATTACTCATAAAACAATACAGTATGAACCCTAATAATATTTTAATGATGTTTCCCGATATGAATGCCGAAGAATTGCACTCGATACAAGCATTAATGCAGGGCATGAGCGAAACGCAACAACAAAATTTCCTATCAGTTTATAAGAGCAAAAGAAGAGATCGTACACTGATGTTGGTATTGGCTATTATTGGTTTTTTTGGACCGGCAGGAATCCACCGCTTCCTTTCCGGAGATATTGGCTTGGGTATTTTGTACCTGCTTACAATTGGTTTGTGCTTTATTGGAACCATTGTTGATATTGTAAACATCAACAGCATTACGCTAAAATATAACCTTTCGCAGGCCACAGAGGCTGCCAACATGGTAAGAATGCTGTCGCAACATCCGCAACAACAAAATTTTTAATAGGGCTGTTTACTGTTGTCTCTTTTTCCCAATTCAAATGAAATGCCGGCATAATAATTCCTTCTGGGAGCCGCATTGTAATACCGCCCACCGGCTGCATTAATATCGTTACCAAAACTGTACAATTGATTAAACAGGTTGTCTGCACCGGCATATACCGTATAAGCTAACCGTTTTATAACAAATGCTTTTTTGCCAAATTTCAAGCCTAATAAATAATAAGATTTTGCCTTTGCTGTATTAGCATCATTTAAATACATAGCCGAAGCCGCATAATAATTTAAAGCAAATTGGAAGCCGTTTTTAAGAACCAGATTACCTGAATATACAATTGTATGCTTAGGAATACCGGGAACATTTTTTTTAGTATAGTCTGTTGCTTCTTTTATAAAATCTCCATACTTAGAATGATTAAACGTATATCCTACTGTGTTGGCAACATAATCAACAAAGCTACCTTCTCTGGCAACTAATACATGTTGAACCCCCATCTCTAACCCGTGTTGGTTCACCTCCCCGGCATTTACAAAATAATCGGCTCCGGCAGCATCCCTACGTTGTGCTAATGCATCGGTAAGGTTAAAAATATAGGCACTGCAGTCAATAGTTATACCAATAGTAGGAATACGCCTTTCGGTTCTCAGTTCATAGTTCCAGCCATGCTCGGCCTGTAAGGGCGTAATAATGCCCGTTGAGGGCAATATTTCTGCAACAGACGGAGGCGAAAATCCTTTTGAAATGTAAACGTCAAACTGCCAATAAGGGGAAGGGCGATAATTAACTGCAAAGCGTGGTGCCAGTTCGTTTTTATATTTAAAAATTTGTTCTTGTACAGGCTGCACACTCAGCCTGGAAAAATTAAAGCGGTTTACATTAATGCTTGCGCCTGCTATAACCGTCAATCGGGGTGAAAACTGTAATAAAGCCTGAGAAATAAAGCTATATAAACCTGTTGTAATATCATCGTTTGTTTGCAGTGTATCCGATTGTCCGTTTATATTACCAAACACCTGTGTATTAAAATAGCCTTGTTGTATTTCAATTCCATTGTCCCAGCTTAGATGGTTAGATTTTTGGCCAATATTTTTTTTAAATGAAAGGATGCTCCTTAATCCAAAATGAGGCTCGGTTCTTCTTTCATAATTTCTGACTGATGCATTTTTTACCAGAGCCATGGCTCCGTAAACCGTTGTTGACTGTTTAAAAGTTTTATTAATTACAAAATCATGCGTAAAGCCGGCTGTAAAATTTTTTTGCCAAATGGCGGCGTGTGCATCCTTTGCTGATGGGTAAAAATTAGTTGCAGGCCTTGATGCACGGGGATTTTCAGTAAATTCGCCTAAGGTTAAACCTCCCGGAGTTTGGTAATACAAATCGCTATACAAAACAGAGGCTGTAAGCTTGTGCTTTTTGTTTGTTGTAATTTTTGAAACCCAACTTAGGTTATTACGCCTCAAAGCAGATTGCTCGCGGTAACCATTACCATAGTTGTATTGGTAGGTAACTGCATTTTTTACAACGGTATCTTTCTCCCACACGGCTTTGGCCGTTATGGTTTGATTATTATAGCTGCCGGTTGCAAACTCCACGCTACTTGTATGTTCCTCCGGTTGATTATTAATTAAAACAACACCTCCGGTACCCTGTCCGTAAAGGGCAGAAACAGGCCCTTTAATAATTGTTAATGAAGAAAGATTGGTAATAGTAATCTGATTAAAATAGGTAGTGCCACCCGGATCGGTAAGTGGAATATTGTTCCAATACACTTTTACATTTCTTACCCCAAATGGCGAGCGTAAAGAGCTGCCTCTAATATTCATTCGGTAGCTGCCTGGGGAACGCTCTTCCATACGCACACCTGTAATGGTATTTACTACCTGCACCAATGAGGCTTTATTATGAATGGGGATGGTTTCAATTTTGTTTACAATGGCACTTGTAGTACTGTTACTTACCATAATGCCTGTTGTTTTTACTGTAACTTCCGATAAGGATTTTACCGAATCTATTATATCTTTTTGTGCATAAATATGATTGGCGATACAAACAATAAACACCCAAATTGCAGAAACTTTGAACAACATATGCCAAATCTATTGAATATTTTTTCACCCCAATGCATTTATACAATCATTACTTTATAATTTTTGATGCTAACGCTAAAGAAACTAATGCTTAGCTTTGTATTTGTGATAAAATGATTTTTTATGCGATTAGGATTATTTACAATATTTTTTTGTGTGCTTTTTATTACCTGTAAAAACACCGACAATAAAAAAGACAGCACAAACCCGAATACACCGGAAGATACAACTATACTTAATACACAGGCAGTTGACACCCTTCCCCAAAATTTTTACAAAAGATATGAAGGCCGTATTGCCGGAAAGGCTGTGGTACTACATTACTCAAAATATAAAGAAGAGCAATTTCTTACCTATTATTATCTAAACAATGGAATCCCTATTTCTTTATACTTTAACCCTGAAGGGATTTTAAGCAGCGACAGTATAATGTTTTCCGAATATAACGCTCTTGAACGAAATGAGAACCCTGATGAAGCTGCCACTTGGCATGTATTGATTACGCCTAAAGGAATAGCAGGGAAATGGTTTAGTGCTAACGGGAAAAAAGTATTTGATATATCGCTGAAAGAAAATTACACTGCCGGCTCGCATCTTTTTAACATTGCCGGTTTTTCCGATAAATATGAAATTTCTTTAAAAAAGGATACTGTAGCCGCCACTTCTTCAATGATGTTGCCAGAGCCTTCTGATGCAGCAGCCAAATGGTTTATAGAAGCATTAACTAAAAATATATGGCAAAACGAGGCGGAGACATCATTATCACTCGCACAAATGATGGAGGCTGATACAAAATCTTTTTTTAAGGACTATCAGTCGGAAATTGACACTTTAATAGCCTCTCGTAATTACAATGATAATGACACTTACAGTTTTATGAACTATGAGAGTAGGCTTAACGCCAATGCCATATATAATGATAATGATTTTTTGGTATTGAATGTAGGCAGCTATTACTATTCAGGCGGAGCGCACGGGCTGGAAGGCTCTCACCTGCTTTGCTTTGACATGCAGGAAAAAAAAGTGATGCAACTTACTGATATTATCAACATCGATTCTGCATCTATACAAAAAATAATTGAAAAAAATTTTAGAAAGCAACATGCATTAACTCCTAAAATGCCGTTAACCTCTATATTATTTGATAATAAATTACCTGCCAACGATAATTTTTATTTTACGAATAAAGGGTTAGGATTTGTTTATCAACCTTACGAGGTAGCAGCCTATGTATATGGGATTATTTATGTATTTATTCCTTTTGCAGATGTTGCACCGTTCATAAACCCCCAGTTTGCACAAAGAATTGGTATATGATAAAAAATTATTGATGCTTTAACAATTTGCATTCCGTAATATCTGTAATTGAACCTATCTTAGACACGATGATTCGGCTGCTTTATATTTTTATTATTTCTTTTATACTTTCTGCACCTATGAATGCGCAGGTGCCGGATTTTATATCGGTAAAGAGAAAAAACGGTAGAACCATAAGAAATTATTATGCCGGCGGATGGCCTATAAATTTCAAAACCACTAACGGCAGCGTTTACGAAGGGCCTATTGACAAAATTGCAAATGACAGTCTTTGGATTAAATTTTACAATATTCGAAGGATACCCACAATTTGGAATACCTTTTTATACGATACCTTAGAGGTTTATACTGTTCCGTTTCATTATAAAGAAATTGATTATATTATTTTCCCCTCCACACGCAAGAGCAAACATAATCTGGCGTTACTGGGCTCCATGATGCAAATAGGAGGATTTGGCTATGATGTGGTGAATATTGTTAACAGTATTTACCTGCAGGATTCGTTCACCTCTAAAAGGAATTTAAAAAATGTGGGTATTGCCACAACTGTTGGACTTGCAGGTACTCTTATTAAAAGAAAATTTGGTAATCCCTACCGTAAATCAAGAAGGTATAAAATTGTATATATCAATATGCAATAGCGTGTTTATCGCAGTTCAATTTTATTAAATAAATCTACCGGTCTTATACGCAGGCCTACATTATAGGGCGTTATAGCTAACCCTCGCTTATACATAGTTTTAAAGGCGTAGGAGCCATAAAATGTTACAAAACCTAAATTGGCCTCCGCTACATAAGATAGTTTCCAGGGGCTTAAATCAAAATCGCCCCGCTCTTTTTTCTTACCGTCATCGGCAGTAATAGTTTTGTTTCTTGATGAATACAGATAACCCACGCTCACCCCTCCGCTTAGTTCAAATGAATACAAACTATAAGGGGTAAAGTTAAAATTAAGCATTAACGGAACCGTAAGATAATCTGCAGCCAGCTTATTCTTTTTATAAACCCTATCGGCGGTCATATCAAAATGAATAACCTGCGGATTGCTTACAGCTTCTGTTTGGGCTGTGTAACGAATGGGTTGTTTGTAATGATAATTATTCAGCTCCACACCCAAACCGTATTTAAAATTTACATAATGCCTAATCAGATTCGTTTGTTGCATCACAATCCAAATATTTACATTTCTGGATTTAAACGGCTTTATGGCCATCCACTCTTCATTAATACCGGAGCCTCCGTAAGAGATGGCATCGGGATTGCCATACACAGTATTATCCACAAAATTTGAAATGCCCAGATCTAAAATCATCCATTCGGTTTTCACTGTTCTGGGTCTTACTTTACTGTCTAATTTTTTAAATAGCCTTTTTCTTTCTTTTTCTGCAAGCGTATCCGTGTTATCTGTAACTATTGTCATTCCGCCAAAATGAATGGTATCTATTTGGGGGGCATCCTGTGCTATTACTACGCCAAAATAACAACAAGAAAATATTATAAAGATGATTTTCTTACTCATAAACATTCTAATTATCTTAAAACCATTTGCCTGTCTGCATCAAGCCTAATTAATATGAATAATAATATGGAGAAGGTAAGCAATGAGGTTCCTCCATAACTTATAAGCGGTAAAGGTATGCCTATTACCGGAGCCAATCCAATGGCCATACAAATATTAACAGCAATATGAAAAAAGAAAACCGATGCTACACCGTAAGCATAACACCTGCTAAATGTACTTCGTTGTCTTTCGGCAATTCTTATAATTCTGAAAAGCAGTAAAGCGTAAATCAATATTAGAATCAGGCAGCCAATAAAACCAAACCCTTCTGCAATGGTTACAAAAATAAAATCGGTTCTTTGTTCCGGTACAAAACCATATCTGGTTTGCGTACCGCTTAAGAGCCCTTTGCCAAAAAGCCCTCCACTCCCAATAGCTATTTTTGACTGCTTTACATTATAATCTGCCGTATTTTCTTTTTTTCCTGTTTTAGCATTTATTTCTCTTTGTTCTCCTTTCAGGTATTCATCTGGTATATCCTTACCTATAGTGCTGTAAATTCTTTCTACCTGATGTTTTCCAAGTACATTTGAAAATAAAAACGGTACGCCAAAGCGTTGAATACCTACGCAAAGTGCCCAAATCAGAATTATTTTTATAAACAGCCCTCTGTCTCGTTTAATTTTTCGCCAGTTTAAAAAAATTACTACGGCTGCTATTACCGTAATAATACCAGCCAGCAGGTTTTTGTCTAATAATAAAGTAGCCACTACCAGTACAGCAATTGCAAGGCCAATTACAATGTATATACCCGGTAACCCTTCGCGATACATTACCAAAAAAAACGAAAAAAATACCAAGGCCAAACCCGTTTCTTTTTGCAGAATAGTTAGTAGTGCCGGTAACAAAACAATAGCTGTAGCTATTAAATGCGAGCGAGGTTTTGTAAAATCTGTTTCGGGAGAAGAAAGGTATTTTGCTAATGCCAGTGCCACCGTAATTTTACAAAATTCTGCCGGTTGAAATTGAAATCCTCCAATACGTATAATTGATTCGGTACCTTTTACCGAAGAGTGGAAGGGGAATACCAACAACAACAAAAATATACCCATAGCATACCAGAGGTTGGCTGTGGCAGGGAAAAATTTACTATCGGTCAATAATATAAAAAAACCTATAACTAATGCAATGCAAGCAAAATAAAATTGTTTGCTATAATCTGTTTTAAAGCCTATAAAAGTTCGTAATATAGGGTCTCCGTCCTTATAGGTTACTCCAAAAATAGCCATCAGGCCTATGGCAACTAAGGCAAAATATAACAGTACTAATAAAATATCTGCTCTTTTAGAAATCTTTACATTATGCTGGCTCATATTCCTTCTTCACTATTTTCAAGGGGTTTACGATAATATTTCCGGTCGTCCAAATAAGCCATTTTTTTGTCGTCTGCATCATTACTATGCGGTATAGGATTTGGGTTCTCTTTGTTTTTAGCGGTTTTAAGTGAGGTAGAATCAACAGCCGCTTTTTTGTAATTACGTAAATATTTTTTAAGCCTCGTACTATCACCGTAAAGTGCTGCCCATTCTTCGGCTCTTAAAGAATCGGTTTTATATTGTAGCCGGGTAAAATAAGACGGTATGAGGCTTGCTTTAGATATTCTTTCAAAATCGGCCTTACTCCTGTTAGTTAAAGAGTCCAACAAGTATTTTTCCATTAAAATTCTGGCAATAGGACCGCCCCAAGTGGCACCATAGCCTGCATTTTGAACGGCTACTGCAATGGCTATTTTAGGATTATCTTTAGGTGCAAAACAAACAAACATGGAGTTGTCTTTAAGTTTTATTCTTCTCCCATCTAATATCGTGTAGTTTTCGGCCGTACCGGTCTTGGCACAAACATCAATCCCGTCAATTCTGGCCACTCTGGCCGTACCGTGCGTTACCACATCGTTCATCCCATTAATAATAGCATTATAAGCCGTATCGGAAATATGGGTTAACACATTATGCCTTTCTCTATATTTTGCCAGAATGGGAGCATCTTCGGGGGTTTCATCTTCAATGCTATCAACAAAATGGGGTGTATAATAATATCCTTTATTGGCAATAATACACATGGCATTGGCCAGTTGCAGCGGCGTTGCCAGCATTTTATCCTGGCCTATACCCAGTGTGAGGTTGGTACAGGAGTTCCAGGAGCCCTTGTAGTCTTTATCATAATCTGCCACGGTAGGAATATTACCCCTGTCCTCACTGGGTAAATCAACACCCAACTTTACGCCCAAACCAAATTTGTGCATATATTCTGTCCATACCTCATATCCTTTTTTTACATCATGATATTTAGGATTATCTGCTGCCATGCGATATACCTGGGTAAAATAAGAATTACAGGAGTTGGCAATGGCCAGCCTCAAATTGGCAGCATGCCCGCCACCGGAATGTGTACAGCCCGGCTTTCCACTGCCACAGCCGTAATAACGCCCCCCACAGGGGTAGCCGTATGCAGGCGTAATAAGTCCCTCATCCAAAGCTACTAACCCTCCCAAGGGTTTAAAGGTTGACCCGGGCGGATATTGCCCTTTAATGGCACGGTTTAACAGGGGTGCTTTTACATCTAACGCCATGCGGCCATAATTAGAATTTTTATCGGTACCCGACAGATCGTTAGGGTTAAATACCGGCCCTGATGCCATAGCCAAAATACCGCCGGTTTTAGGATCAATAGCTAAAACGGCTCCCACTTTATTGTTCATCAATTCTTCTGCCAGCACTTGTAAATCTACATCTATATAGGTTTTAAGCCCCCGCCCGGCAATGGCAGTGGTATCAAAGGCACCGTTCTCATAGGAGCCTACCAGGCGGTTTCGGTTATCTTTTATTAAATATTGAACGCCGCGCTGCCCCATGAGTACTCTTTCGTAACTATACTCCAGGCCATTTTTCCCTATATAATCACCCATGTGATAAAAGCCTCCGGAACGCTCAATATCTTTAGGGCTAACCTCATTAATATAGCCCAAAATATGCGCACCCACATTGTAGGGGTAATTACGAACAGGGCGTTCTACCAAGGCAAAACCCGAAAATTGCCAACTGTTTTCTTCAAAACGAGCTTGTAACTCCGGCGTTAACAAACTCATAAATACTGATGGCCTTACACGGGAGTTTTTTATAATGGCATCAACTATGCGCTTTTTAAAATCAGCCGTATCTATTTGCATTAAACGACAAAAAACTGATGTATCTATATTCTTCACTTCAGCCGGTGTTACCATTAAATCGTACATAATAACATTATTTAAAACCGGCTTGCCTTTACGGTCGTAAATAATGCCCCTTTCGGGATAATCAATTTTTTCAAATACGGCATTATCTAATGCCAGCTGATGGTACTTGCTTCCAAAAAGCTGTAAATTGATTAGTTGTAAAACAATAATGACGAAAACCATTAAAAAAATGATGCGTACAATATAACTTCTTGACTGGTTAAAAACCGACATAAAACTAATATGAAAAAAATGTTTGGGAGAAAATAATAACTACAAATTTACAATTACAAAATTGATATTTTAAACATCCGGTTTTTATTTATTTGAATTTCTACTACAAAAAAATAACCATTTGCAAGTACACTGTAACTGTATTTATGTTAATGAACCAATATACAAATTTTACGCCACATTGGTACGGTATTTTAACCGGCGCGGAAAAATAAGTTCTACAATAAAGATCATGAGTAAGCTAATGGCCGTTGTGGTGAAGAGCTTCATTAAAAAGTGAATAAGGGAACCAAAGGAAAGCCATTCTAAAAACAACAGGTAACCATTATGCAATAAGGTTAAAATAATAACGTATAAAGCATAGGCTTTAAATCCCAAAGCCTTAGGAGAGGGTTCTTTATAATTAAATTCAGCAGTGTCTTTTGATGCAAACACATTAATAATAAATGGCCGGCAGTAAGCTATTAAAGTACAGGCTGCAGCGTGCAATCCCGGTGTCATAGAAAAATAATCAACAGTAAGGCCTAATAAAAACCCAACAAAAAGCAGTGCCATACGGCTCATATAAAAGGGGAGCCATAATATAAACAAAAAATATATATACGGTGTAATTAACTGGTGCAAATGGGGCATTACATCCAGCACGTACACTTGTACAAATACAAATAGTATAAATCTGATGATATTTCTTACTAAATCGCTCATTTATTTTTTAATGCTTTGAAGGATTTTGCGAGTGTCTTCATCCAAAGCCTGTTGTTCATCAAAACTTTTATTTTCTACTACAAACACCTGTTGCAGGCTGCCAAAATTAGCCACCGGTTTTATTTTTAGTACTAAAAAGTTGGTGGAATTATCTTTTAATACTCTTGCTACAGTACCCACTAATTTATTGGGTGGGTATGTTAAGGAGTAATTACCGGTAAGTATGGTATCTCCGCGTTTTGCCGAATCGGTTTTGGGTATATTACTTAAAGTGAGTTCTCCGGCTTGTTTACCATCCCAGGTTAACATACCGGTAGAGCCGGTTCTTTTCATTTTTACACTTAGTTTGGACATTACATTGAGCAGTGGCATTACCTGGCTGAAGTTTTCGCCAACATTCACCACCTTTCCTACCAGTCCGCCATTGGAGCTTATGACACCCATGCCTGTTTTTATACCGGAGGAATGCCCTTTATTGATTTGCAAATAATTTTTATCACTGTTTACGGTAGCATACAAAACCTGTGCGCTGCGCCAAACATACTGCCTTACCCTGCCGGAAGTATCCGCTATCAAACTGTCTGCTACAAGTGTATTACCGGAATCTTTGGGTACAAAATTCTGTTGGAGTAAGTTTAACAGGGAATCGTTCATAGCATGTACACGCCTGTTCTCCTCCTTCATTGTAATGAAGTCTTCAAACGCATTATATTTTCCATTAAAAAAGCTGGTTACAGCACCAGCCATGTCTAAACCTTTGGCTCTGTGATATCTGTTGTAAGAAAATAATAAATACAGGGATATGATTTGCAAAATTACAAATACAATAAATACAGAAAACCTGCGGATGAAAAGGAAGATATTTCGCATAGTTCTGAACCTCCGTAAGAAAGGTTTATAATACCCTGATAAAACTGATAGTAGTTAAAATTAAACCCCGTAAACGGTAAAAAACTATCGCATTACAAATGGGTATCTGTCGTAATTTTTTAGAGCTATACCGGTGCCTCTTACAACACTTTTCAGTGGGTCATCAGCAATATGCACCGGTAATTTAATTTTTTGGCTTAATCTTTTATCTAAGCCGCGTAATAAAGCTCCGCCGCCGGTTAAATATAAGCCGCGTCGGTAAATATCGCTGGCAAGCTCCGGTGGTGTTTGTTCCAGTGCTTTTAAAATAGCTTCTTCAATTTTAAAAATACTTTTATCCAATGCTTCGGCCACTTCCTGATAGCTAACCATAATTTGTTTGGGGATACCTGTTACCAAATCACGCCCGTTTACGGGAATATCATCCGGAGGATTATCCAACTCTTTCATTGCAGAGCCGATTTGTATTTTTATTTGCTCGGCAGTACGCTCACCTATTAAAAGGCTGTGATATCGCCTCAGGGCTTCCATAATATCTGCGGTAAATTCATCACCGGCTATTCTAATACTTTGGTCGCAAACAATTCCGGCTAATGCTATAACTGTAATGCCGGTAGTGCCTCCGCCAATATCAATAATCATATTACCTACGGGTTCTTCCACATCAATACCAATTCCCAATGCTGCTGCCATGGGCTCGTGTATTAGATATACTTCTTTGGCTCCGGCTTGTTCGGCACTATCTCTAACAGCTCTTTTTTCTACTTCGGTAATAGAAGAGGGTATGCAAATCATCATCCTCCAGCTGGGGGGAAATAATGGTTTTTTAGGATACACCAGTTTAATCAGTTCGCGAATCATCAGTTCTGCGGCATTAAAATCGGCTATTACTCCGTCTTTTAGCGGACGTACCGTTCTGATGCTTTCATGTGTTTTTTCGTGCATCATTAAAGCCCGTTTACCCACGGCCAGTACTTCCTTGGGATTATTACGATTTAATGCCACTATACTAGGCTCGTTTACCGCCACCTCTTCATTATGTATAATAAGGGTGTTAGCCGTACCCAAATCCATCGCTATTTCCTGTGTAAACCAGTTAAAAAGTCCCATTTATTAAATCTTCTAATGTGTTAAAATTGCATGTCCGCAAAGGTGGTGGAAATTATTTAAATTAACAAAGCAAAAAAAATAATATCTCAAGTATTTTGAAGCTTATAAAATAATTAACAAATATGGGCAGATTTCGTGCCATTTTACGCAAACGATTTAGGAAAAAAAACGGAGTAATTCTGCCAAACCTTTAACTTTACGGCTAATTTATTATCAAACCTTAATAAAATGGCATTAAAAGATATTCAATCATCCGGAAGTAAAGACACCCGCAGCGGTTTTGGAGACGGCATTGTGGAGGCAGCTCGTAAAAACGAAAACGTTGTAGCACTTACAGCGGATTTATTAGGTTCGATGAAACTGAACCAGTTTGTAAAAGAGTTTCCAGAGCGTTTTATACAATGCGGTATTGGGGAAGCCAATATGATTGGTATTGGAGCAGGCTTAACCATTGGCGGTAAAATACCGTTTACTACCACTTTTGCTAATTTCAGTACCGGGCGTGTGTATGACCAAATTCGCCAATCGGTTGCTTATAGCGGTAAAAATGTAAAAATTTGTGCTTCGCATGCCGGAGTAACGCTTGGAGAAGATGGTGCCACACACCAAATTTTGGAAGATATTGGTATGATGAAAATGTTGCCGGGTATGACTGTTGTTGTTCCTTGTGATTATACCCAAACCAAAGCAGCTACAATGGCTGTTGCCGAACATGAAGGCCCTGTATATTTAAGGTTTGGCCGTCCCAGCTGGCCTATTTTCACAAAGGAAGAAGATTTTGTACTGGGTAAAGCTCAATATTTTTCCGAAGGTACAGATGTTACAATTTTTGCCTGCGGCCATTTGGTGTGGAATGCCATACAGGCCGGGGTAGCATTAGAAGCCAAAGGTATTAGTGTTGAAGTTATCAATATTCATACCATAAAGCCTTTGGACGAAGAGGCCATCATCAACTCTATTAAAAAAACAAAATGTGCCGTAACAGCCGAGGAACACAATATTTTTGGTGGCATGGGCGATGCAGTAGCTCAGGTAGCTGCCAAACATTTCCCAGTACCTATTGAATATGTAGGCACTAAAGATACTTTTGGCGAAAGCGGAACGCCTATGGAATTACTTAAAAAGTACGGCATGGATGTAAGTGATATTATTGCTGCTGCTGAAAAAGTGATGGCCAGAAAGGCGTAGTAATTATCCGAAAAAGTTATTAAAAAAAGAACCCGGCAACTTAAGTTACCGGGTTTTCACTTTCATAATACCACTGTAATGTTCTTAAAACTTATATTCGAAAGAAAGGCCAATTGTTGAGTTTCTCATTTTATTTTACTACATAGTGGTCATGTGATTTTTGTTACTAACTCTTCGCTGTTGGGGTTATATTTTTGTTACGGAAATAATAAAATATATAATTTAATAAACACTAATTACTATGGAACAAGCAATGCAGGAGCCAATAGCCATGCCAAGAATCGGGGATAAAGCACCGGCCTTTAAAGCAATTACAACACAGGGTGGTATTAATTTTCCTGCTGATTATGAAGGAAGATGGGTGATTCTTTTTAGCCACCCAGCAGATTTTACACCCGTTTGTACTTCGGAGTTTATGACCTTTGCAAGCATGCAGGAAAAATTTGGAAAAGCTAATTGCGATTTAGTAGGTCTTTCTGTAGATGGCCTTTACAGTCATATTGCCTGGCTGAGAACCATCAAGGATAAAATTGAATATAAAGGAATGAAAGACGTTGAAGTTACATTTCCTTTAATTGAAGATATCACAATGGACGTGGCTAAAAAATATGGAATGATTCAGCCCAATGAAGATACTACTAAAGCGGTAAGAGCGGTATTTTTTATTGATCCTAAAGGAATCATCCGTGCAATTATTTATTACCCACTAAGCTTGGGTAGAAACTTTGATGAAATTTACCGTGCTTTAATTGCTATGCAAACCGCAGATGAATTTAACATTGCAACACCCGCCGACTGGCAGGTTGGCGAGGATGTGATTGTACCAACAGCAGGATCTTGCGGAACAGCAAAGGAAAGAATGAATGATAAAGAAACAATGGATTGTAAAGACTGGTTCTTCTGCACAAAAAAACTGGATAAAGAGTTAATCTTAAGCAAACTGATAAAAGACTAATCTTTTTTAATTTTTAATTATCAACTTAGTTGAGCTGGGCGCATTTCAAATTTTCGCATCGTCATGTCGATTCCGAAAGCGTTCGGAATCGGCATCTCATTACTAATATGAAGAGATTTCTCTCCGCCGGGGCGGATCGAAATAATTCAAACAAATGCGTCTTATACAAAGCGAAAATTTGAAATACACCCGTTGAGTTAAGGCAGGATATTTCCTGCCTTTTTTATAATTTACTTAACGGTTACCATTCAATTAAAAAAATAATAAGTACAAATTGGGTAACGGGTCATAGTTTTTTTACTCTGTGTAACTTTAGTTACTTCCAGTACGTTTTTGTCCATTTACATTTGCATCAAATCAAACGGTACGGCCACCGTTTCATTTTTAATAATCAATCATACCATTTTATAATGTGCTAAATCAATTTTATCAATGAAAAGATATTTTCTATCTGTTTTGTTTGTATTATCCTTTGTTGTTGGAAATGCTCAGATAATTGTTCAGATTTCCAGTAAGGATTTAGAACAAAAAATACTTGACAATAATTTGCAGGTAAAAATGGCTCAGAAAGAGGCCGAGATTGCCGAAGCTGAACTGCTTCAGACACGTGCTATGTATTTGCCTAATATTAATACAAGCTATACTTTTTCTAATACAAATAATCCTTTGTATGCCTTTGGTTCCAAGCTTAATCAGGAACGCATTACTGCAAATGATTTTAATCCGGATCGTTTAAATGATCCTAAATCTATATCCAATTTTGCTACCAGGTTAGATGTGCAGCAACCCCTTATTAATATGGATGCAGTATATATGAAAAAAGCGGGGCTGGTAAAAGTTGAAGCACTTAATATGAAAGCAGAACGCACTAAAGAATATGTTCAGTTTGAATTAAAAAAAGCCTACATGCAATTGCAATTGGCTTATAAGATGCTTGAAACTTTGGAGGACGCAAAGCAAACCACATTGTCCAATAAAAAAGTGATTGACGATTATTATAAAAACGGATTAATCCAAAAAACGGAAGTTTTATATGTGGACGTTCGGGTAAAGGAAATAGACAATCAGATTCAATATGCAAAATCAAATATTCAAAATGCTTCAGATTATCTTTCTTTTCTTTTAGATGAAGATGCTCAAAAAAAACTACTTCAACCTACAGAAAAACTAAGCTATGTTGAAAGTGATCTTCTTGCGGATTATAGTTTAAACCCAAGTAGGAAAGATTTACAGGCCTTTCAAAAATCTTTAGAAGCATATGACTGGATGATTAAATCCAGCAAAGCTAAATTTTTACCAAGGTTGAACGCTTTTGGAAGTTTTGAAATGTACGATAACAAATTTGCACAATTTGGTGCCAATGGATATTTGGCGGGGTTGCAATTAACCTGGAATGTTTTTGATGGATTAAAAGCTAAAAGTGAAAGAGGAAAATATCAGGCTGAACTTGCTAAAACGCAAACTGAAATTCAACAATACAATAAGAAGAGCGAGTTAGAACTGAATAAAACTTTGAGACAAGTTACTGATGCTGTTAATAATGTTACACTAACAAAGCTGGCTTGGGAACAGAGTAAGGAAGCCTATCGGATACGTAAAAACAGATATGACCAAGGACTAGAAAAATCTTCGGATTTACTAATGTCGGAAACCACAATGGCTCAAAAAGAATTATTGTACAACCAGGCCATTTTTGAACACAATACAGCGTTAGCTTATTATCAGTTTTTAAAAAAATAATATTACAACGGTAAATTATTACAGCATAAAACAACACATTTGAATAGTGCCAAAAAAGGCTTTACAAAGAAGCAGCAAACTAATCACAAATAAATTATCATGAAAATAAATACCTATATCACATTAATAACAGGAGTTTTTTTCCTTGTAAGTTGTTCTTCCAATCAAGACAAATCTGCAACATCTAAACAAAAACCGATTCCGGTAACCGTTATTAATTCTTCACACGAAGCAGTAGGTTCTTATGCCACTGCCAGTGGTAAATTGGTGGCAAAAAATTCCGTTAATGTTTCTACTAGAATGATGGGCTATATAACTTTGATGCGTGCTGAGGTGGGACAAACGGTAAGAGTTGGTCAGGCTTTGGTAAGTATTAACAGTACAGATATACAGGCGAAGGGTGGACAAGCCAATGCACAAATTGCACAAGCTCAAGCCGGTTATAATTTGGCAAAGAAAGACTATGAAAGATTTCAGAATTTATATCAATCTCAAAGCGCATCTCCAAAGGAACTGGACGATATGAAGGCTCGTTATGAAATAGCACTAGCCGGTTTACAAGCGGCCAAGCAAATGAAAAATGAAGTTAATGCACAGTATAGCTACACCAACGTTACGGCACCTATTTCCGGTACAATTACTGCAAAATATGCTCATCAGGGAGATATGGCCAATCCCGGAATGCCTTTGCTTACTATTGAGTCTTCCGGTTCTTTACAAGCACAGGTATTAGTTGCTGAACAAAACATCACATTATTAAAACAAGGAATGCCCGTTACGGTAATTTTAAAAACTAGTGGGAAAAAAGTACCGGGAACAGTGGCAGAAATAAGCAAATCATCTTCCAATACCGGAGGACAATATCTGGTAAAAATTAGTGTACCGGCAAGTCTGGATTTATTATCCGGCATGTTTGTGAACGTTCAGTTTCCATTTAAAAATGCAGGAGAAAATAATCAGGCTTCTAGAGAAGCTGTAATGATTCCGCAATCAGCTTTAATAGAAAAAGGGCAGTTAACAGGAGTGTATATTGTTAGTAATCAAAATACGGCCGTTTTAAGATGGATTAAAACAGGTAAATCAATTGGCGATCAGGTAGAAGTTTTATCAGGACTCAATTTAAAAGAACCATATATCAGCTCTGCCGATGGGAAACTATTTAATGGAGCTAAAATAAGTGTAAAGTAAAACCTCTTCAACCATTCTAAAGGGATGGGTTGAGCCGATATCTAATTTAAAATATTATCTGAAGTTCCTTTAGGGAAATTATAGGTACAAATAAATATTATGGAAAAAGGATTAGCAGGACGTATTGCCGAGTTTTTTATAAATTCAAAGCTGACCATTTTGTTGATGATTGGTTTGATGGTTATAGGCGTGTATAGTTCCTCTCTCATACCAAGAGAAGAAGAACCGCAGATTATTGTACCAATGGCGGATGTGATGGTGGGTTATCCCGGAGCCTCTCCTAAGGAAGTAGAAAGTAGGATAATAAAACCATTAGAAAAAATACTCTCTAATATTAAGGGAGTAGAACACCTTCATGCTACTGCAATGAACGGCGGAGGAATGATTATTGTTCAGTTTTATGTGGGCGAGGATGCCGAGATTTCTTACGTGAAATTATATGATGAGTTGATGAAACATAAAGATATGTTTCCTAAAGGTGTAATGGAGCCGATGGTAAAAACCCGTTCTATAGATGATGTTCCCATGCTAGGCCTCACGCTGTGGAGTGAGCAATATAATGATTATGAACTTAGGCAAATTGGGGAGGAGTTATCTTCTGAAATAAAAAAGATAAAAGATGTTTCTCTAACAAAAGTTATTGGTGGTAGAAATCGTGAGTTGAAACTGCTTTTGGATAAAACAAAAATGGCAGAACTTAATGTAGATGCTCTTTCTGTAATGCAAATGGTACAAGCCAATAACGGCAGTTCGCAGTCGGGACATTTTGATACGAATGATGAAGAGTTTTTATTAACCACCGGACAGTTTTTAAGTACGGCGGAAGATGTAGAAAATCTGGTTATTGGCACTTCTCAAAATATGCCGGTGTATTTAAAGCAGGTTGCAGAGGTTAAAGACGGGGCAGAGTCGCCTAAAAACTATGTAAACATTGGTTTTGGCCATGCAACTGATAATGGTAAAAAACACCAGTCAGAATATCCTGCGGTTACGCTTTCGGTTTCTAAAGTAAAAGGAGCTGATGCTATGAAAATATCAGAGCAAATCCTGAAAAAAGTAGATCAGTTAAAATTAAGCTTAATTCCCAATGACGTTCATGTAGAGGTAACACGGAATTATGGAGAAACCGCTTCTCATAAAGTGTCTGAATTGTTAATGCATCTTGGCGTAGCCATTCTTGCCGTAACACTTTTGGTGATGTTTGCGATGGGATGGAGAGGTGGTTTAATAGTGTTCTTTTCTGTTCCTTTAACCTTTGCTTTAACCTTGTTTAGTTATTATGTGTTGGGTTATACCTTAAACAGAATTACACTTTTTGCACTGGTTTTTGTTGTGGGAATTGTAGTGGACGACAGTATCATTATTGCAGAGAATATGCACCGGCATTTTCATATGAAGAAACTACCTTTTAAACAAGCAGCATTGTATGCAATTAATGAAGTAGGAAATCCAACAATTTTAGCAACGTTTACCGTAATTGCGGCTATTTTGCCAATGGCTTTTGTTTCTGGAATGATGGGGCCATATATGAGCCCGATGCCGATTGGCGCTTCTATTGCCATGATCTTATCGTTATTTGTGGCTTTAACGGTTACTCCCTATTTAGGATATCATTTATTAAAAGTAAAAGACAAGCAGGAGCATAAAGAAGCAGAGGGTTTGGAAACCAACCGGATCTATAAAATTTACAAAAAAATTGAAGAGCCCTTGCTGAACAGTTCATCTAAAAGATGGACGATGTTGGGTGTTATCGTTGTTTTATTAATGATTTCTGTTGTAGCGTTTTTCACAAAATGGGTAGCGGTAAAAATGCTTCCTTTTGATAATAAAAATGAAGTTCAGGTGGTGATTGATATGCCTGAGGGTACTACGCTAGAAAGAACAGGTGCCGTAGCACAGGACATAGCGCAATACTTGAAAACTGTTCCCGAAGTAGTAAATTATCAGAGTTATGTGGGGGCTTCGGCACCTATTACATTCAATGGTTTGGTACGCCATTATGATATGCGTGGGCAAAGCAATACAGCAGATATTCAGGTGAATTTATTACACAAGGAGGACCGTAGCGAACAGAGTCATGATGTGGCTAAAAAAATCAGACCCACTATTCAAAAAATTGCTTCAAAGTATAATGCCAATGTTAAAATTGTGGAGGTTCCACCGGGGCCGCCCGTTTTATCAACTATTGTAGCAGAAGTGTATGGGCCGGATTACGATGAGCAAATGAAGATTGCTAAAAATATAGAAAATATTTTAAGGAAAACAAATGATGTAGTAGATGTTGATTGGACGCTGGAGGCACCGCAAACGGAATATAAAATTGTTCCCGATAAAGAAAAATCTATGTTGAATGGTGTTGTTCCACAACAAATTGTGGGTAATATTACTTACTTAATGGGCGAACACCCAATTGGCAACTTATATGATGAAAAATCTAGCGATCCTGTGAATATTGTAATGGGATTGAAAGACGCTGATAAAACATCTATTACAGATATTACTGATTTAAAAGTGAAAGGGCAGATGGGAAATATGCTTCCAATAAGTGATTTGGTAAAAGTAGAACGTGATACATTGCAAAAAACGATCTCCAGAAAAGATCAAAAGAGAGTAGTGTACGTGCTCGCTGATATGGCCGGTGAATTGGAAAGCCCCGTGTATGCCATACTTGGCATGGATAAAAAATTATCTAAAATACAACTTCCCAAAGGATATTCTATAAACGAACTGTACATGAACCAACCAGACTCAGAAGATAATTATGCCGTAAAATGGGATGGCGAATGGCAGATTACCTTAGAGGTTTTCAGGGATTTGGGTACAGCATTTGCCGTTGTTATTATTA
Source organism: Niabella sp. (assembly GCA_047975735.1). Classification (GTDB taxonomy): domain Bacteria; phylum Bacteroidota; class Bacteroidia; order Chitinophagales; family Chitinophagaceae; genus Niabella. The sequence goes on from JBKEEB010000053.1 coordinate 37,203, forward strand.
TTATTTATATGCTTATTGTAGGGTGGTTTCAAAACTTTAAAACACCCATGGTGATGATGGTTGCGATTCCTTTATCCTTAATCGGGATTGTGCTGGGGCATTGGCTATTAGGTGCATTTTTTACCGCTACCTCTTTTATAGGAATGATTGCCTTAGCCGGAGTGATGGTGCGAAATTCTGTTTTACTTATCGATTTTATTGAAATCCGTTTGAATGAAGGTATTCCAATAAAGCAAGCCATTATAGAAGCTGGGGCAGTAAGAACAACCCCTATTTTATTAACAACAGGAGCCGTGGTAATAGGTGCTGTTATTATATTATTTGATCCTATTTTTCAGGGGCTTGCTATTTCGTTAGTCTTTGGTGCTATTGTTTCCACATTATTAACCTTACTGGTTATTCCGCTCATTTATTATATGACTGAAATGAAAAAGTGGGAAAACATTCAACAGCAAAATGCAGATCAATATCATACTGATGCTGAAGATGACGAAAAGCAGATGCCTGTAATTGATTAGGCTTTAAAATACTCGCCATGATATTGCTTTAGTTAAACTGATACTATTAAATCTATTTAAAATGAAATTATTACTTATTACCGCTATTCATGAATATGAGAAGGATGTAAAACAAATCCTCAACCATTCCGGTGTGAAATCTTTTTCTTACCAAGAAGTAAAAGGGTATAAGAATGAAAGTGTTGGTAGCTCCGAAAACTGGTTTGGGGCTTCCCATACAGAAATTGATTCTTTACTTTTTATTGTTTTCATCGAGGCTCAGTTTGTAACTCAAATTTATCAAAAGGTAGAACAGTTCAATGCTAAACAGGACTCGCTTTCGCATATTCATCTGGCAACATTGGGTTTAGAAAGGTCTATTTAGTACCAATATTCTGCATCAATTTTTAATTAAAAAATTACAATCAAAAACATGAGGACAAGAATAATTCACGCTTTTGCCGGTGTTATGATACTGGTAAGCGTTTTACTGGGTGTATTTATCAATGAAAACTGGTTTTGGTTAACGGGTTTTGTAGGACTCAACCTACTTCAAAGTTCCATTACTAACTGGTGTTTATTAAGTAGTATTTTGGCAAAATTTGGAATTACTGATAATGGAGAATCCTGTACGGTTCTGTAAGAAATTTTTTGTCTTGTGCAAAGTTTCTCTTTGGTGTTCATAATGGAATTTTTTGGATATAGAAAACTACCTTTCTTTTAAACTACTTAAATAAATAGAGGAGCTTCTCATTCAACAATGTTAACTTATTGAACTTATTGAACATTGCTACAATTTTAGACCAAAGCCTATTTGATTAAACTCAAACTCATTCAACTCATTATATACTCAATATAATCTGTATTTTTAACAGATAATTCATAATCACCCCCAGCCCCAATGACCAATTGAAGAAACATCTCTTGCTTTTTTTGCATCATCTAAATGCTTTTTTTCAAATTAAGCTATCCTTTAGAATTATGGCCATTTGATTTCAGTTGGTTGTTGTATGTTTTCCTTCAACTACCCATCTATCAAGGCTGCCAAACCTTCCAATGGGATTTCCTTGGTAACTTCTTCCCAAAATTCAATGTGCCCATTGTTTCGGTAAAACTCTTCCCGTTTGTTTTGCCAACAATTTTCATCGGCGCAGTTGTACCCAAATTTATTAAAAGCAATCGTGATATACTGGATGGAAGACTGCGGTAAACTACGGTCCCAATAGTCGGGATTAAATTTCATAATCTGCAATCCTTGTTCTTTTCCGTTCACATTTATAGTTAAATCATTATAATTCGTCATAATTGTGTATCTTTACATATGGGATACTCAATAGATTTTCGCAAACAAGTTTTTAAGATTAAGCAAAAGGAATCGCTTACGTTTCAAGAAACCAGCGATCGGTTTGACATTCCGATTCGGACTCTTTTTCGTTGGCAGCAACGAATAGAGCCTAAAACCAAACGCAATAAGCCGTCCACAAAGGTAGACATGGCAGCTTTACAAAAGGATGTGCAAGCAAATCCCGATCATTACCAATACGAAAGAGCCCAGAAATTTGGTGTAGGACAAAGCACGATATATTATGCACTAAAGCGCCTGAATATTAGTAATAAAAAAAACGCTTTACCATCCTAAAGCCGATGAATTATCCCGGTTTATTTTCCAACTCAAATTATTCTACTATGAGTTTATAGAAAAGCGTCCTATTGTTTATATAGACGAAAGTGGCTTTGCTGTAGATGCTTCCCGAGAAAACGGATATAGTTTAAAAGGAGAAAAATGTTATGCCAGTAAGGATTGGCATGCAAGAGGCAGGGTTAATGTTATCGGAGCAATCATGAATTTCAAACTTTTCAATGTTAGTTTATTCAATTGCAATATAGATTCCGATGTGTTTTACGCTTGGCTAACACAGCAATTACTACCCAATCTTCAAAAAAACACAGTCATCGTATTGGATAATGCTACATTCCATAAAAGGGAAGACTCTTTACTGGCAGTACAACAACAAGGGCATACCTTGGAGTATCTTCCTGCCTATAGCCCCGATTTAAATCCCATCGAAAAAAAATGGGCTCAAGCCAAAAGTATTAGAAGGAAATTTGGTTACACCCCGGAAGAACTTTTTATTTGTTCAGATTTATGACGTTTTATCTTGATTTAACTATAAAATATCTGTTCGGGGAGCGATAGTACAGAAGTTTCCGGAGCTTCCCCTGCCCGACTGCGTCATTCAGGCGGGCCTGCCCGAAAGAATTCGTTCAGGCGGGGATTCTCTGGCGAGGCCACAAAAAAAGC
>JBKEEB010000081.1:0-7545 GCA_047975735.1 Niabella sp.
ACATCAAAGCCGAGTAGTACTAATTGCCCGTATGCTTTATTTTTTTTTGATACTCCTAACTTCTATTCCAATATGATCTTATTGATGTCAGATGAAACATTAATGATGTATGAAGCAGAGTAATACACCAATCATTAATCTACATCTTACATTTAAACTTTTTATGGTGGTTTTTCCAAGGGTGTTCACCTTTTCCCATTCCGAACAGAGTAGTTAAGCCCCTTATGGCCGATGGTACTGCACCACAATGCGGGAGAGTAGGTAGCTGCCATTCTTATTGAAGCCTCACATAAATGTGAGGCAATTTTGTGCTCATAACTTTTCAGAAAGTAATTCTATTTGGTGCTTCCCATACCGATCCGCCGCGGCGGATAAGCCCCTTAAGGCCGATGCCTGCCCGAGCCTTGACAGACGGGGTACTGCACTCCCGAAATAATCGGGACGGGAGAGTAGAGCCTGCCGGCCGGGGCGGGTAGCTGCCATCCACCACGGCGGACAAGTTTCTTATTGAAGCCTCACAGAAATGTGAGGCTTTTTTGTGCTCATAACTTTTCAGAAAGTAATTTTATTTGGTACTTCCCATACCGATCCGCCGCGGCGGATAAGCCCCTTAAGGCCGATTCCTGCCAGAGACTTGGCAGACAGGGTATGCACTCCCGAAATAATCGGGACGGGAGAATAGAGCCTGCCCGCCGGGGAGGTAGCTGCCATCCACCACGGCGGACAAGTTTCTTATTGAAGCCTTCAAGTTTTACTTGGGGGGAGGTGTTTTTTAGATTATTCTGATTTTTTGGGTCTTTAGTTGACCAGAAAAGCTTACCCGCTTTAGTAACAATATGTGTGTAGGCTTCCCCAAAAACAGTACGGTTTAAAAATAGACAAAATGTTTAATTTTAAATACGTAAAGTATGAAAAAGAGTCAATTCAGTCCTGCACAGATTGCAGGCATTTTAAAAGAGTTTGAAAACGGCAAGAGTGTCGAAGCCATTACCCGTGAGCATGGGGTTAGTAAAGCATCGTTGTATAAATGGCGTCAGCGTTATGGGGGCATGGAGGCCAGTGAGTTGAAGCGTATCAAAGAGCTAGAGGCAGAAAATAACAGACTAAAGAAGATGTATGCGAACCTTGCTATGGAGTTGGATGTTGCCAAATACATCATAGAAAAAAAGCTTTAAAGCCTTGTGATAAGCGGGCTGTTATTGAGCAGTTACGCTTGGAGCGGCCCAAAGACATCGGCAAGGCGTGTCGTGTATTACATTTGAGCAGGAGCAGTTTGCATTACCGGAGTATTAAAAATGATCAGGCAATGATAGATTAGTTACAGCAATTAGTTTTTAAAAATCCATTGGAAGGTTTTTGGAAGTGTTATGGCCGCATCCGTAATCAGGGAACCATCATCAACCATAAAAGACTACACCGGATTTATCGGCAAATAGGGATGCCGCTGCGCAGGAAGGTGAAAAAACGCTTACCGTCAAGAGTAAAAGAGCCACTGGCAGTACCCACTGCTTTTACCCAAACCTGGAGTGTTGATTTTATGAGCGATGCACTAAGTAACGGCACAAAGTTTCGCTCCTTTAATGTGATAGATGATTACAACCGTGAAGTTTTGTTTATTGAGACGGATTACTCGCTCAAAAGCAGCCGTGTGGTATGGGTGCTAAAACACCTGGTAAACCGCTACGGCAAACCTCAAAAGATACGGATGGATAATGGTCCTGAGTTTGTAGCAAAGCTTGCCCAATCATGGAGTTTGGCTAACGAAATTAAGTTCGTCTATATACAACCGGGCAAGCCTACACAAAATGCGTATATCGAGCGGTTCAATAAGACCTACAGAGAAGGAGTTTTAGATGCGTATCTATTCGATAGCATTGATGAAGTAAGGGAGATTACCCAACAGTGGGTGGATGATTACAACCATCATAGGCCTCATGACGCTTTGGGAGGGTTGTCTCCAAAAATGTATAAAGAAAAATTATCTGTTCCGGGGTTGCGTTGCGCTACGGCTACGCCTCCGCTCCACTTCACCCCGGAACAGATAATCAATAGTTTGAATGAAAAAGTCTACTTTTAACCTGTACTAAAAAGGGGAAGCCTACAAATGTGCCTAAAAATAAATTGCAAGTACAGGGCTTTGGGTCAAAAAATCCCATAGCTGATAATAAAACCCACTCCGGACAGATGATGAATAGAAGGGTGGAAATGCAGTTTGTAAAAATAGAAGATTAGGATAAATGTATCTTTATTAAAGTTCTGCACTCACTGGCTCTTTAGTTGCCAATTCTAATAAACCTAAAATATTATCGGGCGAAGCCAATACAGGCATATTGGCAATTTCTTTTTGCCATTTTGATATTTGACTGTTGCATTCATGGCTGGGGTCTTCACCGGCAATACAGTCGGCCAATCTGCTTACTTTTTTATTCATGCGAACTACGTTACCTTCTTCCGTCATTAAAACAATATAGCGGCCATTAGTTTCATGATTTTTTTCTACGGTTGTGGCGTAAGTATTTCCCCTACTGGTTGTTACCGTTTTAGAAGCCTGTTTTACAGATTTTGTATGTGAGGTAGTTGAAGAATGATTGGGTACATTAGTTAGGGTAACAGGCTGATATACTTCATCTGTTTTTGGTTCAGTAACAGGTGTATCAGGTAGTGTTTGTGTTATAACCGTATTGCTATTTTCCTGTTTTTCTTCAAAACTTGCTATCTGCGCACCTTTATTATTTGACTTTTGAATAAACAAAAAGGCAGTAAGTACTACTATACCAATAGTGATAGCAGCAACGGCATATTTTGTAATGCGTTTTTTAATTGAAATAACAGGAGCCGGTTTGCGGTTTGTAGATTCAGTACTATCAAGAACTGTCTGTAATTTGTCCCAAATGCTTATGGGAGGCATTACTTCTATATCCGACAGTTTTGCGGCAATAATATCTAATGATTTTTCTTCGGAAAGTGCTGCATCAATTCTATCCCAAACAGGAGCTGGAACATCAACTTGTAAATTATGTAATTTATTAGAAATGTTTTTGTATTCGTTTACATCATTCAGTTCCTGCGCAATTCTTTCCCATGCCCCAGCCGGAGGGCTAACTTCGTAGTTATAAAGTTTATGTTGGCTGCTCATGGTTGAACTATTTCCAAATTATTAAAAAAATTATTCTTCATTTTTTGCGGTATTACCGCGATGGGTATCAATATGTTTTCTTACCAAATCCTGTAATATAGCCTTAGCCCGGGATAATTGCGATTTGCTGGTTCCTTCACTTATTCCAAGCATTTCACCAATTTCTTTATGGCTGTATCCTTCTACTACATACATATTAAAAACGGTTCTGTAACCGGGCGATAACTGTGTAACGAGGTCTAAAATATCACGCTCCGCCAGTTCATCTAATACCGAAGTATATTTACCTTCTATGGTATTTTCTTCTCTTTCTGTAACCGGCTGCACGTATTTCTTACGTCTGAAATGTTCAATAGCCGTATTTACAAAAATGCGACGAACCCATCCTTCAAAAGAACCTTCTCCCCTAAAGCTATCCAATTTTTTATATACTTTTATAAAGCCATCCTGCAAAATATCCTGGGCTTCGTCAGTATTGGATGCGTATCTTAAACATACAGCGTACATTTTGGGAGAAAAACGCCGGTATAACTCTTCCTGTATGCGGCGATCCCCATCAATGCACCCTTTAATTAAGTCGCTTTCAGAAATATTATGGTTGCCTGTTGATTCCAATTTTTTTAATTTTATTAAAAAATATTTATTTTTTGATGTCTGCCCTTTTTTAGTCAGATTCTTTACAAAATATAAAAATATAGTTATAACCGGAAAGGCTATAAAGTGCAATATAACAAAAGGTTGAAAGTAAGCAAAACTTTAGCTTAATCTTACTCCCTTTAAAAATAGCACTAATTTTTCTACAGCTTTAGCCCGATGGCTGAATACTTTTTTTTCTTCCATCGTCATTTCGGCAAAAGTATTATCCGCACCATCGGGTATAAATACAGGGTCGTAGCCAAAACCGTTATTACCCATCACTTTTTCGGTTATTTTTCCGGCACACTCACCAATAAATTGTGTTTCCTTTCCATCAATTATTAAAGAAATCACGGTTTTAAATTTGGCATCTCTTATTGATTTGCCCTCCATTTCTTTCAGTAATTTTTCTACATTATCGCTAAAACTGGCATTTTCGCCTGCATATCGGGCACTATAAACGCCGGGTGCGCCGTTTATAGCATCTACTTCAAGCCCAGTATCTTCACTAAAGCAATTTTCGCCCGTCATCTCAAAAATAACCGTACTTTTTTCAGTAGCATTGGCTGCTAAAGTATCGTGCGGCTCGGGAATATCTTTGTCAATACCTGCTTCTTTCAGGCTGATGATATTGTAGCTGCCGGACAAAGCATTGCGTATTTCGTTTACTTTGTGTTGATTATTGGTGGCGAAGATCAATCGCATCATTAGTAATAATTATTATATAGAAAAGATTCTTTTTAAACCATTCCACAGCTTGCCTTTGGCTGTTTTGTCGGTTTCAATTTCGTGTAAAGCACCGGAGCAAATTACGGTTTTGCCGTCAAACTGCTGCACCTGATAAGGAGGAATTTCAAATGGGAACCCCATACTTTGTGTGGTAAGACCAAACAACAATACCGTAGCCGAAGAAAAATAGGTAGTAACAGCTGTGGCATCTATATCCGGATATTGATGGGTGTTAACGATGGCTACGTCATTTAACCCTAAGGAGCAGGCTTTAAGCAGGGTGGTTAAAAAATCGAGTTGGGTATCCGGTAAATGAGTACTTTGGGGGTAGTTAACTAAAATGAGTACTTTTTTTTGATTATTGCCCAAGGCCTTAAACGGTACTTGCGGTTTAAGGCTTTCTTCAATTTTACCGCCAATCTTTTTTTCGGCAGCAGATAAAGTGGGGGTATTAGTGGCTTGGTTACCATTGCTGATTAGGGATTTGGCATATAAGCTTGCCAAAAGTCTGCCATTTAGTTGTATATCGTTTAAACTCATAAATAATCCTTTACCGGCAATTGAAGGGAAATATTTTGCTGTGTTTAAACTGCAAATTCCCTTAATTACAACAGATTTTTAATGCATTATAGATGTATTTTTTTGTATTTTTACAAACTAATTATATCAAAAATAGTCATTTTATGGTGGAGACAATGAGCATACCCGTAGAGAAAGTATCTGTAAGCAGAATTTCGGAAGTTGATTTTAATAATCTGGGTTTTGGAAAATATTTTACCGATCATATGTTAGAAGCCGATTGGGAGAACGGGGTGTGGAAAAATGTTCGGATTCGCCCTTATCAGGAACTAAATTTTCTGCCTGCATTTTCTGTATTGCACTACTCGCAAACTATTTTTGAGGGGCTTAAAGCGCATAAAGCCGAAAACGGCGATATTAATATTTTCAGACCTAATGAGAATTTTAAAAGATTCAATGGTTCGGCAGTAAGAATGGGCATGCCGGAAGTTCCTGAAGAAATTTTTATGGATGGTTTAAAACAACTCATTGAGCTGGATAAGAACTGGGTGCCATCAGGATATGATGAATCCTTATACATCAGACCTTTTATGTTTGCCAGCGAAGAAACACTGGGCGTAAAAGCATCTAACAGGTATAAATTCCTCATCATTTTAGGCCCGGTAGGTTCTTACTTTGCCGCACCTGCAAAAATTTATGTAGAAGAAAAATATACACGCGCAGCACCCGGCGGAACCGGCATGGCAAAAACCGGTGGCAACTATGCGGCATCTTTAGCATCCGGTGCAGAGGCAAAAGCCAAAGGCTACGATCAGGTATTATGGATGGATGCTTACGAGCACAAATATGTGCAGGAAGTAGGTGCTATGAATATTTTCTTCATCATCAATAATAAGATCATCACACCGGATTTATCAGAAGGTACAATTTTAAGCGGCATCACTCGCATGAGCTTGTTACAGTTGTTTAAAGATGCGGGTTACGATGTGGAAGAAAGAAGAATATCAATTGATGAAATAGTAGAAGCTTACAAAAACGGAACATTGCAGGAAGTGTTTGGCGCAGGTACTGCTGCCACCATCTCTCATGTAAAAGAATTATGTTATAAAGATTTTGTGATGCAGTTTGATGTTGAGAAAATGAAAATTTCTACAGACATGAAAAAACATCTTTTAGATTATAAAGAAGGTAAAGTGCCTGATATTTACGGATGGTTAGATAAGGTGTAATTCTTTTCAGCCATGTTTTGTGTCTCACGAAACAGTCTTTTAAATAATTTTATAGTCCACGGTTTAAACTGTGGGCTATTTTGTTTGTAGAAAAAGCTCAGCAGGCAGGTTAAAATAATCTTTTAGATTTTGAGCTATTTTTAAAGTGATTTCCCTGCGCCCGGAAAGTATGGACGATACATAACCTTTGCTGCCAATTACAGATTCGAGGTCTTTACTCTTTAAGCCCTGTTCCTGCATTTTTTCTTTAATAACATCCAATACATCTATTACAGGCATTTTAACGGTTCTGTCCTCGTAATCTTTTATTAAAAGAAGCAAGACCCCTAATTCGTCGTCTTCGGGAGTATTGGGCTCAGTATGAAAAATTTTCATGGCTCTTTTAACTGCTTTTTTATGTTCCTTTTCTGTTTTAATTACTTTCCAGTTCATAATAATTATTTTATAGGTTTGGGTTATACTTTACTCTTTCTGCATCTATTTTATCGTACTCTTTATGTGTGCCAAACCAAATGGTATAACAGGCATTTGGTCTAAAATTAACGGACACTATAAGTCTGAATTCATTTCCTTTGATATTAAAAATTACTCTTTGATTGTTTACAATACTTGCATTTCCATAAACTGCTTTCAGTTCGTTGAAATTAGTAAATGTTTGTTTTACTATTTCGCTGTATCATGTCAGTAATTGGTTTTTAGCCGCAGGATATTTTTGCGTGTAATAAATAACCGTTTTGCGGTTTATAATGTTCATATGGCAAAAGTTTAAAAAGTTTTCAATTTGTAAACTTTTGTTTATGTTTGAAAGATATGAGCCGAAGCCTTGATTATAAACTAGCAGTACCCTGATATTAGCAAATGGTTGGAGCGGGTGTAATAATCAGGGATTGTCGTCCATCAATTTTTCAATCTGGCTTAACTTATCTAATAAATGTTTCTCTTCATGAAGGGGAACATTTTTATTTTTAGCCTCTGTAGCAAACCATACCAACACCATTGAAATATAGTCCTGCATGTCTTTTCCGGGAAAGTTGTTTTTAAAATCGGTTATTTTATCATTGATGATTTTTATAGAGTTGCGAACAGAAGATTCATCTTCCGGCGATATTTTAATACGGTAAACTCTATCGGCTATATTGATGTTAATGGGAATCATGTACAAATTTTTAAACGCTTAAAAGCGCAATACATTTATCAATTTCTTTAACATAATCGTTGATCTTTTTTTCAAAAGATTTTTTTTCTTCTTCCGACATCTTGGCCTGGCTGTATTTGCGGGCATCTAAGCGGTGTTGC
>JBKEEB010000097.1:0-1516 GCA_047975735.1 Niabella sp.
AAATGCATTTGCTAATTCTTCTACAGTATTAATTTTAAAATTGCTGGTTTGCATAATGGGCGGACTTACAGCATTAAAATAATTTTCCCTGTCTTCGCCCAGTTCGTTTATTATATAAGAAATGTCCATAACATATTTTTTTCGAAAATTATTAATCGTATAGTAAAATAGTAAGGATAAAACTTCTAAGCTGCATATCTGACATGGCTTACATGAAAATACTTTTGCACCTGCTTTGGTTTTTTCTTTTTGCTGTTCATAAAGCTTTCTACATTATTTCTCATCTGATCCTTGTTAATAGGCCGTTTCTTGCCAATTACATTTGTTTTAACATCCTGATTCAAATATTCCTGCGCATTAAGTTCCGGGCTATACGGCGGAATAAAAAAGACCTCTATCCTTGCTTTGTTTTCTTCCAGCCACTGCTTCAGCTTTTTTGTTTTATGTGCCGGATGCCCGTCTGTAACAAAAAATATTTTATCCCTGCTATATTTTATCATTCGCTTCAAAAATTCCATAAACACAGCGCTGTTAAAACTGCCGTCAATAATCATAAACTGCAAGTGACCCTTGTTGCTTATGGCTGAAATCATGTTTAATGAAAAACGCTGTCCTGTTGATCTTACAATAGGGGTCTCTCCTTTAGGGGCATAGCTCCTGCCTGCCTGATGGTCGCTTCTCATACCCGTTTCATCTCCAAAATATATTACTGCTTTCTCCCTAACGGCTCTTTTCTTTATGCCGGGATATTCTTTCTCTAACCATTGTTTTACCTGTTCGGGTTTCTGCTCAAATGCCTTGCGGATGGGCTTTTGAGGTGTATAACCCCATGCTTTCAAATATCGGCCTACCTGCCAACGGCTTAATATTATTCCATAACGGGTTTCTATCAATTGCTGAACAGCCCCTCTTGTCCACAAACCAAAGGACAGCTTTAACTGGTCGGGAAGTTTATCCTTAATGAGATTACGTACTTCTGCAGCTTGCCGGCCGTTTATCTTTTTACCGGAACGAACTCCACGTTTTTTCCCGGCAATAGCCCGAGTGCCTCCCTGTTTGTAGGTTCGCCATATCTTTTCTACCCCGCTGCGGCTTAAACCAAAATAGTCTTGGGCCTGTTTTTGTGTACCCTTTTTGTTCTTTAAAAAATCAACTACCTGTGTACGAATGATTGTCTGCGCTGATGCTGTACGCATACGGCCATCTTTTTCTTTTTTATCCATTCACAAATATACAATATCCTTACCATTTAATGCTCCTATTAATAAGTGGTTGGGTATTCCGTTAATAAAGCTGCCATCTTTTGAAATATTTACAAATATATTTTTCGTGAATTTTTCGGCAGGTAATTTTACTTCCGGGGTAATACTTTTGAAGGTGATCTTTTGACCCGATAACTTGTTCTGTATGGAGATGGGTGCAATATCTCCGTTATTCCATTTCCATTTTTTTTCAATACTGCTATTAAAGATAGTGAGCGTGTCGGCAATTAAGCTGGCACTACAATCGTTAAACT
>JBKEEB010000011.1:0-6167 GCA_047975735.1 Niabella sp.
ATTAATATTTATTTTAAAATATATTGATTTTATTTTAGTTTTTTATTCTATTATTTATATAAAGTATATTAAAAATTAATATTTTTTGTACAATATGAGTATTTTTAGGTAAAGCCAAAGATATTTCTTCTCACAATTTTCAAATTTCTCGTTACAATGACGGAAACAACCATCCGTCATTTCGAGTGCAGCGTAGCGGAACGAGAAATCTCTTACAAAAGCTACTTTTATACCGATTGGATATTCGTAATAGACCAATGTAATTGGTCTAAACGACTATCGTCCCGAATGTTTTCGGGAGCATTATACGAAGTATCATTGGTCTGTTTTATAAATACGTTTCGTATTACTTTGGCTCGTGCCACCGCGAACCTTGAAGTTGAGGCACGAGATTTTTCCTTACCTCCTATCGTCGGCTTCATTGACATGACGGAAAATGTTTATCATTTCCCTTTTATATCAAACAACGATTTCACTTTTAAAGATTGAACGGTACCGGGAGCAAAAACACCTTCCCTTAGCACAATGGTTTTGGGAATTCCTGCTTTCAGGTTAAAATAATTATCGCTCAAATAAAAATCCTTTCCGTTTTTATATACATATACATATTCGGCATCTTTATCGGCTTGTATTGTAAACGTTTTATTACCCATTTGGCGAATAGTAAATACGGGTTGTTGTAACACAGCGTTAATAGGCCGTTGTTCTTCGGGCTGTAATTTAATATCATCCCGAAACGTTTCCTTTACAGCATACCATGCCGCTTTTGGCGTACGATTATAATAGTCGGTAATACTCCAACTGGCCACCGGCCAACAATCATTTAACTGCCAAATGAGGGTTCCCATATTTACAGGATAATGATTGCGTTGAATGATAATAGCTTTTTTTAGCAAATAATATTGTAATACCTGACTGGCATAAGTAAAGTTTTCGGCAGACAATTTTTTTGCCTGATTGGAATCCATTACATAGCGTTGCATATAGGATAGTAGTTTGCTATACCCATTGCCCGCCTTCATGTGATTTTTTAATACATCCGAAAAAAGAAACCAATCCGCAGGTTTGCTAATTTTTACGAGAGAAGAATAATTAGGCATTCCTATCATTCCCCATTCGCTCGAAAACCGCCCTGTTTTTTCTTCAAAAACTTCTACATCCTGACCTCCCCACCAAAAACCCCAATAATGACTATCGCCCTGCGTAATACTTTCTTTATGCCCCCATCCAATTTCGGGAGAACTGCTTACATAAGGCCTCGATCCGTCATACTGCTGTACCCAGGCAGCAATACTATCTTTAAAAAGCCGTTCATAATCCTGCCATAGTTGTGCAGAGTCTGCCCCATGCACATTAAATTGTTTTTGCCAGCCCCAGTTATGCCATGCTTCATCTACCTCGTTATTGCCGCACCAAATTACAATACAAGGATGATGGCGCAAGCGTTTAACCTGATACTTTACTTCTTCTCTTACATTATTAAAAAAATGTTCGTCATGCGGAATCATCTGCCCGGCAAACATAAAGTCCTGCCATATATAAATCCCCAGCGAATCGCAAAGATTATAAAAATCGTCATTTTCATAAATACCGCCACCCCACACGCGCAACATATTCATATTGGCATCTTTGGCACGCAGCAACATTTTTCGGTAATCGGCTTTTGTAAGCCGGGGTACAAACATATCCATCGGAATATAATTAGCTCCTTTCATGTAAACGGGTTTGCCGTCTATTTTAAAATAGAAGGAACGCCCTGTTGCATCGGGTTCTTGCACTAATTCTACTTTGTTTACCGGAACAAATTTTTTTTCAACAGGCATAACGTTGCCAGATTCAATATATACTTTTTGCCAGATGCCGCATGTGATAAATATCGGCCCCCAATCCCAACCATAATGATACTGTGCTTTACGTACATAAAGCCGGGAGTTATCGGCCGGAATAACTAAGGGCAAATTGGCTTCGGCCAGAGAATCAGTTCGGTTTTTAGCAGCATGAAAAATTATGTAAAGTTCGTTCTTGGGTTGAAGTAAATCCTTAACATTTACTTTCCATTGCCGAAACATATTATCGGCCTGTAAAATCAATTGTCCGTTCAAATACACATCGGCATAAGTATCTAACCCATCAAATACCAAATTAATAATTTTTTTATTCAATAGATTTGAAGAAAGATTAAAAGTAGTTTTGTATTCCCAGTTTGTTGTACCAATCCATTGTAATTTTTCTTCGTTAGTTCCGTAATAAGGGTCTGGTATGCGTTTGTTGTTCAGCAAATCGGTGTGCACCGTACCGGGAACCGTTGCCGGTTGCCACTCGTTAGAGCCCGCTTTAGTAAATTTCCAATTACTATGAATAAATGTTTTAGAAAATTGTGATTGAGCCGACGTGGAAAAAATCCATACTAAAACAGTTGCAATTAGTATCTTCTTCATATCACTATTATAATCGATTCGTTAGATAATGATTACAATAATACGAAACATACCATCATAATAATGTACAAAGCATCATTTTTAAGGAATTATTAAACAGTATAAAATAATTCTTCCTCCTCAACCTACATCTCATCCTTATGAATTTCGCTGCTAAAGTGAAACTTTATATCAGGATTATTGCTGATCTCGGTATTTAAGAACCATTCACTTTGAGCCAGATAAACAATATGCCCGTCTTTATCTTCGCCGGAATTAGCTTGTTTGAATTTTGTAAAATCATCTAATTTTTTGGGCTCGGTTGATGTAAGCCAACAGGCTTTATAAAATGGCAAGGCCCTAAACTCAACTGATGCGCCGTATTCATGCAATAAACGGTATTGGATTACTTCAAACTGAAGTTCTCCTACACAACCGATAATTTTTTTAGTACCCCCAAACTGTGTAAACAACTGTGCCACGCCTTCATCGGTCAATTGCATCAACCCTTTTTCCAATTGCTTGGTTTTGAGGGGGTCTTTATTTACTACTTCTTTAAATATTTCCGGCGAGAAAGAAGGGATTCCGGTAAAATAAAAATCTTCTCCTTCGGTTAAAGTATCGCCAATTTTAAAATTTCCCGTATCAAAAAGCCCTACTACATCGCCGGAATATGCATCTTCAATTACATTTTTTTCCCGGGCTAAAAAAGAATAGGGATTGCTAAAACGCAGGTCTTTATCCAACCGTACATGGTGGTAGTATTTATTTCTTTCAAACCGGCCGCTGCACACTCTAAAAAAAGCAATTCTGTCGCGGTGTTTGGGGTCTAAGTTAGCATGAATTTTAAATACAAAGCCGCTTAGTTTTGGCTCCATCGCATCTACTTCTCTGGTGCTGGTTTCTCGGCTCTGAGGGGTTGGCGCAATTCTTATAAAAGTGTCGAGCATTTCTTTTACTCCAAAATTATTAATAGCACTACCAAAAAAAACGGGAGAAACTTTGGCTTTTAGATAATCATTCACATTTAATCCTCCGTTTACACCCTGTAACAGTTCTACATCCTCTCTTAAGGTAGCTGCATCTTTTTCTCCAAGCATTTCATCAACCACTCCATCAAATAAATCATTAATCGCTATTATCTCATCTTCATTAGCCTTGGTATTAGCCGTAAATAACCGAAGGTTATTATCATGTAAATTATATACTCCTTTAAACTCCTTTCCGCTATTTATAGGCCAGGTCATAGGGTGTAGCGATATTTTTAATTCATTTTCAATTTCTTCCAACAAATCATAACGCCCTTTACCATCCCGATCCATTTTATTTATGAATACAATTACAGGTGTATCGCGCATGCGGCACACTTCTACTAATCTACGAGTTTGTTCTTCTACTCCGTTTACACTATCCACCACTAATATTACACTATCTACTGCCGTTAGCGTTCTAAAAGTATCCTCAGCAAAATCTTTGTGTCCGGGTGTGTCTAATAAATTAATCAGGATATTTTGATACTCAAAACTCATTACCGAAGTAGCTACCGATATACCACGCTGGCGTTCAATTTCCATAAAATCTGATGTAGCAGATTTTTTTATTTTATTGCTTTTTACGGCACCTGCCACCTGTATAGCACCACCAAATAACAGAAACTTTTCGGTAAGCGTTGTTTTACCGGCATCGGGGTGGCTAATGATGGCAAATGTGCGCCTTCGTAATATTTCGTCTTCAAACTTCATAAGCGCGCAAAGATAATAGCTATTTGTGATTTAGGATTTATGATTTTTTTGTTGGCCCAGGCTATACAACTATTAACAATAAACTATAACCTAAGCATATACTTCTATTCTAAATATTTTCCTGTACTATTATATAGTGTCTTCCCTCACATAAACACCCAAAAAAAGCGCTCGGAGTTCCGAACGCTTCAAATATGGTGAAAATTAAGGATTATTCTGCTACTACCTCAAAGTCAATTTCGGTGGAATGCCCATTGCCGAAATCAATAGTTGCTTTATGCGTACCTAATTCTTTAACCTCCTCGTTGATAGTAATGCGCTTACGGTCAATTTCATACCCTTTTTGTTCACGAATTACTCTGCTTATCTGCAGGTTGGTTACACTACCAAATATTTTACCGGAAGTTCCTGTTTTAGCTCCAAGTTTTAAAGGAGATTCTTTTAGCTTTGCTACTACATCATTTATAGCAGCCAGCATAGCATCTTCTTTTTTCTTTGCCAGTTTTAACTTTTCCTGCAATTGCTTTTGATTAGCCGAAGTATTTTCTACAGCTAATTTACGTGGTAGTAAAAAGTTACGTGCGTAGCCATTTTTAACGGATACTACTTCATTAGCAGCACCCAAATGATCTACATCCTGTATCAAAATTATTTCCATTATAATTTATTTTTTTCCCAATGAATCAAAGGCTTCATTGTCATCCTTAAAAGGAATTAGGGAAGAGCCTTACAATTATTTTAAAAGATCTGTAACAAACGGTAACAAAGCCATTTGGCGAGCTTTTTTAATAGCATCGGATACCTGACGTTGAGCCTTAAGGCTATTACCTGTAAGGCGGCGAGGTAAGATTTTACCTTGTTCGTTCAGAAATTTCTTTAAAAACTCTACGTCTTTATAATCCACGTAGCGTATGCCATATTTTTTGAAGCGGCAAAACTTTTTAGGTCTTTTGTCGGCTTTAATGGCGGTAAGATATTTAATTTCATTTTTTGCCATAGTATTAAGCCTCCACTGCTTTTTCGTTTCCGGTACTTACGCCTTTAGCTTTTTTTGCATTATACTCAACGGCGTATTTGTCAAGTTTAGTGCATAGGTGACGCATTACAGCTTCGTCACGCAATAGTTGAATTTTCAACTTTTCATTGAAGTCGGATGGCGCAGTATATTCCATTACCCAGTACATCCCTGTGGTTTTTTTCTGGATGGGGTACGCCAGTGATTTCAATCCCCAAGGTTTTTCGTGAACAATGGTTCCTCCAGCTTCTGTTACCATTTCGGCAAACTTTTTTTGAGCTGCTTTATACTCATCTTCACTTAAAACGGGGGTAAAAATCACCATCAATTCGTAATTGTTCATTACCCTTTTGTTTTATTTTAAAAATTAATTAAGTCCAATAGCTATTGCTAAGGGGGTGCAAAGATAAGGAAAACATAGCAATAGTATAAAAAATATAGCCGTAACGGCTAATTACTAATTTGATGTGCTGTGGGTAGATTAAGAGAAGTATCTGGCTAATCGGTAGAAGAAGAAGTCTCTGTCTCTTATTCCATAATTGGAAGCTATAAAGCGTTGTATTTTGGCATTCATAGCTTCTGCCTTTGCATTGGTATATCCATGTATAAAATAGTTGATGATTTTTTGTTCGTGTGAACCTATTAATACGATAGTGAAAAATAAATAAGACCGATATTCGGATTTTGGTTTTTTTTTGTTATATTTTTGGTCTTAAATATAAATCATTATAAATATGTCTTATTCGTTGAACATACCAGTAAAAGAATATATGCAGGAGTTAAGAAAATTGCTACGGCAATCATCTGTGATGATGCAACCCCGTATTAAGATGCTCATTGCTATGAAAAAAGAACAAGCAGCCGGCATTTCAAAAAGGGCGTTAATGGATGCTGTGGGAGCTTGTAGCCAAAGCATCCAAAATTGGAGGACATGGTATAAGCAGGGCGGCATGGAAGCCTTACTGGCAAATGGCAGAAAAGGTAATGCCGGGA
>JBKEEB010000109.1:0-2559 GCA_047975735.1 Niabella sp.
ATATATTATGCACTAAAGCGCCTGAATATTAGTAATAAAAAAAACGCTTTACCATCCTAAAGCCGATGAATTATCCCGGTTTATTTTCCAACTCAAATTATTCTACTATGAGTTTATAGAAAAGCGTCCTATTGTTTATATAGACGAAAGTGGCTTTGCTGTAGATGCTCCCCGAGAAAACGGATATAGTTTAAAAGGAGAAAAATGTTATGCCAGTAAGGATTGGCATGCAAGAGGCAGGGTTAATGTTATCGGAGCAATCATGAATTTCAAACTTTTCAATAATTTTTTGATTTAAAAGTTTATAAATTAATTACGGAACGGAAACAGAATTTCGGCAACAAAGGCCAAAAGGAAACGGAATAAGTGACAGCTTATGAGCGTTAGCTCGTGTTTATGCCGTAGTCTTTTGGCTGACAGCAGCCGATAATTCTAACTTTGAGTAGTGATTAATTGGTTAAATAAAAAGTATCAGCCGTACAAAAAAAGAGACTTCTCTTTTTAGAGAAGTCTGATGTAAATAAGTTTATGAAAAGCTAATGTAAAAACAAAAAAACTCAAAAACCACTTCACGGGACTAGTTAAAATAGTGCTACAACTTGTTGCACTAATCAGGATTTTTTAATTCTTTAATAATTTCTTCAGTAAAACAACTCTTTCCAAACTGATCTTGAAAAGTAGTGATCTTCACTAAGAAGATGCTGCCATCAGGTAATTCTTTAGAATAATAACCATTATACTCATTTGGGGCAAATGGCAACTCTTTATAAAAAGGACGACCAGATTGTAAGGCTTCAATACGGTTAATATCTGTAAAATCTCCTATGGATAATTGTATGATTTCAGGCATGGTATTGAAATTGTTGACTTATTGTTTTCCACAGGGGCATAAATCACAAATCAGGTTTAAACATTTCTATTAAAGTCTCTAAGACTGAATGTTGGGTAGCACTATTTAGAAGCCCTATCTTATTCCTTAATCTGCTTTTATCGATCGTCTTTAATTGGTCTAATGCAATCTGGCCTTTCCTTTTAGTTACAATGCAATCCACCCTGGTTGGATAGTTCCTGATAGTAGATGTAAGGGGAGCGATGATAACGGTATGTAATGCACGGTTCATATCATCGGGCGATACTATTACGCACGGTCTTGTTTTGTTAATTTCACTGCCAATTGTAGGGTCAAGCTCTACAAAGTAAATCTCAAAGCGTTTTACTACCATGTCCATTCTTCCTCCTCAAACTTAGTAGAAATATCACCTAAAATATTTTCATTGTCATTTAAAGCACCCGCTTCAATAAATTGTTTTTCCCACCCTTCCCTTGGTTGCTTTTCTACAGGTTTTATAACTATTGTCCTGTTCTTAACTTCTACAACTACCTGATCAATAATTTCACATTGATTTAAAAGCGTTTTAGATAATAATATTCCTGAAGAGTTTCCTATTTTACGTATTCTCGTTATCATGCCACAAAGTTATAACATAGTAATAACATTTACAAGTTTTAAAGAAATTATTTTTATCTATTATAGCTCTCGAGCGACAAATTCAGGGCTAATTCTTTTTTTGAGGTGCTAAGCGAAGTATCCGGCTACACGGTAAAGAAAGAAGTCCCGGTCTTTGATACCAAAATTGTTGGCGAGGAAGCGTTGTATTTTTGAGTTCATATTTTCTGCTTTCGCATTGGTTTGCCCTTCTTTAAAATAATTGATAATGTCGTCATGATGCTTTTCAATCATCTTTTTTACTGCTTTAAATACGGGTATTTTTGACTGGTTTACCTCATCACACCATTGATAGAGTTCTATCTCTATTAGGTTGGGATGCTTGCCAATATTTTTGGCGTTGTACCATAATCGGAGTTTTTGGGTAAGTTGGTAGGCTGTTTGTAATACAGCAAATCTTTTGAACAAATAGTCCATTATTTGTTGTTGTTCTTCATCCCAATTGTCTTGCATTTTCATCAGCAGGTAACGGCTGCGTTCTAATAGCTCTACTTCGCTCCACAGCCTGTTGCTGCCGGCATATATGTTTTGTTCGGTATTAATGATTTGATTTTTTATTTGGCGGCGTACAGTTTGCAAGGCATCCAACAGATGTTTGATGACATGGAATTTATCAATCACCAATTGGGTGTTGGGGAAAACTTCTCTGCATAATTTTTTATACGAAGGGCTCATATCGCAACTGACGGACTGCACCTCGTCTGTCATGGCGGACAGATAGCTTTGGATGGCTTGTTTAAGCACTTCAACCTTCATGCTTTGCGCCAATAGTGCTATTTTCCGGGTTTGGGTATTGGTCATGATGGTGTACATTTTTTTACCTATTTGTTTTTCGTCAATGGTCATGTGGCTACCCATATTTTCCAGCTTGGCTATGGGAACAGGCTTTTCTTTAATGACCTCGCCACTGCTTTTGTCTACCACTTGTATTTTCTTATCGCCCCACTTGCCTTCGGCAATGTCTTTACGGTAATCGCTCCACGCTTCTTTATACCAGTAATGAACTGTTTTGGGTTTTAGACCAAACATAAAAGCTACACAACTGATGTTGA
>JBKEEB010000148.1:0-29853 GCA_047975735.1 Niabella sp.
AAATAATTTGCTCATTTACAAAAAAAGTATTGTTATTTGCATCTGCATGATTAAATTTCCCCGTTGGTTTAATGTTAATGGTCGGGCATGTTATGGTAGTGGCTACTTTATATCCTAATAAGGCAAGCGAAATAAAGGATAGAATCAGCAGCGACATCCATACTTTAAAGTCTAATGTTCCCCATTTTTTTGTAAGTGCAAATGACATACCTGTTTATTTTTATTTTCGGTAAATTATTTTTGACGCAACATTAAATTTTGTGTTTCTAACTGGCGGTAGGAGTCCTGCCACTTGGTGAGTGAATTTTTTAATTCCTGAATTTGGGAATTATACATAGCCACTACCGAGTCCTTGTTTCCTGCAGCCCGTAATGCTTTTTTATCGGACTGAGCATTGTTCATTTGTTTTATAATTTGCGTGTAAATGGTGGTAGAGTTCACTTCATTTTTGTTCAGCATGGCATCCATTTCCTGTATTTTTTGGGTGATGCGCCCATCCAGAAGCCCCGATTTTACCACATCCTGATTTACGGTATCTAACAAGGATTGTGTTTCGTTCATGGTTTTGGCAAAATTATCCTGAAATTGATTGGCTTTTTCGTAAAGGGCTATCTGTTCCTGTAGTTTCGAATTTTCTTTATAGGGAATTTTAATTCCGAAGAAAATCGTTATTAATATTACAGCAATCGTCAAAATAAAGAACAATAAAAATCTTTGAAACGCTTTTCTTCTTTCTTTTACATTTACAGGTTTCATAACACTAAGTTTTTTTATCGGTTTACAATTGGGTAAGCAGCACTAAAAGTTATATACATCAGTTTGCTGTTATCCAAAAAATCTTCGCTTTGGTTTGGATTGGTTGTCAGGCTGATTATTGGTAGGCTGCTCTTCTTTAACAAATAATCCCGATTCTTTCTTTTTTCCGATGAACTCCAAATTACTCAGCGTGTTAAAGAGCTTACCAATCACTTTCGCAAATTCTATAATACTGGTAATATTTTCGTTAATATCGTTGTGGTTATAGCGCAATGCGGCCATGTTGCTCAACAAACCTTCCAGTTCTCCTTGATTCAGTTCGCACCATTCGCTTAAATACGTCATTAGCTCGTCTTTGCCCGAGCCAATTCTCAGGTCTATCGTATTTTTTAGTACACGGGCAAGTCCGGATATGGTACTTAACATTTTTGCCGGCGATTCATGAATGTAGGACCACCTGTATTCGGTTATAGACTGACCTGTAAACAACATAATCCTGTCGCAAAGGAATTGTGCCAATTCGGAAAGGTCGTTCTGTTGGCTTTTACGATATATTTTTTGTACTATTTGTGAGCAGGCTTGCTCAAGCCCGGCAAGAAAACTGTCTAATTCCGAATGAAGCCCCAACAAATCCTGAGAAGCGGATACGGAAATACAGGGCGGTATATATTCCTGATCAACAACGGAACTGTTTCCATTAGCAATAATTTTTCCGATGGTTAAGGCCAGCGGATGATTAGAATATTGGTTAATTTGATTATCATCTGCCAAAATAATTTCATAGCCGGATGTAACAAAAGGAAACCTTGCAGGGTTTTCTGTAGGGTTAATGTTTCCTGTTGGATGCCTATCGTATGGCTTTACTATTAATACAACCCACTATGTAGAGGTGGAACTGTCAATTGAAATTTGGACGTTTACTGATGCGGCTCCGTCGGTATTGTTGTTTTGTTCGCCGGCATCAATATGTATAGGAAAACCGCCTTTGGTAATTGCTGTACAAGAAATAACCGTTATTCTTACGGTATTTTGATTGTCCACAGCAATTTGTGTATTAAAATTATTATTTCCTGGTAGCAGGCCGTACCTGATGGGCGACAGGGTAGAGGCAATTAAATGATACGCATTGGATGTATGTGCATTATCCTGCGCTATGAAGGCCTCTTTGTTAAGCTTCATGCCATCTGTCCAGTTTACTTGTAAATATCTTCCTTGGGTTTCCATAACAACTGTTAAGCTAAATTTTTAATGATGCCCGCTTTAATGCAGGTTTTTATTTTTACATCTCTACACGTTCACAAATAATTACGGTATTCTCTTTTATTTTATTATCATTTACGCTACGCTCGGGATTGAGTATTTTGGAAAAACTGTTCCATTTGGGTTTTGTTCTAAACACCCAATCCTGTACATTGTTTTCATTAGCGAATTCAATAGGTGTTTCGCTATGCAAATCATTATAATCATTTATAAAATGATAAAATAAATCTCCTAAAATCATGTGCTCTGGGGCTTTGGCTCTAAAATACGTATGATTACTGTCGGTAAATTTTTTTTGAATTTCAAATCCAATTACATAAAGGTGTTCTTTTTCATCTTCATCGGGTAGCTCAATAGTATTGTTTACAGGGTACTGCCAGTTATTATATACTGGTGAGGGAATGCTTATAGCTGCATCAAAAGTGTGTAATAATAAAATGGGTACAAAAAAGAAAAGCATGCATAGGAGCATGGGAAAAAACATAAAATTTTTATCTTTTAAAAAATATTGTAAGGAAGAAAATACGGCTACACATAATAGTATAATTGATACGGCATACAGAATTTCTGCAAAAAATTGTTTGTTTCGGTTATCCTTACGGGCTTTAAAAAATTTTCTGTGTATCCAAAACATAAAAATTGTACCAAATAACAGGAAAACGGCACTCAGTAAAAAATAAGTAAAAAATAAATTATGGCTAATATAAGTTACGCCAAAAGCTATACCCGATACAAGTACTGATGATACCAAGTTAAATAATAAGGGCTTTTTACCATAATTAATAAAACTACTGCTTACCTGCCTAATCAGTGGCAGCAGCAATAACGAGAACCCCAAAAAACTCCCGGCATATATAAGAAAATACTTTAAAGCCATGTTTTATAGTTTTGACACATAGTGTATTGTTTTAATTAAAGGCGGCTACCGTATCCTAAAATACTTTCCAGTGTATCATTGCCTTGTTGGGTAGCTTTGTTTATATCATATACAACGTCAATCTCCAGCGGAATAAATATTTCAGTAAAACGATTGAGTAATTTACCAATATTGCCATCTTGTACATAATCAGGCAAATCTTCATTGGCAATATTATCAACATTGAATATCCAGTATTGCATAATTTCTTTAGCTTCTGTTCCTAATACAGCATCAACACCAAGCCTTATTTCATTTATGGGTTGGGTTTGGGTAAGATGTATTGTATTACACCGGTATTCTTCCACAATAGATACTTCTTTGTTTAATATATATGCTAACGCAATGGTTGTAGCGGCTTTATTACCTTTTATAAAATTACAGTGGGGCATTAAATGTAACAGTCTGTTGGCTTCTTTTATGGGTAAGGACTTATCCAAATTCCAAAAATCGTAGAAGCTGTTGTTTAGTTTTCCATTCTGAATATCATATAATGCGCTGTTCTCTGCAATTTCCGTTTGTATTTTATATCTAAATAATATTTGCTCTATGGGAGCAAAGAATTTACGGGCGTTTTTTTCTTCTGCATTAAATCTTTTATGTTCACTTACTGCATCCTTCACGTTTTTTACCCTGCTGCTGCCAAGTGTTTGATGAAATAATCCTTCGGGTAAAAGATCGTATATGCCGTTACGGTTTATTTGAATGCTACAAGCAGTATTTTTACCAAATTCTTCTATTTCAATATTTTCAATATCATTACTAAAACTCTTTTTAAAATTACCTATGTATTGGGTTTTGAGGTCTTCAAAACTTATTTTCTGAAGCAACTCGGCACATACGGCTTCACAAACAAAGGGCAGGGTTCCATGAGTTTCTTTTTGTAGGTTTTTCATACATATATATACATTCCGTCATTACGCTCTAAAAATTAAATCAAACTAACAGCCTTATCAAAAATATAGCAAAGCTCTTAAATATAGCATCACTAAAAAAGGGGATGGTAAAAAGTTTACAATAGAAAATAAAAAGTATAATTTCGATGTAAATACACTTGCTACTTTTTAGTGTTTACAATAAAAATACGATTTATTTTAAGAAAATTGTTTCATTGTAAATTAATCAGCAAGGGTTTGCTAAAATAATTATTTGAATTGGGACTCTAACTACAAATGCTGTTTGCTTCTAATTGTGTTCATATCGGTGGCAGCACTTATCAATAAAAAATTCTAAATATTTTCAGTTAATAAATAAAAAAAACACCATGAGTTTTAAAGCCACATTTTCAGTTGCCGGTAAAGAGTACCGGGTTTTAGATGCCTCTTTTGATCTGCATCAGGTTGTTGATAAAACAGGTAGAGTATCTTCCGAAACGCGCGGGGGTAAAATACATGTTATTGTAGAAAGCACCAATGAAACAGATTTGTTTGAATGGATGATTGATGCTTATAGCCATAAAAGTGGCAGTATCATCTTCAAAAAAAGAGATTCTGATGCTACTATGAAAGAGCTTAAGTTTACAGAAGCGTACATGATTGACTATAACGAAAGTTTTAGCTCTTCAAACGACGTTCCCATGTCAATATCCTTTACTCTTTCTGCAAAAGAAATTGAATTGGGTAATGGCAAATTCTCTAATGAATGGGTTTAATCATGCTCCCTAAACAATTAGCGTAGGAGTATTTACCTGCCTGCGTTAATTGTTATTTTAAAGAAACCGGCATTGGAAGAAAGTTTTTTTCTTTAGTAAATATTCAATACTAATGTAGGTGTGTTGCCATTCCGTTATGGCAGTGATTCCGCTGTATAAAAATAAAATTATGGCAGATAATTCAATTTTATGTAAAACCGAAATTGTTATTCAGGATTATTTAGATAACAAACCGGTTGTTTTCTCAAATTTCAACTTACAAGAGGCTCTTATTAATGTAAATAGTTTTTCATTTTCTATAAGGCCAGAGGATAAGAATACCAGTTTTACTGCCATCTTAGATTTTAAAAAACAAGTTCTTGGAAAAGAAGTAAAAGTGAGTTTTAAGGATACTAATGATAATGTCAATCACGAATTTACAGGTATTGTTATGGAAGTGAGTTCTGCCATGGTGGATAATTATTATTATGAGTTTTATATTGTAGGCAAAGGGGTGTTTTGTAAAATATCCGAAATTGCAGAATGTCATTCTTTTTACAAGAAAAAATTAGATGATATTATTGGCAAAACATTTGATGCCACCAGTCTATCAAACAAGGTTGAAAAAAAATTACAAACAACAAAAGCCCTACATTATATCGTTCAATATAATCAAACTTCTTTCGATTTTGTTTCCTCAATGGCCGTAAGATATGGAGAATGGATGTATTATGATGGCCAAAAGCTGCAACTTGGCAAAAAACCGGAAGGCGAAGCAATTGAATTAAAATCACCCGGAGATATATCCAATATCAACATTAGGGCACATGCAATTAAAACTCCCGAGGCTATTGTCGCTACCGATATTTTTAAAAGTGAACCTGTTAATTCGGAGACAAAGGCAGGAATTCCCGAAAATGATTTTATAAAGGCTACTGAAAAAGCCGGCAGCAAATTTTTAGAAAATCCCGGGAAAAAAATATTTGTTCCCTCCGGATTTTCAAAAGCTGAAAGTGATGATAAATATGATTTGGAACAGAAAGCTATTTATGCTTCATCAATATTTTTAACAGGTTTAACAAGAAATAATAAGTTAGCTATTGGTAAGCGCATCAAAATTAAAGATGCTAATGATAGTGCCGGCCAAACCTACATTATTACCCAAATTTCACATAATGTTTCCAACAGCAGCACCTATTCCAACAGTTTTACAGCCGTGCCCGTTGAGGTAGATGTTCCCCCTTACACCAATCCGTTACAAACACCTAAAGCATTTGCGCAAGCCGCAATTATTACAGACAATGAGGATGATGCCGGTTTGGGACGTGTACAGGTGAAGTTTCCATGGATGGCAGATGACGAAAAAACGCCTTGGGTTAGTGTACTTACACCACATGCAGGTAATAATAAGGGGTTCCGATTTTTGCCAGAAAAAGATGATGAGGTTTTGGTAGATTTTTGGGACGGTAATGCAGAACTCCCGTATATAGCAGGTAGTCTTTATACAGATAAAAATAAATCGGGTATTACAGAGAAAGGGAATAACAAGAAATTGATTGGTTCTAGAACAGCAAGAAGGTTAGAAATTGATGATGATGAGGAATCAATTATTCTTGGCGACACTCCATTTGGCAAGAAGGAGGCAGGTGGGTTATTATCAATTTTAGGAGGTGATGAAAAGCAAATAAAACTGTCCTATGTTAAATCAGATAGCGATGCGAGTGAGTTTATAGCCAAGGAAGATGGAGAAACCAGCGTAGTAATGAAAAAAGGCGGTGCGCCAAAATGTATTGTGAAGTTCGACCCCAACGATAATTCCATCACTATCGAATCTGATGGCGATATCAAGTTAAAATCCAAGGGGAATATCACAATAGATGCAATGAAAGATATTACCATTAAAGGTATGAATGTCAACGTTCAGGCAAAAACAGCCCTAAAAATGGAAGGCACTTCATCTGCCGAATTAAAAGGGTTACAGACTAAAGTAGAAGGAACTACCCAGTTGGAAGCAAAGGGTGCTATGGCAAAAGTAGAAGGCTCCGGAATGCTGGAAGTAAAAAGTGGTGGAATTGCAAAAATACAAGGCTCCCTTGTTACCATTAATTAATGAAGTATTTCTGCTACGATACAGCCTTGAACGAAGAATATACGCTGATACAATTGATGCAGCACTACCCTAAATACACAAATATATTTGAAGGTACAGATGATAAAGATATTTGGGATGCAGCACCTTGGTTATTTCAACTAAACAGCAACCCCTATGAATTAAAGGGACAGCCTTTAATACAAATGGAACGTTGTATAGTATTTGAAACAAAAGAAATCTTGAAAAATGTGTTGGATTTTTTGCAAAGCAAAATTTATATAAAGGAGAACGGACAGGATAAATTTTTTAGAATTTGGGATGCCGGTGTTTTACTAAAGCATCTACCGGCTTGGAGCCCACAAAATATACAGGACTTTTTTCAGGTTTTTGATGCTTTTTATACCGAAGCAGAAGATGATGAATTGTTTTTAAATAAATGGACTTGGGCCGGTGGTAATAAACTACACAAAGTTCACATTTTAAAATCAGAAGCTTTACCGCTTATAAAAACCGAAGAAGAATTAGATAAAGAATACGAAGCATCAGTAAATCCGAAAAAAAACAGTAGTGAAGAATCGGTTGTAAAAACAAAGGATGACGTTACTGAAGAAAATAGTACAGAACAGGAAGGCGATAAACCAAAAAGAAGAAAATTTTTTATGGATTAGCCTGTAATAATTTTTAAAAAGATATTTAATTTATGGGAAAACCCGCTGCAAGATCAGGAGATATGCATGTATGCCCTTTAGTTAACGGCGTGGTTCCCCATGTTGGTGGTCCAATATTACCACCGGGCACACCTACTGTATTAATTGGAGGAATGCCTGCAGCAACAATGGGCGATATGTGTACCTGTGTTGGCCCTCCTGATACAATTGTTTTAGGAAGCACCGGTGTATTAATAGGCGGCAAACCGGCTGCGCGTATGGGTGATATAACTTCTCATGGCGGCAATATTGTATTAGGATGTTTTACAGTATTAATAGGGGAAACAAGCCCGGGTGGCGGTGGTGGTGGCGCAGCAGGAAGTGCAGGCGGCGGAGCCGGGGGGAGTGCGCCAAAAGCAGGGGCAAAACAATCCAAAGACAACAAAAATAGTAAGCAATTGAAAGAGGCTGCTAAAAAAGGAGAAGATACTGCCGATAAACAGAATAAGGACGATTATAAGGCAAAGTTTTCCTATGTGGATGAGGCAGGAAAGCCCATGAAGGATACAAAATATGAAATTACAACCAACGATGGTAAAAAATACGAAGGAAAAACAAATAGTAATGGTGAAACTGAAGAAGTGTCTGGATACACCACTGTTGACTGTACTGTAGCTTTCTTTAAAAAATAAGTTTTTCAATGGCCGAGGAAAAAACAGAAGAAAAATATCAATTCACCAACGAAAAAAAAATGCTGGTATTTATTAGGTATAAACCAACTGCAATGCCGGCGGAAGGGGGTATGCTTGGCGGAATAAGCGATAAAGTATCTGGTATTATGGATAAGGTAGAAAGTGTTGCCAATGCCATCCCCGGCCTCAATTTTAAAGAAGAAACCGACCCCGAAAAAGCTAACGATAAAGAATACAAATACTTTAAGGATTACGGAGACTGGGATAAGTATATAGATAAAATGAAAGACGAGTTGCCGGATCGGATAGGAAACGAAGACAATCAGGCAATTTGCTTTGATTTTGATGCGGACGATGTAGAAAAAAGAAAATCAGAGGGCAAAAAAATAGCAGGGCAGTTAAAATCAAAA
The DNA here is from genome assembly GCA_047975735.1 of Niabella sp. Taxonomy (GTDB): domain Bacteria; phylum Bacteroidota; class Bacteroidia; order Chitinophagales; family Chitinophagaceae; genus Niabella. The sequence continues at coordinate 8,404 of JBKEEB010000148.1, forward strand.
ATTGCTGATTGGAAAGATTATACCGCTGGTTTTTATTTTGTTGGAATCGGTCAGGGAGGCAACGTAGTGAACGAATGTATTAACGAAATTGGCCAAGAAGCCGATTTTAAAAAGAAGTGGAAAGTTAAATCGGCCATGTATGTTGGTAGCCCCTTATACAGATTCCAAAATAAATTAAAAGATGAGGAATTGTTTGAAAAAAAAATAGATAAAACCTATTTTAATAATAGTTACGATTTAACAACTCAGGCCATTGAATATTTTGAACCATATGATAAATTGCTAAAACTGATACAGGAAAGCAATTCCAATACCGTTTCAATATTTACAGGAAAAATTGCTGCACAAGTAGCCACTACTTTAGGCCGGCTGGCATCCATTCAGGGATTTGGAACCGGCCATGATAATAAGGGTAATATTGATAAAATGAAACAGGTTGAAGATGATGTAAAAAACCTGATGGAAGACCTAAAAACACCCGTTAAGGATTTATTAAATGCCTTTCCCGAGTTGTGGGATTTGGATGACCTGCCCGAGTTTAAAAAAATATTTGACGGATGGGATGGTATAACCAACGAATCTGTTGACAGGTTGAAAGAATTTGCAGAAAGCCTCAAAGATGTACATAAAGGAGCCAGTTTGGATACCGAGCGTATTGGCCTGAATAAATTTTTTAACTTCCTTTGTCCGTTGGTGGATAGGCTCGCCAATTCTTTTAAAACCCTTTCGCCCGGTGGGGAAACAGCCAATAAAGTTTTTGATAAATTAATAGAAAAAGCAGGTGTTGAAAAAATATTTTCGCCGGAGATAAATTCCGGAAAACAGCTCCCCGTTGATCCCTACATAGAAAAAGTGGTTGAAATGGCAAAAAAGGCTAACGAAGCCGAAAATAACAGTAGCGGTGAGGCCGGAATGTCGGAAAAAACCAAAGAACAGGTTTTTTATGACCAGTCAGTTTCCATGATTAACAAATGCAAAGGAAATATAAAAGAGCTTACAAAAGAAAAAGATATAAAACTGAAGGATGGGGATTTATCCGATGAACAAAAAGCAATAGCCGGAGAAGCCTTTGCCTCTTTATTACTACCCATGATGCCTTCTAAAGCAAAGTTTTATGGAGCGTTGCTCAAATGGCTGCCTTTTGATGGTGCTGGACCTTTTATGGAGCGGCTTACTGCCAACGCAGCTTTTGCGCCGATTAAAGGATTGATGAGTAAACTACAAGGTGGTTTTGATTTTGACGAAGGAACACCCGAAAAGCCGGGATTAAAAAAATCACTCGCCAATTTAGATGCTGAACTCAGCAGAATTAAAGGTTACCTCAACAAAAACAATTTTCCTGTTCATAAAGATGCCAACAGCTTATATTTTATATACAACAGTAACAATATATTATTAAGTAAGCCCTGGGGCGAAGTACAAAAAGCAATTGAAGAAAAAACAGGTTATTACGCTGCAATGAAAACACAAGGCTTTAATAATACAGTAACGTTAGAGGAAAGTAAATACGAGGGGGGTGGGGCACAAAACCAAAATGTACAACATTCAGAAAAATATGTAGAAGAAGAAAAAAAATAAAATATATACGGATGAATATAAGTCAATATACTTTTTCGAAACCTTCAGAGTTGGTGTTGCATATAGCAACGCAAATAGCAAAAGAGTATGGCCACAGTACCTATAGTGCGCCACACCTGTTAAAAGCCATGATGCATAAAGATTTACCAATTCTAAAAACGGTTGAGCACAATGGCGGCGATATTTATTATATGGAAGAATGGGCAGAAATCCGCTTAGAACAATATCCCAAAGACACCCGAAATGCTGCTGATGCTGTGGCTTCCGATGAGTGCGAACCCATGTTTACAGAAGCCGAACATTTTCAACTAAAATTAGGGTACCATGCCATAGAGCCGGAATGTATGTTGGCTTCTATTGCCACACCCGGGGTAGTTTTTTCTTACGATCAGTTAAAAACCTTTCCATTTACAGCCGCTCAGGTATTAGAATGGTTTGCAACCGGTACTGCAAGTAAGGATACGGATTCATCCCCCGTTGGGGGAGGCAGGGTGGGGGCTACTCCCACCTTAGGCAAAGCATCATCAGATGCAATAGCTAAATATTGTATTAATAAATTAGAGGCAGTAAAGAAAGAGAGTAATGTAGAAGTAATTGGCCGCGATAAAGAAGTACGGCAGATTTGCGAAATTATTAGCCGTAAAAATAAATCAAACGTAATTATTACCGGCGAGCCGGGCGTTGGCAAAACTGCGTTGCTCGATGGGTTTGCGATGGCTGTGGCCAATGAACGTGTGCCGCAGCACCTGAAGGATGTAGCCGTTTTTGAATTAGATAATGGAGCACTCATTGCCGGTGCCGCTTATAAAGGAGAAGTAGAAGACCGCCTGCGCAAAATTGTTTTGGAACTTTCCTCGTTAGAAAAACCCGTATTGTTTATTGATGAAATTCACTCTTTAATAGATAAGCATAATCCCAACGGTGGTGCTGCTGCCATGCTAAAGGGAGAACTGGCCAAAGGCATCCTAACGGTAATTGCCACTACCACTACAGATGAATATCGTAAAAGTATCGAAAAAGACCCCACTTTCAGCCGTAGATTTGAAATGGTAAAATTGAGCGAGCCGGACAATACGATTGCAGAAAAAATGTTACGCAATCAAGCCGGTAATTATCACCACCACCATCAACTGCAAATTGAAGATGAAGTATATGCAGATGCGGTACGCCTTGCAAAACGGTTTGTAAAAGATAGGCGGTTGCCCGATTCTGCCTTGGATTTGTTAGACCGTACATTGGCCGTTACCCGAATGATGGTTGACACTTCTGTAGATGATGTGCAGGCACTCGGCAGTAAATTAAAGGAAATTGAACCGCAAAAAGAAGAGGACAAACTCAGGTGGCTTTATTACGAAACACAAACCAGCCTAAGCCCCGTTTTGCTTGCCCGGAATAACGAAGAAAAGGAGTTTGCAAAAATTACCGATGTGCAGGAAATGTTCGATTACCTCAATGCGTTATTTAAAAATCTTACCAAAGTAAGTAAGCAGGAAAAAAAATCAATTGATGGCACCGACCTGAGTGCTGTAGTAGCAAATATAACCGGTATCCCCATTGGTAAAATTCAAACCAAAGAGCAACAGCGCCTTGTAAACATGGAAAACCATTTGCGGGAGAGAGTTGTAGGGCAGGATCATGCCCTTAAAACCGTTTCAGAAGCCATTCTGGAATCTCGCTCCGGGCTTAATAAAGCCGGGCAGCCAATAGCATCGTTTTTCTTTTTAGGGCCTACGGGTACGGGTAAAACAGAGCTTGCCAAATCGCTGGCAGAGTTTCTGTTTCAGGATGAAAACTCTATTATTCGCTTTGATATGAGTGAGTTTAAAGAAGAACATTCAGCCGCATTATTATATGGCGCACCTCCCGGTTATGTAGGGTATGAAGAAGGTGGTATGCTCGTAAATAAAATACGGGAGCAGCCCTATGCCATTGTATTGTTTGATGAAATTGAAAAAGCGCATCCCTCGGTATTTGATATTTTTTTACAAATATTAGACGAAGGTAAAATGCACGACAGGCTGGGCAAACAAGGCGATTTTTCTAATGCCGTTATTCTATTCACATCTAACATTGGTGCAGAGCATATTATTAACAGTTTTGGTGAAGGAAAAATACCTAAAAGCGATGAAATGATGGAAATCATGGCTAATTATTTCCGTCCCGAGTTTTTAGCCCGCGTTACAGAAATTATTCCGTTTGCACCCATCAGCAAGGAAAATGTGTTAAACATCTTTAAAATACATTTAAAACCGCTTATAAAGCAAATGGAGCAAAAAGGTATAACATTAAATGTAGCTCCGGAGGCAGCAGAACACTTGTCATTATTAGGTTTTACGCCAAAGTATGGGGTGCGTCCGCTAAAAGGCGTAATACGTACCGAATTACGAAAACCATTAAGCCGCATGATTGTAAAAGAGGAAATAAAAGCCGGCGATACTGTAGAAGTGAAATTGAAAGGTAAAGAGGATGCTAAGCAGGTGGACTGGGTAATCACATCAGGAGGCTGAGTTTTTTAATGCAAATACATTTTAGTAAAAACTTTTGAAATATTAGTAGTTCGTTTACGGCGGTGTGTTGCGTACATCCCTAATATGCGGTATATGTGTGCAGATGCGGCAATTTCATTTTAAATTTGAGAGAATCCTCAATACAAGAGCAACACCTTTGAATCTTAAAAACACATAGAATCTATTTTAAAATAATTAATCAACACTCTCTTAATACCTTGATTTTTAGGTTAAGAGGCTAAACTAAAAGACATGATGAACGACAGCTACGGAATTGGCGGCAACGAAGTTAAAACGGATGCTTCGGAAGCCTTTGCCGATATACCCCAAAACAGAACCTTAATGGCAGAAAAGTTAACAAAAGATGCTCCCGTTAAACCGGAAGTAGTCCATGGCCTGCAAACAATTGATGACGTATTTGGTCATTACAAGCCCGAGCTGAATTTGGATTTTGAAGATGCCGAAGGCGGTTCAAAGAAAGAAACGCTGAATTTTAGAGGCTTGGGCGATTTTGGTGTAAAAGGTATAATCAATCAAAGCGAGTTTTTAAAAAGCAACGCTATCCAGAAAGACGAATACCTAAAAGTGATTAAGCAATTAAAATCCAACAAAATTTTAAAAGCAGCTCTTACAGACCCTGATGCCAAGCAGGCTTTATTGGATGCTATTCAGGGAATGGTATCCGAATTAGAAAACAATAAATAAAAATTAATACAATGGCAGTTCGAGCTACATTAGAAGCCCCGGGAAGTAGTAACTATCGCGTAATTAGGTTCAGTTATGAATTTGACCAACAGGTTGACCCCAACTATATCCCAAGAGAAGTGCCAAGAGGAGGGACAATCCATCTTGTTATAGAGGCAATAAACGATACCAGCATTTTAGCATGGATGCTTGGAACTGACAGGCCTTCTGCGGGTAGAATAACTGTTGTTGACAGGGAAAGTACAACCTTACGAAACATTCATTTTCAAGGAGGCCATTGCGTTCACTATAAAGAAGAATTTGATTTTTTTGACGAAAAACCTTTACAAATACACTTTACGGTTGCCTGCCAAAGAATTGAAATTAACGATATGGTTCATCAACAAATAACCTGGACAGAAAATAGCAGTACAATTGAAGGTGGCGACAGCCCGACAAGAGTTGGATCTTCTCCTTCTTCCGAATCTTCTTCAAGCTCCTCATCCGACGGTGGGGTATCTTCATTTAACCCCAACGATTAAAATAATTATATAATAAACTAAACAAAAGTATTATGAGCGAAGAATTACAACAACAGCCACAAGCCGAAGCACCACAGGTAAAAGAAGCGGTTAAAATTGCCAATCCACTGGAACACCTTAAAAGCAGTTCAGATAAGCTGGCTAAATTTGGCGGTTTCGACCTGATTGAATCCTCCATCGACGGAGCACAAAACCTAAACCCCGAAAGAAAAGCAAGACGTAATATTTTTCTTTCTGAAAGCCAAAAAAAGGATGAGCGCGAGCAATTGTTGCGTACGTTACAAGTATGGGAGCAGGCACTTAATTCTTCCAGTGAAATTTCGGATATGGTAAATCACAGTGAAAAAAAAGCAGCAGAATGTCAGCAGGTATTAGAAAAAAATTTAGCAAAAGCAATTGATGAATCTAAGGGTTTAGAACGCTCTTACCGCAATGTAGCCTTATTTTTTAAAAACAGCGAAAGCGATAAATTAAAAAATGTATCCTTTATTAATTGTGAAGCAGAACAATTAAAAGATTTAGATAACACCCGTTTTATTGATGCTATCTCTGAAGAATTGAAGAAGAATTACGACCGGTTGGATTTAAGAAATAATTACAGCATCATGGTAATTCCTGGTTATCTCGGCTCTAATAAAGTTGTAGAAAAATGGGCCAAAATGGCACACGAGAACAAAGTGATGATGGTAACCGATTTTGAACATTTAGACGCACCGGATGATGTAATGGAAATGTTTGAAATAGCCAATTTAACGGGAGGTGATAAATACCGATCTAATGTAATGATGACTTGTAACTGGTTAGTAGGGCGTGGTAAATATGCCGATTTAGGCGAGGAAGAAGACTTGTATGTACCACCTTCAGGGGCACTGGCTGGTAAAGTGTATAACACCCTGATGAGCCAGGTAACTGCCGGTAAAAAATTTGGTAGTATGAACGAGGTAGATGGTGTTAAGTTCGATTTAAAGAAAAGTGAAATTGCCAATATTGAAAAAATGGGACTGGTGCCAATGGTAAACGAATACGGAAAAGTAATGGCTTTTTCGGCAAAAACATTATTTAATGGCGACAACTTGGGCTTACAAACCTACTCGGTGGTTCGTGTATTTGATTATGTAACTAAAGTATTGATGGATTTCCTGAACCGCAGAGCGTTTGAAAACTTTAATTCTAACACCAGAAAAGATTTACAAAGTCAGATTGTAAAATTCTTAGATGGTATTACGGGACCTAATAAATTAATCGAAGATTTTACAATAAGAAGATTTGAACAAGACCCTGTACAAAAAGATAAAATACATCTCGATATACACATGAAACCCTATTTTCCTGCCAAAAACTTCATGATTAAAATGGAAGGTCAAAAAGGAGATGACGGTACAGATTGGGATACTAACTATGACCAACAATAAATCAGCAGCTAAGTAAATATTCTAAATTTTAACTCCGGTTCAAATTGGAGATTATCAGTCTAAGGATACAAATCGTTGTTGATATATTATTGAAACAATTGTTTTAGAGAAATACTTTCGTGCATAATTGTATTGCAGTAAGAAAGTGATTCATTAACTAAACTAAATGAAAACATTTTTTAACATAGTAATCATATACATGCTGCTATTGTGTGGCATGTGTGGTGCATATGCTCAAAACATCAGTGGGGAAAAAATTATCATTGGCAGAGAAAGTATTACCATTATTAATTTCCCCGATAAGGTTTTAAATATCAGTTTTTCCGATGATGGAGCCTATGATTATTACACTCCTACAAGACGCGAAGAAAAATCAATTGCCATACAATTTAATAAGGAACAACAAACTGCGCCAAATACAAATTTGTTGGTAAATGAAGGCGGACGTAGCCACATGTTCAGGTTAGTGTTTGATTCTACCTATGATATCAATGATGATAGCCGGCCTCCTTTGTGGTATGATCATGCAGATTTAAAAGAACTGAAAGATTTTGTTCAAAAGCAAAAGGAAATTGGAGCCAAAGCTCATGATGAGGAAGCATTGGCCAAAGTGATGGAAGAAGAAAACAAAAAGGCAATGGAAAAAAGAAAGGCTGAAGCTGTAGCTGCCCAAAAGCAAAGTGAAGAAGAAGCTGCCAAAAAGCAAAAAGAATTAGAACAAAAACAAAAAGATGATGAAAAGGCTCGTAAACAGCAGGCTGCGGCAATAGCAAAAGCACAAAAAGAAGCCGACGACAAGGAAAAGCAAGCGAAAATAGCAGCCCAAAAAGAAGCCGAAGCTAAAAAGGCAGAAGAAGAAAATGCCCGCAAGGAAGCTGCTGCCATTGCCAAAAAACAAGCCGAAGATGAAAAACGTTTGAAGGATTTAAAAATCAAGCAGGAGGAGCAGGCAAGAATAAAAGAAAAAGAACTGGAAGAAATTAAAGCTAAAAAAGATGCAGATGCCTTAGCAAAAGCGCAAGCCGAAAAGGAGAAAAAAGATAAAGAAGCTGCCGCCGCACTGGCAAAGGCTGAAAAAGATGCCGAAGAAAGAAGGCTGAAAGAAGCCGAGCGACTGGCAAAAATTAAACAGGCCGAAGAAGAAAAAAGAAAAAAAGCCGAAGCCGAAACAGCCAGAATAGAAGCAGAAAGAGCTGCTGCGGCTGAACATTTGGCTCGGTTGGAAGAAGAAAGAAAGCGGTTGGAAGCAGAAAAGGCCTATTCGGAAGTTGGATTGTGGGAACGTTATGGTAGAAAAGGAATTGACCTGTACAACTTCCCAAGAGAACAAGTGCCCACTGTTATTTCAGATTTTTACATCATTAAAGACACCCTTCGAAATTACCGTATTGCAGATTCCTTACTGAATATTGATATTCCCGGTAAATTAAATATAAATGCCGAACAGTCGGTAAGTAAAAAAGTAGATATTACTTTAGAGAACCTTGTTTTTAGCGATATTTATACCTACTACAAAATTAAAATAGAAAATAACGCTGATGAAGATTTTTTGGTAGGCCGTACCTATATGTATTGGTATGACAAAAATAACAAGGCAAAACAAATCATCAAAAGCACCTATATTACATATATTAGTTTCTTTCCTATAATAAGGCCACACAGTACCCGGTACATTGTGTTTTCCACTCGGTCACCCAATGTAGTTGATGGCGAAAGTCTTGTTTTGTTTATTGATGAAAGACGTAAAGAAAAAGGTACGGCCAGTGTGGTAATCGATGGCGCACAGTACAATAGGGAACTGGCAAAAGTTCAAACCCAAGCGCAACAAAAAGATGGCTCTATTCCCGACGAAAAGGCCGCTGATAATACATCAGGAAAAAAGAAAAAAAAGAAAAAACGAAACGGATAATACAGAACTTGTTCGTTATACACATAGGAATTAATAAAAAAGAGGTTTTTATTGAAAAAGCAATATAGAAATATTGTTGTTCTATTTGTTTTGTGTTGTTGTACTAAAACGGTTGCAGCACAACATATTGTTACCTTTTGTGGCGATGTGGTTCCTTTAGATCAACAGTTTATACAAAGCAAACTCATCAATACTATTAAGAAACAGGTAAATGTTGTAAACCTACCCTCACTTAGGCAAAGAGCTAATTTATATATGCCGCTGGTAGAAAGATATTTAGCAGCCTATGGCCTCCACAGCGATTTAAAATATCTTCCTATTGTAGAAAGCGGATTTTTAACAAAGGCAGAATCTCCTGTTGGAGCCAGAGGTATTTGGCAAATAATGCCTGCCACGGCAAGAGGCTATGGCCTTAGCGTTGGCACCGGATACGATGATAGAGAGAACTTTGATAAAGCTACCAGATTGGCCTGCCAGCTAATTAAAGATAATTATAACATGCTTATAAAATTTGTAGGCAGAACTAACTGGCCATTGGCAATTGCTGCTTACAATTTTGGTATAGGAAATATTGTAAATGCCGTAAAACAACAAGGGTATAACTATTTTACGATGAACCTGAATAAAGAAACAGGACTATATGTATATAAAATAATTGCTGTAAAAGAACTGTTTGAATATCCCGAAATTTATAACTCTAAATTTGGATACAATATTTTTAGTACCAAAACTAACCGAAAGGCCAATGTTGGCGATTTGGAAGTAAATAACGACCCGAATTTATTGGAAGAAATAGAAAAAGAGGTAGCCAAAAATAAGGACAAAAAAGAAACGCCTGTAAAAGAGGAGTATGTTTTGGCACATGTAAACGGGAAAATAAAAAATTTTCAAGATGGAGATTTTGTAGATGTAGTGCTGGACGAAAACTTATCTACTTCCAACTATGGCCAGTCTTTTAAGGGATATAAATTTGGCGTGCAGGGCTGGATTATTGACGACAGGGTATTTTTTAAATTAGGTTACGATCATGATGTTACCCTATTAGATACCGATAAACACAAAGGAATACTGCTAACAGACCTGCTTTCAAAAAAGAGGATTAATGTGTTATTAAAGAACCTCATTTACGAAAAATAATAGCATCTTCCATAGTATATTCAAAACTCAGTATCAGGAAAAAGGAATTTTTTTTGCCGATGTCAAAAATTTTAGTATTTTGCACTAAAATTATTAGTCATGTCGGTAGCCAACAAAAATTTAAAATACTTAAGAAAACTGCGTGGGTGGACACAGGATGAATTTTCTGCCCGGTTACAAATTAAGCGCTCTTTGTTAGGAGCCTATGAAGAAGAGCGTGCCGAACCCCGCATAGATGTGCTGGAAATAGTGGCAGATATGTTCAAACTTACTTTGGATGATTTGTTACGTAAAGACCTTAGCGAAACATCCTCTAATTATCTGGCCAGGCGTAGGGCTTTAAAAATGTCAACCACACCCGTACAAATTCCTTTTGTTCCGGTAAAGGCAGCAGCAGGTTATTTAGCGGGTTATGCAGATCATGAATTTGTAGATGAGCTAAATACTTTTACCCTGCCAATGGTATCAGGGGGTAATTATAGGGCTTTTGAAATTATAGGGGATTCCATGCTTCCTACACCCAGCGGCTCTATTATTGTAGGAGAAAAAGTAGATCAATTTGAACTGCTTAAAAACAATACGGCTTGCATCCTTGTGTCAAGAAATGATGGTATTGTGTATAAGCGGATACAAAAGAATGTAAAACTTAAAAATAAACTTACGCTGGTGAGCGATAACCCTTCTTTTCAACCCTACACCATTAATTCAGATGAGGTACTGGAAATGTGGGAGGCACAGTTTGTTATTTCCAAAGCGGGTGCTACCCATAACTGGAATGTGGGTCAGCTTGCCAATATTGTTGCCGATTTGCAGCAGCAAGTGGCGGGTATTAAAAAGAAGGTGAATTAATTAAACTCACACAATATTCATCACGCTACTCCATTTGTTTTGGTATATATGCCAAGGCAAATGGAGCTTTTTTTAATACATCCATTTAATTGAATAGTATTGCTGTTAATAAATCTATTAATCCGTATTCCAATTTTTCCTTCTACCTTCTTTAATAAAGCCTTTACGTTTTTTCTGCTCCAATCTTTTTTCTTTGGCGGCCATCGATGCTTTAGTTGCAATACGGGCTTTTTTCTTTTGCAGCGCCATCGTAATAAGGCTATTTATTTTTTTAACGGCATCCTCTTTATTTTGTAACTGAGTACGGTAGCTTTGAGATTTTACCTGTAAGTACCCATAGCTATTAATACGGTTCGATAGTTTTTCGGTCGTAATAACTTTCTGCTCATCAGTTAGCAAAGAAGATTGAGTAATATGAAAAGATGCAATAACAGCCGTCTCCACTTTGTTTACATTTTGTCCGCCTTTACCGCCGCTACGGGTGGTTTGAAATTGTATTTCGCTGCTTACATCCATCCTATAAAATTATAAAAAAAGACCGCAATTTTTGCGGTCTTTTTAATGGTTTAATATTTTTGGTATTAAAATTTGTACCCTATAGAAATGCTAAAACCCGAGTTTTTCATTTTTGAATTAGGTTTTTCGCCACCATCCTTCGGCATTAAATTAAGTAAGCCTAAACCCGCATTTAATTGAAATGATAATTTATTACTTAGTTCATAACCCGCTAATAAATTCAGACCTGCATCAAAAGGTTTGCCATAAGCAACCTTATCAATATCATCACTTTCGTCATCCCAATCATTTATAAATTCAAGAGAACCGTTATCTTTTTCTCCATTATCATCCTCTTTCCATTTACCGCCTACTCCATAAGCCACATATGGTCCCCCGCCTAATAAAAGATTTCCGGATCCTAATACGGGTTTGTAAATAAAATTAATGGGAACTTCAAGGTAATATGGACTATGCGTAAACGAATAAGTTCCCTCACTACTGGAAGCTTTTATTTTACCTCCTTTAACGGCAAATAGTAATCCGGGTTGAACAGCAAACTGATCGGCAACAGTAATATCGTATGTAACACCAACATGAAAACCGGTTTTCATTTTAGTGTAATCTTCATACTCCATATCCTTATAGGTAGCGTTATTAAATCCGAAGCCGGCTCTTACGCCAAACTGAGCATAGCTGTTAATGCTTAGTGCCATTGCAAAGGCAAGCAAACAGGTAAAAAGAATCTGTGTTTTTTTCATTGTAAAAATTATAGGGTTAATAATAAAAAATCGTAATTGATTTTGTGTAAAGATATTGGATTGGAAATGATATTATAATTGTAAACAGTACCTAATAATAGGGATGTGATATAAAGCTGAATATAATTAAATGTTAGTTTTTAATTTATTGCATAATAATTTTTACATTTAAGCAATGAGGGTTATAATACAACGTGTTTTAGAAGCTGCCGTAACAATCAATGAGGATGTTTGTGGTGCTATTAAAAACGGATTAATGGTATTGTTGGGTATTGAAAATGCCGATACGGAAGAAGATATTAGATGGTTGAGCCAGAAAATTGTACAATTAAGAGTTTTTAATGATGTTGATGGTATCATGAATCTTTCAATAAAGGACATAGGTGGAGATATTTTATTAGTAAGTCAGTTTACCTTACATGCATCTACAAAAAAAGGCAACAGGCCTTCTTATATAAAAGCGGCAAAGCCTGAAATTGCCGTTCCTGTATATGAAAAAATGATTGAACAATTACAAATTGATATAGGAAAACCTATTGCAACCGGCGTTTTTGGGGCTGATATGAAAGTGAGTTTAGTAAATGACGGCCCTGTAACTATACTGATTGATTCGAAAAATAAAGAGTAAGATGATGCCGGATGCACTGCTGTACAAGAGTGCGACGCAACCGGGTTGAGGTATATTTAAAAGATGATAACAAAATAATATGACAATAAAAGAAGCACAACAGCGCGTTGACGACTGGATAAAAACCATTGGAGTAAAATATTTTAGTGAGTTGACTAATATGGCTATACTTACGGAGGAAGTAGGGGAGTTAGCCAGTGTGATGGCCAGAAAATATGGCGATCAATCTTTTAAGGAAAACGAAACAGATGCAATGCTGGCAGATGAGATGGCCGATGTACTTTGGGTATTGATATGCTTGGCTAATCAAACGGGCATTAATCTTACGGAGGCATTTGTAAAAAATATGGAAAAGAAAACGAAACGTGATGCCAATCGTCATTTACGAAATCCTAAGTTAAAAATGTAGGATTTTTTATTTTTTGAATTTTTACTTTTCTTCTATGTCGCTTCAAATTGCATCTTTAAATTCTGGTAGTAATGGTAATTGCTATTATATTGGCAATCATACAGAGGCTGTATTGATAGATGCCGGAATATCCTGTAGGGAAATTGAAAAAAGACTGTGTGATTGTAGTTTGGATATTACAAAAATTAAGGCTGTATTTGTTTCGCACGAACATACCGATCATCTTAAAGGCGTTTCCAAGCTGGCTAATAAATACAAATTACCGGTATATATTACAAGCAAAACCGGTACTGCAGGGCTACATTTTATAAAGCAATTATCCAAATCTTTTGTAGCAGATGTGCCAATTTTTATTGGCGATTTATCAATAACTGCGTTTTCAAAAAAGCACGATGCTGCCGACCCTCACAGCTTTATAATATCTTATAAAAATATTACAGTGGGGGTAATGACAGATATTGGTTTGGTATGTAAAAATGTTATCAGATATTTTAAACAATGCCATGCTGTTTTTTTAGAAAGTAATTATGATGAAGATATGTTGTGGGCAGGCAAATATCCGCTATTTTTAAAACAGCGGATTAGTGGCGGTGAGGGACATTTAAGTAACCGGCAGGCGGTAGAATTGTTTTTGCATCATAAGCCGTCATTTATGAGCCACCTCATACTCAGCCATCTTTCAAAAGATAATAATTCGCCGCAAAAAGCCATGGATGCATTTTTTCCCCATGCAGGGCAAACCAAAGTGGTTGTCGCATCCAGATATAAGCCTACGGAGGTTTTTACGATACCAGAAGCGCTCAATAAGAAAGAGGGTGCAACAGCAATAGGAAAACTTGTTCAATTGAATTTGTTTGGCAACTAATACCTAAGACTCCTTCATCCAATTATCTCTGTCATCCGGACTAAATTTCCAGGGGGCAAAATTATTTTCAACATTGCTAAACATTGCATTCCATTCCTGCGGCGCATTACTATCCTCCATTATCAAATAACGTCGTAATTGTAAAATAATATCTAAGGGGCTAATACTCACCGGGCATTCCTGTACACAGGCATTGCAGGTAGTACAGGCTCTTAGCTCTTCTACAGAAATATAATCATACAAAAGGCTTTTGCCATCACCCGTTTCATTTGTGTTGTTTTTTAACGCTAAGGATAGTTCTTCTGTTCTGTCGCGGGTATCCATCATAATTTTACGGGGCGATAGTATTTTACCGGTTTGATTGGCCGGACAGGCTGCTGTACAACGGCCACATTCTGTGCAGGTATATGCATCTAATAAATTTTTCCAATTAAGATCGGTGATGTCTTTGGCTCCAAATTTTTCCGGAATTTGTGCTTCGGCAACCGCCAGTTCCGGTTGCATGGCATATAATACTTCTTGTTGCACCGCTGGCATATTCTCCATTTCGCCCGCAGAATTTAAAGGTGCGTAATAGGCATTGGGAAACGCCAATAGTATATGAAGATGTTTGGAGTAGGGCAAATAATTTAGAAAGGTGTAAATGCCTAAAATATGTATCCACCAACAGGTGCGCTCTGTAAAAATTAAAAAGGAATTATTATACGCATCTAATATAGGATGTAAATGTTGGGAAATAATAAAATTGCCGGTAAGGTGTTGCGCATATGGCTCTACATCCCGTAGCTGTAATAAAGTATCGGCTGCGTTCATTTTTAAAAACAGCGACATGAGTATGATCTCTGCAATTAAAATGTAATTGGCATCTTTTTTTGGCCACCCCGATAGATCTTTCCCTGTCAGGCGATTGAGCCTGATTATATTTCTCCTGAAAAGAAAAATGATGCAGGCTATAATAACAAGGAGGGCCAGTATTTCAAAAGCATTTATAAAGTAAGTATATCCTTCTCCCATCCACCCGTTAAACAGCCGGTGAGTGCCTAAAAGTCCGTCTAAAACTATTTCTAATATTTCAATATTGATGATGATAAAACCGGCATATACAAGAAAGTGTAAAAGACCCACCAGTGGCTTACGAAACATTTTTTTTTGCCCAAATGCCAGCAATAGTACATTTTTACGGCGTACTGCTTTTTGATCGTTGATTTGTTTTTTTCTACCCAAACCGATATTTCTTTTTATATGTAAGGCTTTTACATAAAACAGATATACGGCCAAAACAGTAAATGCCAAAAACAATATTTGCTGTAGTATTTGCATGGATATGGGTTGCTTATTAAATAACTATTTTGCAAGCTGAAAATACAAAGCAATTGCTTTTTTCAAAAATCGGTTCAATTGCTCTGTACGCTAATTTACGTTTTGTTTGCAATACAATTCATAATTTAGCAGAAATACAAATATTATTATAATGAGCGGTAGTAAAAATTATATATTGGATGCAGATATTGTGGGTAAGAAATTAAACAGATTGGCGTTAGAAGTAATTGAGAACAATATTGAAGAGTCTTCTTTGATATTTGTGGGCATTGCAGATAATGGAGTGGTTTTGGCCAAACATCTAAAAAAAATAGTTGAAAAAGAATCAGAGATTCAAGTGGAGCTGCTTACGCTAACCCTTAATAAAGTAAAGCCGGAAAAAATTTTATTGAGCGATACGCTTGATTTTAATAATAAAGTAATAATTATTATTGATGATGTATCTAATAGTGGCAAAACCTTATTGTACTCACTAAAGCCTTTTTTGGAGTTTCATCCCCAAAAAATACAAACATTGGTATTGGTAGAACGCAGCCATACATTATTCCCCATAAGTGCCGATTATTGCGGTATTCAACTGGCTACTACCCTTAAAGAACATATTTATGTAGAAGTAGCAGGCGACAGAATTATTGGGGCTTATTTGGATTAATACAAATGAATAATGATTGAATGTAATTATTCCCGTTTTGAATTCTTTTACCAATAAAATTTGCGGCTTTCTGCCGCAAATTTTATTGGTAGCCATTTAATTCGGCTTTTGCTGGAAAAAAACCGCAAATTGACGAGTGTAGCTGCTATATGCGGGTTTGTATATTTAAAAGTGTAACTGTAAGTTGCCGTAGTTCTATGTTTAAACATTTATTTGATTGATTTTCAATACGCTATTAATTTAACCTCTTTTTGTAGTACTTACGGTGCATTACTTATTAGTGATGAACAGGGCTATACTGCTTATTTGTAGCGGTTTTACGGGTAAAATAGGCGTAAAAAGAAAAAAGGCCTGCCCTAAAAAGAGCTGGCCGTTGCTAACCTATGAAAAACACCAGCACAAAGGTATAACTTATTTTGAATAAAAAAAACATTTTTCAAAATAAAGTTTAAACTTTAATTTTTTTTTATGATTTTCTTCGTTGCTTAAGTTCTTCTCTAACTCTTTTTCTGAACAATTGTTCTTCAATAAAAAAACGGTTAGCTTTCTCTTTTCCAATGATAGGAGTGAACAAATTTCTGTATTGTAGTTTGAGGTTTATTTTTTGTTGTTCTCTTTCTAAGGGGTCAGTAAATTCTTTATATAATTTTCTTGTATTAGCAAAGTATTGCGCAACTAAAGGCCGCATTTGTGCTGTTTCGCTGTTAGAAAGCTCTAATTTCTTATGAATGTAGAGTAAAAACACGTCCTGCATTTTTGCATTGGAACCTGTTTGACAAAATGCGTTAAGCGGAAAATAAAAGGCGAATAAAAATATTATTTTATATAAATATGCCATAATTAATTTATTAAAAAATCAGTTTCATCATCACCGGTATCGTCTAAAAACTTGGCTAAATCTTTATCGGATATATTTTCAAAAAGTTGATTAAGGTCAATAGTATTTTGAGGTTGATTAGTATGCGGCAGCGCGTTATTGTCTATAAATGTGGGATTTGTGGCGTTTAAAAAAATCTCTAACTGTGTTGTACTCATTTTTTTTAACTTTTGTTGCGCAGTTTGTGTAATTGCATCAGAAGTTTGTTTGCTGCTGTACATATTTTGAAACAGCAAATAACTGAATATGAGAATACCCATTATTGAGGCAGCCGCTATAATAGTTTTACGATAATGGGTAATACTTCTTATAATGGCAGGAGGTTTTGCCTGTGTTTTTACTAATATTTTGTGTGGCAACTCATTAAAATAATTTGCCGGAACGGTATAAGGTACTGCTATATTTTTAGTTATGGGATGGTTAGCCGCCTGTGTAAAATAGTCCGCAGGTACGGCGTATGGCATTTTTTTAGATGCTTTGGTCAATATTTCGGGAAGTGCTTCTTCTTCGGTTAACCTGTAAATGAGTTTTGTTGTAAATGCCTCAAAATATCCTTTTGGAATACCAAAAGGAGCCATAATTTTTGATAAGTTATTGCGGTTTATATTTTTATGAAACGATATGTTTTCTTTTTCAGTCATTTTGTTAGTTGTAGGACTTCTATTATGGAATATGGTTTAATGATTAACAATATGGTCTTCAATTTTTTTTACTGCATGGTGATAGCTGGCCTTTAAGGCACCTTCGGTTACTTGTAAAATCTCGCTCATTTCTTTATAAGGCATTTCATCAAAATAACGCAGTATAAACACAATTTTTTGTTGCTCCGGCAATGTTTGTATAGCCAATTGTAACTTCCATTCTATTTTTGAAGTGTCAAAGTATTCGTCTGCACGAACCTTATTACTCAGGTACTCGTTGTCAGCATCCGAATCTCCGGAGAATATTTTTTTTTGCTTTTCAAGATGCGTTAAACTTTCGTTGGTTGCAATGCGGTATAGCCAGGTATATAGCTTACTATCGCTTCTAAAGTTTGGTAATCCTTTCCAGGCTTTAATAAAAGCATTTTGCAACACATCATCTGCATCTTCATGCGTAATAACAAGCCTTCTGATATGCCAGTACAATTTTTCCTTATAGCGTTCAATAATCTGCGTAAAAGCCTTTTCTTTCGTTGCTTCCGCACGAAAAAGTGTAAGTAAATCATCGTCATCAGGTGTTTGATGGCTCATGTAGGTATTTAGACTATAAATTAATCAAAAAGTTTAAAGCTCTTTTAATGACTACCGTATTTTGGAACTATATCTAATTTTTTCCGTCATTTCAATCCGCCCCGGCGGAGAGAAATCTCCTACTCATCAAAATGAGATTTACCTCCAGTGAAATTGTTCTCTTCGTTTTCTTTCAGACTACGGCGTATGACGGTCAGGAATATTAGTATTCCAGATTGCGGATAGTGATTACTCTTTTTATACATATTTCAGCCTACGCATACCTGCCCAGGCGGCAAATTGTAAAACACAGATGATTAAAAGCACCGGCACAAGGTTCCGAATGGTGTCTTTAACTGTTCCTCCTTCTAAAAACAATCCGTAAAATACTTCCAAGCACCAATGTAAGGGAGAAAAGCGCATAATAGTTTGAAAAGATTCCGGCATGGCAAAAGCGGGTACCAGTAGTCCGCCAATGGCGGCAAATAATACAATGCTAATAGCTCCAATACCATTGCTTTGTTCCTGCGTTTTTGCAAAAACACCAATAAAAATAGCAAAGCTGGTAGCACACCAACCGCAAATAAATATTACAAGTAATAAACCTAATTTATCCTGTGGCATATTCAATGCTGGCAAACCAATAACCGGAAACAACCATTTGCCTATTGCAAATATTACAATTGCCTGTAAAATGGTAATAATAATATAAGTAACCTGTTTGGAAACGATTGATAGGGATAACGGCGTAGGCAGGGTTTTTAAGCGCAGAAAGCTGCCGCTGTTTTTTTCTCGAACAATACTGCTGCCTAAGGATATAACAATGAAAAACATAGCAAAAACGGTCCAGGCGGGTATATTATGCTGGGTGGCATTGGGTATGGGTGCCGTACCATCTTTTGATACAGAAAATTGCTGTATGGGGGTTTGGTTAGATAATATTTGATTTTCCAATGTATCGGGAATGGTGGCGTTATCGTTAATACCGCTGTATAATTGCCTTACTATATATTTGCTTTGTACTATTTGCAAAATGCTGTTCATGGCACCGTCAATGCCCTGCCTAAAGGAGGCTTGTAATACCGGATGGAAGTAAATAATAACGGGATTGTTTTTTTCCTGAGCTTGTGCTGCTTCCGTTTCCGCATCATCAACAGACATTATTTGCAAAGCTTTGGCCGAAATATTCTCAGATTTTAAAAGAATGTCATTGGTGTAGGTAGGCGGAATAATCATGCCCACAAGGGCTTCTTTGTTTTGTACATGGGCTTTAAGCACCGAATCGGTGCCGGAAGAGGATATTTTTTTTAAAGTAAACATCCCTCCTTTGTCAATGGTTTGTTCTAAAACCTGCCCTGCTTCACCGGCATCTTTATTAAGCAGTAATAAAGGAATTTTTTTATTAGTCACCAGTTCGTAGGTGCTGTTTTGTACCATTGCAATTACAATAGCCAAAACTATGGGCATGGCAAACATCAGAATCAGACCCACTCTGTCTCTAACCAAAATGCGCCAGTCTTTTTTTATGGTGGACCAAAGTTTGAACACAGCAGAAGCGATTGTTTTATACAAGATTAGTCAATATTCCAGCTGATAGTGCCATCCTTTTCATCTTTTAAAGAAATACCGATGGCGGCCAGTTGGTTTCTTATTTTATCGGAGGTTACAAAATCCTTGCGGCTTCTGGCTTCTTTACGAATATCAATCAACAAATTCATCACATCTTTTAGTTTTTCATTATCGGCTTCTGTTACAGATTGTAAGCCAAAAATATCTTCCAAAAACACTTTCATTTTTTGCTGTAACAGATGGAAAGTACTTTCCGATATGGCATTTAACGGAACCAATTTGTCTTTAAAACTATTGATAATGGGTGCCAGTTCAAACATATTGGCTAACACCTTTGCGGTATTAAAGTCATCATTAATAAACTCGTCAAATTCGTTTACTAATGTAACAATTTTGGCATCTAATTCAGTATCGCCTGCGGTAGCTTTTATTTCTTCTTTTCTGTCAGCTAATTTTTGCAGGTTCTCATATGCCTCCCAAAGCCTTTTCAAGCCTTTTTCGGATGCCTGTAAGGCCTCACTACTAAAATCGAGTGTACTGCGGTAATGACTTTGTAAAATAAAGAATCTTACCACCATTGGATGAAAAGCCTGTGTAAGCAAAGGGTGATCGCCGCTAAACAGTTCTGTTAACTTAATAACGTTATTGTAACTTTTACCCATCTTACGCCCGTTGATGGTGATCATATTATTATGCATCCAGTATTTTACCGGCGCTTCATGATTGCAAATAGTGCTTTGGGCAATTTCACTTTCGTGATGAGGAAACTGAAGATCCATTCCGCCGCCGTGAATATCAAACTGCTTACCCAAATATTTTGTTGCCATTGCCGAGCACTCTATATGCCAACCCGGGAAACCCTCGCCCCAGGGGCTTTGCCAACGCATGATATGTTGTGGCGGCGCTGCTTTCCATAAGGCAAAATCAGCCGCATTTCTTTTTTCTTCCTGACCTTCCAACTCACGGGTGGTTTCCAGCAGATCATCAATTTTTCTGCCGCTCAGTTTGCCATAATCATGGTTGGCAGCGTATTTTTTTACATCAAAATATACAGAGCTGTTTTGCTCGTAAGCATAACCCGCTTCTATGAGTTTTTTGATCATTTCAATCTGCTCAATAATATGCCCGGTAGCCGTAGGCTCAATAGATGGCGGAATATTGTTGAACTGCAACATTGCCCAGTGAAACAGGTTGGTATATTTCTGCACCAGCTCCATAGGCTCTAATTTTTCTAAAGTGGCCTTGCTGGAAATTTTGTCTTCGGCTTCGCGTCCTTCTTCCTCAAAATGCCCGGCATCGGTAATATTGCGTACATAACGAACTTTATACCCCAAATAGTTCAGATAACGATACACTACATCAAAAGTTACATAAGGCCGGGCATGGCCTAAATGGCTCTCGCCGCTAACCGTTGGTCCGCACACATACATGCCCACATAACCGGGAGTGATGGGTTCAAAAACTTCTTTTTGTCTGCTAAGAGAATTATGTATTTTCAGTTCGCTCATAATATAATATTGACTGGCTGCAAAGATAAGGGAGGAAGCGGTAAGCAAGGGATTATGGACGATTGGCAATGAATAATGAAAAATTACCAATTAAAAATTGGGTTTTACAAATTACAATTTGTATGAACCGTAAACCATGAACCAGCAACAAAACGCCCAACGCTACTCATCAATCACGCCTAATTTCTTCATCAGATAAGAAGCACTTAAAGTAGTGCAAACGCCGTCCTTCAGTTTATAATCAAACAATAATTCGTCATTGATGATCTGTGATTCAAATGCTTTGTTGGCAATATAATTAGGATATTCGTTTTTAAGGTCGGCCACAACAACATCATGCGTGGCTATAATGCCCACTGTATTTTCTTTGGCTAATTTACGAATGAGGCCAATAGTGCCGTTGCGCTTATCGTTACTGTTGGTGCCGCGTAAGATCTCATCTAAAATAACGAAAGTGGTATGCCCTGCCTGTAAATGCTGTATGATGGCTTGCAATCTTTTCAGTTCTGCATAAAAAAATGATTCGCTATCCTGTAA
>JBKEEB010000151.1:0-7245 GCA_047975735.1 Niabella sp.
AAGCATCCCAACCTAATAGAGATAGAACTCTATCAATGGTGTGATGAGGTAAACCAGTCAAAAATACCCGTATTTAAAGCAGTAAAAAAGATAATTGAAAAGCATCATGACGACATTATCAATTATTTTATAGAAGGGCAAACCAATGCGACAGCAGAAAATATGAACTCAAAAATACAACGCGTCCTCGCCAACAATTTTGGTATCAAAGACCGGGACTTCTTTCTTTACCGTGTAGCCGGATACTTCGCTTAGCACCTCAAAAAAAGAATTAGCCCAAGGCAAAGACCTCAATAACTTTTTCAGACAAAATGCTATCTTTAAACTGTCAGATAAAACGGAAACAGGCTCTGCTGAGGAGCAACCTGTTAGAGATAGTTTGACAGACGGAAATGAAAAAGCGGTTGAAAATCCAACCGCTTCTTCTCCTAATTCATTTTTGTCTCAAATGCCTTAAAAAACCTATTCTGTCAGATTAAGTAATGACGATTACAAATGATTGCTACCGGCTTACTGCAGCCAGGAACGGGGATCAACATTGCGCTCTTCAATCATCAAAATAAAATCTAATTTACCGGAGCCGGTTTCTTCATCGGCTCCCACTTTACCTAATGTTTGCCCACGGTTTACCGTAGCCCCTTTTGATACACTTACCGAGCTAAGATTACTGTAGGCCGTAAAGTATTTACCATGCCTTATAACTACAAACGACATTCCTCCTACATTAGAAATACTTACTACCTCACCGCCAAATACAGCTTTTACCGGTGCGCCAACAGAGGTGGTGTAGGTAACGCCTGGATTATCGCCAATAATATCAGGTCCCAAGCCTTCTATTTTATAACGGCCAAAACCCAATGTAATTACCCCGTCAACAGGATGGGGCAATTTTCCTTTATTTTGAGAAAAATCAGCGTTTAAGGCAATATCGTCTGCCTGATAATTTAGGTAACCGCCTTCGGGTGGTTTATTTTGAACCGTGGCTTGGGGCACAGGCCTGTTAACTGCAATAGTTTTATCAGCTACCAATGGTTGGTTATCGGTTTTAGGTACTTCGCGGGCTTTAATAGTAGCCCCACTACTTACGGTAGATGACTTAGGCAATTCGCGCGGCTGCTGAGGTGCTACCGGTGTTTTGTCGGGAACATTATTGCTTACCGGCGGAGTGTTTGCTGCTACTCCTTTTACATTATTTAATGCATTTTTTTCACTTTCCGCAATTTGTCGGGCCATAGCATCCGACCGTTGTTTTGCATCAGCCGCTGCTTTGGCACGGGCTTCTTCCTGTGCAATTTTACGGGCCTCGGCAATTTCTTTACGCACTACTGCCGCAATACTGCTTCTCAGCTCGGCATCCCTTTTCTTTTTCCGTGCTATTTGTTTTTGCAAATCTCCAGCCTGAGAAGTTAAGGTATGCGCAACAGAGTCTTTTTCGCCCCGCTGCCGTTCCAGTACAATAAACTCAGTTTCTTTACTATCTAATGCCAGCTTCTTTTTATCCTTTGTACTTAGTTGATGGTCGTATCTTTTGGCTATCAGATCTCTGGTTTTTAAAATATCTCCCATTTGTTTTTGCCGGTAATTACGGTAACTTTTTAAATAAGAAACCCTTTTTACGGCATCATTAAAACTATTAGCAGAAAAAATAAAATTCAAATGATCGTAGTTACTTCTATTTTTATATGCATATACTACTGTTCGGGCATAATGGGATTTTAAAGTATCTAACTGATTTTTTAGTCGTTTTATTTCTATGGCACTATAATAAATATCATCATCTAAGAGGCGCACTTCTTTTCCTATGTTATTAATATATTTTTCCTGCAATTCAATCTTACGGTTTAAGGCTGCCAATTGCGACAGATTTTCTTTCGACATTCCTTTTACCGCATTATAAGCCTGTTCAATTTGTTGTAATTCCTGTTGAATTTGACGCCGCTCCTCCTCCATTCCAGATTTATCACTGGTTTTTTGTGCCAGCGCAGAATTACTGATAATCAATATCAGGAAAAATATAAAAGGTATTGTTATTGTTTTATTTATCATCACCAGTTTACTTTCTTACCCGTTAGTTTAATCGGGTATTGCTTAGTGTATTTGCTGTATTAGTAGCATTTGTTTAAAAAAATCTATTGTGTTTGTAATTTATAAGATGACGGTACCGAGAAAGGCGTTGAAATATCACTATTAAAATTATAGGTTTTATATCTCAAATTTATATCAATATTGGTTTTGTATTGCACTTTTATATTTCTTACAACAGAAAATTGCTGATCACCTTCCTGCTTATAATCTTTATAAGCAAGTATTGCCGAACGTTTTTTTGTATTGTCCACATCTTCTAATTTACTTAAAACCGGCAAATACCCCGGAATTGCTACAGCAAGCAGGTTTTTAAAATATTGTGTTTCGCTAATTATTTGCAAAATATCTGTTTCTTTTTCGTAACTGCTTTTTTCCTTATTGATAAATACGGGATTGCCAATTAATAAATCTTGCAGCGTATGCAAATCCAACGGAAGCCCTAACTTATCCTGCAAATAATCAATACTACTGGCAATATATACTTTTTCTAACTTATTTAATATTTTAACGGAATCTTTCGTTATTAATCCTCTGGCAATTTCAATACTTAGTGGCCCCGTTATGGAGAGCCAAATCAATTCATCTTTTTTCATGTTCAGTTTCACATCAAAATTATAGTCCTTGCCTTTGCTGTCGTTGTAAGATGCATCAATTTTTCCGGAAAAAGTATTGTAATCAATTTTATTCAAATGCGCTAAAACCGATTCGATGGTTTCTGCACTATCAACAGGGATAACCTGCTGTTGTTCATCGGCGTTTTTGGCAACAACGGTTTTTTGAGTTTTACGGGTTGTTCCGCACGCCGACATTATTATCGGTATTAAAAAGATTATCGAAAAATATTTCATGCAAATACTTTATTCTTATCAAAAATAGTTATTCCTTTCCGGTATGCCCAAAGCCGCCTTCGCCTCTTGTGGTTTCATTTAATTGCGCTACCTGTAGCCAATTTACCTGTTCTACTTTTTGTACCACTATTTGCGCTATTCTGTCCCCATCCTTTATAACTTGCTCCTCTTCAGACAGGTTAATAAGTATCACTTTTATCTCGCCGCGGTAATCGGCATCAATAGTACCCGGTGTATTCAGGCATGTAATACCCTGCTTAATGGCCAATCCACTACGAGGGCGCACCTGTGCTTCAAAACCTATCGGCAATTCAATATATATACCCGTAGGCACCAATATTCTTTGTAATGGTTTTAAAATTATATTTTCTTCTATAGCCGCCCTCATATCCATGCCAGCCGAACCCATTGTAGCATAGGCAGGTAATGGATGATGGGAAGTATTTACAATTTTTACTGATACCGAAGACATGCCGGCAAAGATAATTGGTTCGTAGTAAAGGAAACTAAGGTTTTAATTAACAATTTTGTAAAATCCTGTTTTCAATTTACATTATTAATAATTGTTTTACTATTGTGGTGATTTCCCCTGCATTTTTTGCTATTGCGTAAAGCACTTCTTCAACCACTATTAAAAAAAAACCGATTTTTGTTTATTAAAAGCAATAACTCTTGTATTTTATCAGGTGGCTAATATGTATTTTTTTATTCGTTCCTTATTTTGCCGAAACTCAGGCACAAATAACGGGTACCCCGCCACCATTGACTAATTTCAGGCAAAAATCCATACCCATTACCTCCGGGGTAAAGGTGCAGATAGACTCTCTAAGCATTATTCCCGGCAGTTTTTCAATAGTAGGAATTGATAGCGGCACCTATACTTTAGATGCTGTTAACGCCGTATTATACTGGGCTCAAAAACCTTCAATTCAAGAAGTTGTTGCTACTTACAGGGTTTTTCCGGTAAAGCTCAACAGTAGCTGGCAACGCATGAATTTTGACAGTTTGTTAATGAACTCAGCAGCTCCCATTCCGGTACCTATTGCCGAAAAACAGTCAGATAGAAACCTCTTTAATTTTGGCAATATTAATGCACAGGGTAGTTTTGGCCGGCAGATAGGCTTTGGCAATAACCAAAGTGCGGTACTCAATTCCAATATGAATATTCAGTTAAGTGGCTATTTGGCCGATAGTATTGAATTGCAGGCCGCTATTACAGATAATAATATTCCTATACAACCGGACGGCAATACACAACAATTAAACGAATTTGACGAAGTGTATATCCGGTTTAAAAAACAAAACTGGCAACTAAATATAGGCGACCTTGACATTAGAGAAAACCGCAGTTATTTTTTAAATTTTTACAAGCGGCTGCAGGGAATGTCTTTTCAGACTACCAATAATATTTCTAAAAAAACAAAATCCAATACCTTAGTCAGCGGCTCCATTGCCAAAGGAAAATTTACCCGCAATGTGTTTAACGGTGCCGAAGGTAACCAAGGACCTTACAGGCTTACAGGTGCCAACAACGAAACCTTTTTTATTGTGCTGGCCAATACCGAAAGGGTTTTTATTGATGGCGAGTTATTACAAAGAGGTGAAGACCAGGATTACGTAATAAACTATAATACGGCAGAGTTAACTTTTACACCTCGTAGAATGATAACAAAAGACAGCCGTATTCAAATAGAATTTGAATATGCAGACAGAAACTTTTTAAACACCAATCTTTTTGCTTCGCAAGAATTGGACTTTAACAACAAAGTAAAACTACGGGTAGGGTATTTTAATAACAGCGATGCTAAAAACTCCTCCATCAATCAGGTATTAGACAGCCGGCAAAAACAATTTTTATACCAGTTGGGCGATAGTATTCAAAATGCGTATTACCCCTCAGCCGAATTAGATACCCTTGCTGCCGGAAAAATATTATACGAAAAAATTGTTGACAGCGTTGGCGGTGTGGCTGTTGACTCTTTTTACCAATACTCCACCGACCAACAAAAAACATTATACAATCTGGCCTTTACAGAAACAGGTTTTGGCAAGGGTAATTATATTCCCGATGCTAATAATGCCAATGGTAAAGTTTTTACGTATGTGGCACCCGTTAATGGTATTAAACAAGGCAACTTTGAACCTGTTATGATTCTTATAACACCCAAAAACCAGCAGGTTATGAATTTGGGAGTTGATTATAATATCAATAAAAACATTTTATTAAAAACCGAAGTAGCGGCCAGCAGTTATGATGTAAATACTTTTTCACCGGTGAATAATGGCGACGATAAGGGTTTTGCAGCCAAAGTGAACCTAAGCCATACCGGCCTGTTAAAAGCCGAAAATAACCTACAACTTATATCAGCAATAGATTATGAATATGTACAGCAAAAATTTCAACCATTAGAAAGGCTGCGCAATGTAGAGTTTACCCGCGACTGGGGGCTGCCATTGATAACACCCAAGGCAGACGAAAGTATTCTGAAACTTTCTACCGGGTTGAAAAATAAAACCGGCAATACACTACAATACAAGTTTACTAATTATAATCGTAGTGATAATTATAATGGCTTTCAAAATGCTTTAACACAGCATACGCTTTGGAAAAACTGGGCATTTAATAACGAATTTGTTTTAACTAATTATAAAGGTTCAATTGATAAAGGATATTTTTTAAGACCCATTATCGACATTAGCAAAAAACTACCCTGGCTTGATGATTGGCATATTGGCGCAAGATATACTTTAGAAGAAAATAATAATCGCAATGCCACTACCGACACCTTAAATTATACGGCATTTTCTTTTGACACCTACACCTTTTTTCTAAAGTCGGATGAAAGCAAAACCAACCGTTACGGCATCAGCTTTTATACCCGCAGCGATAAATATCCGGTAAACAAACAGTTTATCCGTGGCGACAGAAGCTATAACCTCAACCTACAAACAGCCATTCTTTCCAACAGCAAAAGGCAGTTTTCTTTAAATGCCACATTCAGAAAACTAAAAGTATATGATACGCTGGTAAGCCGCCAGCAGGAAGATAATACCGTTTTAGGACGTATTGAATACATGATGAACGAGTTCAACGGGTTTATTAATGGTAATATTTTGTACGAGGCCGGTAGCGGGCAAGAACAAAAAAGAGAATACGCTTACTTGGAAGTGCCACCGGGTACCGGACAGTATGTGTGGATTGATTATAACGAAGACGGCATACAACAGCTGAACGAATTTGAGGTAGCCGCTTTTCAGGATCAGGCAAAATTTATACGCATTTTCACCCCATCAAACGAATACATAAAAGCCAGTTATGTAACCTTAAATTACAGCTTCAACATTACACCCAAAATGCTGTGGAACGAAAAAGAAGCATCTGCCACACAAAAATTCTTCTCCCGAATGAACCTTTTAACTTCCTTACAAATTAATAAAAAAGCTATTTCGCAGGGAGCTTTCGAAATCAATCCCTTTAACTATACCCTGCTTGATAATAACCTCATTGCCTTAAACACAGTTATTGCCAACACTTTTTCTTTTAACCGGCAAAGCACAGTATGGGGATTTGATATTAGCAATTTACGCAATAATGGCAAAAGCCTATTAACCTATGGGTACGAAAGCCGCCGCAGTGCAGACTGGACATTGAAGTACCGCCATTTTCTTTCAAAATCTGTTACCGTTACGCTGAATGCCGTTTCCGGCTTACAAGCCTTATATACGGGCAATAACCAGTTTGAAAACCAGAATTATGAAATAAAACGAAAAAGTGCCGAGCCCGGAATTTCTTACATAAGAGGTACTAATTTTAGGGTTTCGGGTTCCTATAAATATGAAAAAAAACAAAACGCCCATCAATACGGCGGACAACAGGCCAGCTCTCATGCTCTTATGGCTGAAACTCGGTACAACCTGCTACAAAGTGCCTCAGTTACGGGAAAATTTACTTTTGAAAACTTCAAATATGATGCTGCCAACCAATCCCAAACCACTGTTAGTTACATTATGCTAAATGGGCTGATGCCCGGCAAAAACTATTTGTGGAATATCATGCTCACCAAAAGACTGATGAATAATTTGGAACTTAACTTTCAATATGATGGCCGCAAGCCGGGAACCGGAAAAACTATTCATACAGGCAAAGCTACACTAACAGCCATTTTTTAAATTAAAATGTATTAAATTTTATATAAAAAAATTTGACAATTTTTTTATACCCACCACAATGCTTAATTTTCACTTTTTACCGTTTGAATATGAAGCAATATAGCATCTACTTAATATTTCTTGCAGTAGTTTTTTGTAGCAC
>JBKEEB010000049.1:0-2268 GCA_047975735.1 Niabella sp.
CCCATAATAAGCACAGCCAATAAAGGCAGCACTACCAACTGTTTGAGAAGTGCATTTTTGTTTTCCGGTTTTTGTTTCATCATAATAATGCGGTTTTTAAGTTGCGACCCATTTAATGCCGTTAGAAAAGGGGCCACCCCTTTTTTATCGGCCAGCCTCACCATCGCCAGTTGGTACGCCTCGGCATTATGGCGTTGTGTAACCCGGTGGTCAGTGAGGTATTCGAGGTTGTTTTTTATGGCGTCTTTAATCAGCCAGGCAAAAGGGTTAAACCATTGAAACAGAAACAGTAGTTCACCAATCAAAATATCAATAGTATGCCGTTCGCCCACATGAATTTGCTCGTGCCAAACAATCATTTCCAGGTTAGGGTCCCGGGTGGTTTTTTCGGAAAGAACAATTTTGTTGAAGAACGAAAACGGGTGTACGTCTTTCGATGTCACATTCACGATGGTTCCGTAAAATTCCCTGAGTTTGCTGGTACGAACTATGCGAAAAGCCTTGTAGTGCCCCAACAGCAGATGGCACAGAAAGAGCACTAGTCCGGACAGGTAAATAAGGAACAGCATGCTTGTCCATTCAATTTCAGGTTCTGCTACCGACGGAATAGTTGCTTCGGGCAAATAGGCGAAACTTTGGGCATAGTTCACTGTTTGGGTTTCGATGTACCGAACCGAAGTAAAGGTAATCAGAGGAATAAGAAAGCTGATGGCCAACGAAACCGGCAGATAAACCCGGTTAAACAAAAACTGTTTTTTATTTTGAAAAAGTGCCAGGAACAAGAGGTAAAAAGCTCCGGCTGCCAAGCCCGATTTTCCGATGTAAAGCAGCATGTTTTCCATTATTTCCCCTCTTTTATCAGTTTAATGAGTTCGTCAATCTCCTGCTCCGACAATCCCTTTTCTTTTACAAAAAACGCCACCGCACTTTTGTACGAATTATCAAAATAGTCGCTTACCACCTGTGTCATAAAAGTGCGGCGGTATTCTTCTTTCGACAGCAAAGGAAAGTACTGATAAGTGTTCCCGTATTGTTTATAGCCAACAATTCCTTTTTCCTGTAACAACCGCACCAGCGACGAAATGGTGTTGTAATGCGGTTTCGGGTCGTCATACTCTTCAATAATATCTTTTACAAATGCGTTTTTTAACTGCCAGAGGATTTTCATTACCTCTTCTTCTTTCCGGGTAAGCCGTTTCATTATTCAGACTTTTTGATTTAAGTAATGTGTACCGGGTACCATTTTCTCACTACTTTGTACCCGATACTAAAATTCTAATACGCAATAAATATACAACTGATTTTTCAGTTATACAACTGTTTTTATAGTTTTTAAACTGAAAAATCAGTTATATAAAGAAAAACCCTTCACCTTAGCGCCTTAGCGGAGACAAAAGAAATTAACCGCACAGATGCAGGGGCACAAAGAAAAAACATTAACCGTCCTGTTTTCGTCAATGGAACACCCAAAATCAAAATTTTATCGATGTAATCAACTATTTATCAGCATATTGAAAAATGGCTGGAAAAAAGTGACGAAAACAGGATTCTGCAACAAAATTATTCCACGGTATTTTTCCTTCCATGGCCGGTAATGCTGCCTGCTGGTGGCGTGTTGTAGAGATCAGCACATTAATAGTACCCTCGAACGGTTTTTCCTTCATAGGAGATTAAACCTTTGATACCTAAAACTTTTCCGTACAAGAAATCATCCTCCTTGTAGATAGAATTCCTCAAACCTGGGAAGAAATATAACTTTGAGGAATTTGCGCTATCTTTGCAGTATAAAATGGAAGATAATTACATGCCAAAAATTTTAAGAAAAATATTAATTGACAAACTCTTTGTCCTGAAAGACAAAAATTTCATAAAAGTTGTAACAGGGGTCCGTCGTGACGGAAAATCGACTTTGCTCTTACAATTTCAGGAAGTTTTAAAAGAAAAAGATTCAAGTGTTTCGATTATTTCCATAAATATGGATTTACCTGAATTTCGCTTTCTTGCCGAAAAAAATTGGAAAGAAGTTTACGATTATATCAAAGCATTATTGCAAGAAAGTGTAACAAATTATGTTTTCATTGATGAGGTTCAAAACGTTCCCGAATTTGAAAAACTGCTTGAAGGATTATATGTTACTCAAAATATTGATTTATATGTTACAGGTTCTAACGCTTATCTTCTGTCAAGTGAATTAGCAACCATACTTACCGGCAGGGCATATGAAATTAACGTTTTACCGTTCTCGTTTGCCGAATACCTGGAGTTTAC
>JBKEEB010000124.1:0-16279 GCA_047975735.1 Niabella sp.
CCTGCATAAGTAGCGCAACCGTTTGCACAAACAATAAAACACCCTATTTTTGCAACCTAAATAGAATAAAATATTATGTGCGGAATAGTTGGATATACAGGAAAAAAAGATGCCTACCCCATAGTTATTAAAGGTTTAAAAAGATTGGAATATAGAGGTTATGATAGTGCCGGCATTGCATTACATCAAAAGAGTCATCTTAAAATATACAAAAAAAAAGGCATGGTGGCCGACCTTGAAGAAGCTATTGGCACACAGGATATTACAGGCAATACCGGAATTGGGCATACCCGTTGGGCCACACATGGTGAGCCTAACGACAGGAATGCCCATCCGCATTATTCTGCCAGTGGAAAAATTGCCATGATCCATAATGGCATCATCGAAAACTACACACAGCTTAAAAGCGAGTTGCAAAACAAAGGCTACACTTTTAAAAGTGATACAGACACCGAGGTTCTTTTAAATTTTATTGAAGAAATAAAAAAACATAATAATTGTACGTTAGAAGAAGCATTACGAATTGCACTCAAACGGGTTACTGGCGCATACGTAATTTTATTAATTAGCGATGAAAACCCTGATACCATTATTGCCGCACGCAAAGGCAGCCCCTTAGTAATCGGCATTGGCAAGGATGAACATTTTTTGGGTTCTGACGCATCGCCTATGTTAGAATACACCAAAGAAGTAGTATATGTTAACGATTACGAATTGGCCATTGTAAAACCTGATGAACTTATTTTAAAAAATCTGGGTAACGAAACTATTACACCCTATGTACAAAAATTAGATATTGAGTTGGCTGCAATTGAAAAAGGTGGTTACGATTATTTTATGCTGAAAGAAATTTTTGAACAGCCGCAAACAATTTTCGACAGTATGCGTGGCCGCTTAGACGCAAAGGCAGGATTGATTACGATGGCCGGCATACAGGAATATGCCGAGCAGTTGATAAATGCCAACCGTATTATTATTGTAGCCTGTGGTACCAGCTGGCATGCAGGTTTGGTAGCCGAATATATATTTGAAGAGCTCTGCCGTATTAATGTTGAGGTTGAATATGCATCTGAATTTCGTTACCGCAATCCGGTAATTAATAAAGGTGATATTATTATTGCCGTAAGCCAAAGCGGAGAAACTGCAGATACCATTGTAGCCATAGAAAATGCAAAAGAAAAAGGAGCCATTATTTTAGGAGTGGTAAATGTTGTAGGCTCTTCTATTGCCAGAATATCCCATGCGGGTGCTTACACGCATGCCGGACATGAAATTGGCGTAGCTTCCACCAAAGCATTTACAGCTCAACTTATTGTATTAACCATGATAGCACTAAAGATAGCCCACATGAAAGGCACCCTATCTAAAGAACGCTACAACAACCTACTAACAGAATTAGAAGCTATTCCGGAAAAAGTATCCCGGATACTCACACAGCATGAAAGCATTCAAAAAATTGCAGAAAAATATAAAAATGCCCACGACTTTTTATACTTAGGCAGAGGATACAATTTTGCCATTGCCTTGGAAGGTGCTTTAAAACTAAAAGAAATATCGTACATACATGCCGAAGGCTACCCTGCTGCAGAAATGAAGCATGGCCCCATTGCATTGGTTGACGAAGATTTACCAGTAGTATTCGTAGCAACCAAAGATCCTTATTACGAAAAGATTGTGAGTAACATTCAGGAAATCAAAGCCCGCAAAGGCATGGTCATTTCGGTAATAACAGAAGGCGATGACACCATCAGCTCAATTAGTAATGATGTAATGGTTGTACCGGAAGCAGACGAAATAGTAGCACCCATGTTAACCGTAATTCCCTTACAATTACTATCCTATTATATTGGTATAGCTAAAGAACTTGATGTTGACAAGCCCCGAAACTTAGCTAAAAGCGTAACGGTTGAATAACCCAATAATCTTTACAAACAAAATTTCAAAAGCAATCTTTATTTGGAATAATTCTACCACATGAACAATATTAAAAAATCTCCCATTGAACAATTAGGATACCATTTTATTCCCGAAAGCTATTTGCCGAAAGATGAAGATGAATATTATTTAAGATTCAGGCAAAACCCGTTAACCGATTACAGGCCATTAAGCAAACACGAAGTAACCATACTGGCATCTAACGGCAACCGTAGCAATAACTGGGACAATGTATTAGTTAGGGATGGTATTGACATTAACCTGATTGAAGGCTGTACATTTTTTGGCTTGGTTAGAATAGGGAAACTGGAACCTTTTTATGTAGAGTTCAGCGAACTGAGGGTTCCGGTTGGTTTATACAAAAGTTTAATTGTAAGTTGTGATATTGGCAATAATGTATCAATTCAAAACGTAGAATTTTTAAGTCATTATATTATTGAAGACGATGTAATTATTGCCAATGTAAACGAAATGTCGGTAACATCGCATAGCAAGTTTGGTAATGGCATCATAAAAGACGGCGAAAAAGAAGATGTAAGAATTTGGTTGGAATTATGTAACGAAAACGCTGGCCGAAAAGTATTGCCTTTTGATGGAATGTTAACCAGCGATGCCTGGCTATGGAGCAAATACCGTGATGATGAACAATTGATGCAGGCTTTTCAAAAATTTACAGAAAAAAAATTTGACTCGCTGCGCGGATATTATGGAACCGTTGGAAAAAGAACGGTTATTAAAAATTGCCAGATTATTAAAGATGTAAAAATAGGAAGCGACGCATACATAAAAGGAGCCAACAAATTAAAAAATCTCACTGTTAATTCATCGGCTAATGCCAAATCGCAAATTGGCGAAGGCTGCGAAATGGTAAACGGCATTATGGGTTTTGGCAGTCGGTCTTTTTACGGTGTAAAGGCAGTTCGTTTTATACTGGGGTCCTACTCACAATTAAAATATGGTGCACGGCTTATTAACTCTTATTTGGGAGAAAATGCTACCATCTCTTGTTGCGAGGTGCTAAATTCACTAATCTTTCCGGCCCATGAGCAGCATCATAATAACTCTTTCTTATGTGCTGCCACCTTAATGGGACAAAGCAATATGGCTGCCGGTGCTACAATTGGCTCAAACCACAATTCCAGGGGTGCCGACGGTGAAATACAAGCCGGAAGAGGCTTTTGGCCGGGGCTTTGTGTAAGTCTGAAACACAACTCAAAGTTTGCATCCTATACAATGATTGCCAAAGGAGATTTTCCTGCCGAACTGAATATACCACTCCCCTTTTCACTTATAAGTAATGAAATACACTCCGATACACTTGTTATTATGCCGGCGTACTGGCCTATGTATAACATGTATGCCATATTAAGAAATGAAGATAAATTTGCAGCACGTGATAAACGAAAAGAAAAACTTCAGGAACTGGAATACGATTTTCTGGCACCTGACAGTGTTAACGAAATACGGAATGCAATTACTTTGTTAGAAAAATTTACCGGAAAAGCATTTTATTTTCAAAACAAACTTACAGGTAGTGATGAAGATTATATTCAAAAAGGAAAGTCTTTACTCCTACATGAATCGCCTATTGTGGAACAATTGGAAATAATAGCAAGCGGTTTTGAAAACTCAAAAAGAAAAGTACAAATTATTAAAGTGCAGCAAGCCTATTATACTTACAAAAAAATGCTGGCCTATTATTATAATACTCAAATTGTAAAATTTATTACAGATAATAATATAACAACCATCAGTCAATTAAAGAATATGTTACCGCAAGTACCGGCGCACCAGGATTGGCTGAATATTGGTGGACAATTAATACCGGAACCGAACCTAAAAGAATTGCTGAACAAAATTAAAGCCAACCAAATTACATCATGGGATGAAGTGCATCATTTTTACAGCCGGCAATCAGCTTCTTATTGTCAACAAAAACTGGCGCATGCATTAGCATGCATGTATGCAGATTTAAGTATAACCGAAGAACAATTTAACTCCCCGTTTATTATAAACCTTCTTTATAAAACGCTTGATACTAAAGAATGGATTACACAAAAGGTAATAGAATCTAAAGTAAAAGATTACAAAAATCCCTACAGAAAAATGGTATATGATAATGATGAGGAAATGGATGCCGTAATTGGTAAATTTGAAGACAATGCCTTTATTAAGGAACAAAAAGAAGATTTAGAAAAATTTAAAATAACCGTAAAGCAGTTGCTACAGCATTTTTCATAACCAATGTGTTTTAGTTTTATGATTGGATTGATATAGCTCAACCAAAAGCTTACTAAAAGTTATATTCAAAAGCAACAGTATGCGCTATATTATCCTCCGTGTTAAAATTTGCATTAAACTTTTCTACCCGGTACGCCAGAGCCAACTCCTTATTTTTTGTAAAAGCTCTGATAATTTTTATAGTATTTTCGTTAGATGAAACGAAACGTTCCTGATATTGCTGTTCTTTTAAAATATACCATTCCGTTTCCCCCCTCAATCTCCAGGCAGTTTCTCTAAGCGTATTTTCTTTAAACGTGTAGGTAAGATTTAAGTTATACCTAAGCCGTACATTCGTTTCATTTAAATCACTTCTTTTAAAAAAGAAAGTTCTGGATTCTGCTCTGAATATTTGCCCGAATTGCAATGCGTTACCAACAGGTGTATTAAGTCCTACCCCAATAAATGGCCGCAACTCGTAATAATTGGCAATATCTTTATCGTAAGTATAAATATTAATTAAACCACCCATTAAAAGCCATTGATTAAAACGTCTTCTAACCTGGCCGTTAAGCCCCAGTCTGTTCCAATTTACACCGCCATAAAAATGTTTCCAATTAGCCGTAGCAATATATTGGTATTTGTTATTTTTAGATGTGAAATTTTTATTGGCTTCAAATTCATGAAAGAAATCAATTTGAGATTTACATGCCGAAACTACACCCAAAAAACAACATAGAAGTAAAATAATTTTTTTCTTAATCATACTTACATATTAATTCCCGATATGGCGGAAATGGCCATATCGGGAAAAAGAACCATTCAAAAATAAAACATAAAGCTACTAAAAAACTTCGTTCACACTAAGGTAAAAACCTTTTGAGCCATAGTTCCCCATGCCATAGTCGATGCAGAGATTGGTGCGCGATTTTTCACTAATCATAAATCGAATGCCGGCACCATAACCCAAATTCAAATAATCAAATATTTTGATATTGGCAGCCTTGTTAGTGGCCGAGGTTGAGTTCAAAAATAAAACACCTCCCCATTTCTCTTTAGTTTTTTGTAAAGGGAAACGCCATTCTGTTTCGCCATAAAGCAGTGATTGCCCCCTAAACCTTCCTTGTGGGTAGCCACGTCCGGAGCGCCCAAACTGATCCCACCCCAGAGAGGGCAAGTCTAAATAAGGTAAGGCACCTCCTATTTGAAAATTACCATATAACCATACGCCGAGTACATTTCGTTCCCTTGCTTTTGATAGACCAAAGAACTTTCTTCCCTCTGCCCAAATAGTTCCGGAGTTTTTTGAGCTTCCCAAAAACGTAGGGTTATATTTAAAAGTAAGCAGCTCATAATTCCCTTTATATGGGTTTACGGTATTATCCCTGTTATCAAAAAGTAAATTTGCCGAAATTCCTGACAATACATACTTTTCCGGTTTAAAGTCATTATCCACACTATATGCGTAATGACTGGTAATTGTTGGCGGTGTAGAATCTAACTTTAACAATTGGTCTTCAATTTTACTATGAATATCTAAGTGATAGCCCAAACCAGCATATATTTTAGAAGATTTAATCCGCCGGAAATAGGTTTCGTGTAGCCTAAAAAAATTAAACTTCATTAATTGCGATGTAGCGATACCATTGCTAAAACTTCCGTCATCAAACTCAAAGCCACTACTGGCAAGTTTTGAAGTAGCAGGGCCGGTACCCAAACCAAAAGTAGGCTGCGAGGTTTTAAAATACCGTACATCTTGCATTAAAATAGCATTATTATTTTCAAAAAATACCGTTCCTTTTAGGGTAAATAAAAATTGTTTTTTAGTTGTGTAAACAACGGAACCCAGTAAAGATGAGTAGCTTGTTGTTTCCGGTTTTTTTCCCATTTTCCAGTTCATTGCCGGTGCTACGCCAAACATAAACCCGTTTGCCGGACTTGATGCTAATACGGGCATCCAAATTATCTTATTTTTCGATTTCTTTTTTTCTTTTTGAGCAGGTATCGTATCAGCAGCATTCTCCTGTGCCAATAACGATAAACAAAAGCTTGTTAAGACAAACAAAAGCATAATTTTCTTAGCCAGAAAAGAAAATTTTTCGTAGTAACTTGTTTTCATGTGTTTACTTTTTATACATTAATAAATGCCACCATCACAGTACATATTTCAATCAAACCCAAAAAGAATATGAGAAATAGTATGCAACTGCGGGTAAAATGGGTAAAACATTTAAACTACTCGTTTACAGGCAGGTCGCTATATATTTTATTTTCAATAGAAGAACGCAAATATTCCTCTGCTTGAAAAAATTGCATGGCTGCTTTAGCAGAAATAGCTTTGTGTATTTTCTTATAATATTTTTTTAAGTTGCTTTCACTTTTTTTATGCACGGAGAAAACATCTTTAATTAAATTTTTGTATTGCTTATCATCGTTAGAGTCAAATAATCCTATATAACGAAGTAATAACCTAACACGGTCATTACCTATCTTATCCTGCTTTTCGCTATATTGATTATAGATTGTCCAAAAATCAACAGTCTTATCTTCGGGAATATCAACAATACTGGAAATAAAATCCTTTTTTGCTATGCCGATAAGGCTTTTAATATAATCTGCTTCTGCGTTATAATCCTGTGCAAACAAAATACTGCCTGAAAACAAAACAGCAATAATTGTTACGATCATTTTTTTCATTTTTTGAATTTTTAAATTTTAATAATTATTTTATGTAATAAATCACCTGTCAAACAGAAATGACATTCCAAGACCTACGGTGATGTACCCCAGATTATCTGCCTTAAAATGCTCAGGCTTATATGTAGCCCAATTGTATTTGGTATTAAATAACACACTGGCACCTCTGGAAACCGGTATTTTCAACCCGGCTTCTGCTAACAAACTAAACGGAGCTCTTTGTTCTGACATTTCATAATCTGCTACGTCAAGTTCCTGCGTTACAAAGGTTACACCCATGCCAGCACCTATGTAAGGTTTTACAGCACCGCCTTCAAAATTGTATTTTACAGTTGATATGAGTGGTATGGTTAGTAAATACCGCCAGGTAACGCCTGTTGCAGCACCCGATTGGAAATAATAAGTAGTACGGTCTCTCTTCTCATAAAAACTGTGAAAACCGCTCACCACACCTATAGCTATTTTATTTGGGAAATTATACATATACTCAAAATGAGTACCTTGCCAACTGGCATCCTTAGTAAAATCTCTTAACTGGTTGCCGGTTAAATTAGAGAAATTATACGTACCGGTTATTTCACTTTGTGCTGAAGTAAATTGAAAAGTATTACAAAACAGCGTAATAAGTAGTATATGTAACAAAATATATTTTTTCATTATTTAAGTTTTATTTTATGAAGCAATAAAACAGGTTTAGAAGAACTCACAAAACCTGAATACAAGCACACAGTTTCACTACTGTTTATTTTCTGAAATAATCTGACTGAGTAAATGATTGGTCTATTGCCGTAGTGATACGGGTATTTAGGCTTTGGCCGTTATCTGTTAACAATCCGCGTATAAATGCAGACCATGCAATATTTAACCTACAGCTGCTGCTCATGCTTTCGCATCCGGTAAGTGATGTTTCTTTTACATCGGCCACATCTATAACCAAAGAACCAAATGTATAGGAAAACAAAGTGCCTCCCCAACAGGGATAATAACCCCATCCCCAATCAAGCTCCCAATCCCAATCGGGATACCAACCCCAGTAATATCCGTTATCATACCAATCACAATAAGAATCGAAAGCTCCTATAGTAGTTGAGTTTAAAATGCCCAAACTAACCAGCAGATCAGGCGTATCGGTATGCTCATCTACCTCAGTATATCCCCTGCCGGAAAGGTTATTTCTTATTTTAGTACGTATAAGATCGGCCAGTGAAGGGTTGTCATCATCAAGGTATTCTTCTTCCTGATTTTGCCCGTTCGGGTCTGACAGATAAGGTATCTTATCCGGGATAGCAAATGTTGAATAAGCTTTAAAGTTGGCTTTCTGATTATAGTGCGTATAGACTATATCATAATCACTTACATAATCCGATTCTGATAAATGGCGGTTACATGAGTTAAATACTAAGCCCACTAATACAATAAGCATTGGTGTAAGTAGTTTGATTTTCATTGTTTAAATTTTAGAGGTAAATAATAAATCATAAACAATTAGTTCTTGTGATTTTGATTTAAGAATTAAAGGCTTACATGTTTCAGATTATTAATTTCTTAAGTGGCTTAAAAGTGGATTTATGTGAAATAAAAAATGCTTTTAGTGGATACTTAAATGAGGGCGTTGGTATTTTCAGATCAAAAAAAGCATTCCTGTTATACTGTTTAACGTTACGAATAAATGGAAATATCCTATATCAAAAAGCTTCATTGAACCTAAAATACAGACCCCAGTCTTTCTTACCTACGCCTACATCGAGCCCTATATTCAAATGGTTGCTTTTAAGTGCTGTATATCTAATTCCTGCCCCAATACTGGGATACATTTTCCAATTAAAACTTGATGTAGAAGAACCGTACAACGTACCCAAACCTGCAAACCCAACAACGCTCATATCTATCTTATTTTTAAAATTCCATCTATACTCACCCTGTATATCCATCACCCCGTCTCCCCGATACTTACCATTAGAATACCCTCGCAGGTCAACCCCTCCTAAAACAGGCTGTTGCTGAAAACTAACATCGTCTAAACCTGCTTTTACATGAAAGCGAAGTGCCACCACATCACGCATTTCCTTCACGCCAATGTACCTGTTATAATTTGCAACAATAACATTACTTGGCTCTTCATTCCCTAACCATTTGGGTATATTCCTAAATGTAATTTGTGTCATACTGCCCTTTCGGGGATAATTAACAAAGTCCCTCTTGTCCTGTATAATCTGGTATTGCAAGGTATTAAGGGTTGTATTATCCTCCGGACGCAGGTTATTAAAATCTGTTACCGATTTTTGATAGATATATCCAAGCCCTAAAAAAATACTTCTTGCTACCCTTCGTTTAACAATAGCTGCAATAAAATTGGAGTTAGTGCCATAGTCAACAAACAGACCCTCGCCTTCTGCCGGTTCAAAATAAGTCTGAAAATTATAAACACTAATTCCCCCGGCAACGGACAGTCTCCATTTATCTTCATCTAAAAATAAATTGGCAAACCCTACCAACGCCCTTGATTTATTAGTGGTATAAAAGCCTGAAATGCCAACGTAAGATTTTGGAGATATTGAATCTTTTTTACTTGGATAAAAGCTTAACATGGGAATTAGCCCAAAACCAAACCCTATGGTATTACTATAACTGAAATACGGAGCCACTTTAAACTCTGCTTTACGATATTTTAGCGTATCCTGCTGAGCAGCTACTATAAGTGGGAAGAAAAATGTAGCCATTATTATGGAAGTTCCAATCCAGTTTCGTTTTATTAAAATATTAAACATAAAAACTATATTGCATCATTAAATAAAAACTATAGCTATTATAAATACCCTGTAAGCTATTAGGCAGCTCTATTTCTTTTTTAAATTTTCGGCTTTATTTCTGGCTTTAATAGCATCTACAACCGAATCGGCTGCATTATCAATGGCACTTAATGCAAAAGAAACAGCCATCTCTGCATTCGCTTCAGAAAGCTCTGCATTTTTATCTGCAATTCCGCCGCTTATTACATCTCCTACTTTTTTTGTATAGCCCTTCCCTGTTGCTTTCCAAGCTTCCCATTCTGATTTAATGCGATCCCATTGTGATTGCAGCTCTGCTTGCAAAACATCAGATCTGGTATCCCAGGCCGCCCTCTCCCATTCTAAATTCTTTTTAAAGTCTTCAGTCAAATTCTCAATTTCCTGTTGCGTTTTTAACCTATAGCTCGCATACTCGTCCTCAAGCTGTTTGGCATTCTTTGATAAACTGGCTAATAAGCCCGATAATGTTTTTTCCATAATTGTTTTTTTAAGGTTTTAGTAATTCAATATTTAATTTTAAAAATTTCTTGGACACCCCTACACCAATTTGAAATCGCTGGCGCGTATTGCTGCTACTGATAACACCGCACGATAGGGAATTCCCAATACAATTGGTTTTTTCTATATTCTTCATTGTTATTTTTAGCTTAAAATAAGCACCGCTTATTATGATTTATTCTATTGGAAATACAGTATTCCAATCGGTTTTCATATCGATGATTGTCCAACCTCCTTTTTTGGCAACTTCTTCTCCATCTTTTAAAGTGCCGATAATAACGCCTTTGGAATAATCAAATTCTCTTTCTCCATCAGTGTGTTTTAGATAAACCATCAATGTTTTTCTGTCTTGTAGAGCAGCGTATTCCATCATCGCCAAATCACCATCAGAATTTCCTACAACCATAATGGGCTTCTTCCCAATAAATTCCTGTATGGAAACAACTTTTCCTTCTTTGTCATCATTAAAAACAAATTCTGGTAATCTACTTACGTACAAACTATCTGAAGCCGCATCATTGCGTACAGCTTTCATTTTCATTCGGGAGCCAATCACATTTTCGGTAGAAACGCCGTAAACTCTCTGAGTAAAAGGGCGCATAAACTCAACACTCCCTCCAGAAACGATGAATATTTTGAATTGATTGGCTCGTAAATAATCCAATAATTCGAGCATTGGTTGATAAACGACTTTGTCGTATGGCTTTTTCAAAATTGGATGTTGTGCCGTTGCAAACCAATCGTTAACAATTTTGTCCAATTCCTCAGTTTTAGTAACGGAATTAACTTTGGTAACCAATGCCAACAAATCTTCTGTATGAAATTTTTTGATGGTTTCCATATCGTTTTCAATGACAGCTTTAAATGGTTGCTTTTCCCCTAATTCAGGATTCGTTTTTGCCAGTTCTTTGATTCGGTCAAAAGTAAAATAGACCTGATTGGGCAGGGGTTGTTCTGCCCAAAGTGTTCCATCGTTATCAAAACAAACAATACGGTCTTGTACAGGAACAAAATCGGGGCTTGCGGAATCTGTAACTGCATTTACAAAATTTATGATATTTTGCTTGGCCGCACCTTCGTTAAAAGATGGCAATTGACTGGTTGTCTTCAAAGTTTCCGTTGGCTGTTTAGAGGATTTATCATTCTTGCATGAAACAGTTAGTACGAATAAAAATATCAAGATTAATTGCGTTGTTTTCATAATTTTATTTAATTAATTTTTCAATTTTTTTTGCTGCAAGTCACTGGTAATAAAAGGCAAACTGAGTTGAAAAGAAAAATGACTGATTTTATTTTTTCCATCGAAATAATTATTTTTAAGTACATCGCTAAACCCTTGATAATATCGGATGCTTACGACCATTCCTTTTCCGTTAAGTGCTTTTTTAAAATAATAACCGGCACTCATTTTCATTCCATAATCCGTTTTGTTAATTTCATCTTTTATGCTTTGTTTAAAGTCCCCCAAATCTCCGTGGAAGGTGTTTGCTGCTTTTTGCCGAAAGGATATTTGAGGTGCTAATCCAAATTTAAAATTGGAATGATTAGGCATGAAATGAACAAAAACAGGTACGTCGATGTATTTTATGGTCATATCCGTTT
This sequence comes from Niabella sp., assembly GCA_047975735.1. Classification (GTDB taxonomy): domain Bacteria; phylum Bacteroidota; class Bacteroidia; order Chitinophagales; family Chitinophagaceae; genus Niabella. The sequence goes on from JBKEEB010000124.1 coordinate 11,742, forward strand.
TCACATTCTGGTATAATGCATTTAAATTTTCATCTTCCGAAATCAAAGAATAGGACTCCATTTGAATGCGCTTTGAGGACAAAAAATATGCCGTAGGAGCTAAATACCAATTTTTGGACAATTTGATGTTTCCTGCTATTCCGAAGTTGATACCAATTCTAGTTTTTATATTATCCATATTGCTGATTTGACTGAATGGAACACCGAGTTCCAAGCTTAGATTAAATCTTTCACTTGCTACTTTGTCTCCGAATATTGCGGCTATTATGGCTGCTTGTCCAATAACTGACTTAGATGCAATACTTAATAGAGAGCTTAATAATATAGCTTTGATCAGGTGCAATAATTATTTAATTTTAGTGTTCAATGAATTTCATAAGAAAATAATTCAGTGTTGATATGTCTATATTCTATGGCTCGAAAGGTTCCTTCATCTAATCCAACAAATTGCGCCATCGTATCGAAAGTGGGCTTCCTTATCTATAACGGCTCCTGTTCTTTTTATTGTGCGTTGTGTTTGTTCATCTACAGCACCTCCATCAATGGCACAGTATTCAGTAAAATATTAGTCCGATTTTTCTTTTCTCTGAAGAAATTCTTTCGGTCAAGTTTGTTCCAACTTCCGATATGTTTTTTACCTCAAAAAAACAGGCCTATCGTTTTTCGGCAATGCAGTCTGGCGAAGAATATCAAAAACAATGGTTTGATTTTGTGTACTCATTTTTTAATTAAATGTTTTTACAATTTGGTTTTCAAAACTTGCATTCCCTTCACTGCGTTTTCATCAATATGCGCTACCTGGTTACTCGTTGATAAGTTTGGTTTTACGGGATTGATGACATAAATTTTACAATCTTTTGGTACAAAAGTGTAAAGAATGGCAGCAGGATAAACTTGCATAGCTGTACCAACTATTATCATTATATCGGCTTTGCTACATATACTTATTGCAGGTTCTATCATAGGGATGGTATCTCCAAAAAACACAACATTCGGCCTTAATTGAGCTCCGTCTTCAGCTAAGTCTCCCAGTTTCAAATCCTCATCCCATTCATAGAGTAGGTTAGGATTTTTTTCGGATTGCACTTGCATGATATTTCCATGAAGATGAATTACGTTTTTTGATCCGGCCTTTTCGTGCAAATTATCTACATTGGTTGTAATCACATAAACATTGTATTTTAATTCTAATTCCTGAATAATCTTGTGCGCATCGTTAGGCAAAATGGGTGCAAATTCTTTTCTCCTTTCATTATAAAAATCAATCAAAAGTTGTGGATTTGTATCCCACGAATCTTGCGATGCCACTTCGTGAATTTTATAGCCCCGCCAGGTTGCAGCATCGGTCATCACGGGAATCCCACTTTCGGCACTAACACCAGCTCCGGATAATACAACTAAATTTTTCTTCTCCATCTAACTTTTATTAAGGATTAATTTTCTAAAAAATTTATAATCTTTTCACTCACCTCTTCGGGTCTGGTAATAATCATCAGATGCCCCGCTCCTTCCAGATAAACCATTTCAGCTCGATTACCCAAGTCTTTTTTCAAGTCCTCACCATTCCGGGGTGGTGCAATTTGGTCTTTGGTGCCTTGCAATATGAGAAATTGTGTTGTGCCTTTAGGTGCCCACCATTCCTGCAAAAGCGTATGTTCTGCGGCAACCCTTTCTATGGGCCCGGATTTCGGGGCCAAACTGTTTTTTATAATTGCCGCCGCTTTAAATGCATCGGCAGAATCACCGACCATATATTTGACGGAGTTGATGAGTTGCTGCTCTGTAACACCATCGCTAAACACTTCTTTAAGGGCTTTAGAAGCATCATCTTTGGGTGGAAATTTGCCACCAGCAGCGATGAGCACTACTTTATTAACGTTTTCGGGATGGTCTGTTGCCATAATCCGGGCGATGCGGTTGCCGTATGCATGCCCTACCACGCAAGCACTTTCGATATGTTCCGCATGCAGTACACCCATCACATCATTTCCCAAATCGTGCATGGAAATACTATCGGATTTTCCCGTGCTGTTTCCCGCACCTCGAGGATTTACAGCAATTACATAATAGCCCTTCTTGGCCAATACTTTCGCCAATCCTTGCATATAATTCACATTGAGAGAGCCTCCGGGTAATAGTGCAACTACTTTCCCCGAAGGATTCCCCATGGTAAAATATTCAATGGTGGCATCTTCCAACTGAGTAGTATGTTGTACTTGTAAAGTATCGCTCAAAGGGGAAATTTTAGTAGAATTGTTTTCGTTTTCCTTTGAAGGTGTTTTGCATGCCGAAAGGATTGCAAAAAATAAAATTAATATAGAAGTTACTTTTTTCATTTAGATTAAATAAAATCTTGCAATCCTTTCGGATACTTTTTGAACTATCTTTTAATAAGGTTAAATTGTTTTTTGTCAAAATCAAAACAATTGATGAAATCATTCAAAGCGGCTTTGTTCCCACTAATGGTTACATTGGAATTTGTCAACATTTGATTAAAATCCTGTTTCCCCAATATGAAATCCAAAATATTCTGGCGGTTCATTTGCAAGGTTACTGCGGGATTATCCGGTAAATTTTTTGTATAAACAGCTACACCGTTTCTTATTTGCAGCCCATAATTTTTGTTTTCATCTTTTACCTTAAACCCAATGGCTATATCTTGGTTGCCCGCTTTTTGGGGATTGACATTTACACGGAGGTTTTCCAAAATAGTTCCGGTTTCAAATTGACTTACAATAACAGGATTGGCATAATTCCATGCTCCTTTTTTGTTCATGGATCCGTCCAATTCCCCGGCTCCCGACAGTGCAAAAAACCGATAATAGGGATTGGCTTGTTCATATCCCCATTTGCGCATGGCTTCTGCTTTGATATCGCATGCACTTTTGTCTTCGGGGTTGCTACGAACCAATTGGGTTGCCACTTCCATTGCCCAACCATAATCCTGCGCATCTATGGCTTGACGTGCCAATTTCAATACATTTTCTTCTCCACCCATTGCTGACACGTAAAGTTTTGCTTTCCGTTGGTAGTCCGGTGTTGCGAGTTCAGTGGCATCTCCTTGAAACCATCCCATATAACCACCATAAACATTGCGAACTACGTGTGCTACGGTTCCGTAAAATTCTTGCAACCAAGGGTCATTAGCAAGATTGGCAGGAAGTTTCACCAGGGTTACCAATTCTTCACGTGTTGCACCTTCGTTCATGTGTTTAATGGTTTGGTCATGAACGTACTGTATCGCATCGCGATAGTTGTGGATTCGCTCGTTGATAAATTGGTTTCCCACCCAAGAACGCATGTGTGAGCCGGAATAAGAATTACAATTCTTAGCAAAATTGCCCAGTCTATCCACGCCTTTGTACCAAAGGATCAAATCCCTGTATTTGGTACCTCTAAGCGTGTAAAGGTTGGGGAAGGTTTCCCCTTGCACTGTTTCCGAACCGTGAACGTGTTTTAAATCGGGGAAATAAACATCAATCTCGTCTTCGGCATCGCCGTAGGCTTCAAAAATGATCATTTTTACACCGGCAACAGTTACCTGTAATTGATCCTTTACTACATCAGTTGGTTTATAGAACGAAATTTGTCCTGATGTAAAAGCAGGTCCGAGTCCGCCATGTACAAAACCATCTTCATTGGTGCCAAGAAACAACGCGCCGCCAAATGCGGTTCTTGCACTGAGGATATCGCCAACTATGCTCGCATCGTTGATAAGGTATTCCATAAATTGATGATGTGCGAAAATCCGTACTTCGCCATTGTCAACTTGTTTTTGAGTAACCCCAAGACCAGCCGAACCGAACGAGTGGTCGCTGTGCCGATGAGAATAAACAATTCCTTTAACGGGCATTTTATTGTTGGTTTGTTCCCGGAAAACACGCAGCAACTCAGTAGAAGCCTCATCGTTTTCACCCGGATCAATTACAATCAGCCCGCCGTTTCCTACAACAATCAGTGTAGATGTAAGTTGCCACCCACTCATTAAAAATACTTTATCCTTAACAGGTTCATACATGGTTTTGGCCATTTGTTTGGCATAGGAAGTTTGACGGGGATTTATTTTTGGCGAAGCCTTGGTAAAGGCTAAATTATCCCCTTGAAATCTGATAGGAGCGAGATGTTTTAAAACTTCGGGATTTTCGTAAGGCTCAGGCGTTTTCACCTTATTCAGATCAAGCAAATCATGCTTGAGTAAAGCAGGATCTACTTTTTGGGCAGTTATCTGACTATTAGAAGACAGTATATAAAATAATAATAATAAAAGATTTTTTGTTAGAGGTTTCATGATTTTTTTTTTATAAAAACGGGGCAGAGCAGAAATCTACCCCGTTTAAGATTTATTATCTAATTAGAAATTGCATTATTCAAAGCATCAAAGGCTTCAGCAAAGCTGAAGTGGGCACTTTCTTGAGAAGGTGGATAATCTTTTAATGATTTTTCAAATACAGTAAGTATTCTCGCTGCAGCACCGGTCATATAGCCTCTTTGCTCTTGCCATTCACCGTATCCTCTGGCTTTTTGCATTCTTTCAAAAG
>JBKEEB010000125.1:0-5801 GCA_047975735.1 Niabella sp.
ATAGTGGATGATGTGACTATAGCAAGAATATTCGGTGATGAATCACCTCTGGGACAAAAGATAACAATAAGAATCAGAGATTTAGGAAATAAAGATTATGTAATAGTGGGAGTTTCCAAAAATCCTGTGGCAAGTCTGACAGGAATTTTTGGGGTAAACAGTCCTAGCTTTATAAAGATACCTTATCAGAATTATCAGTATATAAGCAAGCTGGATGAAAAATATTACTCAGGAATAAAAGTAAAGGTTTCGGATCCAAATGAGCTGAGCCAGATAATGGATAATACAACAAATGTTTTAAATATACTGTCTTGACATTCCTTTGGGGTTTTAGCTGTAAAAAATATGTTATTTCAAAACCCCGTTGCTTTTCAGGCTTTTATTATACATGACCCCAGCTGTTGGTGGTATAACGGATACTTTATTAAATAAGAAAAAAGCAAACTTGCCTATATTAATTTAAAAAAGAAACGACTGTACCTTTCTCAGGCAAACAAAGAAGATCAAGGAATTACGGACAATCATTATTCCGATATTCTATTGTTTAAAAAAACAATAGACTCCATAAACAACGGCACGCTACAATTTCAATATCAATTATACAAAAGCGAAGATCATGGCACCATTAGTTTACCCGCTACATTTGATGCTTTAAAATTCATTTTTGATGGCTATTGGACTGACTTTAAAAAGACTGCCATTAGCGAAACATATATCCCTGATAGTTATAATAATTTTTCGGAGAAAATAAATTTCAGATTTCAGCCCTCGGAACCCATGTTAGATTTTACACTCAACTATTTCAAAAAACAGCATAAAGAAGTTCTTGCAAAATATATTTTACTACAGTATCAAAAACTATATCCGCTAACTGCACCTAAGCATTTATAATTTGTCTTTTTGATATTATTAATATGGTTAAGAAAAAAAAGAAAACTACAATCAATCGTTTAATAGCCTGGCTACATTTATGCCAAGTATTGTGTCAGGTATTATTGTGGTATTTGTATGCCTTACCGGCACAATAATCGTGTATAATCTGGAAATAATGGACTACTCTGCTGGCGATGCTAAATATGTAAAACCACCTCAAAATCCAAAACGGGTTTCGCATTTTGAAATAATTCAAAATATTGCGCAGCATGATTCCAATCTTGCTATCTCAGAATTTGTACTATTTAAAGATCCTGCAAGAAGCATACGGGTAAGAGCTTTTAATCCCAAAAAGAAAATACTGGCAATGGTTTACGTAGATCCCTATTCCGGAAAAGTTTTAAAGGTGGATCACACTGTTTATTTTTTTTATGTAACGGCACATTTACACGCCGAGCTGCTTGCAAGTACTGTGGGCGGATGGATTGTGGCCATTGCAACCATCATATTTGTATTAAGCTGCATTACAGGTTTAGTGCTTTGGTGGCCTAAAAAATGGAACAAAAAGAACAGGCAAGCCAGCTTTACTATAAAATGGAAAGCGCGGTTTAAACGCTTCAATTACGATTTACATAATGTGTATGGATTTTATTCTTTGGTTATATGTTTTATATTGGGCACTACCGGGCTGATTATTTTTTTTCATCCGCTAATGAATCTTACCATAAAAGCCAGTGGTGGCACTACTTCCCACATGGAAGAAATACTACCCAAAGCAGATAGCACCAAAATATCGAACGATATGGTAGCATTTGCATACAAGGTATTAGAACAAGAACAACCTAATAAAAAATCGGTAAGCATTTGGAATTTCGACAGACAGGAAACGGGCGCATTTGTTTTTACTGCCGGGGATGCCAATCTAAAAAGTTTCGCAAATGCCGATATCACTATTTACGACAGATATTCGGGAAACAAAATAGCAGTACCTAAAGAATATTTACAACACGAAGCAACCCAAAATACTGTATGGCAATTACACATGGGCCAGTGGTGGGGTTGGATTGGAAAGCTATCTACTTTTTTGGCTGGAATAGTAGCCACATCTTTACCCATAACCGGATTCTTAATTTGGTGGGGAAGACGAAATAAAAAATCAAAGAAGAAAAAAAACACACCATTGGCTGTTACGAATTAGCCATACTCTTTGCAGCCACCCATCCCGTACTCCAGGCATTCTGAAAATTATAGCCGCCGGTAATACCGTCAACATCAATCACTTCGCCAGCAAAATATAAGTTAGAAACTTTCTTACTCATCATAGTATTGGCATCAATTTCAGAAAGATTGATACCTCCGGCCGTAACAAATTCTTCCTTAAAAGTAGTTTTACCATTTACGTCAGCCTCCCAGCTAACAAGAAATTTAGCCAATAAACTTTGTTGTTTAGCAGGCAAATCTGCCCAGCGGGTTTCTTCTTTAACCTGAATTTGCTGTAACAAAAACTCCCAAAGTCTTTTGGGCAGTGCAAAAGGATTTTTATGATAAATTTTTTGCGAAGCCAAACTAAACCGATACCCTTTTAATGCTTCTGTTATTGAATGCTCGTTATAAGCAGGCAACCAATTTACAATAATTAAAAACTGCCAGCTTTTTTCTGCAAGTATTCTTGCTCCCCATGCACTCAACTTTAATACACAGGGTCCGCTTAATCCCCAATGCGTAACCAATACAGACCCCTGTTGCAATAATGTAGTTCCTGCAATTTTGATGCTTACTTCATCAACAGACAAACCCATGAGTGCTGTAATAGGATGCTTTTCATTATTACCCAATCCTGTTTTTAAATTAAAAGTAAACAAAGAAGGAACAGGACCAGCTATTGTATGACCAATCGCAGTAAGCCAATCGAACATTTGTAGTTTGGGCGCACCTCCTGTAGCAATGCATAAATAATCAGCAGTCATTACCTGGCCGTTATTAACAATAATATCAAAACATTTTTCTCGTTGTTTGATTTGCTTTACATCAATATGAAGTTTTATTTCAACTTTATATTTGGCTGCTTCCTGTAATAAACATTTAATAATACTTTGGGAGGAATCAGAAATCGGGAACATTCTGCCATCCATTTCTGTTTTTAATTGTACACCTCTGCTTTCAAACCATTCAATAGTATCGGTAGTAAAAAAACGATGAAAGGTTTTCTTTACAAAATTTGCGCCGCGAGGATAGCGTTTTGCCATTTCGGCAATTTTAAAACAGGCATGTGTAACGTTGCAACGCCCGCCACCACTCACTTTTACCTTGCTTAATAATTTTCCTGATTTTTCCAGTATCAATACCTTTAAATCAGGATTCATACGTGCAGCATTAACGGCACAAAAAAATCCGGCAGCACCGCCGCCTACAACAATGAGAGATTTTGAGTTGGAGGATAGTTCATAATCCATGACTAAGTACAAACAAATAAATTATCATTTTTTGCTTCTGCCTCTTCAATGGGTGTGTAATCCGAAAGCACATCTGCCTTTCCTTTCCTTACGCATACATCATGCTCAAAATGCACGGAAGGCTTCCCATCTTTGGTTCTCACCGTCCAGCCGTCTTTTTCTGTAAACACATCCTTCTTTCCCAAATTAATCATGGGTTCAATAGCCAGCACCATACCCGATTTTAATTTTACGCCCGTACCTCTTTTACCATAATTAGGCACCTGTGGGTCTTCGTGCAGGCTTTTGCCCAACCCATGCCCTACTAATTCGCGCACTACACCATAGCCATTTTTCTTTTCGGTATGTTCCTGAATGGCAAATGCAATATCGCCAATTCGATTGCCATCAATAGCTTTTTCAATGCCCTTGTATAAAGACTCCTTTGTATTTTTTATCAACTGCTGTACTTCTTTTGTAGGTTCACCAATAGCAAAAGTATAAGCATGATCGCCATGCCATTGATTCAAAATAACGCCAATATCAATTGAAACAATATCGCCCTGTCGTAATTCCTTATTATTGGGAAAACCATGTACTACCACATCATTCACGGAAATACAAGAATTATAAGGATAGCCGTGATAATTTAAAAAAGAGGGTACGGCTTTATAATCACGAATATACTCGCCAATCATTTTATCTAAAGCAGATGTTCTAATTCCCGGCTTTAAGCCCTTTGCAACTTCTGCAAGTGTTTGGCTAACCAGCAATGCACTTTTTCGCATCAATTCTACCTGCTCGGTATTTTTAATAATAATCATGTTGCAAAAATAAAAAAAACCCGGTTTTATTTCACCAGGTTTTGTAATAAAGTAGATAATATTTAATCCTTGTTTTGAGCCTGAATTATTTTAGAACAGGTCTTAGTTCCATCATTATCAATTTGAACAATTCTTACATAGAGTTTTTTATACTTTATACCAATCTCACCAATTGAATTTTTTTGGCAAGAAGCAAACCCTATGGTACCCACAAGAACTATTGTAGAGAACGTTAATACAAATTTGTTTCGCATCTTAATGCCAAATAATAATAATATTATTAGTACAATTGCTGCTACTCCTATTCCCATATGCACATTAGTATGTAACGAAATGCTAACAGCATACGTTTGATTTTGTTCAGTTTCCCCGTTAACCTTTGATACAACAGTTGCTGCATGGCTAAATGTTTTTCCATCAGTAGAAACCTCTACTTCAAAATGGTTGTTATTTTTTTCAGACAGGGTTTCCCAATTTACAGACAATATTTCATTAGAAACAGTGGCGTTTATTATTCCAAAATTCACTGGCAAAACAATCACATCATCACAAAAATTTATATCGTGTAAAGCAAAGCCAGGTTCTGTATTTGCAGAAAAACCAGTGGACGTATTAGTATTTGTTAAGGAAAACTCAATGGTAACTTTATCAACCGGAGAACTAAAAGCTACGTTTATGGTGCCATTATCTGAGCCTGTTCCAACATTAGCATACGCTGTAGTACCACTGGTTACCGTACCCCCCGAAATTGTTTGGTCTGATGTAGCCACTTGCTTGGTTAGTGTAGGCGTAATAGTAGTGGTGCCGTTACTACCACTAACCGTTATAACTTCGGAACGCTTCGGTGATGTGGCTCCATCAACATCAAACAATTTAAAACTTACATCTTTTACCAATTTAGAAAAGGTTATTGTAGTTGTAATTTTATTGGCAGTACCCATAATAGTTGCTTCTCCGGCAATTGATAACGCTTTTTGGGGAGTAGTAGAACCATCTCCGGAATAAAAAGCTACATTATAAGGTGAGGCAAAAAAGGAAGAACTTGAGCTTGAGCTTAGTAAAGCACCGGACGGGTCAGTTAACGAAAATGAAAGCGTAGTTGTATTTACAGTATAGCTATTTGACGTAGCACCTGCAATCCAGGTTACGTTTGACCAGTCTAATACACTGGGTGTGGTACAGCTGCTTTGAGCATTGCTAATAGAACTACTAAATAATACACCTGAGAATAAAGCCAATATTGGTTTGAAGTTTAGTTTTGTACTCATTGTTTTAAATTTTAATATATAAAAAAAAGCCCTCGATTAGATTCACTAATTAGAGGGCTTAAATCTTATTATTAAAACTTTATATCTGCACAGCGGAGGAACTTTGTCTTCCCTGAATACGACCGCTTTTCATCAAACCATCGTATTGCCGCATCATCAACTGTGTTTCTATTTGTTGAAGGGTATCTAAAATTACACCTACGTTAATTAGCAACGAAGTACCGCCAAAGAACATGGCAAAACCTTGTGTCATACCAAACATTAATTGAATAATGCCCGGTAAACTACCCACAAAGGCCAGTAATACGGCACCCGGGAAAGTAATTCTATCCATAATAACGCCAATATAATCTGCCGTAGGCTGACCCGGTTTTACACCCGGAATAAAGCCGTTATTTTGTTTA
>JBKEEB010000016.1:0-105302 GCA_047975735.1 Niabella sp.
ATACCCGGTTTTTCGGGAATCCATTTTAAGGTAGAAGTTTCGCCCGGCATAATCAGTAATTCACCATTATCGGCTCCTTTTACAGCAAAGCCATGAGGAACGTCCCAATCCTGTTCTAAATTTGTAACATGGAAATAAACTTCATCGCCCACTTTAATACCTTCTATATTATCCGGTGCAAAGTGAGAACGAATGGATGTCATATAAACATGTACTTTATTTCCTTCCCTAACTACTTTAGACTCTGCTTCGCCTTTGGTTACATACTTGTTCATGTTTTCTCCAATCGGATATACCTTAAGCGAGTTATTTTTGATTAAATCAGCAGGAGCGGCTTGTGCATAGTGGGGTTCCCCAATTGTTGGAAAATCGAGCAGCAACTGCATTTTATCGCCGCTAATATCGTACAGCTGGGCACTTTGAGTTAACTCGGGTCCGGTAGGCAGATAGCGATCTTTTGTAATTTTATTATACGCCACTAAATATTTACCAAAGGGTTTTCTTGTGTCTCCGCCGGGCACCATTAGGTGACCGATAGAATAATAGGTTGGAACCCTGTCTAACACTTTCAAGTCCTTTACACTCCACTTCACAATTTCAGAGGACACAAAGAAGGATGTATAGGCATTACCTTTATTATCAAACTCGGTATGTAAAGGCCCTAACCCCGGTTTTTGTACCTCGCCATGTAAAGCCGCTTCGTATTTTATAACGGGAATACCATCGTATTCACTATCGAAATTTTTATCGGTAATCGCTTTTTGAATCTTATCGAAACTGAATACAGGAAGTAATGCAGCCAGTTTACCACTACCCACAATATACTCACCAGTAGGATCTACATCACAACCATGTGGAGATTTAGGACAGGGTATTAAATAAGCGATATCCTTTAGTTCTCTAATATCTAAAACAGTAACCTCTGTTTTAATTTCGGAAGTAGCTGAATGTGTTTTTTCGTCCCAAACATTATGCGCATAACGGGCAGGTTCCTTTTTTCCTTTCCCTGCTTTTATATACTCTTCAGCCTTTTTCCAGTTTACGGCCATTATAAAATCTTTATCTTTTTGAGAAGCATTTACTTCTAAAAGCGTGTTGGCTTTTTCTGAGTTGTAACAAGAGAAGAAAAACCAACCATGAGATTTTCCTTTACCGGCATGACTCAGGTCAAAGTCAATAGGCGGGCAACGAAGCTGAAAAGCAAGATCCATAGCACCACTCTCTTTATTTACACTAATAAAACTTATAGAGCCTTGAAAATTATCCTTATAAGAATCAATAGGAACATCGCCATTGGCATTATCGGCAGGGATACCAAACCTTGTTCCGGCTACAACATACTCCGTATTCTCTGTAATGAATGGAGAGGAGTGGTTACCGGCACTGTTAGGTAGTTCAATAATTTCGGCGGTTTTAAATGTTCTGAGATCCACTCTTGATACCCGTGGTGTATTATTGGCGTTCCCAAATACCCAACGTCCATCAAGCTCTCCATTAGTTTGGCTAACCTGAACGTGATGATAATCATCCCAGGGAATAAAACCATGAGATGTGTTTAACATAGGTTTTGATTCTTCGCTAAATCCCCAGCCCTTTTCGGGATCAACAGAAAAAACAGGGATAACACGTAGCAAACGGCCACTTGGTAAACCATAAACGCTTAACTGCCCACTAAATCCGCCTGATACGAAATTGTAAAACTCATCGTATTGGCCGGGAGCAACATACACTTTGGATGCAGCATCTGCACTTGCTACAGTGCCGGCATTTTTGGGTTTACAAGAGTTGAAGATAAATGGCAGGGAGCATAAGAAGAGTGCCCCTACAGCAACGTTAATAATCTTTTTCATGTATATTTTTTTTACGGTTTTAGCCATATAGAAGAATACTTTTCAAGCTTCGCTCTATATAGAAAAATAAAATAGTTCCGCATTTATTGCACCCCGTCATTTTGGCGCATAAACTCAAGCAACTTTCGAGCTTCTTCATCAGTAAGGTTTTGATTAGGCATACGCACTAAGCAAATTTCAAGTTGTGCTTGTAGTTCAGGGTCTTTATCAATCATCGCATCAGGGTTAGTAATAAAATTCATAATCCACGGAGCTGGCTGGCGCGTAGTAACACCTTTCCAACCTGGGCCTACCAATCTTTCATCACTTAATTTATGACATGAGGCGCATTTTACATCAAATATTTTCTTTCCTTCTGTTGCCATAGCTGCATTTACAGAAGCACCCAACTCAACATTCTCTTTGTTCCATTTACCTTCACCTCTTTTAGGATCATATTCACTGGTATTTACCATACTTTTAGGAGCTTCGCTATTTGCATCAGACGACTGATTAGTAGAGCCTCCGTCATTACCGCCACAGGCAATTAACAGGCCTAAGGCCATAGCAGAGCAAAGGATTGAAAGTTTTTTCATCTGTGATTGTTTTTTGTTTTTAATTGTTGATGAAACGCTGCCGTACATAAATAATTTGCTTTGCATTGTTTCATTTTATCGGTTTTTTTACTCGTACAAAGTTTGGAAAATATTATTAAGAGTATTATGATTACAATCATAATAGTACTGTGATTTTCCTCACAAGTACTAAGGAAAGAGGAAATACCGAAATATGATACCTGCTAAAAAATATGAGGACTACCAGAAGGATTGTTTCTGTTAATAATACTTACCAGGACTAAGAAAACAGCAGTGTATTTACTTAATTTTCAAATACTACAGTTTTGTTATTATGCACCAGTACCCTGTCATCAAACACCAGTTGCAATGCTTTTGCTAAAACCGATTTTTCTATTTCCTTACCGGAAATAATCATATCTCTAACAGTATGTGCATGGTTAACCGGAATAATCTGCTGAGAAATAATCGGGCCGTCATCTAACTTATTAGTTACAAAATGCGCTGTGGCTCCAATTAGTTTTACACCTCTTTCATAAGCCTGCCTATACGGGCTGGTGCCCATAAATGCAGGAAGAAAAGAATGATGAATATTGATGATGCTGTTATTAAATTTTGCCACAAACTCCGGCGACAGGATGCGCATAAATTTTGCCAGTACTAAATAGTTGGTATTATATTTATTTATTTCCGATAATAGTTCCTCTTCAAAAGCCTCTTTTGTTTTTTCATGGTATGGAATATAATGAAATGGTATATTAAATTTTTCTGTAAGCTCCCGTAAATTTTCGTGATTACCAATTACAGATTGCACCGAAGCATTGAGTGTATTAAAGTAATTGCGTAATAATATATCGCCCAAACAATGGTACTCCTTTGTAACTAATACAATAATTTTTTTACTGGGAGAAGGATTCACAACAATTTCCGTATCGTTGGGCAATTGCGATACGATGTTTTTTGTCAAAACATCTTTATCAACTTCTCCATCTACTTCTAAGCGAATAAAAAAGCGATTATCGGTTTTACTTACAAACTCACGCATGGAAATAATGTTCAAGCTAAAGTTTGCCATTATCTTTGCTATATCGGCTACCAAACCTACCCTGTCGGTACATTGCAATAAGATTATCATAAATGCAAATAAAACCATTTTAATTTGAAAATGTTATAGTATTTTCATCGCAATTAATTATTACTATTGATGGCATTTACGGCAACTAAGATCCCATATTCTCAAACCGGTTATTTTTCGGCAACCGTTATAGATTATTTAAATGAGGCTCCTTTATTAAAGCCCTTTTACGAACATGAAGTAAGTGTGACAGGACTGGCTGATGCTATTAACATCAGAAAGAAGTTTTCTACCCATAGAAATCTTATTGCCGATGCCTTTACCGGGCAATATAAATTGGTTGATTGCCCTAAGCTAATTACCGCTAATATAGAAGCCTTACGAAAAGAGACAACCTTTACTATTACAACGGCTCACCAACCTAATATTTTTACCGGTCCGTTATATTTTATTTATAAAATTTTACATGCTATTAAATTAGCAGCCTATTGTGCAGAACAATTTCCGCAATATCATTTTGTACCAGTTTATTATATGGGTAGCGAGGATGCCGACTTGGATGAGTTAGGACATATATACATGAACGGGGAAAAACTTAACTGGGAAACTGAACAAACCGGAGCCGTAGGCAGAATGAAGATTGACAAAAACTTAATTGGCCTAATCAAAACAATTGCCGGAGAAATTGGAGTGCTGCCGCATGGCAGTGACATTATATCTATTATCAGAGATTGTTATACCGAAGGCAGTAGCATACAGGATGCTACTTTTAAACTGGTGCACCACTTATTTGGCAGTTATGGGCTGCTGGTACTTATACCAGACCAAGCCAATCTAAAACGTGCTGCAATACCAGTATTTAAAGAAGATTTATTACAAAACAACTCTGCAAACACTGTTGTAAAAACTGGCGAAAACCTTATTGAAACAGGGTATAAAGCACAGGCATATAGTAGAGATATTAACTTTTTTTATTTAATTGATAATAAAAGAGAACGCATTGAAAAAGAAGAAAGCCTGTGGAAAGTTGTAAATTCGGAGATATTTTTTTCAAAAGAAGAACTTTTAGCTGAAATTGAAATTCACCCGGAGCGGTTTAGCCCTAATGTAATATTAAGAGGACTATTCCAAGAAATAATATTACCTAATATTGCTTTTATTGGCGGCGGCGGTGAGTTAGCCTACTGGCTTCAGTTAAAAGATTTATTCCATCATTACAAAATACCATACCCATTATTGGTTTTACGTAATTCTTTTTTATTAATCAATAAAAAAAATAATCAAATCAAAAATAAGCTGGTTATTGATGATGCCAATTTATTTCAACCATTACAAACCATACAAAAAGTTTGGATTCATAAAAACAGTACGAAAAATTTAGATGTGAGTAAAACCATATCGGAATTAGACGCAGTGTATAAAATTCTTGGTAGTCAAGCTTCCGATATTGACCCCACATTGCAACCGCATGTAGAAGCCTTAAAAACAGCATCACTTAAAAAAGTTAAACTACTTCATAATAAAATGTTACGTGCAGAAAAAAGAAATCATGCAGTAGCAATGCAACAAACAGAAAAACTGAAACTACAGTTATTTCCCAATAATAACTTGCAGGAACGCATCGATAATTTTTTGCCTTGGTATGCACTATATGGGGGCAATTTTATAGAAAAATTATATAATTCCACTACTGCTTTAGAACAAACATTTTCTATATTAGCAGAAGAGTAAAAATCCTATTATCCTACGATGCAAATAACCTATATATGAAACTTAAATTATTAATGGCTATTACTTTTGCTTTCTCCTTTAGTAATATTACACTGGCACAGGTAAAAGCAGGTATTAAAATTGGGGGCAATTTCTCTTGGTTTACTAACAGCATTGACCCCTTTGCTGCCGGCAGCGAATATTATGACGACTATATAGGGTTTGAGAAATTTTTTAGATCCTCGGTAAACGGCGGTTTAATATTAACCCTTAACCCTCGTTCTCAACTTAGCTTTAGTACCGAGTTTTTGTATTCGGCCAAAGGAAGCAAACATCGATATAAAAATCCGAATGTAACAATTATAGATAACGAAGGCGTTACTTCATCTGGCTTTGACACATACACTTATACAATTGATTATTTGGAAATACCGGTTATTGTTCAACCAAATTTCATCACCAATAACAAAAATTATTGGAGTGTTTATGCCGGTATAGCTCCGGCCTATGCCGTTAATCATAAACGAGTATATCGTTATTTTGATGAAACCGGATATGTTGACAACAATGACCGCGAAAAATTACAGAAGAATTTAGAGGATATACGAAGCTTTAATTTTTTTCCGTTAGCTGGTTTTAAATATGGTGAAACACGTGCTTTTATTGATTTAAGAGCCAGTCATTCTTTTCTACCGGTTTTTACAAAAACCAAAAACAATGATGGCAGTAATTTACATACAAGAATGTGGACAATAGGCCTATCCACAGGGGTATATTTATAAAAAAGCCCGCAGGTAATCCGCAGGCTTTATCAATTAAATTGTTGATTTAACCCCAAAGATCCTCAGGATATTCGCCGGCATTAATCAGGCTATTTAAACTTTCCTGAACAGCAGGCGCATCTTCTTTATACGTTACGCCAAACCATTGTGCTGTTGTTGGTATTACTTTTACTACGCCACCTTCTTTTATAAAATTATCCACTACTTCCGGAATTAAAAATTCGGCCTTAGGCACTGTAATATTTTTTTGAATAAAGTTTTTAAAATCTTTTTCGTACAACTCATACACCGAAGGATGAAAGCACCAAAAATTCATAGATACAACATCGCTTTTTTTCAACTCCTTTGGTTCCAAGCCATCATCCACAAGTACTTTGTCGTCTTGCAATCCAATACCTATGCGCTCTACTACGCCGGCCAAGTTACCGTTGGCATCCAATGCGCAAACGCCCCTGTTCACCGTACCATGATTGCTAAGGGTTTTCATTAAATCATACCCCACCACAGCATAGGTTTTTTCATTACAATCATTGATTAAAAAATCGGCAGCTTTTTTAAAAGCATCAAAACCATAAAAATCATCAGCATTAATCACAGCAAATGGTTCTTTAACTGCACTACGGCTGCACAATACAGCATGGCCTGTACCCCAGGGCTTGGTTCTTTCTTCCGGAATTTGGGCACCATCTAAATACATATCTAATTCCTGAAAAGCAAATTCGTAGTTTACTTTACCATCTAATTTAGCAGCAAATTTGCTTTTGAAGTTTTCAACAAACTGCTCGCGAATTAAAAATACGATTTTACCAAATCCGGCTTTTACAGCATCGGCAATAGAATAATCCATAATGGTTTCCCCATTGGGACCAAAACCTTCTACCTGTTTCATACTTCCGTACCTGGAGGCCATACCTGCGGCCAAAATAACTAATGTGGGTTTCATTTCTTCTTATAATTTTATTTTGATACTATTACTCCTGTATTGTACAGCTCCTCTTCCAAAAGCCTCTAATCGTAATCCAATACCTGTAGTTTGCAGTTTGTTGCTTGCTTTTAATATGGCAACCACAACCAAACTGCCCAAAAATAAACTAATTTAGCCAATCTATTTATACGTATGCAATTAATTAATGAAGGTTTAATAACTACCCAACAAGTTGAACCCCTGTGCCGTAATGGCATACATCTATATACATTACGAACCGATTTGATACATCCGGTTGTAAGTGGCAACAAATGGTTTAAGCTTAAACTTTATTTACAAGAAGCTCAAATGCAGCGGAAAAAGAAAATAGTAACATTTGGTGGAGCATTTTCCAACCATATTGTAGCCACAGCCTATGCCTGTAAGCAAATGGGGATGCCCAGTATTGGCATTATTAGAGGAGAACAACCTGCAACATACTCCCACACACTTAAAGACGCAACTGCTTATGGAATGGAACTGTTTTTTATTTCCAGAACCGATTACAAGAAAGGGACTATTCCTAACGAATTGAAAAATCCGGATTATTATTTTATTCCCGAAGGAGGCTACGGAGAATTAGGAGCTGCCGGTATTGCCACACTCCAATATAATAAGAAGAAATTTGATACCGTGTGCTGTACTATTGGCACAGGCACTATGATGGCCGGCATTATAAATGCTAAGGGTACAGACACCCGTGTAATAGGTATTAGTGTATTAAAAAATCATCTTGAATTAAAGCAGGAAGTTGCGAATTTGATTTTTGATAAAAATGAAGTAATAAACATTATTCATGATTATCATTGTAACGGATATGCAAAGTATAATAAGGAATTAATACAATTTATGAATATTTTTTATAAACAAACTGGCATTCCAACAGACTTTGTTTATTCGGCAAAATTATTTTTTGCTTTGAACGATTTAATCGATAAAAAATTTTTTACACCGGGCAGTAATATTTTAGCCATTCACTGCGGAGGTTTGCAAGGCAATAACTCATTGCAAAAAGGAACGTTAATATTTTAACAATTACAATGCACTCCCCTATCTTTGTTTAAACACAGGCTATATTATACAATGAAACAGGCTTTATTTTTTTTGCTTATTGGTACATTCTTTTCTTTAACTACTGTTGCGCAAGAGCAGTTGCCCGATTTTTCGGTATATAAAGTAGGCGGAGGAAGAGTAGTAATATCTTGGACACACAATTTTAACGATATTAAACAGGTGAGTATTCAACGGTCGAGCGAAAAAAATAATTTTTTCAAAACGATTATTACCATGCCTGATCCTACCATTCAGCAAAACGGGTTCTCCGATGTAAAAGCCCCTAATGACAGTATGTATTATCGTATTTTCGTAATGCGCGAAGGGGGAAAATTCTTTACCACAACCGTAAAACAACCCACTGTAGATAGTTTAGGATTAGCAGAAGCCTATGCATCCAATGAAACAGACGAAATTATTAATCAAAATGTAAATTTTTTACCGCAGGGTTTTGTACAATCAAAATATATATATACCAGTCCCGATAGATATATTAGGGTTGAGTTGCCTTTTGACAAACGTAAATACTCCATAAAGTTTTTTAACAATTACAATCAACCTATGTTTGAAATGGAAAACGTAAAGGAAAAGAGGTTTAAGTTAGACAGGTCTTATTTTGGAGCTGCAGGAACTTTTAACTTTGATTTGTATGCCGATGGAAGGCTTATAGAAAAAGGTAAAATTTATATTCCAAAAGAATTTTAAGTCTTTACACTATTGTTACATCAAAAACTTTTTCAAAATTATTTTTAAGTTTTTGCTTTACATCCTCCATATTTACCGTAGCGCCTAATTCTTTTTGCAAAGAGGTTACCTGTTTGTTTTGAATACCACAAGGTATAATAAAATTAAAATAATCCAAATTAGTATTCACGTTTAAGGCAAAGCCATGCATGGTTACCCA
Source organism: Niabella sp. (assembly GCA_047975735.1). Lineage (GTDB taxonomy): Bacteria > Bacteroidota > Bacteroidia > Chitinophagales > Chitinophagaceae > Niabella. Next base: position 8,893 of record JBKEEB010000016.1, read on the forward strand.
ACGACTGGCACGCACACCAATAGCACAAATTTTTCTTTCATGGCCGGGTTTCAGGGGGTCTAACCACACGCCCGTTTCGCCGGCAGACCGTTCACCTTTTAACCCGTACTCGGCCAATGTAAGTATGATCACTTCTTCTATATTACGCAAATACTTTCCTATATCTGTATAAAACTTTTCTAAGTCAAAAATCGGGTAACCCACAATTTGCCCGGGGCCGTGATAAGTAATATCGCCACCACGATTGATTCTGAAAAAATCGATCCCCCGTTTAGCCAAATTTTCCTCACTGAGTAAAACATTTTCAATATGGCCGCTTTTCCCCAGCGTATATACATGAGGGTGCTCTACAAATAATAAATGGTGCTGTGTGCCGGGTAAATCGGTTACAGGCAATTGGGCATCTGCTGTCTGACGAATAGCCGTTTTTAAAGCTACCTCCCTTTGTAAAATCTGCTCCTGACAATCCCATGCTGCCTTATAACGCATAACACCCAAATCCTCAAACAATACTTTTTCAGCCATTTTGCAAAATTAATAATCATTAGGGATATATACAGCCTATAAAAAATCCGTTCATAAGCAGCCGGAATATTGATAGGCCTTAAATTATAAATAACAATATTTTTGCCTAAATTAGGCACTATGGTACAAACAGATGATTTAGATGAGCTGCAACAGGAGCAGCCGGATTTTAATGAAGAATTATACGAAAAATTTGTATATAAAACCGATAAGGGACAGGAACCCTACCGTATAGACAAATACCTGATGAACCGTATTGAAGGCGCTACCCGAAACAAAATTCAACAAGCCATTAATAATAATATGGTACTTGTTGACGGCAAAACCATTAAACCTAACTACAAAGTAAAAGGGGTACAGGAAATTGTGGTTTATACTGATACCACTCCCAATGAAAACGACATTGTACCGGAAGATATTCCATTAGATATTGTGCATGAAGACGAGGATATCATTATCGTCAACAAACCGGCCGGCATGGTAGTACACCCCGGTAGCGGCAATTATAACGGCACTTTATTAAATGCAATTGCCTATCATTTACAAAAGCAAAATAATACTATTACAGAAGATACTTTACCCCGGTTTGGGCTGGTTCATCGGATTGACAAAAATACCAGTGGCTTATTAGTATTGGCCAAAACACCCGAAGCCATGAGACATTTGGCCAAACAGTTTTTTGACCATACAGTAAAACGTAGATATATAGCACTTGCCTGGGGCGATATAGAACAAAATGAAGGCACCATTATAGCGCATGTAGGCCGCAATCAGCGATATAGAAAATTATTTGAAGCCTATCCGGAAGGGGATTATGGAAAAGATGCCATTACGCATTACAAGGTTGTAGAACGCTTTGGATATGTAACACTGGTACAATGTATTTTAGAAACAGGTCGCACCCATCAAATTCGTGTACATATGAAATATATTGGGCATCCTCTTTTTAATGATGATTTTTATGGCGGCGATAAAATAGTAAAAGGCACAGTATATACCAAATACAAACAATTTGTTGATAATTGTTTTACGCTTTGCCCCAGGCAGGCTTTACATGCTAAAACGCTGGGCTTTGTACATCCCGGTACAGGAAAAGAAATATATTTTGAAAGCCCTATACCCAACGATATGGAAAATGTTATTGAAAAATGGAGAAAATACGTGCAGGTGAAAAAATAAGAAATTTTAATAAGCATAACATATTTTGTTTGCATAAGCCAATTTTGTATTTTCGGCAACAACAGATTTTCCCACAACACAAGTATAATGCATGGAACACTTACCACAATTAATTACAGACTTAGCATTGATTTTGGCTGTTGCTGCAGTGGTTACCATTATCTTTAAACGGCTGAAATTTCCGCTGATACTGGGTTATATTGTTTCCGGCATTCTCATCAGCCCGCATTTCAATTTTTTTCCTACAGTTTATGAAATATCTGATGTACAGGTTTGGGGAGAAATTGGCGTTATCTTCCTTTTGTTCAGCCTCGGGCTGGAATTTAGTTTCAAAAAATTAGGGCAAATTGGAGGTGCTGCTTCTATTGCTGCCGGCTTTGAAGCTATTGGTATGGGTACACTGGGATTTTTTACCGGTCAGCTTTTGGGATGGGATTTTATGGATTGCATATTTCTGGGGGGCTGTCTTACCATATCCTCTTCTACCGTCATCATTAAAACCTTTGAGGATTTATCTTTAAAGCACCGGAATTTTGCCAATTTGGTTTATGGTATTTTGGTTGTAGAAGATCTTATTGCCGTAACTATTTTAGTACTACTTGGTTCCTTTGTTATTACCCGGCAGGTAAATGGGTCAGAGATCTTCTTTTCCATGCTCAAACTAATTTTCTTTTTGGTATTGTGGTTCGTTGCCGGAATATTCTTAATTCCCAGCATCTTAAAAAGAGCCAAAAAATTTCTTACCGATGAGATATTACTAATTGTAGCTATTGCCATGTGTTTTGTGATGGTTTATTTATCCTCCCTTGCCGGCTTTTCGGCAGCCTTAGGTGCTTTTATTATGGGCTCTATACTGGCAGAAACAACCAAAGCCGAACGCATAGAACATCTGGTAAAACCCGTAAGAGACCTTTTTGGAGCCATCTTCTTTGTATCGGTAGGAATGTTGATCGATTTAAGACTGATAGCAGCACACATTGTTCCTGTAACCATTATTTGCTTAGTGGTTATTGTAGGTAAAATACTAATCATTGGCACGGGATCCTATATATCCGGTAAATCCTTAAAAGTATCGCTTCAGGCAGGTATGAGTTTGGCACTTATAGGGGAGTTTTCTTTCATTATTGCATCGCTGGGGAACAAATATAACGCCATCAGCCCTAATTTTTACCCCATTATCATAGCCGTTTCTGCTATTACCATATTTCTGGGGCCCTCGCTTATTTTGGCCAGCACCCCTTTTTATAACTGGATATATAAAAAACTACCGCCGGTATGGCAGCAAAAAATAAACCGTTATAGTACAGAAGCCACTTCTTTACGTACCACCAGCGACTGGCAAATAGTCTTACGCTCCTTTTTAACCAATGGAATTATTTACACAGTAGTTCTTATCACCATTATTTTAACCAGTGATGCCTTGCTTCTTCCCTGGCTTACAGGGTTGAATAATGAGCTGGGCAGTATAGCTACTGCAGTTATTTCCTTATTGCTGATGGCTCCGTTTTTATGGGCATTGGTAGTACGAAACGAAAGAACAGAAGCCTTTGCCCGCATTTACGCGCAAAGAAAGTATTTTGGTCCTATTTGGATTATGAGGGGAATTAAAGTAGTACTGGCCTTAGTATTTATTATTTTATTGCTTCGTAATACTTTTTCAACCAATATTGCACTATACGCAGCATTAGCCATTTTATTAATTATTGTAATCTTCCGCCACCGTATTCAAAAAACGTATGATGGTATTGAAGACCGGTTTATACGCAACCTGAATAACAGGGAAATTGAACAACGCCAGGCGCAAGCACTCTTAAAAGCCGAAAGAAGAAATGCCAGCTTGGCTCCCTGGGATGCCCATTTAACCACTTTTGATGTGGAACCGGAAGCTGTTAATGTTATAGGTAAAACCCTGCAAGAATTACAATGGCGGGAAAGGATTGGCGTTAATGTAGCATCTATTAAAAGAGGGCAAATGACAATTGTGTCGCCTACAAAGGATGAGCAAATATTTCCTGGTGACAGACTTTTTATTATTTGTACCGATAGTCAGGAAAAACGGCTTGCCGCTATTTTAAGACCCGATAAAAAGATATTGAACAATACCGAAGACATTGAAATGAAGTTAGAACGGTATAGCATTGAGAACAATTCTCCATTTATCGGTAAAACCATACGCAATTCAGGTATCAGAAATAAAATTCACGGCATTGTAGTGGGTATTGAAAGAAACGGCATAAGAACCCTAAATCCTGAATCGAACTGGGTATTTGAATTAGGTGATTTGGTATGGATTGTGGGTGAAAAGAAATTAGTAAGCGAAGCACTTATGAAGGCTGCTAACAGCAAAGAATAAAAGCTACTATATTAAAATTATTAAACCCGGTTATTTTTAATTACCTCCTTCAGCTAAAAAAAACACATCATGCTAATAGCCATACACCCAAAATTGCCCATGCGCAACAAGCTGATAACAAAGGATTTTTACCTGAGCTCGCTTGGCTTTGAAGAAATAGGAACAACTCCCTCTGCCGGGTATTTGATGATAAAAAGGGATTTAGTAGAAATCCATTTTTTTGAATTTAAATCACTTCTTCCGGATGAAAATTATGGTCAGGTATATATAAGAACGGAAAATATTGATGATTTTTACCGGCAACTTATTGATAATAATGTACCCATCCATCCCAATGGGTCTTTACAAAACAAGCCTTGGGGCCAAAGAGAGTTTTCGCTACTTGATCCCGATAATAACCTGCTAACTTTTGGTGAAGAAATATAGCCCCCTCCCCCATTCACTTATAGGAGTTATACCGATTGGATATTCGTAATAGACCAATTACATTGGTCTAAACGACTATCGTCCCGAATGTTTTCGGGAGCATTATACGAAGTATCATTGGTCTGTTTTATAAATATGTTTCGTATTAGATATTTACATTATTTTCTTCTATGCAATCAAACCACCAGTTCCCATCAAAGCAACTAAGCATATTACATTATACCCGGAATAAGGAGAATCAAATAACTAATATCAAACACAAAAAAAACCCTTCCCAAACGGGAAGGGTTCGTATTGTTATAGCAAAAAGTTTGATTAATTTTTGCGTAGGTTAGGATGAGGAGGAGCTACTGTGTTAGGTCCGTCTTCACCAGGAGCAGCAGCGCGAAGATCAACTGTATCGCAATCACCACCTTCCTGACCAGAAGAGAATATGAACCTGTCACCGCTAATTCCTTCTTTTTCTACTAAGTGTGTAATCACTTTGTTTACGTGATCCCAGCTTAATTGCTGTTGCCTCTTAGTAGCAGCGCAGTAACCTACAACAACCACTTTACAATTAGGGTTAGCCCTTAATCTTGAAGCTACAGAACCTAAAGTAGATTCAGCATCAGAAGAAAGTTTGTTAGAATTAGGAGCAAAAGATACGCTTGGTAAAGCACCTAATAATGTAGTACACTCTGTAGGAGCTACTGTACCACAACCTTCTGGGCAAGGACATTTACCTACACCATCAGCATCAACCGGCTGGCAATAAGTAGGAGTAACCAATTCTTTATCACGGCAATCAGGAACACCATCCCCATCAGTATCGCGGCTAACACCATGAGTATCAACCGGGCAACCGGCAGGAGTTTGCTCTTGGTCAAATTGGTCAGTTACACCATCACCATCAGCATCAGCTAAAATGATTTCAGGAACACGACGCAATTCGCTGTAAGCATAACCTAATGGGTTTAACCAGTATAGCGGTTCAACTCTTTTAGATTTTTTACCTAAGTTAAAGTTTAAACCAACAGTTGCGTAGTTATAGTAGTCTTTAGACTGATCGTGCCAGTAAGGAGGATTTGTTCCATCAAGAAAATCATTATTGATGAAGATAACCCTGTCTTCTAAAGCTAAGTTAATTCTGTCGCTCAGTCTGAAAGCAACACCGGCACCTAAGGTTGCAGATGGCTTAATATAACCAGCAAACATTTTAGACCAACTGGCTAAAGCAGGATTAGTTATTTTAGTTTCGTAATCAGTACCTTTTAACTGGTCTCTATATGCTTTTAGCACATCTTTCTTGTTAGGATCCTCATTATTGTATAGAGTAGTAGGTTGCATTATTTGTGCATTATACCTAACATTCCAAGTATTTACACCAAAACCGGCTAAAGCATACAAAGTAGCTCCGGTTTGTGCTTTGTAAAAACGAATATTGTGGATGTTAAATAAAGCTTGTAAAGATAAATCCTGAGACTTTGTTTTGTAATGAGGGTAGAATCCTGCAGGCCTGTTAATGGGGTCGTACTGAATACCGGTATTGTCCTGAGGCCTGTAACCTTCACCGTGAGATACACCGTAAACATATTCCAATCTTAAAGACATTACATGCCCTAAAGCTTTACGTACATGAGCACCAAAGCCCCATGAACGAAGGAAGTTTGCAGGAATGTCATCATGAATAGTTAAAGAACCTCCTTTAATACCCAATTCCCACATATCACGTGGTTTTCCGGGAAAGTCATAGTTTCCTATTAAAAATTCATTATTCTGAGCAGCTTGTTTGTTATTGTAATAAGCCTGATCAGTAATAGAGTAAGTACCATATATCGGATGTACCGCAGTATATGGGTGCGAAGAACTTACTTGAGCGAAGCCCGTGGACGCGATTAAGCAAGCCAGGCCTGCCAATAAAGTGTACTTTTTGCTTGTCATAACTAAGGATTAAGATTTAAAAACGATTTCCTATTTAAGCAACAAAATTAATACCATTTTTTTAATAACCAAATTTTAACCAAAAAAAATATTTTTTTTGTTATTCCTATGATTTGGGGCATATACATATAATATTTAGTAAAAATTAGAATTTTACCTTATTTTGCCGCATAATATTATTATGGAACGGTCTTTATCTCTTATTAAACAGGAACTGGATAGTTTTGAAACACGCTTTAAATCTGCCGTTAAAAGCAATACTCCACTTTTAGACCGTATTATGCGTTACATTGTAAAAAGAAAGGGAAAACGAATGCGACCTATGTTTGTTTTTCTATCTGCCAGGCTTTTTGGGGCTACCAGCGAAGCTACTTACCGGGCAGCTTCATTAGTAGAAATACTGCATACTGCTACATTGGTACATGATGATGTGGTGGATGATGCCCTTGAAAGACGCGGCTTTTTTTCTACTTATGCCCTATGGAAAAACAAAGCATCTGTACTGGTAGGTGATTATCTATTGGCAAAAGGGCTTATTCTTTCCCTATCACATCAGGATTACAGGATACTGCATATTTTAACTGATGCAGTTCAAAAAATGAGCGAGGGAGAGCTGTTGCAGTTAGAAAAAGCCAGAACCTTAAACCTTAAGGAAGATATTTATTACGAAATTATTGGCAATAAAACCGCTTCCCTGCTGGCATCAGCCTGTAGTGCCGGAGCCTGGAGTGTTACGCAAGATGACGAAATTGCCGAAAAAATGAGGCTTTTTGGCGAAAAAACAGGTATTGCCTTTCAAATAAAAGACGATTTATTTGATTACGCCAGCGATGACGTAGGTAAGCCCACCGGCAACGATATTAAAGAAAAAAAGATGACACTGCCGCTTATCTACACATTAAACAATACAGATAAGAGAACAAAGCAAAAAATTATCCATATTATTAAAAACAATAATAACGACAAGAAAAAAGTTAACTGGATACTGGATATTGTTAATGAAACCGGCGGCATTTCCTATGCCACCCAACAAATGCAACAATATAAAAACCAGGCATTGGATATTTTACACCAATTCCCCGATAACGATTACAGAAACGGATTGGAAGAACTGGTAAACTATGTTACCGACCGTAAATACTAATTTTTCTGACTTAGTAGCAGCTCTGCCGCATACCACTGTTTTATACTTGCAAAAATATTTTTATTGAAAAAAAGATGGAACATATTACAGCCCGACGAATCAGCAGTTACAGCTTTACAGGATGTGCTAACAATTAATAAGGTATTGTGTAAATTATTGGTTAACAGAGGTGTAAATAGTTTTACTGAGGCGAAAGACTTTTTCAGACCACAATTAGAACATTTACACAGCCCCTGGTTAATGAAAGATATGGCCAAAGCTGTTGACCGTATTTTATTAGCCATGCGCCAAAACGAAAAAATCTTAATTTATGGCGATTATGATGTAGATGGCACAACAGCCGTAGCCACCATGTTTAGATTTTTAAAAAAACACCATAACTTATTAGATTTTTATATTCCCAACAGGTATCGTGAAGGGTATGGCATTAGCAAGGCCGGCATTGACTTTGCTAAAGAAAACGGCTTCACATTAATTATTTCGCTAGACTGTGGCATTAAATCAGTTGATCTTGTGGACGATGCCGCTGAGTTGGGTATTGAATTTATTATATGCGACCACCATTTACCCGACGAACAACTGCCAAATGCCGTAGCCATATTAAATGCCAAGCAACCCGATTGTAATTACCCATACAAAGAACTGTGCGGCTGCGGCGTGGGCTTTAAACTCATTACGGCACTCTGCGAAAAACTACAATTACCCATTGCAGAAGCCTATGCTTATTTAGACCTTGTGGCTACCGCAATTGCGGCAGATATTGTTCCCATTACCGGCGAAAACAGGGTATTGGCCTATTACGGGTTAAAAAAAGCCAATGAAAACCCCAACCCCGGTATTAAGGCTTTACAAACGCTTAGCAACGTAAAGCTCCCTATGTACATTTATAATCTGGTATTTATGATTGCGCCCCGGGTAAATGCCGCTGGCAGAATGGACGATGCCCGCAAAGCAGTACAAATGTTTATTGCCGATACCGGAGAAGAAGCCATGTATTTTGCCGAAATGCTCCATAGCGATAATACGGACAGAAAAGAAGCCGACAGCAGTATTACTCAGGAAGCCTTGGCGTTAATTGAACAAAATACAGGCTGGAAACACAACAAATCAACCGTAGTTTACCAACCCCACTGGCATAAAGGAGTGGTAGGTATTGTTGCCTCCCGTATTATAGAAACCTATTATAAGCCCACAGTAGTTTTAACCCAAAGCGGTAAAAACGCAACCGGTAGTGCCCGCAGCGTACCGGGATTTAACCTGTACGAAGCCATACACGCCTGTAGGGAGTATTTAATAAACTATGGCGGTCATTTTGCAGCAGCCGGATTAACATTAAAAATTGACAATATTGACGCTTTTAGAAAGAAATTTGAGGCTGTGGTAGCTGCTACCATTACTGACGATCTATTAATTCCTGAAATTATTATTGATGCAGAAATTAAGCTGGATGCCATTACACCGGCTTTTTACAAAATTCTGCAACAAATGGAACCCTTTGGACCTGAGAATATGGTGCCTGTATTTGTTGCCAGAAATGTAAGGGATACCGGATTTAGCCGTATTGTAAAAGAAGATCACCTGCGTTTTGTGGTACAGCAAAACGATACCACTATTACAGGCATTGGTTTTAATATGGCCGATAAGTTTGCAATGATTGAAAACAGAGAACCTTTTGATATAGTTTTTAAAATAGATGAGAACGAATGGAACGGCACCAAAACATTACAGTTAAGGGTAGAAGACATAGCACCCACAAATTAACTATGCTGTAAATTCTTACATTTTAAGCAATAGGTTTTACTTATAAGCAAATAATCTTTAAAAGCACATACCAATAATTTCTGTAGCCAATACCCAACCTATCAATTCTTCATTCTTCACACGCTTTACTATTCTTTAATACCCTCCCACGCTTACACCCGTTTTGGTTTTCATATACTGATCGGCATATCCAAAAACACGCTTTAATAAATCTGTTTTACGGTAAGCAATTTTTTCCCTGATGTTTTCCTCCTCATTGGCCACGTACAAAAACATGCCGTCAATAGCTCTGGCAGCAATAAAATCATTCAAATTGGTTTCAATTTTTTTATCCATAAAAGGAATGGCATTATAGGTTCGGGCAATGGTTTCGTATTCACGTCCGGCACCGCTAATTTTTACCGTGCTATCTACAATAGGGCGAAAAGCCGTCATTAATTGAGAACTCATTGCTGATTTAAAATATTGTGTAGCTGCATGGCGGTTATTGGTAAGTAGTATTCCGGCTGCATCGCTAAAACTCATCTGTTTTACGGAATTTAAAAAGATGGGCTTGGCCTCTTTAACAGCTAAGGACATGGCATTGGTAAACTTGGAGGTAACAGAATTTACAACACTGGTTAATCCAAGATCTCTTAAGGTTTTTTCGATTTTTGCAGCATCGCCCGGAAAAGCAAAGCGTAATAAAGCATTTCCGTTATCAGAATTGGCAAAAGCATCAAAACCGCTAAAAAGCCCCATTGTAAGAGCTTCTTTCAACCCTGCCGACATTTCTCCCTGAGAAAGAGCACCCGCAATATTTGACAGTGTATCGCAGCCGGAAAACATCATTGTAGTACTTAATGCGGCTGCTAAAAATATTCTTTTCATAAAAAAACCGAATTTTATTTTTCCCAATAAATAGCTGTTATGCCACCATAATGATGGTAATAGGATATAGAAAGTTGCAATCAGTTTAATCTGGGATTAACCGGAGCATTTACAATTAACTTATACTCCCCTCCCAAATAGTTCAACACATCCTTCCATAACGCCTTTTCGTCATTTGCAAAAACAAAGTTAGCCGAAGCCTCTGCAACAATCCAGGTTTTTTCATCCATCTCAAATTCAAGCTGCCCCTCGCCCCATCCGCTGTATCCTAAAAAGAATTTTATTTTAGCAATATCTATGGTACGGGAGTTAATAAGAGCAATTAAGTTTTCAAAATTACCACCCCAATACACCCCTTTAACCACTTCCTTACTATCGCCTATTTCTTCGGGGTATTGATGTAAAAAATGGAGTGTACTATGCTCAACCGGTCCACCTTCATATACTTGTAATTTAAAATCGCCCAATTCGGGTACCAGCTCATCAATTGTGTAGCCAGATTTACGGTTGAGTACAAACCCAAAACTACCCTCCTGATTATGTTCACAAAGAAATATAACGCTTCTTAAAAAATTCGGATCATCTAAATGCGGGTTGGCAATTAGCATTGTGCCGCTTGCAGGTTTCATCATACAGCACAAGGTAGGTTTTTTCGTTTAAAATATTTTGAGAGGACAGATATTTTTCTAAACACGGAATAGGCTTTTCTGTTTCCTTCAAATTAAAAAACTCCAATGACTATCGTATTTTGGAAATATGTCTAATTTTTTCCGTCATTTCCGAATGCTTTCGGAAGAGAAATCTACTACTCATCAAAATGAAATTTGCCCTCGGTGAAATTGTGCTCTTCGTTTTCTTTCAGAAAACTCATTCAAAACCTGTTCGCCGCAGTGTAGGACGAGCAGGATTATTAGTATTCCAAATTGCGATAGTGATTAACATACCTATAATTACTATCTTTACCGAATACAAAAATCAAGTTAAAAAAATTGTTTAATAAAACTGTTTGTGCTAATCATTTCAGCGTATTATTATATTTGCCTGAATTCTATTTTTTGTGAAAAAACTATTCTCCTTAATTACCGTTTTAACTACCTTGTCGTTGGTAGGCATTATCCTGCTTCAAATATCATGGCTTAAGAACATGATTACTCTGCGGGAAGATCAGGTAAAAGAAAAAATTGAAATAGCGGGTACCAGCGTTGCCAAAGAATTAGAGCAGTTTAAAGAGCAGTACATGCAAAACGAGGTCAACAATCCTGCCATCATTTTTCAAAGAAGACTTACGCATGATATTTTCAGACAAAACAGTATTGTTAGCAAAATGCCTATTTCGGATATTCAAAACAAAATAAGGAAGGCTTTTGATAATGCCAATTTGCAAAATATGGATTTTGAGTTTGCCGTAATATCAGACCCCATGAGCGATTTTCCGGTAATTGAATCTCAATCGCAAAATTTTACAGCTTCTTATACCGATACGGTTTCAAACTATGTTCCTAAAAGTTTTTTCGGCATCACATCGCCCAGCGGTTCCTTTGGCGAAAATTTAACAAGAGATGAGGCCTTATTAATAGTAGGACTCGATTGGAAAAAAGTTGTATTACGTTCGCTTTCCTGGAATTTATTATTAGCAGTTCTTTTCACTTTTGTTATACTGGCAGCATTTTACGTAACCATTTACACCATGCTGCGTCAAAAAAAATTAGGGGATATTAAGAATGATTTCATTAATAATATGACACATGAATTTAAAACACCTATTGCCACCATATCATTGGCTGTAGATGCTTTAAAAAACGAAAAAGTAATTAGCGATAAGGCCAAGATGAATTACTTTAGTGCTATTATAAAAGAAGAAAACCAGCGTATGAATAAGCAGGTTGAAACTATTTTAAAAGCCTCTCAGTTTGACAAACAGGATGTGGATCTCGACTTTAAACCGTTGCATATACATGAAATTATTGAAAACGTTATAGACAATTTTGCACTCCAACTTCATGAAAAAGAGGGAAATGCCGAGTTAAATCTTTCTGCAGAAGAAGATGTGATTAATGCTGATGAAGTACATTTCACCAATTTGGTAAACAATCTTATTGATAACGCTGTAAAATACTCCAAAGAAAATGTTCCTATACACCTCACCATATCCACATCCAACCAAAATAACCGCATTTTTATTAAAGTAGAGGATAATGGTATTGGTATGAGCAGAGAAACGCAAAAGCGGGTATTTGAAAAATTTTATCGCGCCCACACCGGTAATCTTCATAATGTAAAAGGCTTTGGGTTGGGGCTTAGCTATGTAAAATCCGTAACACAATCGCACCATGGAAATGTGAAGTTAGAAAGTTCCTTAGGAAAGGGTACTACGTTTATAGTTGACTTTCCCCTTTCTGCCGGTTAACAAATTAAAAGCCTTACTTATATTTTTCCTTTGTATAAATAACCACACATACAAACATTAATATAATGCCCCCAATAATGGCTATTAAAGTACCAAAGCCCGGTGTGGCATACTGTGTAGCGGTGATCATACAGAAATATGCGGAAGAGTATAACATTATCCATAAGCCGCTAAAGAAAATAATTTTTAACCGGCTTCCGGTTAACGCCTTTTGAGGATGTAAACCAATAACAAACAACAGTGCTAATAACGATAGCGTTACAGGTAATGAAGCACTTGCCTCTAACCCTAATTTTGATACAGATTGAAGATAATTTTGTGCAGCAATAACCTGTGTGTACCAGGGCAAGGAAAGCGTTAATACTATTAATCCCAAAATAGACATTAGAATTAAGAAAAAAAACTGTCCAACAACAGGGTGTTTTGAGGAATAGGGCTTGTTTTGCATGTTTATAATATTTTTTGTTTAAAAGATTAGCATAAAATTACCGCCACTAAACAATCTTTTAACCCGTATTATAACGGTCATTACATCCGAAAAACCACTTATAAAAAAAGGGTGATTTTCCCGTTTTATTGAATAATAAAAAATAGCACCTTTGAATAATCAAATACATTAAGTTTTATAACCTTATGCAAACATTGAAAAATATATTTGAAAAACTGAATGATAAGCACAAAATCTTCCTAAGCAAGCAATCAATAAACGCTCCTATGAAAACCCTTAAAACTAACGACAATTAAACAGGCAAATAAACATGTCATTATTTGCTAATCTGTTTAACACCAAAAAAGGCCATCTTAACAGGTGGTCTTTTCCTTTTAGCACCTTACATCATTTCTCCAAAATAAATTTCCATCTCCGTAACTTAAAAACCTGAAGTTATTCTGTAGTGCATAGTTATAAGCCTTGCGCCAGTCATCACCTATGAAAGCCGCCACCAACAGCAATAAAGTAGATGAGGGCTGATGAAAATTAGTAATCAACCCATCAGCAATTTTAAACTTATAGCCCGGAGCAATAATAATTTGAGTTTTAGCAACAAACATTTCTCCATTTTGCAAAAAAGCCAGCAAGGCCTGCAAAGCATCGGCAACGGTATAATGGAATTGTTCCATTTCGTATGGTACCCATTGTTTTAAATAAGGCATTTCCCCATCAAATACATTTTTATTATGTAATAGCATGGCTCCAAACCAGTACAAAGATTCGATGGTACGCAGCGATGTGGTACCAACAGCAACCACCGCACGGTGAACCCCAATGGTCAGATTTTCTATAAAAGATTTTGGCACCTCAATATATTCTGCGTGCATTTCGTGCTCCTGCATGGTGGCAGCTTTTACCGGTTTAAAAGTACCTGCTCCTACATGTAGTGTAACAAACCGAGCTTCAATATTATTTTTTTTTAACTGCTCAAAAACATAGCCCGTAAAATGCAGCCCGGCGGTTGGGGCTGCCACAGAGCCGTCTAAACTGGCATATACCGTTTGGTAACGCTCTACATCAGCCTGTTCCACTCCTCTTTTAATATAAGGAGGCAATGGCACGCTACCAGCTTCGTGTAAAACTTCGGCAAAGTTGATTTGATTATCATCCCAATCAAATGCAATAACAAAACAGCCGGCTCTCCTTTCTACAAAACGGGCATTAAGCATAAGTTTTTTTTCGCCTAACAGTATTGTCTTTTGCAATACCAGCCCGTTCTTCCATTTTGAAGCTCCGCCAACCAAACAAAGCCACAGCACATTGCCGGTTTGGTTCATTGCCGTTGTAATGTCAGCATATTGCTCATGCGGTTCCAAACAAAAAATTTCTATAACGCCGCCGGTTTCTTTTTGAAATAGAAGCCTGGCTTCTACAACTTTTGTGTTGTTAAATACAATGAGCGATTGTTCCGGAATTAAATTCGCTATGTTCTTATATACATCTTCTGACAAATGCCCGTTTTTATACACCAATAACTTTGAATCATCCCTGTTTTCAAGCGGATATTTGGCAATGCTTTCTTCGGGCAATGGGTAGGCATAATCTGATATAGATATTTTTTGCGGATGCATCATAAATCCGGCAAGTTAATTATATTTTTTACATCAATACTTTCTACCTATGTATTGCTTATACAAAATATAAACGCAGGTGTAAGAACACCAACGGCCAATAATCCAATTTTCTTTTTTTATCAAAATACTTATTTAGATGGTGTATTGCCATTATTTTTGCAAATTATAATGATAAAATCGCATAGCTACATTTTCAAATCGTATATACTGCACCGGACGGCTGCATTGTTAATTGTACTTTGCTTTACACTGGCTTTATTTGCCCAACAATCAGGCTCACCCATCATCAATAACACCCCAACACCAATTGAAAACACGCCGGTATCCGATACTGTGCCTACTGCCATTAAAAACTTTCTTTTATTGCAACAAGTACTACAGAAACACCCCTATTTCAATTTTAAAGACATTGGCATTGCCCCGCAATATGTTGCCAAAAAACAGGAACAGGGTAAAGAGATTTATTTTTATTTATTAGCCGCAGTACTTTTATTATTTGCAATCTTCCGAACCGTCTTTGCTAAGTATTTTACCGACCTGATGTCGCTGTTTTTCAAACAAAGTCCCAAACACCGGCAGTTAAAGCAACAGGTTAGTCAAAATTCATTGCCATCTCTCTTTTTTAATTTGCTTTATACTATTGTTATGGCCGTGTACCTCGCTATTGTATTAAACGACTTGGGCAATACTTCCTATTCCTTTTTTACCATATTGGCGTATGCCTTTATTGGCATACTTGCATTATACATTGGAAAATTTATAATACTTAAAATTACAGGATGGGTATTCGATTTAAATCAGGTTACCGATTCTTATATATTTTTAGTTTTTCTTATTAATAAAATTATCGGAATTGTGTTGCTTCCGGTTATCCTTATTGCAGGTTTGGCTAATATTGAGCTTAAAACCATTGTGCTTACCATTAGCTGGGTAATGTTAGCCGGTTTGTATATTTATAGGTTTATTCAGGCCATTGGAATTATACAAGGTAAAAAAACCGTGAGCACTTTTCATTTCTTGCTCTATTTATCAGCATTTGAAATACTCCCTGTAATGGTAATTTACAAAACTGCCCGTCATTATTTATGAATTTAATGTACCTTTGTACAGAATATTAGCAATAGTTAATGGGAAATAACGATTTAAACAAATCCGCACCTAAGTCAACAAAGGGACCAATTGAAAAAGTCTTGATTACGCAACCCCGTCCTAAAAGCGAAAAATCTCCTTTCTTTGACCTGGAGCGGAGGCATAATGTTACGCTTGATTTTGAACCGCTTATTAGTATAGTTCCTATTTCGGGAAAACAGTTCCGTACCCAAAAAGTTTGTATAAGCGACTTTTCGGGAGTAATTTTTACCAGCCGACATGCCATTGATCATTTTTTTAGGATTTGCGAAGAATGTAAGGTAAATGTATCTCAGGATACTAAATACTTTTGCATTACAGAGGCGGTAGCACTATACCTGCAAAAATTTATTCTGTACCGCAAACGAAAGGTTTTTTATGGTGCTGACGGAACCAACAAGAGCATGTTTGAAGTAATTAACAAGCATAAAGAAAATGTTGACTTCCTGTATGTATGTTCTGAAAACCAACAGGACAGCCAGATTGAAAATTGGTTAAAAGAGCATGAGTGCAATTATCAGTTGGGCTTTATGTATCGCACTCAAAGCACTGATATTACTCAGAAAATTGAAAATACACATTACGATATAGTTTGTTTTTTCACTTCGTCCAGCATCAGAAGCTGGTTTGATAATTTCCCGAAATTTAAACAAAACGGGTTGGTAATAGGTACTTTTGGAGCCAATACGAAACTGGCAGCCGAACAAGCGGGGCTAAAACCGCAGATTGTGGCTCCATTGCCAAAAACACCCAGTATGATAACCGCTTTAGATCAGTTCCTTTCTAATGCCACCAAATAATTTGGCTGTTAGCATACGGAATTGCGTTAGGCTTTAATCATTGTCAGCATCATTTTAAAACGCTGGTTGGCTTTTACTGCATGTGGTATATTAGCCGGCAACAAAATGCTCTGTGCTTTTTTTACCAAATGCGGAGTTTCGTCAATAGTAATTTCGGCCTCGCCGTCTAATACTTGAACCAAAGCATCAAAAGAAGCACTATGCTTACTCAGCTCTTCTCCGGTATCAAAAGCAAATAAAGTAATGGTTCCGGTAGGTTTTTTTACAATGGTTTTACTTACAATAGCACCATCGGCGTAATTAACTAAACTATCGGTAAACAAAGGTTGTTGTAAATCTTCCATAACAATTGTTTTTAAATATTAAAGACGAACACTCTGTATATTATTGATAATCAAATAATTGAAAAAATATAAAACTTTTATCAAAAGCTTAACGAGCTCAAAGTTACCTACTTTGATAAAAAACATTTCATTTGCGTTGAAAATGTTAACTTTGCACACTTTATGAGATTTTTCATATTTATCTTATCCACAATATTATTAGTGTCCTGCGGCCCAGGCATGAACAAGATATTAAAGAGTAAAGACCCTGCATACAAGCTAAAAATGGCTGAGGAGTTTTACTCCAAGAAAAAGTATAATAAAGCCATGCAGGTGTATGAAGATATTATACCTTATTACAAAAGCCAGCCACAGTTTCAGGACCTTTATTATAAATACGCTTATTCGGCATATTATTTAAAGGATTATATAAATGCAGAAAATTTATTTAAAACCTTTTTAGAAAGTTTTCCCAATAGCACCCGTACAGAGGAGATAGAGTTTATGCGAGCTTTTACCTTTTACAAACAAGCCCCCAAGCCGGAACTTGACCCCTCCAATACGCATAAAGCTATCGGGTATTTTCAAACTTTTATTAACACAAGACCCGGATCGGTTAGAATTCCCGAAGCCGACAGGCTGATTGACGAGCTTAGAAAAAGATTAGAAATAAAAGAATATAAAAGTGCCAAGTTATATTATGATATTGGCGAATACAGGGCTGCCGGCGTTACATTTACTTCTTTATTAGAAAACTTTCCCGAGTCGAATGATGCCGACCAATATAAATTATGGGCAATTAAATCCTTCTTTAAATATGCCGAAATGAGCATACCTGAAAAAAAGGTAGAAAAATTTAAACAGGTTGTTACTGAAACCGAAGACTTTTATGACCGCTTCCCCGAAAGTAAATTACGGGATGAGGTTGACAAATATAAAAACTTATCAAACACAGAAATTCAAAAATTTAGTAATAATGAGCAAATTAAGACGACAACTTAGTGCCGGTATTCCCAATAATGTAGAAACAAAAGCCTTAGAAGAAATCAAAGGCAAAACCGGTAATATTTATGAGTCTATCGCTATCATAGCAAAAAGGGCGAACCAGATTAATATTTCTATTAAAGAAGAATTACATTCCAAGTTAGATGAATTTGCCAGCCATACTGATAGCCTTGAAGAGATTCATGAAAACAAAGAACAAATAGAAATTTCCAGAGCATACGAAAGAATGCCCAACCCGGCATTACTGGCTACACAGGAATTTATGAGCGATAAAGTATATTTTAGAAAAGCCGAAGACGAACTTTTCAGCTAATAAAAAACTTTGGTTACTTTATTTTACAGCAATACGGTTCGTATTGCTGTTTTTTATTAAGGGTCATTCATCACCACAACTCTTAAAAATTAAATTATTTTTTAACTTTCAGGCTGTACTTTTACAAATAATGTTACAGGGTAAAAAAATATTATTAGGAATTTCCGGCAGCATTGCGGCATACAAAACCGTTCAGTTAGTTCGGTTACTTGTAAAATCAGGGGCCGAAGTAAAAATAATAATGACCCCATCAGCAAAAGACTTTGTATCACCATTGGTTTTGTCCACACTGTCAAAACACGATGTATTGATTGATATGTTTGCCGAAAACACTTGGTCTAACCACGTTCTGTTAGGACGTTGGGCCAATGTAATGCTCGTAGCGCCACTTAGTTGTAATACTATGGCAAAGATGGCACATGGTATTTGCGACAACCTGCTACTTTCGGTTTACCTATCGGCCACCTGTCCTGTATTTATTGCTCCTGCCATGGACGAAGACATGTGGCAACATTCAACTACACAAAAAAACATAGCCCTGCTAAAAAGTTATGGCCATCATATAATAGCACCTCGCACTGGAGAGCTGGCCAGCGGATTATTTGGTAAAGGCAGAATGGAAGAGCCTGAAATTATTACAGAAGAAATTATTGCCTTCTTAAGCAAGAAGCAAAAAGGATGTTTATCTGGAAAAAAAGTTTTAATTACTGCCGGTCCCACACATGAAGCTATTGACCCCGTTCGTTTCATCGGCAATCATTCTTCCGGGAAAATGGGAATAGCACTTGCCAAAGCATGCAAAGCAAGAGGAGCTAATGTAATTCTTGTTTTAGGCCCCTTACATACGGCAGACAATCTTACAGGGTTAACAATTATTAATGTTACATCATCTGACGAAATGTATGCTGCCTGTCATAATCATTTTAAAACATCGGATATAATGTTAATGGCAGCTGCGGTAGCCGATTATAAACCCGATAGCGTACAAGAGCATAAAATAAAAAAAGAAAAGGACACCGCACCCGAATTAAAATTGGTTAAAACAAAAGACATTTTAAAAAGTCTTGGAGAAATAAAAACGCCTCAACAGATTTTGTTGGGTTTTGCATTAGAAACTGAGAATGAAAAGCAAAATGCGCTGGAAAAATTAAAGAAAAAAAATGCTGATTTTATTGTATTAAATTCTTTAAAAGATGGGGCTGTCTTTGGTGCTGATACTAACAAAATAACAATTTACACCCGAACTGGTGAGGAAATAAAATTTGATACAAAAACAAAAGACGAGGTGGCCGAAGACATTATTGAAACAATTATAAAATACACACAAGTTGAAACTATTTAAGAATTGCATTCTTTACGGTACAGTATTTTTAGCCGTCTTATTAGTTGCCTGCGGCAGTAACAAGCCGAAAGATATACTTTCTGAAGAAAAAATGAAAGCGGTACTATGGGATGTGGCTTTGGCAGGAGAATTTGCAAACGGGTATGTGTATTATCAGCACCCACTGCAAAACCGGGTAGCCATCAATAACGAATTGTTATCCGAAATTTATAAAATACACGATATTACAAAAGAAGAGTTTGACAAAAGTTTTGCTTATTATCAACAAAATCCCAAAAAAATAATGGGAATGCTTGATTCTATTGTAGCAAAGCAAAATATGTTGGAGTCTATGCCTCAAGCCAATCCAAACGACACTCCTCCTACAGCAGTTCCCTCTCCAAACGAAACACAACATAACATCCCTAACAAACGTCTTGAGCCTAATGTACCGGAACAAGACATACAATAAAATTTATTGAACCACATTAGTCATAACGGAAAAATTATTTCGGAATCTGAGCCGGTACTACACTTCAACAACCGTTCCTTCCGTTATGGCGATGGTTTTTTTGAAACCATTAGAGTTGTTGATGGTTCCATTCCGCTACATACCCTTCATAGCAAAAGAGTACACGAAAGCAAAGTATTATTGAATTACAGCCCTCTTAATATTTCTATTACAAATATTTTTAACGAAGCAATTGAGTTATGCAAGCTCAATAACTGCGGAAAGAATGCAAGGGTACGCTTATCTTTTTATAATGGCAACGGCAGTGTGTTTGACAGTAACACGGAAACAGGTTACCTTATTGAAGCCACTACTTTACATGCTATTAATCCTCTTTTGGATAATAACGGACTAATTATAGGACTATGCCCCGATATAAAAAAAAGCTGCGACCAATTTGCCAATATTAAATCGGCCAATTATCTTTTTAGTAGAAGGGGAGTACAATATGCACAAGAAAACAATTGGGATGATGCACTTATATTAAATCAGCATAACCATATTTGCGAGAGTACCATTGCTAATTTGTTTTGGATTAAAAATAAAACCGTTTACACACCGCCATTAACCGAAGGCTGTGTTATGGGTGTGATGCGTTCCTACATTGTTCAACAATTACCTGTAAAAGAAGCAATATGTACAATACAAACCCTGTTAGATGCTGATGAAGTATTTCTTTCCAATGCTGTTACAGGCATAAGATGGGTAAGGCAATTTCAAGATGTGTTTTACACAAATACTATGAGCAAAAATATTTATCGGATCGTTATTGAACCGTTATTTTAAAAAACAAGAACCGGCAATCAGTATTACTAAACTTTATTATACACTTTTCCCATTTCCTCAATTGCCGCTAACCCTTTTGTTCCCAAGTCCAATGTGAAATCATTTACGTATAAATCAATATGCTGGCGCATTACATCATCACTCATAGCCTGTGCATGGCATGTAATATAGTCCGATACGGCCGGATACCGAGCAAAGGAATATTCCACACTTTTTTTAATTAAAGTATTCACTTCGTTATAAACAGCCTCTCCCAATGCTTTTTTTATTACAATGCCGCCTAAAGGTATGGGAGCATGAACAGTTTCTTCCCAAAAAGCACCCAAATCTTTTACTTTATGCAACCCCTTTGACTGGTACGTAAAACGGTTCTCATGAATAATAACACCCAAATCTGCACGGCCACTCAATAAGGCATCCTCTATTTCATGAAACACAAGATATTGCTTGTTCTTTGCCTGCGGATAGGCATAACTAAACAACATATTGGCAGTAGTGTGAATGCCGGGTAAAACAATGCTTGCGGCAGTTATTTCTTCCAACGTAAATACTTTATCGTTGGCCGATATAAGCAAAGGCCCTACCCCATTGCCCAACGCACTACCGGCATGTAATAAGCTATACATATTTTGTGTTTGAAAATATGCCGGATAGCTTAACTTGGTAATATCTAATTTCCCCTGTAATGCATACCGGTTAAGGGTTTCCACATCTTCCAAAACAGGTTCAAAATGCAGGTTACCCGTATCAATTTTACCGTTCACCAGTGCATCAAAAATAAAAGTATCATTGGGGCATGGCGAAAATCCTAAACGTAAAGTCATAATATTTGTATCAATTCTACGATTGTATTTTCTAAGTTACTGATGGCTTCTTTCATTTTCCAAAGTTGTTTATTTCTTTCGCCTACATGGTTTGAAATACTGCGTATTTGAAGAAAAGGTATATTTTCCATCAAAGCCAGGTAATGAAAAGCCGCCCCTTCCATTGACTCTATATCTGCCTTCAATACGTTTTTGTAAAAAACGGCATCTGTTCTACTGGTTGTTATTTCATTCACAGATACCGCATTGGCCAACGGAAGTAAACTGCTGTCAATAATTTTTTTATAGGGATTTACAAGTTGCCCGTTTTTAAAGGGTTTTTCATTCCTACCCATCAGTTTTAAATCAAACAATGTTTTTCGGCTACCATTTTCAGCTACACCCAAATCACCAAAACAATCGCTATTAATAGCCCAAACAGTTCCTAACATTGTTTTTTTACTAAATGCCCCGCCAATACCGGCCTGTAATAAAAAATCAGGTTTGTGGGCTACAATAGCTTTATATAACCTATAAGTAGTAGCTACACCTCCAATTCCTGTAATCACCACATTCCACTGGGTATTTTTATGTAAATACTGCTTTATTGGAGCTATTTCGTGCGGGGTAGCCGCTACAAGTAAACCTTTCATATCATCAGATTGGGGCAAAGGTCGGCAAAAACATTAACTTTGTCGCCCATCCATAATTAGGCATATGGTATATCTTACAAGAATAGAACATTTTAACGCTGCTCATAAACTGTTTAACCCTAACTGGGATGAAGCAAAGAATGATGCCGTTTTTGGTAAATGCGCCAATCAAAATTGGCACGGGCATAATTATGAATTATATGTTACGGTAAAAGGAGAACCCAGCCCCGATACCGGATTTGTATTTGACGTAAAAAAATTAGGAGAAATTATACGAAACGAGGTCTTAGAAAAAGTAGATCATTTAAATTTGAATGAAGATGTAGATTTTATGAAAGGTAAGATGTGTAGTACGGAAAACCTTGCCATTGGCATTTGGAATGAATTACAAAAACATTTACCTAAAAACGTAACTTTACACTGCATTAAACTATATGAAACATCAAAAATTTATGTTGAGTATTATGGATAACCGGCTTTGTGCGGTTAACTGTTTGTGTATAAAAATATGAGAGTATCAGTATTTAGAAAAGAAAATTTTAATGCCGCACACAGGCTATATAATGCGCAGTGGAGCGATGATACCAATAAGAATGTATTTGGCAAATGCGCCCTGCCTAATTACCACGGGCATAATTACGAGCTGCAGGTAAAAGTAACCGGAGAAGTAAATGAAGAAACCGGTTATGTAATGGATATGAAAGACTTGAGCGAACTGATTCAAACAGAGATCATTGACAGATTTGACCATAAAAACCTGAATTTAGACACAAAAGAGTTTAAAACACTGAACCCAACGGCAGAAAATATAGCAATTGTAATATATAACTTATTAAGGCCCCAAATACCTACCGATATTGATGTACAGGTAAGGCTTTATGAAACACCGAGAAACTTTGTGGAATATCCGGTAAATTAATATAAAAGAAAAAGAGATACCGAAGTTTCAGGAGTTTTTATTTATTTTACGTAATAAAATACAGATTATAGGATGGCATTCACAAAGCATGAAATATATGATGAGGCGGTAACGCAGGATTTGATAGGGAATTATAAAAATATTTTAAATCTTATTGGTGAGGATGGGGATCGTGAAGGATTAATTAAAACGCCGGAGCGCCTCGCCAAAGCTATGCAATACCTCACGCAGGGATATCAGATGGATGCGCATGAAATTATTAATTCCGCTAAATTTCATGAAGATGTTAGCGAAATGGTGATTGTAAAAGATATTGAATTGTACAGCATGTGCGAACACCATATTCTACCTTTTTTTGGCAAAGCACATATAGCTTATATCCCTAACGGGTGGATAACAGGGCTTAGCAAAATTGCCCGGGTGGTAGATGTATTTTCGCGAAGGTTACAAGTACAGGAGCGGCTTACAGTACAAATTATGAACGCTATTAAAGAAACCCTAAACCCCCTTGGTGTAGCTGTAGTAATAGAGGCCAAACACCTTTGTATGATGATGCGCGGTGTACAAAAACAAAACTCGGTAACCACCACATCGGCATTTGACGGTGAATTTCAAAAAAACTCTACCAGAAGTGAGTTTTTAAAATTAATTAGTTCAGACCTGCATTGATTTTTTACCCGGAAGAACCATTTACTTCCCTAAACCCAATGCAAAGGGCAACAATATAAATAACAATAAATACTAAAATGAAACAAGCTTACGTTTTTCCCGGTCAGGGATCGCAGTATAGCGGTATGGGAAAAGAACATTACGAGAACAGTGCTTTTGCGAAGAGATTGTTCGAACAGGCCAACGATATCCTGGGTTTTCGTTTATCGGATATTATGATTAATGGAAGCGATGAGGAACTGAAACAAACCAAAGTAACGCAACCGGCTGTGTTTCTACACTCGATAGTTGCCTATAAAACTTTACAGGATGCCAAGCCCGAGATGGTGGCCGGCCACTCTTTGGGAGAATTTTCTGCATTAGTAGCCAATAATACATTGAGCTTTGAGGATGCTTTAAATTTGGTAGCGGTAAGAGCCGGGGCCATGCAAAAAGCCTGCGAATTAACCCCTTCTACCATGGCAGCTATTTTAGGGCTTCCTGACGAAAAAGTAGAAGAAGTTTGTGCCCAGGTTCAAACCGAAACAGGTGAAGTGGTGGTACCGGCTAATTATAACTCACCCGGCCAATTAGTAATAAGCGGTAGCATGAAAGGGATAGAATTAGCCTGCGAAAAACTAAAAGAGGCTGGTGCCAGAAGAGCTTTGGTATTACCGGTAGGTGGAGCTTTTCATTCCCCATTAATGGAACCGGCAAGAGTGGAATTACAAGAAGCTATTGAAGCCACTACCTTCCACGATCCTATTTGTCCCGTATATCAAAACGTAGTGGCCAAACCGGTTACCGAGAGAAGTGAGATTAAAGAAAACTTAATAGCGCAACTAACAGGAGCCGTACGTTGGACGCAAACCATACAGGCAATGATTGCCAATGGTGCTACCAAATTTACCGAAGCCGGCCCCGGCAAAGTGTTGCAGGGATTGATTTTAAAGATAGATAAGACTGTTGAGGTGAATGGAGTGAATTAGACTTTTTATAAAAACTGTGAAAGCCATTGATTGTTAATGAATCAATGGCTTTTTTGTACCAATTTGAGAAAGATGTGATTATTGATTATCAAAAGCCATATCCTTCCAATATCTACTATATAGATTTTCGGTTGTTAGTAACTCTTGGTGCTTGCCAAAAGTTTTTATTGTATTATCTTCAATAACATATATTTTGTCACAAAATTTACGCAAAACATGCAGACGATGTGTAATAAATAAAATAGCTGTATGCTGCTTGATTTTTTGCAGCAAACTCAAAACAAATTGCTCCGAATTTCTATCCATCGCAGAAGTAGCTTCGTCTAATATCAATAGTTCTGGCTTGCGATATAAGGCACGAGCTATCGCAATCGTTTGTCGTTGACCTCCAGAAAGATTGACACCTCTCTCTCCTACAATTGTCATGAATGATTGGGGCAAACTATCAATAAATGGAGCAAATCTTTTACAGATTGGGGTGACACCAACAATACGTTAGCGATTGGTTGTAGCTCATTTACATTGCTTTTCAATTGTTGTGTTTCGTATTGGCAATGCTCACAATCACTATTAAAATATATGACAACAGTACTTTTGCCAGACGGCAAAGAGTCATTATTAAACACGTTTCCTCTTAGTTTAAAGAATGTGAAAGGAGGTAGTTTTACTATCCGCTGTTCCGCATCGGCTTTATTATAAATAGTGCTGATTATCTTATAAGACAAGAAACCTACAACAAGAAAAACGAATAATATGATAAGCAGTTTTCTTAGGCGCATATTAAGAAAGTTGCAGGGTTATAAATACCACTACCAACACCCATACAAACAAACCGATTAAATATGGAATAACAAAACTGCGAAAAGCAATAGTTTTTGAAACGCCAAACTGTATGGCATACAACTCTCTGTACCTACCCAACAAAACAACACCTCCCAAATATTGATTGTTTGGAGTGGATAAACTAACCATTTAGGTAAATTATCTATATTGTATAAATTAATTAGTGACCAGGTATGTATGCCAAATCTTGTAAAGTATCTACTTCTTTAAAAAAGCTAATGATTAGGAATTTTACAAGCAACATAACAACAAAAACGTACTCGGCTTTTAGACATACATTAAAATTACTTTTGAAGCTAGTTCTTGAATCGCTAAATAACAAGCCAATACTTAAAACCATAGAGTTAAATAGAATCTTTATGAGAAAGATAAGGGGAATGAATAGATAAGTTACATATTCAAATTTTTCTTGTAAAGCTAACCTCTCCCTAATCCTCTCATGCGTTAATTGTCCAGAATAAGTGTTGAACAAAACACCTTCATTTATAAAAGAAGTAGTGTTAAGGAAGGCTATTACGACCATAAATGCACAATACACCCAGAATATGATGCCGAAATTGACTTCTAAGAGCTCTTCACCTAACTTTTTCTTCATTTTTTTTGATAAAAACCATGTCACAAAAAAAGTACTCATTTGGTATCTTTTATTCCCAAAGGAGTACACGAACTGGGTATTTTAGAGAAAAATTAAGATATTGGTATTTTTACAATGCTTTAAATGCCATTGTTACGATGTTAACGTCAGTTGTGTTTCGCCGCTTTATTGCCACGAATTTTCATGAGTTCAAAAAAAGCGGCGATAGTGCTTAATAAAACTCCGGTAA
Organism: Niabella sp.; assembly: GCA_047975735.1. Lineage (GTDB taxonomy): Bacteria > Bacteroidota > Bacteroidia > Chitinophagales > Chitinophagaceae > Niabella. The sequence goes on from JBKEEB010000016.1 coordinate 35,411, forward strand.
ACGTAAGATATATCCAAATATCATGAAACATATTAAAGCGTATCGCACAACCCCCTATAAGGCCAAGCAGCGTCAGCCCTACAAAAAAGATAACTTTAATAATCTTAGTTCTTTTGTAATTTTCCATTTCCTATATTAGGCTTAAAAACACGACATAAGTCCTGCTGTACTCACTGAATATCCTGCGGCGGTTAATACTGCACTTCGAACAGATGTTGCAGCCAATGCACCAACAGGCCCCATGGTTACCAAGGATGCAAAAGTAAGACCCCAACCAGCAACAGCTAAACTGCAGCCAACCCATTCAGCAGCTGATTTTTTGCCGGCTTGGATACATTCCATTTGATTCAATTTCAATTTTTTCATAATTTAGAAATTTAGTGTTTCCCTCCCCCTGTCTATCGCCTTGGGGCGGTTGTTCAGCGTTCAATTTTAAATATGATTTGAAGAACATAGGTATTGCTTTTTCTTTGTGGCAATACCCATCACGCAATTGTAGCTACCAATATTTTTATAAAAGAAATTTTTTAATAACGAAATTAAAACGGCTTCACGGTTTCAGAGCCTCTTCATACACTTAGCTATGCTAAAATTAGGGAATATTTAGGGGGGGGGTTAATAGTTAAAAAAATGTTAAAACAAAAAATAATATTGGTTATCAATTAATTGTCAGTAAAAAAGATCAAAATAGGTAGCTATAACCAGCTCTTATAATTTAATGAGATTACAATACAAAAATATCGTAACTCACTTCAACACTTCTTCCAACTTAGCATCCAAATCATCACCACGCAGGTCTTTACCGATAATTTTTCCGGTAGGATCTAATAATAAATTTCTGGGGATAGCCTGAATTCTGTATTTAACAGCTACTTCGTTTTGCCAGCCTTTTAAATCGCTTACCTGCGTCCAAGCTCATTCATCTTTTTTAATAGCGGCTTCCCAATCATTTTTATCCTCATCTAAGGAAACACCCAAAACCGTGAAATTTTTGTCCTTAAATTTTTCGTATGTCTTTAATAAAAAATGATTTTCTCTACGGCAGGGGCCGCACCAGCTTGCCCAAAAATCAACCAGCACATATTTACCCCTGAAGGAAGAAAGCGACACCTCATTGCCTTGTACATCTTTTTGTGTAAAATCGAGAGCAGGACTGCCAATACTTAAAAACCGTAAATCAATCAAAGCCTTTTTTAAATGTCCGCCCAATGCACTGTTCATGGCTGCAGGCTGTAAAGCAGCAGCTCTTTTTTCTACCACAGTTCTATCCTCCGTAAGGTTAATGGTTGACAAAATGGCCATTGCGCTCACCGGAGAAGCGGGATGTTTTGCAATAAAACTATCCACCCAATTATTTATAGTCGCAACATTATTATCCAGTGCTGTTTTTAAGCTATCATTACCCAAACCCATTTGGAAATATTGTGTCAATTCATTTAACTGTTGAAAACGAGGTAGCAGATTTTTTTGAAATTCATCAAACTCGGTTTGTAAAGCCGAGCCCGTAATTTTCCAGTCTTCAATATTTTCTGTTACTGCACCAGAAATATTTACTTTATTATTTCCAAGAAATAAGACTCTTTTTAAACTATCGGCCACAATTAACCCTGCAAAAACAGGTTCTTCTAATTTTACGGAGAGCGTAAATTTTTCTCCCTTAGATTTTGTTGCTTTCAATACGGCTTCGCCGGCTTCCTGAAAGTTTTTCAATACCACGGAAGTTCCGTTTTGCATTCCCGTAACAGTGCCTTTGATGGTGAGCTTTTGCGCATCCGAAGCGAATGGCAGGAAAAGGGCTATTATTATTATAAATCTTATCATTTTTTTCTAAATCACTTACCCAATAATGGTTTGTACAAATTCTTTTGCTGCTTCAATTTCTCTTTCAGGGCTTTCTTCTAATGCCTTAACAAAGGCCGATCCTATAAAAGCTCCATTTGCTTTTTTACATACGCTGTCAAAGCTTTTTTTATCTTTAATACCAAAACCCACAAACACCGGATTTTTTAGTTTGTAACCCTGTAACCGTTGCAGGTATTGTTCCACCACAGAAAAATCATTTTCATTACCGGTAGTTGAAGAAGAAGCCACTGCATATAAAAAACCTGAACTTAAACTATCTAACAATCTTACTCTTTCTTCACTTGTTTCAGGCGTTACCAAGAATACAAAATTGAGGTTGTATTTGTTGATAACAGATTGATAATTTTTTTCAAATTCATGTACCGGCATATCGGGCAAAATCAAACCGTCGATACCTACTTTGGCAGCATCGGCACAAAATTTTTCAAATCCGTATTGTAATATAGGGTTCATGTAGCCCATCAGCACAACAGGAATTGTAATTTCTGCTCGCATATTTTTTAGCTGCTCAAAAAGTTTGGCAATTGTCATGCCATTTTGCAAAGCAATGGTACTACTGTGTTGAATAGTTTCCCCATCAGCCAACGGATCGCTGTATGGCATTCCCAGTTCAATAGTATCTACACCGCTATCCTGCAAGGCTTTCATTACCGGCAACGTGCTGTTTAACTGCGGAAAACCTGCCGTGCAGTAGATATTGAGAATATTGTTGCTTTTTTTACTAAACAGATTTTTTAAACGACTCATTTATTATTTACTATTAATCATTTACTATTTTGCTGTAGGCTTTAAGCATTATGCTATGACCTATGAACCATCATCTACCTGCCAACTCCTTCATATAAGTATCCATATCCTTATCGCCTCTGCCACTAAGACAAATAACTATATTGTCATCTTTATCAAACTTTATTTTTTCTAAGGCTGCTAAAGCGTGGGCACTTTCCAAAGCAGGAATAATACCTTCTAACCGGGCCAATAAAAAAGCTGCTTCCAAGGCCTCGGCATCAGTAGCGTTTAAAAATTTTCCTCTGCCGGTAGCAAATAAATTGGCATGCATAGGCCCTATTCCGGGATAATCTAATCCGGCAGAAATGCTGTGGGGTTCTATTACCTGCCCATCCTCTGTTTGCATTACAAAACTTTTACTGCCATGTAAAATACCGGGCTTGCCTAATTGGGTAGTAGCCGCACTCATTCCACTATTCACACCGCATCCGGCTGCTTCCACAGCAATAATATCCACAGAAGGTTCATCCACAAAATGAAAAAAAGTTCCGGCGGCATTGCTTCCGCCACCCACACAGGCAATTACGGCTTTAGGTAATTCGCTACCCGTTTTTTCTTTTAACTGCGTACGAATTTCTTTGCTGATAACGCTTTGAAAACCTGCCACCATATCGGGATAAGGGTGTGGGCCTACCACACTACCAATAATGTAAAAAGTATCGTTGGGGTGATTAATCCAATCTCTGATGGCTTCATTGGTAGCATCCTTTAAGGTTTTACTACCGCTGGTAGCCGGTCTTACTTCTGCTCCTAACATTTTCATACGGGCCACATTGGGAGCCTGCCGTTCAATATCTTTTTCGCCCATATATACAATACATGCTAATCCTTTTAAGGCACACACCGTTGCGGTAGCAACGCCATGTTGTCCGGCACCTGTTTCGGCTATAATCCGTTTTTTACCCAGCTTTTCTGCTACCAAAATTTGTCCAATGGTATTATTTACTTTATGGGCACCGGTATGGCAAAGGTCTTCTCTTTTTAAATAAATATTTGTACCATATTTTTTACCGAGTCTGTTTGCTAAATACAAAGGCGTTTCTCTGCCGGCATAATCTTTAAGTAATAATTGATATTCCTGTTGGAAGGATTCGCTTTGAATAACCTGCCGGTACCGGCTACGCAATTCTTCTACGTTGGCATAAAGCATTTCGGGAATAAAGGCTCCGCCAAACTCACCGTAATACCCTAACTCATCCGGATGTTGATATGTTGCTTGCATGAAATATATCTGTTTTGAAAGTGGGTAAAGATAACCAAATTCCTCCTTAACATTTTTAACCATAGCGGAATCTCTATATTTCTTTTGCACTTTAGTAATGTAATACGAGAAAGATTTACTATAACGCAAATTGGGTATTGGATGTATGCATTGGTTAATTGTACATTTGTACTATTACGTACACTTATTTTATCACCCTTCTAATACAACACTATGAGCACCTCCTTAAAACCTCAAAACATTTCTATTAAACCTCCCATTTTAGATTTTCTGAATATTTTTAATTTTAGAAGCCAATGGGCAAATGATGTCATTAACCTGTCTGAACCGCTTGCCGGCGGACAATGGGACGATGCCGGTACCTACAAATTTCCAAAAGGATACCTGCTGGCAAAAAATGATGCCAACTATTTATATTTTGCTATGGATGTAGTGGATGATACCGGCAATGACCCCGTGGCAACGGCCGGAGATTATTTTTGGCTTTCGTTTGACAATGACAGAAACAAAGGCATTACGTCTAATAAAGATATTAATTATGCACTGTACCCTAACCAGGCACCCAAGTTGGCACGTCAATACTATTTGGGAGCCGGAAGCTGGACAGGCATTTTAAATACACCCAGCTCCTCGGAAGTAAAATTGGAATTTGGGCCATCCGAGCGGTCGGCTACTCCTCATAAAATTTGGAAATTTAAAATACTACTATCAGAAATTGGTGTAAATATTGCCATCCCATTCTTTCTGCCATATACTTTTTTTGGCTTCCGCATCAACTCTACCAACCCTGCATTTACTTACGATTTCCCTACTAATTTTTTTAAAGATTTTAGGGGACTGAAAAAATTGGTTTTTGCCAGAAAACCAAAAGTTATCAATGTGGGACCACTGGTAGGTTCTATTGGATTGATACCTACAACCAAGATAACTGCCGGAAGAGCCAGCACCGACCCCGGTTATTTTGTACAAGTATTAAACGCTGCATTTGGCGGTACGCTTAATTTTATTGGCAACAGAACCAAATTGCAAAGTTTATTTACAGCCGGCAATACCAAGTACAATGTTTCTATAAAAGGACCCGGCGATGCTACTTTTAAACCGTTAGTATCGGCCTGGACAAATTATGTATGGGATGGATCCGATTATGAATTAAAGTCTTTCTCCGGTATTGACGGCAATTATACATTAGTAAATCCTTCGGTGGATTACTCAATTGATGATTTACTAATTCAATTCCCCACAACAGGATTTGATAACGGCCTGCATACCATCAAAACAACATTTTATGTAGGTAATAGTACAACTGTTGCCGATACACAGGATGTAACATTGTTTATTGACAACAGGCTTCCAACAGTATCTATCAATAAAATAAAACATGGCAGCAATGAAGTTTCTACCTGTGCTATTGAGCAATTAGGTGCTGCACCCGATGGTTTAAATTTTGATATTACAGCTTCCGATCCGGAAGGAAACTTACTAAGTGTAAGCCTTGTAGCCCAGGCCGGAAGTGGACATAGTTACACTTTATATTCTGAGGGATATAATACCGGTAAGGGTAACTGGGCGGGCTTTGCCAATAAAGCTGTGCCGGATACCGGTAACTGGAGGCCACCGTTCCAATGTTCTTATAATTTTGTTTTAAGAGCCAATGCCAGAACTACTAATGGGTATAGCTATATTGGCCATGTAACGGATTTTAAAGGGTTGACTGTTTTAATTTAATACCGATATGACAAACAATACAGGTTAATTTTTACTACCGTTTAATTATTCTATTTGTTTGTATGCAAAAAACATTAAAACAGTATTTTCTAACAAAGGCGGAGCAAGTAAAACCTTGTCCGCCTTTATATTACTGATTAGGTGTCTTTCTTCAAAACTTCACATTATCGAAAATAAATTTGCTATCATCGTTCAATTCCTTATCGTAATAAGGGCTATACATTTTTGCCGAAATTGTTTTTCGTTTTTTATCAAATTCCAACAATCGTATATAGCCTCCGCCTGCATCTTTACACTGATAGTTAGATAACACCTGATAAATTTTATTGCCTTGAGTTCCCACATCTATACGATGATTAGAATAGCATACATGCCCACTTAAAACCATCATAACATTTTTATGCGGTTTTCTGTATTGGTTAAAGACATCTACCACTTTCATATCTCCATATCCGGCATTGCTTGTGGCAATATCTCCTTTGGGCGTAAGGTGATAATGCGTTAACACAATAACCTTATGTTTAGGATGTTCTTTTATGATTTTATCCATCCATTGGGCAGCTCCTTCCCTTGCACAAAACTCCAATACTACTACTAAGTATTTTTTTCCGCCGGCTTTAAATACCTGGTAAGAATTATCACTTTTGCCCGGCTCATAACGTCCTTTTTGAAGAGCGAACCTTCTTACAGGAAAATACTTATTAAACTTAAACGTTTTGCGAAGATTGGCATTTACATTCCCGGGTGCTGCGCTACCGTTATCAGGCAATACCGCTTCCGTATCGTGATTACCTATAGCGATGGCATAAGGCAATCCTACTTTATCTAAAGCTTCATAGCCCATTGAGGCACGCTCAAACTGTGGGATGGTATCAAAGTTTACCAGATCGCCCACATGCAAGGCAATGGGTATATTTAATGAATCCTTTGCTTTTGCAATCCAGTTGAGTTGTGCATAAAACATATCATGCCTATCGGTAACGGCCACTTGCGTATCAGGCAAAACCGGTATGGTAAACTTTGCAGGTGCACAACCAACTGCCAATACAATAAATAGTATCAGTAGTATATTATTGCTTTTTTTATTCATCATTAAATTTTTATAATAATAGCTCCTATTTATTTAAAGCCGCTTTAATAACCTTTGCTCTTTCTGTTTCGGTAGCGGAAGGAGCTGGTGTTGCATCTCTACTAAACCAAAAAGCATCAATTCCTTCGGGTTGTTCCAAGCTCCAGCCCTGCCATTCGCGAAATGCATGATATGTCCACGGCCATTTTCTTTCTTCAAATAAGTCGGTAATATCTTTTAACCATTGTGTAGAAGAAGCTACCGGCACCCAGGTAATCACACTAAACTCACCCACATAAATAGGTACATTATATTGTTTTTGAAAATCATCAACCGGTTTTAACTCCGCTACTAAAGCGGCTTTATCCCAATATTTTCCGTTTAAAGTACCCGGATATATTTTGTTAATGGCATCCAATGCTTCTGCACGGGTAGCTGTAGCCGAGCTGTAAAAATCTAAACCAACATGGGTAAGGGAGCTTTGCGGTGTATAAAAATGTACACTGTAAATAACTTTTTTGTCGGTTAAGGGTTGTAAATTAATAAAGCCGCCAGTATTGCCCCATGGGCCAGGTTCATAAACAATCCAAACATCTTGATCAATTTTTCTAATTTCTGCAATAATATCCGGAGCCATTGCCCGCCATCTTTGCGGAATGGTATTCAACTCTACGGGTTCGTTGTAAATATCATAACCCCATATCGCATCATCATACTCAGATGATTTAAATAGCTCGGCTACTTTTTTCCAAAAATCAATGAACGATGTTTTTACATCTGCCCTATCCCAAAATTCTTTGGTATTCCAGTATGAAGAATTTGAAAGCTGACCGTCTTTTAAAATTAATGGCTCGTGTAAATCAATAACTACTTTAAATCCGGAGTTTTTCGCCATATCAACTTTCTGTTTTAGGATATTGAGATAATCCGGCAAAGCCGCCCAAATATCTTTACCGTTATTGATTGCATATCTTGTAGGAAGCACCTGAACTCTGATGAGCTTAGCCCCCCAGCTTTTCATGGTATTAATACCGGACTGATCCAGTTCTTCTACTCTGGCTGTCATGAATCCTTTAGCCAAGGCAGGAGTTTCGTTACCTTGTTCGGGTGGCGGTTCTGTTCCCTTAGGAACTGACTTATCCCCACAGGATAACAACAATAATACTAATGCCGTAAATAAAATAGTTATTCTGTTCATATTAAAAAGTTTTATTTGATAAGATTAAAATATTGGTCATACCGGGTTAGCTTGTAAATGTTAATGAGTGCTTGGATATTTATCCGAATTTGAACTGATAGTATAATTAAATGCTTATTGTTTCGAATATTAAAAACCGGATCTTTTACTAAAAAGGCAACAACGGTATGTTTAGATGCTGTTTTTATTTATATCAAAAAAGATACCGATATCAATTGCATTTCGAGTTCTTTTAATACATGCTAACCATCCAATCAAGCGGCGCATATTTGCGCAACCTGATTGTGATTAGTTAGTATTTTTATCTTTTTAATTTTAAAAAAAGAATATTATTTTGTGTAGCATCCCCATTATTACTCGTACCCCGGGTTTTCTTTTAAGTTTGTATTAGCCTGCGTTCTTGCCAATGTAATGGGGAAATAATAGTTGTAATCAAAAAACACAGGATTGGAATTACCATTATCATAATTTGTAAATACTTGTAATTTGTATTTGTGCGTGTTGCTATTAGGATCGTAGGAATTATAATCTAAAATATACCTCAGCCCACTTCTGTTTACGGTTAACACATTTTTGGCAATTCTCCATCTTCTTAAATCCCAATATCTATGCGCTTCAAAGGCTAATTCCACTTTACGCTCGTGCCTGATCTGATCCATCGTTATAGAACCCAAAGTTCCGGTTATGCCTGCCCGCGCTCTAATTTGGTTAATGACGGTAAGTGCATCGCCGGCATGGTTTAGCTCAAAAGATGCTTCGGCATAATTAAGTAAGGTTTCTGCATAGCGGAACAAAATCCAGTCTGTGCTGGAACTATATCCAGTACCGGCATCCATATTGCTTTTAGACTCGTCTAGGTATTTTAATATTCCGAAGCCGCCAAAACCACCATTCTCTCCTCGGTTTATTACACCATTATAAGTAGTGTTTACAACGCTTCCATCCGGAGTTAGAATTCCGTTCCTAAAATTCAGGATCCTACCCTGCCAAGGCATTTCGTTAGTATAAATGGAAGCTGCAAACCGAGGATCTTTATTGCCCCATAATTGTTCCATTGTCCATAATCCGGTTTGAAAATCGGCATTGGTTCTTGTATCGGGGGATCCATCTATATTATCAAACTCTTTCACCATTTCTAAATAAGGGCCAATAGTGTTTCCCTGCCCCCATGCTCCCGGTCTTGGACAATTAAAGAAGTCATACTGCCATCCATTACCTCCCGCATCACGGTTTTGGTCATTATGTACTCTCGCAAAAATGGTTTCAATGTTTCTTTCATCAAGAAAGATATTTCTAAAATTCTTGACTTTATCGTCAGGGTATTTGTTATACAAGTCAAATTTATGGCTATCCATTATTTCCTTTGACGCATCTAAGGATTTCTGAAAATACACATCGGCATCGGATGCAGGAAAGCCCAATAACCCATTTAATTGCAGTGTGCCATATTTGGCTATGGAACCTGCATAGAGGGCTGCTCTAGATTTTAGTGCGATAGCGGCATACTTTCCGGGTCTGCCATAATCGGCATCAGGAACCGTTTCCTGCAAATCATTTTTAATGGCATCCATTTCAGCAATAATAAAATCGTAGATTTCTTTTTCGGAGTTTCTTGCCGGAAACAGCTCTTCCTCAGGATCACTAATATTTTGAACTTTCGTAATTAGTGGCACTCCACCATACCTGATGGCCATTTCAAAATAGTTAAAAGCCCTAATAAACCTTGCCTCGGCGACCCTTTGTGTTTTAAGATTTTCATCAAGTGGCGAACTGGGAACTTTGCTAATAAAAAGGTTAAGATTTCTGATAATTTTATAAGGTCTCTCCCACCATTCTAGAAAACCGCCGCCTATTCTTATCCCATTCATTTTAGTTCCATGCGCGCTACCGGCCCAACCACTATTTGTTTTACACTCATCGGTAATAGAATGAATAAGAAAGATATAATAATGTTTATCGCCGGAACCCATGTATGGCTGCAATACCGATTCGCTTTCCCAAACAGATGTTTGAGCATACGCTTCTGTAAGGTATGCATCCATTAGCGCGGGGTCTGCCCAAACCATGTCTTCAGTAATTATATCTAAAGGTTTTTTATCTAACACCCCTTTTTGACAAGAAGTGAATATGACGATTATAAAAAGTATATATATATAAATTGTTCTCATATTAATGTATTTAAGCTTTCGAAATATGAACAGTACAGGAACTATAATGATACATTTAGTCCTATGCTGATTGTTTTTTGTTGTGGATAGTAGTGTCCTCCCCTGCCTGACGGAGATTCGGGATCCAACTGATATTTTTTCAATTTGTCAAAAGTGAAGAAGTTCACTCCGGCAACAAATACCCTTACATTTTCTAAACCAATCGGTTTAATAACACTGTATGGAACCGTGTACCCTACAGCAAATGTTTTCAAACGCAGGTAACCCGCTTTTTTATAATTGTAGTCAGAAGTAGGACCTAAACCCCTACCGCCAAGGCGAGGAATCAATGCATATCTATTTGTGCTACCTTCTGTCCAACGTTCATTATATCTAACTTGGGGAGCAACTCCGCCAAAATAGTAGATAGCTGTATAGTACCCAAAAGCACCCTGAAACAAAGTAGAAAGGTCAAAGTTTTTATACCGGAGATTTGCATTTAGTCCAAACATCCAATGAGGCATTGTTCCTTTACCCAGTGCTACAACATCCTGCCTGTCTATTTTATCATCTCCATTAATGTTAACATATTTAATATCTCCGGGTCTTAAAGAAGAGTTAGGTGTTGCATTTCCATCCTGATTATACCCCAGATTGTCTATTTCTTCCTGACTCATAAAGAGGCCATCCGTTTTGTACCCATATACAATATCTGTCCATCTTCCGGTTCTTTTATCAGTCCTTTCAACAGCTTCATCAGTAAACTCCGGTTCATCATAATACTTCCATTTTGCTCTTGACCAAGACAATGTAGAGCTTAGATCCCACACCCAATTTTTAGAACTGCCGGAGGTTCCTAACTTGGTTTCAAAACCTCTGTTTGCTATACTGTTCAAGTTCTCTATAGGCAAATCAGCTCCAAATGTTGATGGCAAACTCGATCTTCTGTAAGCAGGAATACCGGTTCTTTCTCTGTAGAAAACATCTACTGTTCCGTATAATTTATTCCTCCATAAAGAGAAATCTACACCGGCATTCATTGTAGTTGTTTTTTCCCAGGTTAAATTTGGATTGGGCATTCCCAAAGCTACCAATCCGGGATATCCTGAATTTCCAAAAGAGTATGCCATACCTTGTGAAGGATCGGTAGCTATTTTGTACCCGGTCATATAATCGAAATTGCCTACATCATCAATTCCAGCCGTACCATAACTCAACCTAAGTTTTAAATCCTGTAAATTGTCTGAAAATGTCTGCATGAATTTTTCCTTGTTCATCCTCCATGCTACAGTTACACCGGGGAAATAGCCCCATCTTGTTTCTTTAGGATATTTGGCAGAGGCATCCGCTCTAAAATTAATATCCATCAAATAACGGGTATCGTAATTATAGCTCAATCTTCCCACATAACTTTTCCTTCCCATTTCGCTGGTACTTCCATCATTCCTCATACCAGTAGTACTTCCTCCGCGAATTTCCTCAATTAAAGGCGTTAAAAATTCATTTCTGTAACCATATAACGAATTATAATAATAATCAGCTATCTCATGAACGGCTATAAAAGAAATATCGTGTAAGCCAATCTTTTTGTCGTACCCTACAGAAAACTGCCCAGTTAGCACCCTATTTTTTGACTCACTTTGGCTTAAAGAGGCGGCACTGCCCAATGCTCCTTCTAATTTATACAAATCAGCTTCGTAATTGTAGGTATAAAATTGTACCGGCCTTACAAATTCTTTTAAAGAGCTATAATCCTGATTAATATTAAAGAAGGCTTTTGCATGAAGCCCTTTCAATAATGTTGAATTATAGGACAAGGCAACTGTACTCATAATATTTTGGCTTGTCCTGTCTCTATAGCCGGCAATATCCCTATTACCCATTATATGTGCGCCCCCTGTATTTGAACCAACGGCCCATGATAATTTTGTTGGATCGGGTAGCTCTGTAGGAAAAACGGGTTGTGTATTCCAATAGTCTTCCCATACGGTATAGTCGCCATCATCCAATCCACGCCAAGGGGCTTTGGTAATCCCAAAATTGGTATTCAGGTTCATGGTAAACGAGAACTGTTCAGAAATACGGGCATCAATATTTGAGATCAGGTTATATCTTTTATAACCGCTACCACCGCGTTTAAACATCGTTTCCTGATCCAGCATACCCAAAAACCCGTAATACTTTATATTTTCTGAGCCCCCGCGAACAGAAACATTATGCTGTTGTTGGGGAGCCCATTTGTCGAAAATATAATCAAACCAGTTAGTGTTGGGATATTGAGGATCTGTGCCATCATAAAATTTTTGTATTTCTTCTTCCGTATATGGGGGCTGTACTTTCGGGATTACCTCCTTGTATATGGCCTTCACGTGCCATTTCGGCAAACTGGCCGCCCGTAACAGGTTTTGGCATAATGGTTATGGATTGCCAGGTACGGGATGTATTAAAGTTAATTACCGGCCTTGTACTATTACCTCTTTTTGTGGTAACCAGTATAACACCATTACCGGCTCGGGCTCCGTATATTGAAGCAGAAGCATCTTTCAATACCGAAACTGACTCGATGGTATTGGGATCTAAGGTTGAAAAATCGGCTATAACCCCATCTACCACTACCAAACGAGCTCCAAAGCCTCTTATATTTAATGCGGCCTGATCGGCACTGGGCTGGCCACTTGCCTGAACAGAAATTAAACCAGATAAACGCCCTGCCAATGTATTGGTAACATTGCCCACAGGAGCTACCGTTAAATCGGTGCCTTTAACGGTTGAAATAGAACCTGTTATTTCCTCCCGCTTTTTTGTGCCATAGCCCACTACTACCACTTCTTGTAAATCATTTTCCAATGATTCTAATACAACGGATATATCATTAGGGTTATTAATTACTCTTTCTACTGTAATTTTACCAACTCTGGAAAAAACCAATGTTTCTCCAAGAGCCGCATCAATTGAAAATTGCCCTTTTTCATTGGTAACCGTGCCTGTTGCTTTCCCTTTTACTGATACTGTTACGCCCGGCATTGGAACCCCTTCTGCATCAAGCACCACACCTTTTACGGGCACATAAATTAAATCGTCCGGCCTGTCTTTGGCCTTTACAATTACCAGTTTATTACGAGCTACTTTATACTCAAACCCTGTGTTGTCTAAAACCTTTTGAAGTACTTCCCTAACAGGCATGTCCCTGATGGCAAGTTCTACTCTTATTGAATTAAGTTCTTCGTTTTCATGATATAGGAATCTGTAGCCGGCCTGCTTTTCTATTGTATTAAATATATCCTTAAGTGTAGCATTTTTGGCAGTTAAGGTAATAGTGGATTGCGAATATCCTATGGCAGCGGCCTGCATACTGATTGCAAACATTAAAATTGTTACGAATTTCATAACAAGCAGGGTTTTAATCCATGATTTTTGTACATGAAAATTTGCTTTAATAGCATTTTTTTGCATAATTTGCAGTTATTAAGTTAAGAAATGGGGCATCGTTAATGGCAGCCCGTTAAATTTTTAGCTTTTGGGAGATGTTGGCGCATCTCCTTTTTTTGTGTTTAAATCATTGTAAGTTATTTTTTAGTGATATAAATTTTATGCTGATCGATTTTATATTTAAAACCGTAAGTAAATTGCAAAGCATCTAAAGCCTCCTCCAAATTCTCATCTTTAAAGGCTCCTGTAAATTTTTCGGCAGCCAATACCGAATCGTTAATAAAAATTTGTACATGATACCATTTTTCCATTTTTTTGGCAAGACTAGTAAGGCTTTCGTTATTAAATACTAATTGTCCCTGAATCCAGGCAATCTCCGGTATCAGTCCACTTTTTTGTTCTACTTTTAGTGGCTCTTTTATTAAGGGTTGGCTGGCGGCCACTTCAGGTTTGCTCGCCCCCCCTCCTATAACATCAACGACTACCTTTTCATTAGGCTCCATCAATATTTTTCTTTCTTTATTATTTTCATGCACCACTAACTCAATAGAACCACGAATGAGCGATGTTTCAATTTCTTTGCTCGAGGCATAAGACTTGATATTGAAAGCGGTTCCTTTTACTTTAACATCCACTACCCCGGCATGAACCACCATTGGTAGTTCAGCTTTATGAGCCACATCAAAGAACGCTTCGCCTTCTAACACAATTTCCCGATTGGTTTTGCCAAAATTTTCGTTGTAAGTAATACGGCTGTTATTATTTAACCAAACCACCGACCCATCCGGCAATACATTTCTTGTTTTTTCTGTAGTAGCGGTTAATAATTGCACGGGGTTAGGCATTTCAGCCACCTGCACACCGGCAGTAGTAGTTACAGGGTTATCCTTATTAAATAACCATAGGGACCCGGCCAACGCAAAGATGGCTATTATTGACGCGGCTACCCACCACTTTAGAGATATTATGCTGAACGATTTTTTAGTTTCTGGAACGCTACTTGTTGTTTCAATTTTTTCTGCTATCTGCTGCCAAGCAGCATCAACCCCCTTATTGGTTTTATTAGCAGCCCGCATATACTTAAAGTATTTCTCGTGCAACTTTACCCTTGCTGCCAGGTCAGGATTAGCCAAAAGCAGCCCTTCCAGCTCGCGCAACTCATCAATTCCGGCTTCACCGGAAAGCTTTCTGCCCAATAAATACCAAACTCTTGAAGACATTTTTATTACAATATATTAGTATGAGTGTTCGGCTATTGAAAATCACCTAAAAAAATAAAAAACTTTTTTCTACTTCTGTATTATTTTCCGGTACGTGGGTCAATAGGTTCGGTAAACCAAATTAAATAGGCCGACTCCTCCGTCCAAGTGTTCCCGGCAGAAGCAAAATCGGTTAATACCAAACTTTCATCCACATCTTCATCGCCTACTATTTCTTTTTTAAACGGTATTTTAACTTCTACATACATGTCTTTCTTTGAAGATGCCTTTATTTCAAAAGGAATGCTGCCATTTTTAATTACAGGTGTATAATAGCTGTAAAACGGCGTTTTTTGATACCGGCTGTCTGATGCCAAAACTAACGGGCCATAAAATAGTGCGTATTTTGTAGGGTCGTCGTTTAAGAAGTACTGCCTCACTTTCATATCAAATTTCAGGGTAATTACATCTCCTTTCTGCCACTCCCTATTTATTTCTGCATAGGTTCCTGCCTTCGGACTGTTTACTACATCTTTGCCGTTAATTGTAAGGGTATTGTTTTTACTCCATTCCGGAATACGAAGTTTTACCCCAAATTCTGCACTTTTTTTAGGATTTATTTTAATGGTTATTTCACCCGTTTTAGGATATTCCGTTATCTGTTCTACATCTACAAGGTTTTTATTTACTTCCAAATTAGCCGTAGATGGAGCGTAAAAATTAATAACAAGCCCGTTTTCATAAGTCATAAATGCCTGTTTGGGTAAAACAACCATGCCACGTGGACCGTTTGCTTCGCAACAATTGGTGTTCATACCACATTGCCTCTCACCAAAATATCTTAACCCGCTAATGTCGGTATATTTGCTCCATGCATGCCCGTCAGGTGTCATAGCTCCTAACATACTATTATAAAAAGTTTTCTCAAACTCATTTGCCCATTTTACATCGCCGGTAGTTCTTAATAATTGCAGGCAGAACTTAGCCCAAGTAGTAGTAACACAGGTTTCGTTAGCATGCTTTACCGGTACTGATTGGGTGTTGGCACCATGTAGCCAGCATTCCATTGCTGAGCCGCTTCCAATAATATACATTTCATCCTTACGAATATTCTCTGCTGTATTAAGAATGGCCTGCAAATATTTAGGTTTTTTTTCTATACGATACAACTCCATTAACCCTTCGTAGCAGGACATCATTTCGTAAGCCTTTTTACCATTTAAAGAGCCAAACCAAACTTCCGGTACCGGAAACCTGTACCCTACGGGAATACTCTCCAAGCCTTTTTCTATTAATTGGGACGCTTCCGGCTCTGACCAAGAATCGACAATATTATCGGCGAAAGCCAAGTAGGATGGCTGTTTGGTAATATTATACAGTTGCACAATGGGCTCTAAAATGGAAGAAGCTGCCATACCCCTGTAATTCCCAAATTCATAATAAGGTTTATGGGTTGCGGAGGTTGCTTTAATTACATAATTAGCCAACTTTTTAGCAGCCTCTAAAGTTTTCTTATCTTTTGAAATGTCGTAATATCCTATTAATCCCAACAGGCAGTATTTCATTCCCCAAATATCCCATTGCTGTAACCGTGCTTCGGGCGTGTAGTTACCAATGTATCCATCATCGGTTTGTGTAGCGATTAACCCCTCTATACCTTCTTTAATTTTACGTAATAACTGTTCATTCTTAGTATGACGGTAAGCATCAATGGCTGAGGTAATCCATTTACCCCAAAACTCAGATTGCCACATTTTTGTTTCGGTTCTGCTTCGAAACGGAGCTACATAATAATCTGGGCTGGCGGCAAGAATGCCATTTTCTATACAGGTGTTTAATTTTTCACCCACATATCCCGAAAAATGTACTTTATCTAATTCGGGTATAAAAAATACATCCTGATTTTGCCCCTCAAGCTTATCAGTACAAAGCATTAATACGATTGAAAAACAAAAGGCGATGACAAACCGGTAATTTTTTCTTTGCAACATACTATCGTTTTTTAGTAAGAGTTGCTACAATAAAAAATCACCTAAAAACTTTTGTGTAAAACAAAAAAATGCCCCGCATTTGCGAGGCATTATAAAAATATGATTATCTATTAGGCTTCTTTACCACCTTTTAATTCTTCCTGTAAACCGGTAAGCTCATCCCATTTGCCATCAGCAGCTAAAGCCGCTTGTTGTGGCCAAGTATCGGGTACTAAAGCATTAAAGTTGCCATCAGCCGCTTCTAAAACAGCCTTAATTTCTTCGGGAGTTTTAGCAGCTAAAGCAGCAAAAGTACCAAGACCTGCAGCAGTTAATGCTTCTGCAGCTTTAGGACCAATGCCTTCAATTTTGGCTATATCATCAGCCGCAGGTGCTTCTTTAACATCGGACTTTACTTCATCTGTTGTAGCAGTTGCTGCTTCTACAGGAGTTTCTGTCGTTTCAGCTTTTTTCTTACCACTACCACCGCGACGTCTGGTACGTTTTCCGGCAGCTTTTTCTTCGCCAAGTCCTTTACCATAAATCTCGTTGTAGTCAACCAGTTCAATCATGGCTTTTTCTGCAGCATCGCCGGGGCGAATACCTAATTTTATAATGCGGGTATAACCACCGGGACGACCAGCAACTTTTGCAGAAATATTGTTGAACAATTCAGTTACGGCAGATTTATCTTGCAGGTAACCAAAAACAATTCTACGCTGGTGTGTTGTATTGTCCTTACTTTTTGTAATCAACGGTTCTACATATACCCGTAAAGCTTTTGCTTTAGCCAGCGTTGTTACAATACGCTTATGCTCAATTAACTGGCAGGATAAATTGGATAATAAAGCATCTCTGTGTGCTTTTTTGCGGCTTAAATTTTTGATTTTGTCTCCGTGACGCATGACTTTTAGATTTATGATTTGGGTTTTTTTCTAAATCCAAACCAGTGAATAAATTCGGCTGTACCGTGTCAGGAATTACAGCCTACTTTTAAGAATGAAAAATGAAGAGTGAAAAATGAAGATTCAAATATTAATTTTCATTTTTCACGCATAATTATATTAATAGTCGTCTTTATCGATGCCCAGTTTTTGCAAATCCATACCAAAACCAAGGCCTCTTTCGTTTAATACCTGCTCAATTTCGGAAAGTGATTTTTGACCGAAGTTTCTGAACTTCATCAAATCTTCCTGCTCGTATTGAACCAGCTCGCTTAAAGAGTTGATTTTAGCTGCTTTTAAGCAGTTAAAAGCTCTTACCGAAAGGTCTAAATCTTCTAAAGGCGTTTTAAGCATTTTGCGAAGTTGTAGCGTTTGTTCATCTACAATATCCTCTTTTTTCTCTTCCTTATTATAAAATGTGATGTTCTCATCAGTAATGATCATCAGGTGTTGAATTAAAATACGGCTGGCTTGTTTTACAGCCTCTTCGGGATGAATGGTTCCGTCGGTTGCAACTTCCATAATCAGTTTCTCATAGTCTGTACGTTGTTCTACACGCGTATTTTCAACACTATATTTTACATTTTTAATAGGGGTGTAAATAGAGTCGATAGCGATATAACCAACGGGTGCATCTTTTACTTCGTTATCTTCGGCAGGAACATATCCGCGTCCTTTACCAATTGTTAGTTCTATATCTAATTTAGTAGAGGCATCTAACGTACAAATTACCAATTCAGGATTCATAATTTGGAAAGATTGTGTTCCTTCTTCAATCATACCGGCAGTAAACTCAGTTTGATTTTTTATAGATAACGAAATTTTTTAATTAGCTACATCATGATCTACTGTCTTTTTGAAACGTACTTGTTTCAAATTCAGGATAATTTCAACCACATCTTCGCTAATACCTTTAATGGTAGCAAATTCATGATCTACACCATCCATTTTAATACCTACAATAGCATACCCTTCTAAAGAGCTAAGCAATACACGGCGTAGCGCATTACCAATGGTTACGGCATAACCGGGCTCCAACGGGCGAAACTCAAACTGAGCTTCAAAGTCGGATGCTTTTTGCAAAATAATCTTATCGGGTTGCTGAAAATTTAATATTGCCATATTTCAGATTTGTATAAATGATAAAATGAGCCGTAGCTACTACGCCTCATTTAAAAAATTACTTACTGTACAATTCTACGATGAGTTGTTCCTTAATGTTTTCAGGAACACTTTCCCTTTCGGGGTGTGTAATGAAAGTACCTTTAAACTCCGTTTCGTTAAAGTCAACCCATCCGAATTTAGGATTTTTAGGGCGTACCTGACTAGTTATAGAGGAGTTGCTTTTACTTTTATCTTTTAAAGTAATTACATCACCTGGCTTTAACTGATACGATGGAATGTTAACAACATCGCCATTCACCTCAATATGTTTGTGGCTAACCAACTGGCGAGCAGCAGGGCGACTGGGTGCAATTCCCATACGAAATACAGTGTTGTCTAAACGGGATTCCAGTAATTTAATAAGGTTTTCACCGGTAATGCCTTTGCGGCGGTTAGCTTCTTCAAAAGTTTTGCGAAATTGTTTTTCCAAAATACCGTAGGTGTATTTGGCTTTTTGTTTTTCGCGAAGCTGTAAGGCGTACTCTCCAAGAGTTTTACGCTTGCGCTTTTCGCCGTGCATACCGGGCGGGTTACTGTTTTTACCCAACCATTTACCATTGCCTAAAATAGGCTCTCCGAAAATACGGGAGATTTTGGTCTTAGGACCATTGTAACGTGCCATAATTATACTTTCATTAAGCTTTTTTAAAAACCGGTACGTCAATCGTTAAAAAGCTTTACAAAAAATAAATTGAGTACCCTTTATTAAATGAACCGGCCTCCCCACCCCTGCCAATGGAGGGGCTACATTGAAGCCGTTTTAAATTTGGCAATAGAATCAATATTAAAAAACTGACTCTATTATATGTAAAGAACTATTATAATAGTTAAGCTTCCAAAAGCCCTCCCTTTGGGAGGAATTAGGTGGGCTTAAACTCTTCTCTTTTTAGGAGGACGGCAGCCATTGTGGGGTAAAGGAGTAACATCTTTAATCATTACAATCTCGATGCCGCTTTGTGAAAGAGAACGGATAGCACCTTCGCGGCCGCTACCGGGACCTTTTACAAACACATCTACTCTTTTAAGACCCGCATCTAATGCAACTTTGGCGGCATCTGCTGCGGCCATTTGTGCTGCATAGGGCGTATTTTTTTTACTGCCACGAAAGCCCATTTTACCGGCACTGCTCCAACTAATTACCTGACCACTTTTATTGGTAAGGCTAATAATAATGTTGTTAAAGGTTGCCGAAATGTGCGCATCGCCGTATGCATCTACTTTTACAATTCTTTTTTTAGCGGCTGCTTTAGCACTTAATTGTGATTTTGCCATGAGAAATTGAGGTAATCTTTAAAATTAAATAATAAAATTCTGCCGGGGCAGAACTCCTAAACCCACTCTCCTCCTGCACCTGGTATCCGAGTTAAGTTTAGTGTTGATGGGTGCTTATAATATAATTGACAATTGAGAGTTCTCAATTGTCAATTATTTATTATTTTTTAGCGGCTTTTTTCTTACCCGCAACAGTTTTACGTCTTCCTTTACGTGTACGGCTGTTAGTTTTAGTACGCTGACCACGAACCGGTAAGCCTTTTCTGTGGCGCAAACCACGGTAGCAGGCAATATCCAATAAACGTTTAATGTTCATTTGAACTTCGGAGCGCAACTGACCTTCTACTTTCAACTCATCAGTAATGGTAGAACGAATGGCGTTTAAGTCATCATCATTCCACTCATGTACCTTCTTATTTCTGTCAATATTATTCTTATCAAGAATGTATTTGGCAGTAGAAGGACCAATACCGTAAATATAGGTAAGACCTATTTCGCCTCTTTTGTTTTTGGGTAAATCTACACCGGCAATACGAGCCATATTTAAAATTTAGAATTTAAAAATTTACAATTATCCCTGTCTTTGTTTAAAGCGAGGATTCTTTTTGTTAATAATATAAAGCTTGCCTTTGCGACGTACAATTTTGCAGTCGGCACTACGCTTTTTTATAGATGCTCTAACTCTCATCTTATTTAAATTTTATAATTTAAAACTATTTTTTATACCGGAAATTAATCCTTCCCCTCGTTAAATCGTATGGCGACATTTCCAAACCAACCTTATCACCAGGTAAAATCCTGATATAGTGCATTCGCATTTTTCCGGAAATGGTAGCCAAAATCTCGTGACCATTCTCTAGCTTTACCCTAAACATAGCATTGGATAAGGCTTCCAGTATTACACCGTCTTGTTTTATTAAAGGTTGTTTAGCCATAAAAATTTGGGCTGCAAAGATAGGAAGTTTTTATTAAAAATCAGAAATCTTTTATCTAAGGCTCTGAATCTGATTGAATTTTTATAAATATCTCATTCTAAGTATTCTGGGTTGCTTATTTTTTATATATTAGATTATACTTCAAAAAAGCAGAAGTGAACAAATTTCACTATAATAAATTTTATATCAATAAATTAAACATAAATTAAAAAAACATGTAAAAATGCAACCGATTGAGCATCAATAATTTATAAAAGTACCATATATTTGTGTTCTCTGAAAATAGTTATTTAACTTGTTTCGTTGAACCAACCTTGTATATATTGTGATTAGTATATATTCAACCGAAACTAACTGCATATGAGCTTTTTTGAACCCCTATTAAAAACTTAGAGTGTGATTATTAACTAAGCACTTTTTTGAGTTTTACAAGACGCGCTCGAAAATCAATTTTATATAATAAAAATCCGGGTTTTCCATTACTGAATAACCCGGATTTTATTAAAATTGTTACTGCTGTTAATCAGCCGCTAACGGCACCTTGGTCATTTGTAAATAAAGGTTTTGCAATTCATGTACCATTAAAGGGCGGTCAAAATGGCGGTGATCATCACGATACCATAATTCGCTTTTCGAAAAATCGTTGATTGCAGGTACCGCAATTCTAAACGGCCCTTTACCATATTTTGCTCCGGTATCTGTTTCGTGCGGTTCAAAGCCTAATCGTTTTAACTGTGTAACATCTAATTCAATAGCCCCAATATGCTCCAGGTTATACCAAAACTCCTGAATGCCATTGTCAATGCATACTTCGTGTTCTTCTGTACTCACTCTTACCACAGTGCCCTCTCTTATGACACCTTCATCATCAACCTTTACCCAATCACCCGGTTTTAAGTCTGTAAGTTTCATAAAAAATGGTTTTAGTGTTCTTAAAGTTAAGAAACCCTTTTTAAATATGTTACTTTGTACAAAATTTATTTTTTTGAAAAGAATAGGACTTATATCTGACACGCACGGGTTTTTAGACCCTCTTGTTTTTAATCACTTTGAACAATGTGATGCAATATGGCATGCCGGCGACTTTGGAAGTATGGAAGTGGTAGAAGCATTACAAGCTGTAAAACCATTACAGGGCGTTTACGGGAATATTGACGGGCAAGACATCCGCAGCCTTTTTCCGGAAACAAATATTTTCTTTTGTGAAGCAGTAAAAGTTGTGATGAAACATATTGGAGGGTATCCTCCCAAATACAATCCTGAAACCAAAAGAACTATTATAAAAGAAAAACCCACAATGTTTATTAGCGGGCATTCCCATATATTAAAAATAATGTATGATGATTCTTTACAATGCCTACACATGAACCCCGGTGCAGCCGGAAAACAAGGCTGGCATAAAATGCGAACCCTTATCCGCTTTACCATTGACGGTAAAAACATAAAGGATTGTGAGGTGGTAGAACTGGGGCTTCGGTAAATAAATTAAATCCAACCTCTCCCCATACCCGCTTCTCTAAAAGGCCAGGGAACTGCAGCCAACATTATTAATAATGCTATAATATATAACACAGCTGTTTTGCTATGCTTTTTGGCGTTAGAAATATTTTTCTTCCCATAGGAATTACCAATATGCACTAAAATAATTGCAATCACCATCATGGTAATATGTTCCACTGCATAAAAGCGCATTACAGAGTCCTTCATTACAGCACCCATACCGTTGTTTTGAATGGCGTGTAAACCATAACCACCGGTAAACCATTGGTATAACCCAATTAAAAGCATAATATCACAAGCAATAGTTAAAAACAGTCCTGTTTTGCGGTCGGTACTGTTAAAAGTTCTGTTACCGGCACCGAAATTTCTAAAAATGGCTACAAGTAATAGAAGCAATATAACCCATCTTAATATGCTATGTGTGTTCAATAAAATATTATCCATATTGTTAATTGTTTAGTTTGTGATACCTGCGAAAATAAGCATTTACAATGATTGCCTGAAAATTAACGCTCGTATATATTGAAAAAAAAATTACTTTGCAGCATAAATATTGACGTATGGCAATAGTTGCACCTTCGCTGCTTGCAGCAAATTTTTTACAGTTAGAGAAAGAAATTGAAACCGTTAATAACAGCGATGCCGATTGGCTGCATTTAGATGTGATGGATGGCCGTTTTGTGCCCAACATATCTTTTGGCCCTATGATTATTGAATTTGTAAAAAAGAAAATAAAAAAAACCTGCGATGTACATTTAATGATTGTTGAACCGGAAAAATATGCCGAGCAATTTAAAAATGCAGGAGCTGATAATCTGGCGGTACATATTGAAGCCTGCCCAATGTTACATCAAAACATCACACAAATAAAATCATTGGGTATGAAACCCGGTGTTGCAATTAATCCACATACCAATATTAATCAACTCAGCGATATTATTAATGATATTTATTTGGTAAACATCATGAGCGTAAACCCCGGTTTTGGCGGACAAAAATTTATTGAACACACCTATCAAAAAATAAGAGATTTAAAAAAACTGATTACTGAAAAAGGGGCTAACACATTAATTGAAATTGACGGTGGTGTAACACTTGACAATGCACAAGCAATTGTAGATGCCGGTGCCGATGTATTGATTGCAGGTAGTACCGTTTTTAATGCAAAAGACCCTATTGCAACCATTGCGCAATTAAAAAAATATTAAAATTAATTAAGCAATGGCTACACCTATCTCCAACGGTCGGTAATACTATTCCAAGAAGTAATACCAATTTTAAATTGTACCGGATTGCTGTAAGTATTAGCATATGAACTTACCACATACACGCCCAATTTTACCTTTTGTAAAAACTGAAAAGGCATTTTAAAAACTCTTTCAATACCGGTAAACAACTCCCCATACCGCAGGTTTACTTCCGGTGCTATTAAAAAACCGGCACCGGCCACTTCCCGCAAACCTATTTTTTTAAATATGGGTATTTTGTTAAGAATGGCTCCGTTAAACTCATGAAAATAATGCCCTTCATAAAAACGTTTAAACACCGGAAAGGTAGAATCCAATGCCTGAAAAGCCTCCTGCGGATTCATAAATAAATAAGGATCGCCTCTGCGTTGAAACTTGTAATCGACTAATTTTAATGACTTGGTATTAAAAAACGAACCGGTTTTTATAGTATAATCTGCAACACCTAATGTTCCAAAACGCAAAAATTGTTTTAGCCCTAATCCCAGATAATCAAAATTTACATCGCTACCTAAAACCTTTGGCACCCCTTTTTGCCAATTTACAAAAGCCGTTGGCCATTTTGATTCCAAAATAATTTTTTGCCGTGGTTCTCTTATATAGGGTTGAAATGGCGTAAACTCTAATGTAGCACCGCCATAAACCGCATTATAAGGTTCAAAATCCGGTGCCTGGTTATTATCAAATACATCCTGCAGTAAGGTATCTACAATAGCATAGGTTTTGTAATGGCTGAGGCTACGGCGCAATGCCATTCTTGCATACACTTTGAGCTTTAATCCGTTTAATAGCTCCCGGCTCCAATCGCCGCCAAAAGAATTATCTAAATAATAATTGCGCCTACTGATTTGATTAATCCATGCATCACCCACAAAAATGGCTGCAAAGTTTCGGGAAAGATCAATCTTATATGTAGCCTGCGAAAACGGATTGTATTTTCTTGTAATACCTATATACCCGTTAACATCATGGTTTAAAAAACCGTAGTTAATATCTGTTCTTAACTGAAACGTTTTTTTATTGACAGGGTTATTCTTCTCCATTCTAAAAGGAAGGCCAACCCTTAACCCTCCAAAACTAAATATATACGGAACAACAGTTGTTGCAATAGAAGGGAAAACATACTTTACCCCTTTTTCATGATGTTGTAAGGGTTGCTCTTTGTACAAAATATTTTTCCAGTTTACCCTATTGGCTTTTGCATCAATAGAATCAAGGTATGCTTTACTATGCGTGTAATAATAAATACTATCCCTGTACCTTATGGTTTGCAACTCCCGATTGCTTAGCGGCTCTGCTCTTACCGTATTCCAAAATACAGAATCACGGTTATAGGAACTATCTGTAGCCGCACTCAGCTCTGTTCCAAAATATCTTTTAGGAAAGGTTTTGTTCAATTCAAAATCTGAATAAGTAGCCGTTGTAACACCGGTGGATCGGTCTCTTTTAGTTTTAGAATAATAAGTAAATTGCTCGCGGGTTACCATCCAGGCAGTATTGTTAACAAATTCATGTTTTTGCTCTACCTCAAAAAAATCGTACCGGGGTAAATGATATTTGGGCAAGGTAAACCTGTTACTTAAAACCACCCAGGCACTATCATCAATCACCAATTCGCCTGTTACAGTTG
Source organism: Niabella sp. (assembly GCA_047975735.1). GTDB lineage: Bacteria > Bacteroidota > Bacteroidia > Chitinophagales > Chitinophagaceae > Niabella. The sequence continues at coordinate 60,714 of JBKEEB010000016.1, forward strand.
CATTACTAACAGCCGTAGGCTTGTAGGAAATGGTATGTATCTGATGATTTCCTTTTTTAATAATTTGTACGGTTTTATATTTATAGGCCAACAAACCGCTATAACTTACAGGCGATACAAATGGGATGGCCGATACTGAAGGTACTTTTAAAAGGTTCTCATAAATATTAAACCTGCCATCCGTAACCGTTAAATAAAACATACTCCAGGTAGTTCCTTTTCTTGAAACGCCGGTTCTTTCCTCTTTAACTTTTGTTGGTGGCTCAAAATCTAACCGGCTATACACCTCGGCCACAGACATATTTTGAGGATTGAATGTTTTTGCGATAGAATCCAATTGAACCTGTGTTAGTTTCTTTTTTGTAGTAAACGAATCTAACCGAACCGACTTAATATAAGCATTGCAGCTGTACGCCCCGGCAGCCGACTTAATGGCATCTTTATTTTTAATAACCATTTTTATATACTCCTCTGCCCTATCCTTTCCAATTGCTTTTACGGTTACCCCAGAAAGACTGTTATCGGCTTCCTGTAAAATAAAGTTTTGCACGGTATTGCTTTCAACAAAAACCTTATGAATGGCAGCTTTATACCCTATCATGGAAATGGTTATTTCATAAATCCCTTTTTTTAGCGCAAGTTTATAGTCGCCGCTCTCATTGGTTAATACCCCCAAATGGCTGTCCCTTACTCGTACGCTCACAAAAGGCAGCGGCTCCAATTTTTCGTTAGTAATCTTTCCGGAAAGAACAAATTGTGCTGTAATATTGTTAGTTACATATAAATAAAGAAAAAACAATATTCCTACAACCTTCATATACATGGTATTAAAAACAAAGAAAGGGATTTGTAAAGTGTAGCAGCATCTTACACAAATGGTTTAACAATATGTAAACAGAAAGAATCCACATCTGTTAATAAAATAGATTTCATTTTAACTTTAATAAAAAATATATTTGGGAAAGAAGGGCTGGCATTTGTATTTATAATAAACAGATGATGGGCAATATTCCGGTGGAGCCCTTTGCCGGGTTTCAAAAAAACATTTTAATATCGCATTCACTTGACAGAAACAATTATTAACCTTGAAACAGTAAACCCTATTGAATTCTTTGGAGTAAACAACGGTAAACTCGCTATTCTAAAGAAAAAATTTCCGCTGCTTAAAATACTATCAAGGGGTAAACAAATTAAGCTAAGCGGTTCTCCCGAACAAATACAAGCTGCTAAAGAAAAGATCGACCTTGTCATTTCCTATATTGAAAGAAATGGCCACATGAGCGAAAATTATTTTGACCAGATTATTGGGGGTGATGATGCCGAATTGATTGACAATTTTATTGAACGCCACCCCAATGAAGTATTGGTATATGGCCCTAATGGAAAATCCGTACGTGCCAGAACTGCCAATCAAAAAAAATTAGTGGCAGAAGCTGAAAAAAATGATATTGTTTTTGCAATTGGTCCTGCCGGTACCGGTAAAACATACACAGCCGTTGCGCTGGCGGTAAGGGCTTTAAAAAACAAGCAGGTTAAAAAAATTATTCTAACACGTCCGGCAGTTGAGGCGGGCGAAAGCTTAGGATTTTTACCCGGTGATTTAAAAGAAAAGATTGACCCTTACCTAAGGCCGTTATACGATGCGCTGGATGATATGATCCCTGCTGATAAATTAGGTTATTACATGAGTACCCGTACCATTGAAATTGCACCATTGGCGTATATGCGTGGCCGTACATTAGATAATGCTTTTATTATTTTAGACGAGGCGCAAAACGCTACCGACCTACAGTTAAAAATGTTTTTAACCCGTATTGGAGCCAGTGCCAAGGCTATTATAACGGGAGATATGACACAGGTGGACTTGCCTCGCAATCAAAAAAGCGGATTACAAACTGCCGTACGCATTTTACAAAACATTCAGGGTATTGGCCATATTGAATTAGATGAAGAAGATGTTGTACGCCACAGATTAGTAAAAGCGATAATTAAAGCGTATCACAAAGAACATGAAAAAACGGCCGAAAAAACCAATCAATATCAGTAACCCGGCTAAAAAAATATCGAAACTAAAAAAAGGGTGGTCCTGGGGCTACCCTTTTCTTTTACTGCTGTTAATTTCCTGCAATCATCAACCCATACCACCCAATTATGCTATGGAGTTTAAGCAGGTGAACAGCGTAAAACCATTGGTGCAAAACGGAGATCTGATTGTAAGAAACGGCACTGATGAAATTAGTATAGCTACCCGAAAATTCAACCGAAGAGACACCACGTATTCCCATTGTGGTCTTATTCAAATTGAAAACGACACGGTATTTGTTTATCACGCCTTGGGAGGCCGGTATAACCCTTCTCAACACTTGATGAGGCAACCAATAGACAGTTTTTGCAACCCCGCAGAGATAAACAAATTTGCGGTATTCCGCTACGTACTTTCTGCCACAGAAAATAACATACTTACAGGCGTAATACAAAAACATTTTATGAACAAACTACCCTTTGATATGTATTTTAATACGCAAACAAACGATAAAATGTACTGTAGTGAATTTGTATATAAATCCTTGGCAACAGCTACCGGCAATAATCTTATGAGCACTCAACATAATAAATTACCATTGTATATTACGATTGATGACTTGTACGCTATACCACAAATTAGGGTTATAAAAAAGATTAATTTTTAACCGCACGATAGTTTACAATACCTATTTTTGTTTAAAACATATTAAAAATGAAAAAAACACTATTTATCCTTACTCTTTTTACCGTAGCTGCCTCCATTTTTACCAGTTGTTCCTCGGGTTCTGGAGACCCTAAAACTGTACTAAAGGCTTTTTTTGAAAAATTAGCCAAAAAAGATATTGACGGAGCTGCAAAATTAGCCACAGCCGACAGCAAAACCACTTTGGATATGGTAAAAAAGGGTATGGACATGGCTGAAAACATGAAAAATACACTACCCGACTCCGCAAAAAATGACCCTGCTAAAGACTTTGAGGATGTGGAAATTGGCGAAGCCGTAATTGATGGTAATACCGCTACGGTAAAAATCAGCAGCAAATCTAAAAAAGACAAACCCGCTGTAGATTTTACTTTAAGAAAAGAAGATGGCAAGTGGAAAGTAGATTTTAGCATGGCCACATTAATGCAAATGGGTCAACAACAAATTAATAAAGACAATACAATGCAGGTACCTGATACTGATTCTTTACAATTTGATAAGGAAACATTTAAAAAAGCCGGTGAAGCTATAGATAGTGTGATGCAAAATATAGACCCAAAACAATTAGAAGAACTTCAAAAACAAATTGAAAAATTGAAAACTCCCGAATAACTCTATTAATCTTTGTATTTTGCAGGCATGAAAAATATATTTTACTATTTTTTATGCCTGCTTTTTTTAGTACCGGCCTGTAGCAGCCCGGCAGATAGAGAAAAGAATGAAGCCGCTGAAAACGATATTGATGCTGCAAGAAGTTTTATACAGGCTGCCTTAAAAGGCCAGTACAGTAAAGCCAGAGATTTTATGTTAAAAGATTCTGCCAACGAGGAGCATTTAGATGCCGTATCGCGTATGCACTTATCAACAGCCGAAAAACAGGGACTTTGGGATGCCTCCATTAACATTCACAGTCGTCAACTCATCAACGACTCTACCAGTATTATTGTTTTTTCCAATTCTTTTCATAAAGAAAATAAGGATACCTTAAAAATCGTAAGGGTAAATGGTAGTTGGCAGGTTGACTTCAAATACCTTTTTACCCAGGCTATGCCGGAAAATATAAATTAGTATTTAAAGTATGATGAAGTACATTATGTGGGTGGCTTTGGGGGGAGCTTTGGGTAGCACTGCTCGCTTTCTAATCAGTAAATGGATAGCATCGCCCTTATTTCCCTGGGGTACATTTATTGTAAATATAACGGGCTGCTTTTTAATAGGATTACTTTGGGCAATGAGCTTAAAAAACCAAATCATTCCGGATTATATCAAACTATTTTTAATGACAGGATTATGCGGCGGCTTTACAACTTTTTCTACTTTTTCAATTGAAAGCATTAGTTTGCTTCGCGATGGGAAAATCTCCCTATTTTTGGCGTATTCTTTGGGAAGCTTATTAGTAGGGTTCCTGGCAACTTTTTTGGCAATAAAGCTTTTGAGTTAATTATAAAATAAAATTATGGCAACTGTTAATCATCCCTGGCACGGCGTAAGTTACGGCCCTAACGCTCCGGAAGTAGTGAATACAATTATTGAAATTCCGGAAGGCTCGCGGGCAAAATATGAAATTGACAAACAAACCGGCTTATTAAAACTCGACAGGGTAATATACTCCTCGTTTCACTATCCGGTAAATTATGGTTTTATTCCTCAAACATTAGGGCACGATCATGACCCCTTAGATATTTTGGTTATCTGCTCGCAAACCATTCGCTCTTTTTGCTTAGTAAGGGCAAAAGTTATTGGCAATATGCAGATGATTGACAGTGGTGAATATGACGATAAAATAATTGCAGTGGCACAAGATGACCCATCTGTAAATCACTACGAAAATATTGACGACCTGCCCCAACACTATTTGTTGGAAATGCGCAATTTCTTTGAACAATACAAAGTGTTAGAAAGCAAAAAAGTAGAAATAGACACATTTCAGGACAGAGAAACGGCTCACAATATTGTATTAGAAGCTATAGATATCTATAAAGAAAACTTTAAGAAATAGTATGAAAATATTTTCATAATTTTAAGCTACAATGACTTTTCAAAAGTTCATATTCCTTTTGCTAACATCCTTTTTTTTCCTGCATGTAGCTGCACAAAAACAATTAGCGGATGAACTGAAATATTATTACAGGGTAAGCCCTTTTAATGCCAGCTTTTCTTCTTTTACCAGGGCTCTTAATAACGACCCCGAGTTATTAAATAGGAAAGAAACTAAAAAAACTGATACTACCGGCTATTTTTTAAGAGGCGATTACAAAATATTTAATCCGTTTAGTATTAACGCCAATAAAGTAGAGGTTGTTTTTGCCGAACATTCTACAGGTGATACAGGATCGGGAAAAACAATTTATACTTATCAAACTTTGGCCTATTTTGATGATACGGAAGCTAATAGAAAAACAGTTCTAAAAAACTATAATAAAATTAAAAAAAGGTTAAAACGCTATATACCAAAGGAGAACATTCTTAGCCTTAAAAATGTAAACAATATAGAAGACGGAGAGATTATTAATTTTTATTTCAATTATTCCAATTATTACCCTGTTACAATCAGTTGGCAAACTCTTACAAAATCCAAACAAATAGCACTCACTATTATTACTAAATTATCGGTTGTAAAAAACTATGTTTACGTGAGTGGGTATTAATCCACACAAAATAAAACCCCGATACGAAATATCGGGGTTTCTATATAATATTATTGCTTAGATTTTAAATCCTAAAGTGAGTAGTATTCTTGAGTTACTACTTTTGATTGTTGCCGGATTAAACGCTGCAGACTCCAATCGATAAGGGAAGGACACATCTTTGCCAAAACTGTGCACATAGCCAAGGTCTATAAAAAAGCCTCTGTTTCTGTAACCAACACCTGTAGAAGCCTGAACAACCTGACCGGTTTCACCAGCCACATCACGATATGGGTTGCCATAATAAGCTCCACCCAATCTTGCCATAAAGGTATTAAATTTCAACTCGGCTCCTAAGCGGGCATTTAAAGCCCCTTTGTATGCATCATCAATAGCTCCGTTTAACTGACGGAAATATGCCCTGTTATCACTATTAGCATCCGATGCATTTCTAAAGTGCGATGCCATATAATTTACATACTCTACATCCCCAGAGATAAACCCTTTTTGAGAAGCAACATTATTTACATTGCCAAAGAAATAAGAGAAACTTCCGGTTAGTTTATAAGGAGTATTTAAAGAATAGTCGTACACTAATTCATTTGTAGATGCATCGTAGGCATTACCGCCATCATCAGTAACATAATTTTCCAAACTGGTTCCGGCAGCTGCCGTATAATTATCTGTTAAAGAATAAAAAGTAGGAGAATGTGCTGCAAAGCCAAGTCTGAAATTTTCAGTAGCTTTTACAACTACCCCTGCTTTAATATTAATACCCATACCTCTCGTAATCAAATCATCATCAAAATAAGCTACATCAAACTGATTAGTAGCATTATCTGTAGGATCTTGCTCAGTATATTTTCTTGTAGCCCGATATTGCAAAATCGGCATACCAATTGTTCCACCTATATACACTTTTTCGTTTAAGTTCATAGCACCTGCTAAGGCAATTTCACTAATACCTCCACTGGTTATTAACTCCTGTTTTACTTCAAGCCCCGAGGCTTCGGCTAATGCCTTAGCTGAAGAGTAAAAAGAACCATTCGACAATGTATCAATCCAATAAGTATCATAAGCCACCCCAGAGCCGTATGGGTTTAAATTATTAAGGCCGCTCTTATTGGCATCTTCTATAAACATATTGGCCATAGAAGTACGCACTAAAGATCCGCCATTAGCCTGCGTGGTTTTATACATTATGTTATTATTGAAATCGGCCGTTCTGTTTACAGCAATTCCAAAAGCCGAACTTTTTACCGCACTATTTCCGTAATTCACTTTTCCAAGAACAAAGCCTGTGGTACCTAAAAAACCACTGGAAGCGTTGGATTTATTTGTTTCCCCGTAATAGGTGTTACTGTTGTTCATTAAGTTAATACCGCCCGAAATAACAAAATCACCGGTTTTATAAAACCCGATATTGGCTGGATTTGAAAAAATAGTGGACACCTCGCCTCCTATGGCTCCATTGGCATTTCCCAAAGCCTGGGACCTTGCCGTTCCGGAAGATTGCAGCCAAGAATATCGCAAGGCATCTTCGGGTGTTTGGGCAATAACAGCCTCATAGGATAACAACACAATGGATGCTAATAAAATTTTTTTCATTGTTTATCTTTTATTTATGCTTGTCAGATATGATATAATTCGCCTTAAATAATCACCATTATTAGTAAGTATGGTGATTAGGCTTGTTTCATCATCTGTTTATTTTTTATGATTTTATTTGTCAGATGGAATTCGCATAAAAATTATCATCGCTTTGCCCGCCCGGATGAATCGTTCGGACGAGGGTATAATTTAGCTCGCTAATTTTTATGCTCATTTCATATAAGTACCCAAATTAAAATAACTTAAAATCTCCTGCCACCGGCACTACCACCACTACTTCTGCCGCCACTACTTCCTCCGGAATTACCAAATGAACCACTACTGGAAGAGGATGACCCGCTGGAGGACGGATAAGTACTTCTGCTTGGTGTAGAATAGTTTCCGGAATTACTGTTTGAGTAAGTATTAGTAGAACCAAACCTCCTTGATGATGCTCTGGAACTGGAATTAGAATTTCCTGAGTTAGTGCTAACACTGGAGTTAGAACGTACACCATATGTGCTGCGGTATCCGGTATTATTATTGTAACCGGAGGATGAGCCTCTTGTAATATTACCGGAATTATAGGTTCTTAAATTGGTAGTTCGCGGACCATAGGATACATTTCTATTACTCCAACCTACACCCGGCCCATACCCATACCAGTAAGAATTACCATACCAACCTGTGTACCATGGATCGTACCATCCTCCCCAACCCCAGCCACTATACATACCAGCACCCCAACCACCATACCAGGGGCTATACCATCCGCCACCCCAGCCCCAACTGCCGTACATGCCAAAGCCGCCATAAAGACCACCGTACATACCGCCCCAGCCACCATACCAATAGGGGTTATAATACATATTCCAATAACTTACGGGAGACCAAGGGCTGTTCCAATAAAACGGATCGTTCCAATAATACCAGTTGTTGTAATAGCTAAAGTTATAGCGTCCACCCCAGTAATACCAGTCGTCCAAATCGCTCCAACGATCTCTGTTACGCACTTTCATGCGTAAATAACGGTCATCATAATCTTCATAATCGCTATACTCATCTTCATCGTAATATCTGTAACGGCGTTCATCCGTTTTTTTAGCCTTTACGTAATCGCCTTCCGACGGAGCCGGAGAGTTGTACACATCGTCTGGTGTTTGGCCCGTTTTATAAGCAGTAGTACAGCTACCCAGTGCAATTATAAAACCAACCAGTAATAGCAAATATTTAGTTTTCATCTTGGTCGTAAATTTATAGTATTGAATAATTGTTTTTAAAATTAATAAAGGTATCCTTACAATTGTTACCTCTAATAAATTACTTTTGCGCTTTTTATAGCATAAAGTTACACAAAGTAAGACGTTTTTCATACATAAAGGATGCATAATATGTTGTTAATTTAACAACCAACACGACATCTTTATTTTCGCAAAGTAAATAATTGATAATCAGGAAAGCAAATATATGAGTAAAGAAATAACTCCACGAAGCCAGGACTACTCCCAATGGTATAACGACTTAGTTTTAAAAGGCGGACTTGCAGACTATTCTGCTGTTAGGGGCTGTATGGTAATAAAACCTTACGGATTTACTCTTTGGGAAAATATGCGCGATGCCTTAGATAAAATGTTTAAGGATACCGGACATGTGAATGCCTATTTCCCGCTTTTTATACCTAAAAGTTTTTTAAGTAAGGAAGCTGCCCATGTAGAAGGCTTTGCTAAAGAGTGTGCTGTAGTAACCCATTACCGGTTAAAAAACGCCCCTGACGGCAGCGGTGTAATTGTTGACCCCGAAGCTAAATTAGAAGAAGAACTAATAGTACGCCCTACAAGTGAAACCATTATATGGAATACTTATAAAGATTGGATCCAGAGCTATCGTGATTTGCCCATATTGGTAAACCAATGGGCTAATGTGGTAAGATGGGAAATGCGCACCCGGCTATTTTTGCGTACCGCTGAGTTTCTTTGGCAGGAGGGCCATACCGCCCATGCCACACAGGAAGAAGCCATAGAAGAAGCCCGTAAAATGCTGGAGGTATATGCCAATTTTGCAGAAGAATTTATGGCCGTACCGGTACTAAAAGGAGTTAAAAGTGAAAGCGAGCGTTTTGCCGGAGCTATTGATACCTATTGTATTGAAGCATTGATGCAGGACGGTAAGGCTTTACAAGCCGGCACCTCCCACTTTTTAGGTCAAAACTTTGCCAAAGCTTTCGACGTTCAGTTTTTGACCAAAGAAAACCAGTTAGAATACGTATGGGCCTCCAGCTGGGGCGTAAGTACTCGTTTGGTTGGTGCTTTGGTAATGGCACACAGCGATGACCAGGGATTGATATTGCCTCCTAAAATTGCACCTTTACAGGTAGTTATTGTGCCTATTTACAAAGGCCAGGAGCAAAAAGACCAGATTGACAGTAAGGTAAACGAGATTGTATCGGATCTTAAAAAATTAAATATCAGCGTTAAATATGATGATAACGACAACGCCCGCCCCGGATGGAAATTTGCAGAATACGAAATGAAAGGCGTTCCGGTAAGATTGGCTATTGGAGCCAGAGACCTGGCTAACAATGTTGTTGAAATTGCCCGCAGAGACACAAAAGAAAAACAAACTGTTAGTTTAGAAGGAGTGGCCGAATTTGTTCAAAATCTGTTGGATGATATTCAGAACAATATGTTTAATAAAGCAAAGGCTTACAGAGATGCGCATATAACACATGTTGACAAATGGGAAGACTTTGAAGCACTATTGGATGAAAAAGGAGGATTTCTTTTTGCCCATTGGGATGGTACTGCCGAAACAGAAGAGGCTATTAAAGAAAAAACAAAAGCCACTATTCGCTGCATACCCATAGACGGGTGGGGTGCTGAAAGCGGCAACTGCATATATAGTGGCAAACCATCCACACAAAGAGTATTATTTGCAAGAGCTTATTAAAATAAATAAAAAATACAGATATGGAAAACTATAACCCTCAAAATTACCAATCCGGTCAATCTATTGAAAAAGGAGTGTTTAATTCTTTAGAAGTAGATCAATCTAGCAAAGCAAATTTGGCAGAAGCTGCCAAATGGGCCAAATTTTTAGGCATTGTGGGTATTGTAATGCTGGTACTTATGATATTGGGAGGGTTAAGCATTGCTGTTGTAGGCTCCAGTGTTTTAAGCAATATGGAAGGGTATGGTGGCATGCCTTTTAGTGGTGCCATATTTGGTGGAATTTATATAGTAATAGCTCTTTTATATGCTTACCCTACTTGGGCTTTATTTAAATTTGGCAGCCTGATGCGTTTGGCTGTACAAACCGAAGATCAAACAACGCTAAACCAGAGTTTTGGTTTTTTGAAAAAATTCTTTACTTTTTTTGGCATTTTAACCATTATAGTAATTGGCATTTATATATTAGGCATTATTGGCTTTGCTGTAGGTGCCGGTATAAGCGGGTTTAACTAATGTTCTACTTCTTTATAGTTAAAGCCGGGCAACCCGGCTTTTTTTGATTGCCTTTGTAATAAATATTTTTCCCTAATGATTCCTTGAACATTTTTATGATAGAGTTTACTTTCTAACCAGCTAATCACATCTAAATAGGCAAAAGCTCTGGCTTCTAAGCGGCTGTTTTGGTACTTCTTCAGCTTTTGTAACAACTTTTCAAACTCGGGCTTAATGGTTACGGTATTAAACTGAAAAGATTTTTTTAAGAAATCCAGCATCGCTTTTTCTACATTGCTAATATTATCCATCTTACCCATGTAGCGGTAAACTGATTTTATAAGATATTCCATCAAATCATAATTACCCAATTCATAATGCGCTATTAGATGAAGCAATCGGCTGTAACATTGCAGATCGGTACGCAGGTCGTCTTTTTGATTGATAATACGATTTAAATAATCAATACATTTTTCATTATCGCCACTGCCAAAATAAAGGCAGGCAATTTTATAGTAAAATATCATTACCCGATGCCTGTCTAAATATTTTTCGTGTTGCACCAGCATCTCCTCTAAAAAAGGAACCATTTTTAACCCCTTGGTAAAGGTTCCTTCTAAAAAATGTAGATTTAATATGGCTGTATATAAGTACACATAGGTTACAATCCGGTTGTTATTATTATTTTGAATAATATCGGACTTGGCAAAGTTTTTAAACTTCTTAATGCACTCCGCCAGTTTATCGCGGTTCATTAAATCAAAATGTGCACTCATTAAATTATGCATACCCTTCACATACATAGCCGTTTCTGCCTCAATCATCTTTGGGTCTTCTTCAAACAAATCAACCCATTTCTGACAATACCTGTAATATTTTAAGAAATCTAATTTTATAAAAGCATACCATGCATAACTCTGAAAAAGATATACTTTTTCATAAAAATTACCGGCATCATCTTTCATATAATGCGAATAATCATCCAAAATTTCCTGCACGCTTTTAATATCCTTATCATTTCTAACGTGGCCGTTTTGTATGTACCAACTATATAACAAAAGGTTCAGATTCGATAGCTTATTAATACGGTTCAACACATTGTTTACTATATCGGCCTCTTCTGTCAAAGCTTCGGCTCTGTTTTGTAAACTACGGGTAATATATAGGGCTTCAATCTTCTTTTCAAAATATAACGCTTGCTGCAAATAGGTAAACTGATTATGGCTTCGGGCTACTTCCTTTAACTTATCTAAAACTTTTAACACTTGCATGTACAGCCCTTTATTATATAAAATGCGGGCATAGTCCAGCATTTCCCTCAGTTGGGCATCAATATTGGTATTATCTTTTAAAACCCGTAAACTGCTTAATATTTGTTTATGTAATAAGGCTTTTGTATTAGACAGTTGTAGCTTGCTTACTGCCGGAGCCTTTTTAAGCAAGACTTTTTCATCATACTCGCCCATTTTATCCAAAGCATCAAACAGTTGCATGGTTTTAAGGCTTTCGGTACCGGTATTACGCGTAACAAAAAGCTTTAAATTCCTCTTTTCGCTTTTTTCAAGCGATTTTATTAACTGAAACAACGCATCGGTACTTCTATTGGGCATTGTAATTGAAGATCTGTTTATTTATTGATTATCAGCTATATACAATATATTTACAAAATTTATCTACCGTAATTCCACGTAAAAAATAGTTTCCGGATTCTTATAAGAATAAGTACCTTCAAACATACATAAAGCGAATATACACATTCGTTATTCTAAATCTTTAATTCTGTATAACAAATGGCAAAAGAAAAAGTATTCATCTTCGACACTACTTTAAGAGACGGCGAACAAGTTCCCGGATGTAAATTAAACACTGAGGAAAAAATAAAGTTGGCTCTAAAGTTAGAAGAGTTGGGCGTGGATATTATTGAAGCCGGCTTTCCGGTTTCCAGTCCCGGCGATTTTAAATCGGTTGAAGAAATTTCGCTCGCCATTACAAAAGCAACCGTGGTGGGGCTTACCCGCGCTGTTCAAAAAGATATTGAAGTGGCTGCCGACGCACTAAAAAAAGCTGTAAAACCACGTATTCACACCGGCATCGGCTCATCTGATAATCACATCAAATACAAATTTAATTCTACGCGCGAAGAGATTTTGGAAAGAGCCGTAAAAGCTGTAAAACTCGCTCGTAATTTAGTGCCGGAGGTAGAGTTTTATGCCGAAGATGCCGGCCGTGCCGATTTAGCATTTCTGGCCCAATTGATTGAAGCCACCATTGATGCCGGTGCCACTATTATGAATATTCCGGACACAACGGGTTCCTGTCTGCCACATGAATATCAGGCAAAAATGGAATACCTGATGAACCATGTTCCTAATATTGACAAAGCCATCCTTTCCTGCCACTGCCATAATGATTTGGGGTTGGCTACAGCTAATTCCATTGCAGGTGCCATTGGAGGTGCCAGACAAATAGAATGTACCATTAATGGCATTGGCGAACGTGCCGGTAATACATCCTTAGAAGAAGTAGTGATGGTTATTAAAAAACATCCCAGCTTAAATCTATATACCAATATTGATACCACTAAGTTATTACCCATGAGCCGTTTGGTATCTGATACCATGCGTATGATGGTACAACCTAATAAGGCCGTTGTAGGTGATAATGCCTTCTCCCATTCTTCCGGTATTCATCAGGATGGTTTCTTAAAAGAATCCACCACATACGAAATTATAGCACCCGAAGAAGTAGGTGCCGACACTTCGCATATTGTACTCACTGCACGTAGCGGACGTAGTGCATTGGCTTACCGCTTTAAGAATTTGGGATACGAATTTGATCGCAATCAGGTGGACAACCTGTACCAACAATTTTTGGCAGTAGCCGATAGTAAAAAAGAGGTAGAAGATACCGATTTGAAAAAATTAGCCGATAATGTAATTGCAACAACTTAATTTTATAAACCTATTTTTTTATACAACCCGTTTATATTAGAAACAATCACACGCTATGTCAACTAAATTAACAAAAAAAATTGCCGTTATAGAAGGTGACGGCATCGGACCTGAAGTTACCCAACAATCTATTAAAGTTTTAAACGCAGTAGCCGAGCAATTTGGCCATCATTTTGAGTACAGCCATGTATTAATGGGTGCCTGTGCAATTGATAAAACAGGAACCCCATTACCACAAGAAACGATTGATATTTGCTTAGATAGCGATGCAGTTCTTTTAGGAGCCATTGGCGATCCCAAATACGATAATGACCCTGCTGCCAAAGTTCGCCCGGAACAAGGATTGTTAGGAATAAGAAAAGCATTACAATTATACGCCAACATCCGCCCGGTTAACACTTACCCGGCATTACAGCATCTTTGCCCCTTAAAGCCGCAAAATGCTACTGATGTTGACTTTATTATTTACCGGGAACTAACCGGTGGTATTTATTTTGGTAAAAAAGAATTAAGCGAAGACGGAAACCGCGCCTCTGACGATTGTGTTTACACCAGACCCGAAATTGAAAGAATTGCCAAGTTGGCTTTTGAACACGCACGCATCAGAAATAAAAAATTAACCTTGGTTGACAAAGCTAATGTATTAGAATCATCCAGACTTTGGAGAAAGGTAGTGCAGGAAATGGCTCCAAAATATGCTGATGTAACCGTAAACTATATGTTTGTTGATAATGCGGCGATGCAGATTATTGTTAACCCCAAACAATTTGACGTAATGCTTACAGAAAATATGTTTGGAGATATTTTGAGCGATGAAGCTAGTGTCATCAGCGGTTCTTTGGGTATGTTACCCTCCTCATCGGTAGGTAGTAAAGTAGCTTTGTTTGAACCGATACATGGCTCTTATCCGCAAGCCGCCGGTAAAAATATCGCCAATCCAATAGGTTCTATTTTATCAGTAGGAATGCTGTTAGATCATTTCGGATTAAACGAGGAAGCCCATATTGTTAGAGAAGCCGTAGCCTGGACATTACAAAACGGATTTGTTACAATCGACATTGACCCCGAAAATTCTTATTCCACAACTTCGGTAGGTGATTTAATTAGTGATTATGTAGTAGGAAAAATTCCCGGCTCCACCAAAGGTGAAAATATTGAAGCCCGAAAATCAACCATTATTTAAGAAAAACAAGTAAAAACCTGATTAAAAACCGGGCAATAAAATGAAGCTAAAGCTCATTGAGATTCGGAATCATTTATAATTTAGTTCTTTAAATACGATTTTTGTTAACATTGAAACATTATATTTGCGACACAACCATTTCAATGTTAAAAAAAATAATTAATAACAACATTAAAAACAACTACATCATTGTAGTCATTATTGTTATTGTCATTTTACAACAAGGTGGTTATTATATCTGATAACAATTTAATTAAAAGATAACATGCCGCCTCCATAAAAGGCGGCTTTTTTTATGATGCTGCATAATCGAATGATAAAACAAGTCTGCCTATACCATTAGTGTGGCAATTAAGATGACAGATACACAAAAGTTGGTTAAACAAAAATAAAATGAGCGAATTAAACAAATATTCAAAAACCATTACACAGGATCCTACCCAACCTGCTGCGCAGGCACAATTATATGCCTTAGGGTTAACAGAAGAAGATCTGGCAAAAGCGCAGGTAGGTATCGTAAGTATGGGGTACGATGGCAATCCCTGTAATATGCACCTGAACGATTTAGCTAAAGATGTAAAGAAAGGGGTATGGGAGCAAACCCTTGTAGGGCTTATATTTCACACCATTGGTGTAAGCGATGGCATGAGTAACGGTACGCCCGGTATGCGCTACTCGCTGGTAAGCCGCGATGTAATTGCAGATTCAATAGAAACGGTTTGCGGCGCACAATATTACGATGCCCTCATTGCTGTTCCGGGTTGCGATAAAAACATGCCGGGTTCTATTATGGCAATGGCCAGAATTAACAGGCCGTCCATTATGGTTTATGGTGGTACCATTGCACCGGGACATTATAAAGGTGAAGACCTGAATATTGTTTCAGCATTTGAAGCCTTAGGTAAAAAAATTGCCGGCACACTTGATGAAGGTGATTTTAAAGAAATAGTTAGACGGAGCTGCCCCGGTGCCGGTGCCTGTGGTGGTATGTACACCGCTAATACAATGGCTTCGGCAATTGAAGCAATGGGCATGAGTCTGCCATACAGCAGTAGCAATCCCGCCTTAAGCGAAGAAAAGAAAAAAGAATGTTTAGAAGCCGGCAAATACATTCGACTGTTATTGGAAAAAGATATTAAACCCAAAGATATTATGACCCGTAAAGCATTTGAAAATGCCATTACGGTTATTATGGTTTTAGGCGGCAGCACCAACGCTGTTTTACACTTATTGGCAATGGCTAAAAGTGTGGGTATTTCACTAACGCAAGACGACTTTCAGGCTATCAGTGATAAGGTGCCTGTTTTAGCCGACTTTAAACCCAGCGGAAAATATTTGATGGAAGACCTGCATAAAGTAGGCGGTGTACCGGCAGTAATGAAATACTTACTGCAAAAAGGTTATTTGCACGGCGATTGCCTGACAGTAACCGGTAAAACCATTGCAGAAAATTTACAGGATGTTCCCGATTTGAATTTTGAAACACAGGATATTGTTTCCCCACTCGAAAAGCCACTTAAAAAAACCGGCCATTTACAAATTTTATATGGCAACCTTGCCGAAAAAGGTAGTGTAGCCAAAATCAGCGGTAAAGAAGGAGAGCGTTTTGAAGGTACCGCCAGAGTTTTTGACGGAGAACAAAAATTGATTGCCGGTATCTCCGACGGAAAAGTAAAATCGGGCGATGTAGTGGTAATTAAAAACGAAGGACCTAAAGGAGCACCGGGAATGCCGGAAATGCTAAAACCCACTTCGGCCATTATTGGTGCCGGCTTGGGAAAATCAGTAGCATTAATCACTGACGGGCGTTTTAGCGGCGGTACTCACGGCTTTGTAGTAGGGCATATTACCCCCGAAGCTTTTGAAGGCGGCTTATTGGGTATTGTAGAAGATGATGATATTATAGAAATTGATGCTGTTAACAACACCCTTACGTTAAAAGTGAGTGAAGAGGAAATTCAGAAACGTGTGGCCAACAAACCTACACCTCAATTAAAAGTAACAAATGGTGTATTATATAAATATGCCAAATTGGTAAAAGATGCTTCGCAAGGATGTGTAACTGATGAATAGCCCCCATATCCCCAAAGGGGACTTGTAAAATTTTTAATAATGACTAATTTTTCTTTAAATAGTAAAAGTTTGCAAAAAGCTCCTCCTTTAGAGGGGTTGGGGAGGCTTCATTCCATACAAAACAGAATTTATGAACTCAGAGGTGAGCGCATCATGCTTGACTTTGACTTGGCTGCTTTGTATGAGGTAGAAACAAGAATCTTTAATCAAGCTGTAAAAAGAAATATTAAACGTTTTCCGGAAGATTTCATGTTTCGGCTTACAAAAAAAGAATGGTCGGATATGAGGTCACAGATTGTGATGACATCAAAAAGACCCTTGACTGCCTTACCTTATGCCTTTACAGAACAAGGTGTGGCCATGCTGAGCGGCGTATTGAATAGCGACCGGGCTATTCAAATGAATATTGCCATCATGCGAGCATTTGTTGAGATAAGAAAAATATTGTTACTACAAAACGATGTAACGGAGCAATTGAAATTGCTAAAAGACCGAGTCAGCGGGCATGATATACAACTAAACCAGATTTATGATGCGCTGGAAAATCTTTTAGACGAAAAAGCAGCAGAAAGAAAATGGATGAAAGAGACAAGATCGGTTTTAAAATGAACAAAAAACTTAACTAAATTATGTGTCCTTGTATTTTTTTAAAGAAACACAAAGACTGATACAAAAATAAATTATAAATCATGAACACGCTTGAAATACAAAAAGAAAAAACCAACGTAGAGTCTGCAAAAGCAGAAACCATAACCGGCTCTCAGGCTGTATTAGAAGCATTATTGGCCGAGAACGTAAAAACCATTTTTGGCTATCCCGGCGGTGCCATCATGCCTATATATGATGCATTATACGATTACAATGATAAATTAGACCACATCCTCGTTCGTCATGAACAAGGCGGCATTCACGCAGCACAGGGATATGCCAGGGTAAGCGGAAGAACAGGCGTTGTTTTTGCAACCAGCGGTCCGGGTGCTACCAACTTAGTTACAGGCCTTGCCGACGCACAAATTGATTCTACACCGCTGGTTTGTATTACCGGACAGGTATTTGCCCATTTATTAGGTACAGATGCTTTTCAGGAAACGGATGTAATAAATATTACAGCACCGGTAACCAAATGGAATTACCAGATTACCGATGCCAACGAAATACCACATGTATTAGCAAAAGCATTTTATATTGCTGCCAGTGGCAGGCCGGGACCGGTTTTAATTGATATTACAAAAAACGCACAAATTCAAAACTTTGAATATAAAGGCTACGAAAAAGTAAACCATGTACGCAGCTATCGCCCACAGCCAATTGTAAGAAAAGAATATGTAGAGCAAGCAGCCACACTAATTAATGAAGCCAAAAAACCTTTCGTAATTTTTGGTCAGGGTGTTGTTTTAGGCAGGGCCGAAGAAGAATTTAAAGCTTTTATTGAAAAGGCAAACCTACCGGCAGCCTGGACGATTATGGGCATGGGTGCCATTCCTACTACACATCCCTTAGGAGTAGGCATGTTAGGCATGCATGGTAATTACGGCCCCAATGTACTCACAAATGAATGTGATGTGTTGATTGCGGTGGGCATGCGTTTTGACGACCGTGTTACAGGCCGGTTAGACAAATATGCCAAGCAGGCCAAAGTTATCCACTTAGATATAGACCCTGCTGAGATTGATAAAAACGTTAAAACAACGGTACCTGTTTGGGGCGATTGTAAAGAAACCCTTCCGATGTTAACGGCCTTATTACAACCAAAAGGCAATAGCGAATGGTTAGCAAAATTTAAAGAATTTGAAAAACAAGAACAGGAACAATGCATACAACCGGAAATGCACCCGGAAGGGGAAGTAATGAGTATGGCCGAGGTAGTGGATGCTTTAAACGAACTCACTAAAGGCGAAGCCGTAATTGTAAGCGATGTGGGTCAGCACCAAATGATAGCTTGCCGGTACGCGCAATTAAATAATTCTAAAAGTAATGTTACATCCGGTGGGCTGGGCACAATGGGCTTTGGGTTACCCGCAGCTATTGGAGCCAAACATGGCGCACCAGACCGCGAAGTAATTGCTATTATTGGCGATGGCGGCTTTCAAATGACTTTACAGGAATTAGGTACCATCATGCAATTTGGAGCCAAAGTAAAAATATTAATACTCAACAACTCCTTCCTTGGCATGGTACGACAGTGGCAGCAATTGTTTAACGACAAAAGGTATTCTTTTGTAAATATTACCAGCCCGGATTTTGTGAAACTTGCTGAATCCTATTACATCTCCGGACAAAAAATTGACAAAAGAGAAAATTTAAAAGCGGCTTTAAAAACAATGCTGGAACATGACGGTGCATATCTGTTAGAGGTTATGGTTGGTAAAGAAAACAATGTATTCCCAATGGTTCCACAGGGGTGTAGCGTGGCTGAAATAAGGTTGAAATAAAGGCAAAATGAAAAAATAAAAAGTCGAAATATCGAAAAACAATTTCCCAACACCTTTTTACTTTTTATTTTTTACTTATTAAATGGACGAAGTAGAAACATATAATATTGTAGAAGATGCCGGGCAGATGCTGTATAATATCAGGCATCGGTCATTTTATTTAGCAAAGGATATTATTAGCTTTATCACTTCAGCAAAATACAATCGTATTTATTTCTCGCTTTTCGACCAATTACTCAGAAGTGCCACTTCAGTTGGAGCCAACCTTACAGAAGGTGTAGCCGGAAGTTCTAAAAATGATTTTTTAAAATATAACACTATTGCTTTAAAGTCAGCGAATGAAACAAAATACTGGCTTTGCTTAATCAGAGATACTGTTATTGGTGTTGATAAAATAATCATTAATAATTTATTAGCGGAAACCGTTGAAGTTGCAAAAATCATAGCAACCATTATCATTAATAGCAAAAAGCAATAGTCTCCTTTTTTAACTTTTTAATTTTAACTTTTTAATTTCTTATAATGAAACAACAATATACCATCACCGTTTACGCAGAAGACCATATAGGTTTACTATCGCGTATTGCTATCATTTTTTCCAGAAGGAAAATCAATATCGACAGCTTGAATACTTCTTCCTCCGAAATCGAAGGTATTCACCGTTTTAATATTTTGATTGACGAAACCGAAGAGGTTGTAAAAAAATTATGTAAACAAATTGAAAAACAAGTTGAAGTACTGCGTGCTTTTTATAATACCAACGAAGAGATTATTTGGCAGGAGCTGGCATTATTTAAAGTACCGGCCAAAGAAGTAACCGATAAAATGGTAGTAGAAAGAATTTTGAGGCAGTACGGAGCAAGAATTGTTTGCGTAAGAACCGATTTTGTAGTTTTTGAATCTACCGGACACTCGGAAGACAATGATGCTTTAGTAAAAAAATTAGAAGAATACAGTCTGATAGAATTTGTACGTGGTGCCAGAGTCGCCATCATTAAAGATAGTGAAGGCTTCCACAAAAGGCTAAAAGAATTTGAATTAGGCGACCCTGGAGAGGAAGTTACCGAAAACGAATTCTTAAACGAGAATGAGAAAGTTTTCACCATGTAATCCTAATTAAACAATATATTATCAACCCAAAAAATATTTAAAAAACGAATAAAACAATGTCAAATTACTTTAACACACTTCCACTGAGAGAGCAATTAAACCAGTTAGGCGTTTGCGAGTTTATGAGCAGCGATGAGTTTTTAGATGGCGTAGATGCGCTAAAAGGAAAAAAAATTGTAATAGTGGGCTGTGGCGCACAAGGCCTTAACCAAGGGCTAAACCTTAGAGATAGCGGCTTAGATGTTTCTTACGCTTTGCGTAAAGAAGCCATCGACGAAAAAAGAGCCAGCTGGAAAAATGCAACTGATAATAATTTTAACGTAGGTACTTATGAAGAACTGATTCCTACGGCCGATTTAGTAATCAATCTTACTCCTGACAAACAACACACTGCCGTAGTAAGTGCGGTAATGCCGTTAATGAAACAAGGTGCTACATTGTCATACTCGCACGGTTTTAATATTGTAGAAGAAGGCATGCAGGTACGTAAAGATATTACGGTAATTATGGTAGCACCAAAAAGCCCCGGCAGCGAGGTAAGAGCCGAGTACCTGCGTGGTTTTGGCGTACCTACATTAATTGCAGTACACCCCGAAAACGATCCCAACGGTACCGGTTTAGATTGGGCAAAAGCCTATTGCGTAGGCACCGGCGGCCATCGTGCCGGTGTGTTAAGGTCGTCATTTGTTGCCGAAGTAAAAAGCGATTTAATGGGCGAGCAAACCATTCTTTGCGGATTATTACAAACAGGTTCCATTCTTTCTTTCAACAAAATGATTGAAAAAGGAATTGACCCTGCCTATGCCTCCAAATTAGTACAATATGGTGTAGAAGTGGTTACCGAAGCTTTAAAACATGGTGGCGTTACCGGCATGATGGACAGGTTAAGCAACCCTGCAAAAATCAAAGCATTCCAATTATCAGAGGAAATGAAAACCATCATGCGTCCTTTGTTCCAAAAACATCAGGACGATATTATGAGTGGCGAGTTCAGCCGTGTAATGATGGAAGACTGGGCCAATGGCGATGCCAATCTTTTAAAATGGCGCGCAGAAACCGGCGAAACCGCATTTGAAAAAACACCTGCCGGCGATATGAAAATTGGCGATCAGGAATATTTTGACAACTATACTTTAATGGTGGCCTTTATTAAAGCAGGGGTAGAACTGGCTTTTGAAGTAATGGTAGAAGCCGGTATAAAACCAGAGTCGGCCTACTACGAGTCGCTGCACGAAACACCATTAATTGCCAATACCATTGCCCGTAAAAAATTGTTTGAAATGAACCGCGTAATTTCCGATACTGCCGAGTACGGCTGCTATCTTTTTGACCAGGCATGCAAACCACTATTGGCCAATTTTATGAAAAATATTGATACCGATGTGGTAGGTAAAAATTATAACGAAGGGAAAAGTATGGCCGTTGACAATCAGGAATTGGTAGCTGTAAACGAAGCCATCCGCACACATCCGGTAGAAAAAATAGGAACAGTTTTGCGCAAAGCCATGACGGCAATGAAGGCAATAAAAACGGCGTAATCCTTTTTTGCCATCCTCGGCTTGCCCAAGGATGATTTGCGAAGAATGATGATGTTATCAGCAGAACAATATAAATCATCATCCCTTGCGTCGCACACTTCGGCTAAAGAATAAAACTCATCCTGCATAAACGAAAATTAATTGCGCGCCTTCGGCGCGCAATTTGTTAAAAATAAAACGCAGCATGGTAACGTCACCTCGAGCAAAACAAAGTGGAGCGAGAGGTCTCATTCTTTGATAGGGATTTCTCGCACTGCTTTGCACCGCTCGAAATAACGCTCACTATTCAGACATAAAAAGATTGCATCTAACAGTACAAAGGACAATGCAAATCCTACACATACAAAACCTCTCCATCCGCTACGGTTACAAAACTGTATTGGAAAATCTGTCGTTCACAATTAATAGTGGTGAGCAATGGGCAATTAGCGGCGAGAGCGGCAGTGGAAAAACCACTTTGGGGCACGCCATTGCCAATTATCAAAAATATGAGGACAGCATCAGTATTCAGTTCAATCCTCAATGTAGTTTACCCGAAAAAGTTTTGTTTGTAGAAAACTGGTACCGCTTTACCAATCTGGAAGGCGATCGAAATTTTTATTATCAGCAGCGTTATAATCATCAGCAAAAAAGAGATACCGTTTCCGTTGCCCGCGAATTAGAATTGTATGGTAAAGAGCATCATTTAAACAATGAAAAACCTGCCACACTTATTGATACTTTCCATTATGCAAAAGTTTTGGATGAACAGTTGTTTGAAATTTCCAGCGGCGAGCATAAAAAACTGCAGCTCATCAAAGCCTTGTGGTTACAACCACAAGTGTTAATTATAGACCAACCTTATACGGGTTTAGACAAACAATCCCGTAGCAACCTTAACCATTTGCTCAATCAATATGCAACAAATGGCGGCACACTAATATTACTCAGTAATGATGAGGAATTACCGCAATGTATCAACCAGTATGCAGCTCTGCAAAACGGTCAAATTGTTTTAGGAAAAAATACTGAAACACAGCAGCAAAAAGTCCTACAACCACTCCCCTCTTTCCTTAGTGCAAAACCATTATACACTACGCCTCAGATCATCAGCATGAAAAATATTAAAGTCCGGTATGATGATCATATTGTTCTTTCCGGAATTAATTGGCAGGTAAATGCCGGAGAACGGTGGCTATTGCAAGGCCCCAATGGTTCGGGTAAATCTACGTTGCTAAGTTTAATTACTGCCGATCATCCGCAGGCTTATGCCAACAACATTAAACTCTTTGGCGTACAACGTGGTGGTGGTGAAAGTATTTGGGATATTAAAAAACGTATCGGCCTCATCTCTCCGGAATTTCATTGGTACTTTGATGCTAACGCTACCGTATCGCAAAGCCTGGCTTCCGGTTTTTTTGATGCCAATGGTCAGTACCAAAACCTGCGGTACGCCCAAAAGCATCAACTCAACGAGCTGTTGCATTTCTTAGGTTTGTATAATGTAAAAGATGAATTATTAGTAACACTTCCGCTCGGCAAGCAAAGGTTGGCATTGTTAGGCCGCACCATTATAAAAAACCCGCAGCTATTGGTTTTGGACGAGCCTTGTCAGGGATTAGACCAACAACAAACCCAATACTTCAACAACCTTGTGGATGAGATTAGCAAAAACGGCGTTACCATTATTTACGTTGGCCATTTTGAAACACAGTTACCCAAATGTTTGGATAGGAAGTTGGTATTGGAGAATGGGATGGTTGTATCGTAAATTGAAATCTGCGAGAATTATTTATCGAGATGTTATTGCTAGTGAGATTTACCTTCGGTGAAAAAGTTTTATACCGATTGGATATTCGTAATAGACCAATGTAATTGGTCTAAACGACTATCGTCCCGAATGTTTTCGGGAGCATTATACGAAGTATCATTGGTCTGTTTAATAAATATGTTTCGTATTATATTTCGTTCAACAAAACTCATGAAATTACCCTTCTAATCAACTTTAGTTGATGGGTTCTTTTACCTGTATCGGAATTAATAATACCTTTTTTATCAATTGGATCGATTCGTACTTTACCGGCAGCGTGTATTATTTTATCGGGGCCAAGCAGTATTCCCACATGTACAATTTTGTTTTTTTCTTCAAAAAACGCCAAATCGCCCGGTAGCGCATCTTCCAATGTTCTTACCAATGCCCCCTGCCCTGCCTGCAACCATGCATCACGCAAAATAGGAACGCCTACTAACTTATACATGGTTTGGGCAAAACCACTACAATCCACACCCAATATAGTTTTTCCACCCCACATATAAGGGGCATTCAGCCAGGTATAGGAATTTTTTATTAGTATTGATAATTTATCCCCTACATCATCTGCATCAATGCTTACACCCGTATATTCGTATTCAAAATTTTTTATACCACCTTTAGTATTTTGTAAATTGAACAAGAAAGAACCGGCAGGGATATGCATAACGCAGCTTTTTAATTTTAGCATACTCAAAAAATCTGTTGTAATATTTTTGATAGGACGCTGCGCCGTTTGTTTATCCGTAATAGTTATTAAATGATTGGTTATCCATCCTTGATAACCATCATAAAGGCTTTCTACGTTCAACCAATTTTTTTCTCCGGTTTTTAAAATGTTTACCGCTTCTCCAAACAGGAGTTGGTTGCTCATTTCTGTGCGATGGTTTGGTTTTTTTCTTACTGGTGCTGCCGGCACTGTTACTACTGCATACTTCATTCAAATTATTTTTTTAATAGGTCAATAATTCCTGCACCGTATCATGCAGTCTGGCTTTCGCCAAAAAGTTTTTTTCAAGTTCTTTATTAAACGGAACAGGCGTATCCAAAGAGGCGCAACGCCTTACCGGAGCATCTAAATAATTGAAACAATTTTCAGCAATCCAAGCCACTACTTCGGCACCAATACCGCCCGTTAAGGTATCCTCGTGCAATACGATTACTTTGCCTGTTTTTTGTACGGTTTTCTTTAAAGTGCCATAATCCAATGGCAGCAGACTGCGGAGGTCTATTATTTCAATTGAAATTTCGGGATGAGCTGCCGCATAATCCTCTGCCCAAATTACACCCAGTCCGTATGTAATTACAGACAGATCATCTCCGTGCTGCACTACACGGGCTTTACCTATTTCTACTTCATACATTTCACCCGGCACCGGCGCATTAAGGCTGCGGTATAAAGCCTTATGTTCAAAAAACAGTACGGGATTGGGGTCGTTAATAGCAGCAATCAGCAACCCCTTTGCATCGGCCGGAGTGGAAGGATATACTATTTTTAAACCTGGCGTATGCACAAACCAGGCTTCATTACTCTGGCTATGAAAAGGCCCTGCACCAATGCCGCCACCGGTTGGCATACGAATAACTACATTAGCATTTTGGCTCCAGCGGTACTGTATTTTAGCCAAATTATTTACAATTTGATTAAAGCCAGCCGTAACAAAATCGGCAAACTGCATCTCCACAACTGCTTTATACCCTTTAAGGCTTAGCCCCATAGCAGCCCCTACAATAGCACTCTCACAGATGGGGGTGTTTCGGATGCGGTCTTTTCCAAATTCTTCCAAAAAACCTTCGGTTACTTTAAAAGCACCGCCATATTCAGCAATATCCTGCCCCATTATAATTAGTTTGGAATCTTGCCGTAACGATTGTAACAAACCTTCTTTAATTGCTTCAATAAATCTTTTTGGAGTTGCCTCATTTACTGCTACCCCGGTTAGTATGTTTAGTTGTGTGTGTGGGGCATATACATCGGCTAACTCCTCCTGCGTATTAACAATCAACGGGGAATGCTTTTCCGTTATTGCCAACTCCTGTTCAATTTGTAATTGCAATTCCTCTCTTACAAAAGCCGCTTTTTCCTCATCTATTATTTGTTCTTCTTTTAAAAAATTTTCAAAGCCTATCACAGGGTCTTTTGTTTGCCATTGCTCAAATAAATGCTGCGGTACATATTTCACACCGCTGGCTTCTTCATGGCCACGCATCCTAAAAGTCATGCATTCTATTAAATATGGCTTTTGGTGTTTAATACAATAATCCCTAACGCCTTTAATGGTATCGTAAACAGTTAAAACATTATTACCGTCAATCGTAATGCCTTCCATACCGTAACCTTTGGCCCTATCCGACAATTTATCACAGCGATATTGCTCCCACACCGGTGTGCTTAATCCGTAACCGTTATTTTCAATTAAAAAAATAATGGGCAAATCCCAAACAGCGGCCACATTCAATGCTTCATGAAAATCGCCCTCGCTGGTGCCGCCTTCGCCCGTAAATGCTAATACCACTTTTTGTCCGCCAGATAGTTTTTCGGCCAATGCTGCACCTACACCTACGGCCAGTTGCGGTCCCAGATGCGAGATCATACCACAAATATGATGTGCATGAGTGCCAAAATGAAAACTCCTGTCCCTGCCTTTGGTAAAACCGCCTGGCAATCCTTCCCATTGCAAAAACAATTGGTGCAAAGGAATACCTCTGGTGGTAAAAACACCCAAATTTCTGTGCATGGTCATCATCCACTCATCCTGTTGTAACGCCATAGTGGCCCCTACACTAATTGCTTCCTGGCCGATGCCGCTAAACCATTTACTTATTTTTCCCTGACGTAGCAGAATCAACATTTTTTCTTCTACCATGCGAGGGTAAAGCAGGTTTTTATATACCTGCAATAATTGGTCGTTTGACAAATCAGTTCTGTTAAAAGTCATGGTACAAATGTATTACTAAAACACTTAAAGCAAATTATATATAGAGTTCGTAAATTGCAGTAAATATTTTACCAATTTAAAATTTATAGAGATTAACAAATACGGTATTTGTACGTAATAATCGATGACAAACATTTTAAAACTGATTACACCTTTAAGAAAATTTTAACATTTTAAATTTAGAAATTCACCCCCCCCCACAGTAATTTCATACTGAGCCTGTTAAAACATTCCTTTTAAACACTTTAAGTTTAAAATTTATGAAAAAATTAATCGCCTTATTTATTAGCTGTTTTGCAATGACAGCCATTACATTTGCAAATAAAGATTTAGAACAAATTAACTCAGATACACCTTCAGAAATAATAGAAAACAATATCATTGAGGAAGAATGTACAACATATTCTAAGTGGACATGCCCAAATGGTGACGAGTGGGAAGTTTATATTACAGCTGATGACTGCGAAACTGCAGAAGAAGATGTAGTTGAAACATATGAACTACTATGTGAATAAATAAAAACTTTAGCAGGCTTATTTTTATTATTTAGAAACTCCTATCAAACTATCGAACCTCATTTTTAATCATTATTCTTGACCCATGAAAGTTCATTATATTAAATTTGGAATACTACTTGGCATTTCACTTACATATTTTTCGAGTTGGAGTCAATTTCAGAAAAGCGGAAAAATCGAATATAATGTAACCTATCATAGAAAAAGTTTCATTCCTCAAAATTTTACAGGAGAACTCACATTTGACTCGAATAAAACAATTTTTATGTATGACAAAAACACATTTACAACTGCTGTAAAAAAAGATTCCATTCATAATAATGGACAAAAAACCATAATGATGTCAAAAGGAAGGATAACTGATAATATTGGCAATATCACCTATACAAATTTTGAAACAAAACAACAAGTAAGCAGAGAACTTATACAAAGAAAACCATTTATCGTAGATGACACAATAGTAAGCCCTGTATGGAATATAGGTACTGATGTAAGAAACATAGGTAACTATAAATGCCAAAATGCATTTACTACCTACTACGGAAGAGAATATGAAGTATGGTTCACTAATAATATTCCTGTAGGATATGGACCATGGAAATTGAATGGGTTACCGGGATTAATATTAGAAGCAAAATCGAAAGACGGGGAATTGATATTTGAAGCTACAAAAGTTGCTCTTTCCAAAACAACTGAAGTTATTGAACCTCCCGAATCTGGGACTTACATTAAGAGCTATGCTGCATTCAGAGAATTACAAGATCAAAAACTTGAAGATCTGAGAAAATTCGGGCAGTCAAAACTTAATGAAATACAAAAACCGGGTACAAAAATGAAACTGACAGGTGTATCATTCAGACGGTTTGAAAAAACACCTCAATAATATGGCGAATAATGGTGTATATTCAATTATTATAAAAATATATGTCCAAAATATTGATACACCTATTTATGAAACTACTTAGCACATTTATATTAATAACAGCTATAACTACCTGTAAAGTTTCAATTGCACAAAACAACAATATTGGCAAAGCCTTCTATAAAATTACTTTCAGATCGGAGGCCGGCACCGAAATTTTACAAGGAGACTTATCATTCAATATTGAAAAATCTGTTTTTGTCTATGATAAAAACACCTATATCCCTCCCCATACAGATACTATTTCCAGAACAGGAGAAAGGTCTATAACAGTAATGAGCAAGGGAAAAGTAGGAGATGGCATAGGTAAAATAATTTACACAGATTTTAAAACCTCGCAACAGATTTCCAGAGATAAAATTGCTAATAAAGCATTTATTATACAGGACTCCATTGTACATCCGGATTGGGAAATAGGAGATCAAAGAAAAAAATTGGCGACCTAAATTGTCAAAACGCATTTACTAATTATTATGGAAGACGATATGAAGCATGGTTCACTACGGAGATACCTATTGGTGTTGGCCCGTGGAAATTAAACGGATTACCGGGGCTGATTGTTGAGGCATCCTCAACTGACAGTTTAGTGATTTTTAAAATGGAAAGTTTCAAAGCTTCCAATACCACCGATACGGAAATAGCTGCACCAACAGATGGAGAAAAAATATCAGGCGGATATATTAGTTTTAGAAAAAAACAGGTACAAAGTTTGATAAATGAGTCCGCAAAGCCAGGAGTAAAGATAACTGTTGGCGAGGTATCTGTTCGAAGATTTGAAAAAACAGCTGAATAGAAATTTAATATTTTGTAAGTTTTACTAAATTGTCTAATCATTCGAATTTGAAACAACTTGTAACTTTTATACTTTTAGTTATTCCCATTTGTGGAACTTATGCACAACCCTTTAACTTAAAAGGAAAAGTTGAAAGCTATAACAAAGAGCCGCTACAATCCAATATCATTGTTTATACTATCGACAGCCTGATAATTGCTTATACTCAAACTGATAAAAATGGCTATTTTACAATTGAGACCAAAGCAACACTACCCTTTATTTTAAGTGCTACTGCATTGGGTTATGAACAACAGTACATTACAATAAAAGACAGTGCAGCACTACGAGAACCCATCCAATTCAAATTGTTTCAAAAGGAACAAATGCTGGAAAACGTAATTATACAAAATAATCCAAAAATAAGAGTCAGCGGAGATACAACCAGCTATAACCTTTCCTCATTTACTTTGGGAAATGAAAAAGCACTTGAAGATGCACTTGCCAAATTACCGGGGTTTAATGTCAATGAAAACGGCAGAATTTCTGTTAATGGCAGGTCTATACAAAAAATTCTTATTGAAGGCGATGATCTTGTTAATAACAACTATACATTACTTTCAAAAAACATGTCGCCGGATATGATCTCACAGGTGCAGGTGTTGGATAAATATCAGGATGACCCCATGATGAAAAATGTTGAAAAAACAGATGACGTAGCATTAAACCTCACTTTTAAGAAAGAATTTAAAAAAATGTTTTTTGGCGATGCAACAATAGAAGCCGGACCAGACAAAAGGCATAACGCAATTGTAAATGGCATGTTGCTTACAAAAGCAACCAAAGCTTATTTGTTAGTAAACAGTAATAATGTTGGCAAACAGGCCGATTTCATTAATAATAAACATATTGTTCCTAAAACCACCTTAGCCATTCCCTATGAACCATTGCAGGAAAGTAGTGAGTTAACCAACATTGCTCCAGGCAATATACCCCTTGTAGAAAATAAGCGCAGCTTTTTTAACAATACCAGAACCGCTTCTTTAAATCTGCTTCACAAAAAAGGCGATAAGCTGAGCGTAAAGCTAAACACCAGTTTATTATCGGATAATAATAAATTGCAAAAGCAACAAGCCACAACTTATTTTATCAGTACTGATACAATTCGCTACATGGAGAAAAACAACTGGCAACAAAAACCTCTTTTATTAGAGGGAACATTGGATATTGATTATCATTTTTCTAAAAAATCTAGACTATCCTACACTTTTACAGGCAACAGTGAAAATAACCGGGAAACATCTTTTTTGCTTTTTAATTCAGATACGGTAAGACAATATTTGAAAACAAGATCATTTCTTGCTGAAAATCACTTAAACTACACTTTGGCTATAAATGAAAAAAGTGTATTTGTAGTTGATGCTATTCAATTTAACACGAATAAACCTCAGGAGTTTTCCGTTTCAGGCTATGACTATAGTATGATTTTTAATCAATCTAACACCTATCAGCTTTACCAGTATGCCGATAACCCTGTAAATTACATTGGGGGACAAGCCCGCTATTACTCATCATGGAAAGACGCTAGACTTATATTAAATACGGGTTATGACAGATATAAACAAAACATAACATCAAATTACGAAAACGTTAAAACAGTTGAGCAGCAGCCATCTTTAAAAAATAATCTTGAAAGCATCAATGAAAATATATACGTCAGAGCTGACTATAACAAAGTTTTTATAAGAAGAATAGATGCTACTATTCGCATAGGGTTATATAAAACACATATGTATAATGCATTTTACAACAATAAAAGTACACAAAATGAAAACAATATTTTTTTAGCTCCTGATATTACTATAAGATATTTACTTAAAACAAAAAACAGGTTTACATTTAGTTACAGCTATAACAACAAATATCCCGACGCCACAAAACTTTTTGACTCATTGATTTTTTCGGGATACAGAAATGCAAGAAGGTATAACTACAATAATAATATTCAAACTGAAAATAAATTTTCTTTAGGATACAGATATACAGACTCCTACAATCAGTTTTCAGCATTTGCAACCGGATTCTTTTCTCACATCTCCAATAATTATACTGATAGCTCACATATAAACAACCTGTTTACTATTAGCACAAAATATAACGTCCCGAAAGGCAATAAAATATCCGGAATAATTTTGGGCTTCAGTAAATTTATACGTCCACTCTCCGGCACATTTAAGTTAAACGGGAATGCCATCAACAACAGGTTTATAAATAATATAAACACATCCGCAGACAGGCAAATAAATAATTGGACTTTAGGCACTAAAGCTTCTTATACAAGCGGTTTTAGCGGTTTCTTTAACATTAACTCCAGTTACCAGTTTAATAGTATTTATAATTCAATAATCAATTCAAATTATAAAAGTAATATAACCAGTTATTCAACCCGCTTATCTATCTTAACAGATTTTCAAATTTCAAAAAATTATTTTCTCCAATTATCAGGCAATCGTTTCAGGTGGACATCAGAAGGCATAAAGCAAAAATCTGTACCGTTTTTTGATGCAGCTTTTTTGGGCAAAATACCAAGCAGAAATATAACAATCACCGCTACTTTACAAAATATTTTGAATGTAAAAACTTTCTATTTTAATAACTCCTCTGATTATATGCTGAGTACAGTTGAATACAATGTTCTCCCTCGAATGATTTACATGGGGGTTAAATTCAAATTTTGATAAAACAAACCATATTTATAATACTATGCCATATTATTACAAATATTCAATCAATATTTTTAAATACACCCTTTATATAAATAACATGATACCACATATTCCAAAGCCAAAAGGCAGCCCGATTGCAGCGGCATGATGCAGGAGCCTTGCGACTGCATTATACAGCGGAAAGCGGGAACAGTTGCCCGGCCATGCACTTGGCTGAGTGCCCCAAAATGTTATAAAAAATTTAAAAAAAGCTTTCGGCCACCCTTTCACTTATTTTTGCGTCTGATTTTTAGCAATAATTTTTTAAAAGACCTGTTTTAGGCTTATTATTTGCGATATTTACGCTTTAAATAATATACGTTTATGATACAAAAATTTTTAGTAGCTGTTTTATTTACATTTATTAGCATGGTATCCTTTGCACAGGATGATATTAATTTGCTACGAGAGAATGCACGAAAACTAATGATTGAAGGCGATATGAGCACTGCTATTAGCACCCTGAATAAGGCATTAGATACCGATACCTCGAATATAGCTGTTAAGAAAGATTTGGCACTGGCTTATTATTACGATAAAAATTACAAAAAGGCATTGGCGTTAATTGAGCCTATTGCTAATGGTCCCGATGGCGATGTATCGGCCTACCAATTAAACGGCACCATTTACAAAACCATGGGCGAACTAAAAAACGCCGAAAAAACATACCAGCAGGCTTTAAAAGATTTTCCGCGTAGCGGCCCACTATATAGCGAATATGGAGAACTGTTAGACATTACCGAAAAACCTAAAGAGGCTATTGCCATTTGGGAAAAAGGCATGCAGGTAGCCCCATCTTATAGCGGCAATTACTATAATGCTGCCGTATATTACTACAAACAACCTTTTGATAAAATTTTTGCCATTATTTACGGCGAGATTTACGCTAATATGGAGAGCCTGAACCCCAAAACCCTTTCGGTAAAACAAATGGTATTAAATACCTATAAAGATTTATTTGCCGGCACTACGTTAGAAAACTCCATAAAAGACACTAAGAACAATTTTGCAAAAGCGGTGTTGGAAACATACGCAAAGCAAACAGGTTTTGCCAATCAGACCTTAACGCCTGAAACACTGGCCATGATACGTACCCGTTTTATACTGGACTGGAATGCAGGTAATACGAAAAAATTCCCTTTCAAACTTTTTGATTATCACACACAGTTAATAAAAGACGGACTTTTTGACTCGTACAACCAGTGGATGTTTGGTCCGGTTATAGATCAGGCTGGTTTTGAAAATTGGGTAGGTTTGCATAAAGAAGATTATAATCGCTTTACAGAATATCACACTTCACGTATTTTTAAAATGCCTCCGGGGCAAACTTATTCCGTTCAGTAATTTTTATTTTACATACTTATTTTTAAGGCTATGGCAATTGTTTTTTTCCCATAGCCTTATTTTTTTGATATTTTTAAGTAATTTGTACCAAATCAACAGATTCTGCCATGGAATATCCTACTTACAGATTATTCGATTCGCTACAATATCAACGTGAGCATTTCAACAAACCGGATATGATGAATGCTAAAATAGACGGAACCTGGGTTTCCTTCAGTACAGAAAAAGTTATTGATACTGTAAATAAATTTTCTGCCGGACTGTTACAATTGGGAATTGGCGGTTATAATTTTACGGCAGAAAGCAGTGATAAAATTGCCATTATCAGCCAAAACAGACCTGAATGGCTTTTTACCGATTTAGCCGTACAACAAATTGGAGCTATATTAGTTCCTATATATCCTACTACAAATCCACATGAGTTAGAATTTATTTTAAACGAATCGGAAGCCAAATATATTTTTGTAAGCAATGCAGAGCTGCTTGAAAAAGTACAACAACTAAACACTCCCTTTTTAAAAGGCATTTATACTTTTGATGAAATAAGTGGTGCCGAACATTACAACAAGGTGCTGGCACTCGCCAATGCTGAATCATTGACACAAGTAGAAGATGTTAAAAAGCAAATCCCCAATACACATACCGAAACCATCATTTATACATCCGGCACCACCGGTACCCCCAAAGGGGTGATGCTGAGCCATGAAAATATTGTAAGTAATGTGTTTTTTGCAAAAGCCAGCTTCCCTTTTCCGGATCAACCGGAAACCAAAGTATTAAGTTTTTTGCCGCTCAATCATATTTTTGAGAAAATGGTAAGCTATATATATCTTTTTAGCGGCATCAGTATTTTTTATGCAGAAAGCTTAGACACCATTGGTGATAATTTAAAAGAAGTAAAACCTAACGGATTTACCACCGTACCCCGCTTACTTGAGAAAGTATATGAAAAGATTATGAGTAAAGGCGAAGAACTGCGTGGTATTAAAAGAGCATTGTTCTTTTGGGCAGTAGGTTTAGGCAGAAAATATGACAACATTAAAGACGGAGGCTTTTTTTATAACACCCAATTAAAATTAGCCCGCAAAATTATTTTTAGCAAATGGAAAGAAGCCCTAGGCGGCAATATTGAATTTATTATTACCGGAGGAGCAGCTGCATCGGAAAAATTATTACGCATATTTAACGCTGCCGGCATTCCGGTATATGAAGGATATGGCCCTACTGAACACAGCCCTGTAATATCTGTAAACCGTAAAGAAGCGGGTGGCACTTATTATGGAACGGTAGGCCCCCCAATAAAAGGCGTTACAGTAAAGCTGGCAGAGGATAACGAAATTTTAGTACAAAGCCCCAGTATGATGCAGGGCTATTACAAACGTCAGGATCTTACGGATGAAGTAATTATTGGCGGTTGGCTGCATACCGGCGATATTGGCACCTGGGTGGAGGATAAGTATTTAAAAATAACCGACAGAAAGAAAGAATTATTTAAAACCAGCGGCGGAAAATATGTGGCTCCCCAGCCCATTGAAAACAAAATGAAAGAAAGCCGCTATATTGAACAAATTATTGTTGTAGGCAATGATAAAAAATTTGTGAGTGCATTAATTGTACCCTCTTTTACTACCTTAAAAGACTGGCTGAAGGAGAATCATAAAAATGATATGAGCCACCTTTCTAATAAAGAGTTGATAGCACTCCCCGAAATAGACCAACTCATTGAATCGGTTATAACACATTATAACAAAAACTTTAATCAGGTAGAACAGGTTAAAAAATTTGTATTACTGCCGGACGAATGGAGTGTTGACACAGGCGAAATGACACCCAAACTCAGCTTACGCCGAAAAGTTATTTTGGAAAAATTTAAAGCAGATGTGGATAGGATTTACGATTAAGTATAAACTTGCAATATGGCCAAATTATAACTTATAGCCAGCATTTGTCAAAAAACACTTGTATATTAACGAGCATTTTGGATGTTATTTAACCATAAAATATTTTAACTGCACGTTATACGCTTCAACGCACAGGTTTCAAATGAATCAGCCGCAGGGGCGGATTGACATGACGATGTAATGTATTAATCTCAAAACTCACATTAAACTTAAAAAGAAACATCTGGCAAATACCTAAATTATGAAGAAGTTTTAGCGTCGGTATTATTGATAAAACTGACAATATCTTCCTCATTAATATCATACATACATTTAAAATGCCCCTTCGGACATTTGGCCAACCCGTATTTAGAACAAGGTCTGCAAGCAATATTCACATCGGCAATCAAACTACGACTCAACTTATATGGTTGCACACCCAAAAGCTCCGGCACCGTACTTCCCCAAATAGAAGCAATAGGTTTATTAAAAGCTTCTGCAATATGCGTAAGCCCGGTATCAAAGCCAATTACATTTTCTGCCTGCGAAACAATGAATACCGATTCATCCAAACCAGTTTTTCCACAAGCGTTATACACATTACTACCCAATGCAAGAGCAACGGTATTACCATTTTCAGCCACATCCTCCCCGCCCAGTAACACAACCGGCATCTGAAGTTTTCGGCAAATCGCAATCACTTTTTCATTAGGCATGCGTTTGGTAAAATGTGCAGCACCAATAACAAAAGCGGTAAATCCCATTTGATGCGTACTGGGCAACAGTTCACTTAACTGATAGTTATTTTTGATAAAATAGTCGATGGGTTTATCATCGTTTTTTACACCCAAAAAAGCAACCGCCTTTAAATACCTATCCACCAAATGCACGGGAGGCACTAATTGTTTTCTTAGTTTTAAGCTCAACCATTTTTTAATGGTTTGTTTGTTGTATGTAGATGTTGGTACAGTCACCCTCATTTTTATAATAAAGGTTCTAAGGTTGCTGTGCAAATCAATAATATGATCATACTGTTCAGCTTTTATATCCTTGATTGTTTCTGAAAGTGTTTCTTTTAATAAAAGTATTCTACCTACATAAGGATTGCCGTTATAAATATATTTGAATTTGGGTTTGGTTAGAAAATGAATTTCCGCATCAGGCAATTGTTGTTT
This sequence comes from Niabella sp., assembly GCA_047975735.1. GTDB lineage: Bacteria > Bacteroidota > Bacteroidia > Chitinophagales > Chitinophagaceae > Niabella. The sequence goes on from JBKEEB010000016.1 coordinate 96,487, forward strand.
TAAACAACGCACCACAGGGGTGGTATAAATTATATCGCCCAGAGAGCTAAACCTTATAACCAGAATTTTTCTACCCACGAATTAAAGGATTGTTTTTATTTTTTCGATAATGAGCGTTGTTGAAAGCCCCTGTACCAAGGGAGTTATTTTTACCTCGCCGCCGTTTTCTATAACTTCTTTGGCACCTACAATTGTTTCCGGCTTATAATCAGCAGACTTTACCAGCACATCCGGCATTAGTGTTTTTATTAATTGGATGGGTGTATCTTCTTCAAAAAGAACTACAGCATCTATACAGGATAGAGCCGCCAGTAAAAGTGCCCTGTCTTTTTCATGAATAATCGGGCGGGAATCTCCTTTCAATCGTTTTACCGAACTGTCTGAATTTAAACCCACAATCAACCTGTTCCCAAAACTTGCTGCCTGTATTAAAGCCCTCACATGACCGGCATGTAATATATCAAACACCCCATTTGTAAACACGGTTTTTTCGCCCTTGCTTTTCCAGCCTTTTCTTAGTGCAGCTGCATCGTCAGGCAACAGTATTTTATTTTCTATACTACCCTTCATATTATTTTTTTGGTAAAGAGGCTATAATATCTTCTAAGGTAACAGCCATACTTCCTACGTGTTTCACAGCAATAGCCGCCGCATAATTAGCTAATTCGCAGGCTTGCTTTATATCTAACCCCAAAGCTAAAAAATAACCCAGCGAAGCAAAAACCGTATCGCCGGCGCCGGTAACATCAAACACTTCTGTAGCTTTTACAGGGAACTCGTCAAAACTATTTTTTGACACCAGTGTTAACCCCTCCTCCGAGCGGGTAACTACCATATACTTACAACGAGTTAAGGTTATTACTTTTCTGGCTGCTTTTTTTAAATCATTAATATCCGCTACGTGTTCCACATTGGCAGCTTCGGCCAGTTCTCCTTTATTGGGTTTTATTAACCAGGCCCCGGCGTATTTTGCATAATTAAGACCTTTGGGATCTACAGCTACTTTCTTTTTATATTTTTTGCAGGTTGCAATCAGTTTTTGCGTAAACCCTTCGGAGAGTACCCCTTTGTTGTAGTCAGAAAGTAATACCATATCAGCTTTACGTATTTTTGCTTCTACAGCCTGCAACAGCCTTTTTTCAACCAAATCAGAAATGGCATGGGTGGCTTCTTTATCCATTCTTAATAACTGATGTCCTCCGGCCATCATACGCATTTTTTGTGTAGTTGGCCTAGATGCATCAGTAATCACAGCCTCAGTATTAATATTTTCAGCCTTTAGCTCTTGCAACAACTCAATACCGGCTGCATCATCACCAATAACAGCACAAAGACTTACCGAGGCATTTAGCTTAAATAAATTTTGAGCTACGTTGGCGGCACCACCGGGAGTGTCGGTCTCCTGCTTTACATCGAGTACCGGCACCGGGGCTTCCGGGGAAAGCCTATTGGCTGTTCCCCAAATGTACTTATCGCTCATAGCATCACCCACAACAAGCAACTCCGGTTGTTTACGAAATTTAGCAAGTTGTTGCCCAATCTCTTTCTCTGTCATTTTCTAAAAATAATTTCAGCTAAAGTAAACATTCCTTTTAAGATTTAGCAAAACAAAAACAGACATTTATGTTACAACACCAATAGAAGTGATTATATTTGGTATTACTTAAACGCAAGAACAATACAATGAAGAAGTGTTTTACGCTATTTATATTACCAGTATTTTTTTTACTATCCGTATTATCCTGTAAAAAAGACCCGGTTACACCGGAACCCGAGCCGGAACCGGAGGTTCCCACACCAACAGTTAAAACATACCAACAATTATTGGCTGATACTCTTTTTAAGTTGGCGCAACAGGTGTATTATTGGAATTCACACCTTTCAGATAGTGCTTCTTTTAAACCGCTTGGATACGCTGGTTCTGATACGCTGACCGGATTGAAGAACGAATTATTTGCACTTACGCAACTGCCAATCAATTCTGTTACTGGGAAACCTTACGAGTTTTATCAATACACTAGCAGTGGAACTACTGTTACAACCAGTAAATATTCATACATAAAGAAAACTGCCGACCTCTACGATGGAGGTGCCTCATCTTATTCAATCACCAACCAATCGGATATTGCAGAAATGAAAATGACCCTTGATGGTAAGGATAATGGTCTTGGCTTTACGGTAGGGTTAATTCCCGTGCGCTATTCCGCTATTAACACAAAAGATAGTATTGTTTACAAAAACAGGGACAGCACTGTTATTTACGTAAGAAACGTAACCAACGGCTCTCCTGCTTATGAAGCCGGCTTGCGCAGAGGCGATATTATTGCCAATAAAGAATTGAATTATAATACATATGGCGTAACCCCTATCTCAAATCTATTAGACGGAAACTCTGCAAAACTGGTCTTGTACAGAATTAAGGCAAACAAAATGGACACGCTGCAAACCATTAACAAAGCAGTTTATACTTTTAACCCCGTTTTGAATGATACGCTTGTAACAATCGGTTCTAAAAAAATTGCGTACGTTGCCTACCAGTCTTTTACAACAGGGACCAACTCAAAACCAGCACTTGACAGTGCTTTTAATAAATTTACCGGAGCTACAGATATAGTTGTGGATTTACGTTTTAATGGTGGCGGCTATGTAAGCATGGCAGCGTATTTAATTAATTTGCTGGCACCCTCCTCATCTAACGGAAGTGTAGCTTTTGCGGAATACTATAATCAAACTATGATAAACAAGCAGGCTACTTTATTAAAACAACAGCCAATTTTCATAAACAATGTAAAGCAGAGTTATACTTATTTTGATGTTGATTACTCTGTTTCGGGGAATACGTCCAAGGTTAATAAAACCTCCGGTGTAAACATGAATAATTCTATTACCAATATCTATTTCATTGTTAGTAGCAGTACTGCTTCGGCGGCGGAGCTGGTAATTAACAGCCTGAAACCATACTATAATGTAATATTAATTGGCGCACAATTTAGCGATTATGGTTATAATACTTATGGTAAGCCTATTGGGTTTTTTGAGTTAAGGTTGGGCAAGTATAGTGTATATCTTTCTAATTTTGAAACAAAAAATGCACAAGGTTCGGGAGGCTATTATGCCGGCATTTCTACCAATTATCAAATATTTGATGATATACGTTATAATTTTGGAGACCCCAACGAGCTTTGTTTTTTAAGTGCCATTAGACTTATAACCGGTAATAGCACATACTTACCTACTGTTTCTTCTACCGTTGGGAGGTCTGTTTACGGCACAAATACACAGGGCTTAAAGGGAATTGCTGTAGGCAAAACCACTCAAATACGAAACATGATTACTACGCCTACACAATAATTTATTCAAAATTTATTTTTGGGGCAACCACTTCCACCGGCTTTTGTAAGCTGTCAATATTCGGGTCTTTTGTATTTCTGTCTATTAAAATATCCTTAGCAGGAGGTGCTGCTTTTTGACCTTGTTTTTTTGTATGACAGCAGGAGGAGAGCATCACAATAAAAAAAACACCATATAATATTTTATAAAGTCTCATTCGGTATTCGATTTCAATTTTAGAGCAACATAAGCAAACGCTGTTATTCAATTCTGCCTGTCTAATATCAATGTTTTATTCCCGTCAACTTTTTTCAACTGATGCCCCTAACCAGGCCATCATTCCCATACCCAGTTCAATAGCATTTTCGTCAACATCAAAAACCGGCGTGTGTACATTTCGTACTTCGGTTCCCTTTTTTTGTACCCCCAGCCTGTAAAAACAACCGGGAATTTCCTGCGTATAATATCCAAAATCTTCGGCACCCATTCTTATTTCTGTTTCGCCTACATTATCAGCTCCTGCAAATACAACAGCTTTTTCCACAGCCTTGGCAGTTAATACCTCATTATTATATACACTGGGGTAACCCACATCTATATGCAAATCCAGCTCACCATCCATAGACCTTACAAGATTTTCGGATATCGTTTTTATATGCTCATGCGCTTCAAAACGCCAAGCCTCATCCATAGCTCTAAATGTACCCATCAGTTTTACTTCGCCCGGTATAACATTAGTAGTATTACCACCGTTAATAGCAGTAATAGAAAGCACTGATGGTTGTAAAGGGTTTTTTCTTCGGCTGATTACCTGTTGCAACGCCACCACTAAATGAGAGGCAATTAATATAGGATCTACCGTTGCCTGTGGTGCAGCGGCATGTCCGCTTTTCCCTTTTATTGTAAAATACAACTCATCGGCACTGGCCATTACTTTCCCTTCTCTAAAACTAAATTTTCCACACGCTAACGATGGGTGAACATGTAGCCCAAAAATACCATCGGGTACCTTATTTGTAAGAACACCTTCTTTAATTAACAGACTGGCACCGCCGGGATTTTTTTCTTCGCCCGGCTGAAAAATCAATCGTACACTACCTTCCCATTCATGCTTCAATTCATTCAAAATTTTTGCAGCACCTAATAGGCAGGTGGTATGTACATCATGCCCGCAGGCATGCATCACTCCTTCATTCAAAGATTTATAAGGCACATCATTTTCTTCTGTTATTGGTAGTGCATCCATATCGGCTCTTAGTGCTATTAATTTTTTATCAGGGTTTTTACCCTCGATTAAACCCACCACACCTGTCGTTGCTTTTACTTCGTATGGTATGCCCCACTCGCTAAGTTTTTCCTGAACATAGGCACTCGTTTTATACTCCAGATAACTCAACTCCGGGTGTGCATGCAAATGCCTTCTAACCGCTATAAAATCTGGAGCATACTTTTTAGCTAATACTTTTATTTTTTCTACCATTAAACAAAAATAAGTTTTAATAGCTAACAGAAAATAAAATGGGTGTATTTCAAATTTTCGCTTTGTATAAGACGCATTTGTTTGAGTCATACGCCTCGGCGTACAGGTTTCGATCCGCCACAGCGGAGAGAAACCTCCTCATATTAGTAATGAGATGTCTCTTCCGAACGCTTTCGGAATCGACATGACGATACGAAAATATGAAATGTACCCAAATAAAATAAGCACCTTGTTGCCTGATGATTGCATATTATCTATATAATCCGTTTTTACAGAAGTAATTCAGATGAGATTGAGCAACAAGGGAAAATAACAGCTGTAATGTTAATCTTTTATGTCCTCAGGCTTTACTTCAATAGTAGCGTTAATTATAAACACGCCACCAGCAAAATTAGCATTCATTCTTTTTTGATAAGCTGCGGCATCGGCTCTGGTAAGAAAGTTTCCGGCAGTTACCTTAAAATAAGGGGATTGGTGGTACATATATGCCTTTAGCTCCGGATAATAAGTAAGCACTTTGGTTCGCGCTGCAATAGCGTCATTTCTATTACTGGTACTGGCTACTAATAGTCTATACCCCTTTGTGTTTCTTCTTTTACTGGCATTACGAGTTGAATAATCGTTTACTTCAGCTTGCTTTTTAATTAGCACATCTATTCGGGGGTCTTTATACACCGATACAGATGCTGCCTGTTGCGCCATTACTTGAGATGATATAAACAATACCATTAGAAAAAACAAACGAGTCATTAATTTAACTTTTATTATACCTTAGAACATTATTAGCTTTAAAACGTTGCACAAAAATAATGCGCAACTTTGTTTTCGGAATTTTATTTTTGCTACAATTTAATTAATATGAATCAAATGACAGAAATTTTTGGCTACCTCGCAATGATTATGCTGGTAATTTCGTTCATACCAAAACAATTAAAACTCATAAGGGTTCTGAATTTAGCCGGCTGTATATTTTTTGTAATTTATGGAATTCTTCTCGGTTGGAAATGGCCGATTATTATTTCAAACGGATTAGTAGCCGTTATTCAAATTTGGCATCTTTTTGCAAACATCTCCCCCAAAAGTAACAGCCCGTCGGCTTCATTGTAAAAAAGCACCTAAAATGGTTATCAATATATAATACGCTTTACACAAAAGCTTATTATAAACAGATATAACACTACAAAGGACTATTTTTGAGCGAAATCAGACATTTTGTCTAAAAAACAGGTATTGGCAGTATTATTGCCAACATATTTACTCAATTAAATAATATAATGGCATGAACAATAAGAATGACTTTCAGGAAGATTTTAACCCCAATGCCGATGAGAACATGAGTGGCACCGAAAAACTCAACGATCCCATCGACAGCTCGGAGTTAGAAGCCATTGAAAACGAACTAAATGACAGCAAGGATAAGTATTTACGCCTGGCGGCTGAATTTGACAATTTCAGAAGAAGAACAGCCAAAGAAAAAACCGAACTTTTTCAAACAGCGGGTAAAGATGTTATTACTGACCTGTTGGAGGTTTTGGATGATGCAGAAAGAGCTACCAAACAACTTGAAAAAAGCGAAGACAATAATGTGAAAGAAGGTGTTTCGTTAGTTTTCAATAAGCTAAAAAATATTTTACAAGCTAAAGGGTTAAAAGAAATGCAATCCGTAGGCACTGAATTTGACCCTGAGTTACACGAAGCTATTACCGAAATTCCTGCACCTTCAGACGATTTGAAGGGAAAGGTTGTTGATGAAGTGTCGAAAGGATATTACCTAAACGATAAAATCATACGCCACCCAAAAGTGGTTGTAGGAAAATAATATGGCAAAAAGAGATTATTACGAGATATTAGGCGTTACCAAAACTGCTGGTTCTGATGAGATTAAAAAAGCTTACCGAAAGGTAGCCATGCAATACCACCCCGACCGCAATCCAGGTGATAAAGCCGCCGAGGACAAGTTTAAAGAAGCCGCCGAAGCTTATGAAATTTTAAGCGATGCCGATAAAAGAGCACAGTATGACCGATATGGACATGCAGGGGTAAGCGGCAACGGCAGAGGTTTTGGCGGAGGAATGAACATGGATGATATTTTCAGCCAGTTTGGCGATGTTTTTGGCGATGATCTTTTTGGCAGTTTCTTTGGAGGCGGCCGTTCCAGAGGCGGCGGCGGCAGAAGCCGTGGTACCAGAGGCAGCAATTTGCGGGTAAAACTAAAATTGAATTATGAGGAGATTGCCAAAGGCGTTACCAAAAACATTAAAGTAAAAAAATACACCGTTTGTAATACCTGTAGCGGCAGTGGTGCTAAGGATAAAGGCAGTGTGCAAACCTGCCCTACCTGTAACGGTAACGGACAGGTACGAAAAGTGCAAAACACCTTTTTAGGACAGATGCAAACAGTAACCACCTGCCCCACCTGCAACGGAGAAGGTACTACTATTACAGCTAAATGTAGCAGTTGCAAAGGCGAGGGCAGAGTTTATACCGAAGAAACCATTACCATTGATGTACCCGCAGGTGTACAAGCCGGTATGCAATTAAGTGTAACCGGCAAAGGCAATGCCGGCGAAAGAGGCGGCACTCCGGGCGATTTACTTGTTTTAATTGAGGAAGAAGCACACAAGGATTTACAAAGAGAAGGACTTAATGTAGCTTATGATTTATACATCTCTTTTACCGATGCTGTATTTGGCACCAGTGTTGAAGTGCCAACCATTGATGGCCGGGCAAAAATTAAAATACCGGCAGGAACACAAAGTGGCAAAATTTTCAGATTAAAGGGCAAAGGATTCCCCAATGTACACTCCCATTACGAAAAAGGAGACCAATTAGTACAAGTGAATGTGTGGACACCGCAACACCTGAACGATGAAGAAAAAAATATATTGGAGAATTTGTCTGAATCGGAAAATTTAAAACCCAATCCCGACAAAACAGAAAAAGGTTTTTTTGATAAACTCAAAGATTTGTTCTCATAATATTCAATCCCGCTTTTTTTGCGGGATATTTTATGTAAGTTTTGAAAAAACCTCCTCCGGTACCCGGGTTAGTTTTTTCAACGCATAATCGTAACATAGCATTCCTGTTTTAGCAACGGCTACTAAAATTTTTTTTCCCTCAACCTCTTTTTCTACTTTATAAAAAATATCGAAATTCACTCGCCCAAAATCAGACGCCGTTACGGATATTTTTAAATCATCGCCATAAAAAGCTTCCTGCTTAAACTCAATGGCCACATCTGCCATAATCAGTCCGCTACCACCCATATTCATTTCCGAATAACCGTATTTGGCCAAAAATTGCATTCGGGCTTCGTGTAATAAAGATAGGATGGCATCATTACCCACATGACCGCCATAATTCACATCGGTAATTCTTACTGATATTGAAGTAGTAAAAGAAAAGGTTTCCGGTAAAACGATTTTAATTCTTGGCATATTACAAATATAACCTTACAATTGCTCTATTTGCTTATAAAGGAAGGCCAAATTACCGAAAAAACATCTTTGGTGCTTTTGTTTCCTTTTCGTACTAAGCATCATATAAGGCAATCAGTCAAAAAACGGGGTTAATACCAATCAATACTTCTAATACCGATTGGATATTCGTAATAGACCAATTATATTGGTTCATTTTATAAATGGTTAATGACTATCCGCCTTTTGGAAATATGCTTAATTTTTCCCGTCATGTCGAAACCGTCATTTTGAATGGAGTAAAACGGAATGAGAAATCCCCATCAAAAAGCATTTACTTCAATTGCATTTGAGATTTCTCCTCACCTCCCGTTGGTAGGCGTCGTCGAAATGACGTGAAAAACTCAAACCGTCATTTCGATCCGCCCGGCGGAGAGAAATCTCATTGGCTTTTTTTGGAGACCTGACTGCCGACAGGTAGGTTTACACCCGGTAAAATTGTTCTCTTTGTTTTCTTTCAGAAACCTCATCGAAACCTGTGCGCTGTGGCGGATGACAATCAGGATTGTTAGTATTCCAGATTGCGGATA
>JBKEEB010000104.1:0-4654 GCA_047975735.1 Niabella sp.
CGGCGGATAGATGAAGAGAACAATTTCACCTGAGGTAAATCACTTAAATTAACCGGAGAAGTCTCTTCCGAACGCTTTCAGAATCGACATGACGATACACAGCTTTGATTTTCAATATAGAACATCCAAAACTCACGTTAAGTACATAATTATCTGCTGCAAAATCTGAGATTAAAAATATTTTTTTACAGCATCTTATTCATTATCAGTTAAATAGATAATAAGTTTAAAAAAATATATCTTTTTTATTAAAAAGAGGGTTACTAATATTTGATAGCGGTATTAATAATAAATTATAATTTTAAAATTTAAAAGACAAACAATGAAAAAATTATTTGCAATTGCTTTTATCGCTGCTACTTTAGTAGCTTGTAACTCTGGCGAAACTACAACTGAAGGTACTGAAGATACTACTGCTGCTGCAACTGTTGATACTTCTGCTGCTGCAACTGTTGATACTTCTGCTGCTGCTGTTGATACTTCTGCTGCTGCTGTAGTTGATTCTACTGCTCCTGCTCACTAATCAGAAATTATCTAAACTGATTATATAATTAAAGCTGTCCAATTGGACAGCTTTTGTTTTTTTATAAGAATACCCTACAAATGCTTATTGTCCGTCATAAGCCCACTCTACCAGTGTAGCACCCCATGTAAAGCCACCACCAAAAGCCGCCAACACTAATTTATCGCCTTTTTTAAGTTTATTTTCCCACTCCCACAAGCATAACGGAATTGTAGCCGCTGTTGTATTTCCATATCGGTTAATATTAATCATTACTTTTTCGGCCGGGAGTCCCATGCGTTGAGCCGTAGCATCAATAATACGCAGGTTGGCCTGATGGGGTACTAACCATGCAATATCATCGCCTGTAAGCTGATTACGCTCTAAAAGCTCTGCACTAACATCTGCCATACCTTTTACGGCAAATTTAAATACGGTTTTGCCTTCCTGATAAATATAGTGTTCTTTGTTAGCTACAGTTTCGGCAGTTGCCGGTCTTAAAGAGCCGCCGGCTTTCATTTTAAGAAACTCCCCACCAGCTCCATCACTTTTTAAAAGGCTGTCTTTAATACCCAGTCCATTTTGGCTGGGTTCTAATAATACGCAACCAGCCGCGTCTCCAAATAAAATACAGGTAGTGCGGTCGGTATAATCAATTATAGAGCTCATTTTATCGCCACCGGCAACAACAACTTTGGTATATCTGCCACTTTCAATTAACGATGTACCTACGGTAAGTGCATATAAAAAACCGGAGCAGGCTGCTGCAACATCAAATCCAAAAGCATTAGTAGCACCAACTTTATGAGCCACCAAATTGGCAGTAGCCGGAAACAACATATCTGGCGTTACAGTGGCTACAATAAGACATTCAATTTCTTCGGGGGTAATACCACGCTTTTCGCAAAGTCCTTTCACCGCAGGTGCTACCATATCACTGGTACCTTTGTTTTCTCCCTTTAAAATTCTTCGCTCTTCAATACCGCTACGGGTTCGTATCCACTCATCATTCGTATCCACCATTTTTTCAAGATCAAAATTTGTTAACTTATCCTCTGGAACATATCCATTCACAGCTGTAATAGCGGCCGTTATCTTATTGCTCATGTTGTTGAAAAATTTTGTGCGCAAAGTTAGGGAAAATATACATTTAGGAATAACTCTAAAATATTAAGCATCATTAAAAAAGTTCTATTAAAGAATACCGTTTTAATGATGCTGATTCACTTGTTTTATTGATATGCGATCTGTTAGTTCTTATTTTTTTTACCGAATATCTTTCTTAAAAATCCTTTCTTCTCTTTAGGTGCATCCGCTTCGGAAGAAGTAGGTTTTTTTTCCTTTACGGGCTCTTTTTTAGCAGTGTCCTTTTTAGGGGTGTTATCCACTATTGGTTTCGATTCAGGACCTATATATTCGTTATTGTTTAGCATGTACTCTTCTGCCGTACCTACACCTACATCTTCTCCTTCGGCTGTAGGTTCCGGATTAGTTTCAGTAACATACAAAGAAGGGTCTGCGCTTAATATTTCGTTTGTCATGGTAGGCGGCTCTATAAACCGTTCGTCTTTGTTAACTCCCAAAGATTTGTCGGCATATATTTTTTTAAAGAAATATTCCCAAATAGGACGGGCTGCTACACCGCCAAATCCACCCGATCCTTCATTTCTAATAAAACGGTCATCGCATCCTACCCAAACACCGCCCAATAACTGAGGAGTGTATCCCATAAACCAGGCGTCGGCATTATCGTTGGTGGTTCCTGTTTTACCGGCCATTTCTGCGGCACCTAATCTGCCACGCAAGCCGGCAGCCGTACCTTTGTCAACAACCCCCTGCATCATACGGGCCATGGTGTATGCGGTTGATTCGCTGATGGCCTCCTTACGGTTGGCACTAAAATCAAAGCGTTTAATCACATTTCCGTTGCGATCTTCAATACGGCTGATAAAATAGGGTTTGGTAGAAAATCCCCTACCACCAAAAATCGTATAGCCCCATAGCATTTCAAATAAAGAAAGCTCGCAGGCACCTAAAGCTATGGATGGGTATGCCGGTACTCTTGTAGGTATATTGATGCGCCTCAAAAACTCTGAAAACTGGGCAGGGCCAACCTGCTTCATAATGTATGCCGTGGCACAGTTTCTCGACCAGGCCAGTGCCGATGCCATCGTCATGGTTCTGCCTGTACAAGTTCTACCTGTGGCCGGAACCAATTGACCACCACCAAAATTTTGTTGTGCATCAACAACCGGTGTTTCAGGTGTAAATCCTCTATCTTCTACCGCCTCGGCATATAATAAAGGTTTTATGGTTGAGCCTACCTGACGTTTAGTTCTGATATTTACATGGTCATACTTAAATCGTTTAAAATTAATACCACCCACCCAGGCTTTTACTTCGCCCGTTACCGGATCCATCACCATAAAACCGGATTGTACCATGGTTCTATGATATTTTATGGAGTCGTAAGGTGTCATCACTGTATCTTTAACCCGCTCAAGATTGGTCCATGTAAATACTTTCATGGGAACTTTCTCAAAAAAGTTAGCTTTAATCTCTTTATCACTTAGCCCGTCCTCTTCTAAGGTTTTCCATCGCTCACTTTCCTTCATGGCTCTTTCCAATACATTATCTCGCCCCTTCCACACATTTCCATTACGAATATTTGGTTGGCGCAACAAAGCCCTTTGCAAATTAGGTACCTGATAACTTACTGCCTCTTCAGCATAAATCTGCATTGCAGGGTTAATAGTAGTATAAATTTTTAACCCATCTTCATAAATATTGTATGGAGAGCCATCAGGTTTATAAATATCCTTTACAATAGACTTTAGTTCATCCCTTAATATTTCCCTAAAATAGGGAGCAAAACCTGTGTTCTCATCCAATTTTTTATAGTTGATTAAAATGGGTTTAGGCTTTAATTCGGCTGCTTCTGAGGCGGGTAATTTACCATCCTCAACCATACGATCTAAAACCAAGTTACGCCTGTCCATTGAGGCTTTTGGATTACGTCTGGGATTATAAATTCCGGGACCATTAATTGAACCTACCAAAACAGCAGCTTCACTAACCGTAAGCCTGTCGGGCTCTTTTTGAAAAAATGTTTTAGATGCGTTACGAATGCCATATAGGTTGTCGGGGTAGGATACCGCATTTAAATAGAGGGCAACAATTTCTTCCTTTGTAAAATTCCTTTCCAATTTTACGGCAATGATCCATTCCTTTAGTTTTTGCATAACGCGCTGTAGCGGGTTGCTGGATCTTTTATTAAACAACGCCAAAGCTAATTGTTGGGTAATTGTACTCCCTCCTCCTGCTTTCCCTGCCGAAAAAATGGCTCTTAGCGTACCTTTTATATCAATACCGGAGTGATCGTAAAACCGTTTATCTTCTGTAGCAATAAGTGCATTTACTACGTATGGCGAAATGTCTTTATACTTTACAATGGTTCTGTTTCCCGAAGGAAGATAGTATTTACCCATCAGCGTGCCATCGCTGGCATATACTTCTGATGATTGCATAATGGTAGGGTTTTCAAGCTCAGCCATTGAAGGCATTTTACCAAAAACCCCAAAATTGGTCAATACTACCAATAAAATAAACGATATAAGTCCCCAAAAAAATAACCGCCAAAAGATTCGTACAGATCGTCTCATGAATTCAATTTTAATCCATTTATGTTAAGAGTGCGAAAAAACAACATTTCACAAATAAAAATAGGGGTTTCTTTTGTTAAAATGTAAAAATGTAGCAGTAAAATATTTCCGGATAAACTTCCTGTATTTAGCTAACTATTGCTCCTTATTTATTTTAATACAATTATATATTATAATGACACAAAATTTTACGGGTAACAGAATTACTCACATACTATAAAACTTTAGGTAAAAAATAGAATGAATGTTAAGAAATATTAATCGAATTAATATAAACTAAATATTTAATTTACTACCACTTATTAGCTAATAATTAAATATTTACAATATTTTATATAAAATTAATATTGAAAACGAAATTGCGACTGATCTTATTAACGCTGCATCTCATTTATTTATCTACCTACAAGCAGTTCTGTATATACATATCAATTTAAATGACTATCCGCCTTTTAGAAATATGCTTAATTTTTCCCGTCATGTCGAAACC
>JBKEEB010000032.1:0-37555 GCA_047975735.1 Niabella sp.
ACTGTATGGCAAGAAAACGGTTGTGCAGTAAAAAAAATAAGGCATTATATCATGATTTCCGGCTTTATACCCTTTCATATAATACGAAACATATTTATAAAACAGACCAATGATACTTAGTATAATGCTCCCGAAAACATTCGGGACGATAGTCGTTTAGACCAATTACATTGGTCTATTACGAATATCCAATCGGTATAAAAGGTTACCCCGGCCATAAGCCGGGGTAAAACAACTATAAACTATACACCCAAATCCTTCTAACGAAGGTTTAGTATTTAATCAAAATCAATCCGGTTTTTTACCATCTAAAAAGGTATTAATGGTATTGATTTGTCCTTGATTATTATCATCTGACGAAACCTCATATTTGCTATAATAATCTTCAATTTGAGCGTGAGAGGAATCGTTGATATCCATATTACGCCTTACATACGCCGGAACGTTTTCAAACTCGTTATTAGGATCTCCCGCATTTACGTTAAAAGAAAGATTGCGTAATTTTTGTAAACGTTCTAACTGCTTTTTTCTTTGCAATTCCTGTTCATCCACCTGAGGTTCTTCTTCCAAGGCCTTAGGCTGTTGTGTAGTGTACATCATAGCCGCCGGTTGTACAGCTGGTTTTTCTATTTCTTTAGAAATATCGTCATTAGCCTCCGGCTCAGCCATCGCAGTAAAATCAATCACTTCTTTTTCCTTCTCTTCTTCTTTTACATCATCATAAATATTAAGCGGCTTGGACAAATGATAACCGGTTGATGTAGCCGGAATTGTATTTTCTTCGGCATCTTCCTGCGTATTTGGCAACTCCAATACCCTGTTAGAAGACGGAATAGCAGGCGAGTAAAAAGCATCTTCATTTTCATCATCTGCCGGAGTTGCCGCTTCTTCATTATCCTGTGTATCAAATATAACAACAGGTGTATTGGAAATAGCAGGAGTTGCTGAATCAAAGTCTAATTCAAAATGAACATATTCGTTTTCATTAGCATAATCTGTATCAGAAATATCCTCAATGGTAGGCATTGGAGCATCATCAAACTGCTGTTCTTCAACTAATTTCGGAGCCATAGAATCGGGCACTTGTTCTACTTGCGGCATCTTAATTTCTAAAACAGAAACTTCCTGTTCGTCTGTATTATCAATTGTTTCAATTTCGGGTTGCGGCATTTCCTTTGTTGGCGAATCGGCACCCAGCGTCATTACAATTTTTCCTTCTTCGGCCTCTTCGCGCTTTAAAACTGGTTTTACAAATGGATCCTGATTTTCGAAACCGGTGGCAATTAGTGTAATGCCAATGGAATCTTCTAAAGAGTTATCGTAGCCCATACCAAGAATTACATCCGTATTTTCACCGGCCTGGCTTAACAAATGCGACTGAATAATTTCTACCTCGTCCATTGTAAATTCATGTTCGCCTTCGGCAGAATTAATGTTTATTAATATCCATTTGGCACCGCGTATGTCATTATCGTTCAATAACGGTGAATTTAATGCTTCCTCTATAGCACGTTGAGCACGGTTTTCGCCGGTTGCGGCTGCACTACCCAAAATAGCCACACCACCGTTACGCATTACGGTACAAACATCGGCAAAATCCACATTAATTTGACCGGTACTGTTAATTACGTCTGTAATACATTTAGCGGCGGTAGCCAACACATTATCGGCTTTTTCAAAAGCTTCGCGCATTTTTAAATTACCAAACTGATGGCGTAATTTATCGTTACTGATGACCAGTAGTGTATCTACATATTGTTTTAATTGTTTGATACCTTCTTCGGCCTGCAGATGTCTTTTTTTACCTTCATATGCAAATGGCATGGTTACTATACCTACGGTAAGCACTCCCAAATCCTTACATATTTTTGATATGATGGGAGCTCCCCCAGTTCCTGTTCCGCCCCCCATACCTGCAGTAATAAAGGCCATTTTGGTATTAACTTCCAAAATACGTTTAATTTCCTCTAAAGATTCTTCAGTAGCCTGACGGCCGATCTCGGGATTAGCACCGGCACCAAGGCCTGAAGTAAGTTGCGGACCTAATTGTATGCGATTGGGTATTTTGCTGCTTGACAAGGCTTGTGCATCTGTATTACAAATAATAAAATTCACACCTTCAATATGTTGGCTAAACATGTGGTTAACGGCGTTACCCCCACCGCCACCTACGCCTATCACTTTTATGATAGAAGACTGCTCCTGAGGTAAATCAAATTGAATCATGCTTTAATTTTTTGATGGTTTTAAATAAAACCGGATTTATAAATGGGAAAGTATAGTTGTTGCTTTGCGATGCTTTAAAACTGACTGTCTTCTTCTTCTTTAAAAATATCGATAAGGCCATTTTTGAATTTTCCCCAGAAATCAGTATTAATAAGTTTTCGCTTTTTTACATGTTGTTTTTGCACTTCTTTCTCTTTAGCTTCAATTTCCGCTTCGCCGTTTACTTCCTCTTCAATTGCTTTAATTAAATCTTTGGGAACATCTATTTTAGCAAAGCCTTTATCAAATACTTTTCGATTATTTTCATAATCATCGTAACCTTTTAATATTAAACCCAAACAGGTTGAGTAAGTAGGCTTTGCTAACTCCTCAATATGTCCGGCAGCCAAATGCTCATTAGGCAATCCAATTCTTGCCGGCAAACCTGTAACATATTCGGTAAGCTGAATCAAATGCCTTAACTGCGAACCGCCTCCTGTAAGAACAATGCCGCCGTTTAACTGGCGATTGTCCATACCAATTTGTTTCAAATGATAAGTAACAAAATCCAGAATTTCGCTCATTCTTGCCTGAATAATATTGGCAAGATTTTTTACACTAATTTCTTTGGCAGGCATACCGCGCAATCCCGGAATGGTAATATAGGCATTGGCTTTTGCTTCATTGGCCAGGGCACTGCCAAATTGTGTTTTCATTTGCTCTGCCTGACTTTTAAGTACCCCCAAACCGGTTTTAATATCGTTGGTAATATTTTCTCCGGCAAAAGGTATTACGGCAGTATGGCGTAATACGCCTTCGGCAAATACTGCCAGATCGGTAGTACCGCCGCCAATGTCAACAATGGCTACACCTGCTTCCAAATCTTCCTGTGCCATAACGGCTGCGGCCGATGCCAGCGGTTGTAATACAAGGTCTTTAGTATAAAGACCGGCTTTTTCTACACTACGGTTAATATTACGGATGGCATTTTTATCGCCAGTAATTATATGAAAATTAGCCCCCAGTTTTACACCACAATAACCAATGGGTCTTGCAATATTCAACATATTATCAACCGTGTATTCCTGCGGAATAACATCAATAATTTGATCGCCGGCGGGGATATAGGTTTTATATTGTTTGCTAATTAAAATATCCACTTCGGCTTGTGTAATTTCCTCTTCATCGTTTTCTCTTACAATATCGCCGCGTGTTTGCAAACTTTTAATATGATGCCCTGCAACACCTACATACACTTCGCTGATATTTAACTCGGGATTCACGGCAAGGCAATTTTCCATGGCAAGTCTTATAGACTTTATGGTTTCATCAATATTTAATACCTGACCATGTTTTACACCGTTGGAGTTGGCCTTACCAAAACCAAGTATTTCTAATTTACCAAACTCGTTTTTGCGTCCTGCAATAACAGCAATTTTGGTAGTACCAATGTCTAATCCTACAATAATGGGTTGTTCAGCATTCATTTTATCGGGTTTTTAGTTGTTTTATCATTACAATATTTACAGTCCACATCAAAAAGCAGTCATTAGTTCTTTTTAGAAACTGATGGTTTTGCTTTTTCTGTTGTTTTCTTTTTTACAGATGTTTCTTTTGTGGAGGCTGTAGTTTTTTGCTTCTTAGAAGCATCCGTTTTTGCGGCACTCTTTTTAACCGTATTTTCGGAAGACCTGACTGTTCCTGATTGAGTAGTTTTATCAGATTTCTTTACAGTTGTGCCGGATGTATTCTTTTCACTTGCTTTTTTACTATCGCTCTCTACTTCTTTTACGGCTGTTTTATTTTTTACTTTAGGTACTGCATCAATACTTTTTGATGCAACAACAGTATCGCTGTCATCAGTTTCAACAGCTTTATACATTGCCTTCGATGCGGCAGAAGTATCCATTACATACCTGTTGCCAGTAGGGGTAACATCTTCCATCAACTCGTTAGATTCTCTAGCTTGTAATAATAATTTCTCTATATTTTTTCTGAGTTGTATGGAATCTACTTTTGTATAACTGTCTTTTACACCTACTACCTGACCACTATACTGCACATCTATTTTTGCATATTTATCAAAGCCCTTTCTTTTTAATACCTGATCGTAAAAAAGATATAAGCGATGAAATTTTGTGGCAATATCGCTGCCATCGCCCAGTAGTACTACATGATTGCCTACTACGGGTACCATTTCCATTTGCCATTCCTTTGCAGGAGATTGGTCAATATTGATTTGAGACACCTGTGAAGACCAGAAAGAATCGTTATTGATAAATGATGCTGTTGCAATCATATTTTGCAACAAAAGGCTATCGTGGGCATTCATTTCCTTTTTTATTGGGTATCCTGTGAAGGCAGGTACATCTAACGAAATTTTATCAGACAATGGAATATGTTTTCCGGCCTCATCAATATAAAACGATTCACCATTATTGGCAAATACTCTGGCCAGGGGTTTACGTTCAATGACGTTTACATGCAATATATCTTTATTATCAAAATACAGTTCGGCATTATATACCCAGGCACTTTGCTCCAACAGGTCTTCCATTACAGGTAAATCAAATTCGTTAATACGCTGACCTGTAACCTCACCGTGCGCTGCTGTTTTTAAGAGTTTTACAATTTTATCCTCCGACGTAAAAAGACGGTTTTCCTGTGCACCGGTTATTTTTACTTCGTACCCTTTACACTTAGAAGTATTTTGAACTTCCATAGCAGAGGATATAATAGTAAACATAACGGCAGCTACCCCAATCCACATTAGGGTTAAAAACATTCTTTTTATAGCTCTTTTTCTTACCACGTTAACTTTCTAAAATTTTTTTAATAGGCAGAACTAATTTGTCTATATCGCCAGCTCCGGCAGTAACAATTACTTCTCCAAACGCTGTATTTCTATTTTTATTAAAATTATTTTGTATCCAATGCAGCAAGGTATCTTTATCCATTACGGCTTTGCTGTCAATATTCATATCCTGCAAAATGGTGTTGGCACTAACACCCTCAATTGGCAACTCTCTGGCAGGGTAAATTGGAAGTAATATTACCTGGTGTGCCATATCTAAAGCTGCCGCAAATGCCGGTGCAAAATCTTTGGTTCTGCTATACAAGTGCGGTTGAAAAATTACCGTACATTTTTTTTGCGGGAATAAGGATCTTACACTATTTATCAATGCTTTTAATTCTTCGGGGTGATGCGCATAATCATCCACAAAAATCAAATCTTCTTTATTAATAACATACTCAAATCTTCTTTTAACTCCTTTAAAAGAAGCCACTGCATTTTTAATTTTTTCGTTATCTATTTTTAACGAATGTGCTACGGCTATGGCCGCTACCATATTTTCTACATTGTGCATACCTCCCATGTATAAATGCAAGCCGGTAATTGCATCATCCGGGAACACTACATCAAACAGATACCCCCCCTGATGTAATTGTATATTGGCGGCATATACATCGGCACTGTCGTTTTGCAAACTGTATGCAAGGGTATGTGTGGCTTTTATTTGACGATTTAATCCAAATTTTTTCAATAACAATCCTCCCTGTTTTACCCTGCCGGCAAAATCGGAAAAGGCCTGCATTACATTTTCCTCGGTTTCGTAAATATCCAAATGGTCTGCATCCATTGCTGTTACCACTGCCGTATCCGGACTGAGTTTTAAAAAACTGCGATCGTATTCATCAGCCTCAATTACGCAAACGTTCTTTTCGTCAGCCCAAAAATTGGTATTGTAGTTTGCTGATATACCACCCAAAAAAGCATTGCACCCATAACCGCTATCGCGCAGCAGATGGGCTATCATTGTGGTAGTAGTGGTTTTACCATGCGTACCGGCTACGCATATATTAAATGAGTTTTCGGTAATAATTTGAAGTATATCGCTACGTTTTACTACCTTAAAGCCATTGTTTTGATAGTATAATAATTCTTTATGATCTTTTGGGATTGCAGGTGTATAAACAACAATATCGGCATCCTTTGGTATCCTATCTACATCTTCATTATAATGTACAGCAATTCCTTCTGCAACCAATTTTTTTGTAAGTTCTGTTTCGGTTTTGTCGTAACCGCAAACGCTTACACCTCTTGCATGGAAATAGCGTGCAATAGCACTCATCCCAATGCCGCCAATACCAACAAAGTAGATGCTTTTGGGCATCGGCGTAGCTGGTGTAGCACCCAGTTTATTTGCACTTGTATGTATATTATCACTCACTTTTCGTATGCTGTTATGTTTTTATATTTTTCAAAATATTATCGGCTACCACTTCATCTGCATTAGTAATAGCCAGTTTTGCCAAGTTTTCACTCATCTCTTTTCTTAACGCTGTATTATTTGCCAAATCAATTACGGCAGATACTGCGCGGTCTTTAGCATCGCTATCTTTTACCATTAACGCAGCTTTTTTATTAACCAGTTGCATGGCATTTACTGTTTGATGGTCTTCGGCAGCATGTGGGTAAGGCACAAATACTACGGGTTTTTTAGCCACACATATTTCAGCCACCGTCATGGCTCCTGCTCTGGCCATAATAATATCAGCGGCAGCATAAGCGTATTCCATATTGCTAATAAAGTCATTCACCCAAACTTCTTTATGGTCAACCGCTTCGCTAACAGCCTCTTTAGCAAAGGTTTTTCCGGTTTGCCAAATTACTTGTAATCCGGCTTTTATCAATTGTTCCATTCCTGTAAAAACCGCTTCATTTATAGACTGTGCACCAAGGCTTCCACCTACAACCAGCAAAGTAGTTTTACCTTCTTCTAAAGAAAAATATTGTATGGCTTCTGTTTTACTCAACTTTGCATTTACAATAGTTTTCCTAACAGGATTACCTGTAACAATTATTTTTCCGTTCGGGAAAAACTTTTCCATACCATCCGAACCGGTAAAAATTATAGTAGCATTTTTGCCAAGCATCTTATTGGCTTTCCCGGCAAATGAGTTTGACTCATGTATAAATGTGGGAATACCTTTAGACTGTGCATATTTTAAAACGGGATAGGTAGAGTAGCCGCCAACACCAATTACAGCATCTGCAGGAAACGTTTTAAATATGCGTCTTACCTGTAAAAAACTTTTAAACAGTTTTAATGGTAAACCAATATTTTTAATCAAAGAACTTCTGTTAAACCCTGCAATATCTAAGCCCTTAATAGAAAATCCTGCCTGAGGCACCTTCTCCATTTCCATTTTACCCTTAGCACCTACAAATAATATTTCAATTTCACCATCCTTCTCTTTTAACGCATTGGCAATAGCTATTGCCGGACAGATATGCCCTCCGGTGCCGCCGCCTGCTATGATAATCTTTTTACTCACTATCTGTTGTTTCTATTGCTGCCGGCTCTACTACCGGCTCCGATGCTCTTTTAATATTTTCTACATTTCTGGATACACTTAAAATAATTCCTATGGCCAAACAGGTAAATAAAAAACTGGAACCTCCCATACTTACAAGTGGCAATGTAACGCCCGTAACCGGAAAAAGATTAACGGTAACAGCCGTATTGGCCATTGCCTGTATAGCCAGTGTAAAACTTAACCCTATTGCCAAAAACGCCCCAAATGCAAACGGGCATTTTTTAA
Source organism: Niabella sp. (assembly GCA_047975735.1). Lineage (GTDB taxonomy): Bacteria > Bacteroidota > Bacteroidia > Chitinophagales > Chitinophagaceae > Niabella. The sequence goes on from JBKEEB010000032.1 coordinate 7,813, forward strand.
ATATTCTGATACATCTGTACAAAAAGACGATATATATAAATAAAATAAAAGTACCACCGGCAAGGCCGTACTCCTCAATAATAATGGCGAAAATAAAATCGTTATATGCCTGTGGCAAATAATCTCTGGTAGTGCTGTTACCGGGACCTACCCCCAATACGCCACCATTTGATATAGCTATTTTGGCCTGATTGACCTGATACATTTCATCATTATCAGCCTCATTTCCCCCGTATATAAAATTTTCCACACGTCCTATCCAAGTATCAATTCTGCCCAACACACCGCCGGTAGCTTTTTTTGCTGCAATGGTTGTAGCAGAAGAGTCAATATCATTTCCCGTGTTATGCCTTGCTATTGCAGCTACAATTAACATAATAATAGGGATAGCTGCAATACCCACTACTAATAATAAATGCTTTGTGCTTACCCTGCCAATAAATAATAATACCATACAACTGGCTCCTAATAATAAGGCTGTTGATAAGTTGGCCGGAGCTATGAGTATGCAAGTAATAGCTATGGGTGTTATAACGGGGAGAAATCCTTTTTTGAAACTTGTTATTACCTGCTGTTTACGACTTAACAATCTGGCGAGGTACATGAACAAGGCCAGTTTTGCCAAATCGGAAGTTTGCATTGTCATATTTATTAACGGCAAACGTATCCACCGGCTACCCTCATTCATTTTTACACCAAAAAACAATGTGTATATAAGCAAGGGGATGCTAAGCAGGAATAGTATTTTAGCCACTTTTGAATAGATGGTATAATTTACCCGGTGTGCGAAGTAAACAATGGCAAATCCCAACAATATAAATACCACCTGCTTGAAAAGGTATATTTCGGTATTGCCTTTATAATTTTTATATGCCAAAGAGCCGGTAGAACTGTAAACAGCCAACAACGATACCAACGTAAGCAATACTACTAAAGCCCAAATCACTTTGTCCCCACCGGTATGCTTTTGCAAGTTTTCTTTCCAATCTGCCGACTGGTATTTTTTTGTTGCTATTTCAGTTGTTACTGACATTTATTTTTATTTAAAACTTTCTCTTTTACTATAAATCAATTACAGCACGTTTAAATTGTGTTCCTCTATCTTCATAATTTTTAAACAAGTCGAAACTGGCACAAGCCGGGCTTAGTAAAACCACATCGCCTTTGTCAGCTTGGGAAAATGCTGCACTAACTGCTTCTGCTGCACCTGCCGTATCAAATACCGGAACAATATTGTGAAAAGCTTCATGAATTTTTTTATTATCAATGCCCAAACAAACAATGGCTTTTACTTTTTCTTTCACCATTTCTTCAATCAGGCTATAATCATTACCCTTATCCACACCGCCGAGGATAAGAACGGTTGGCTTTTCCATGCTTTCCAATGCAAACCACGTGGAGTTTACGTTTGTAGCTTTGCTATCATTAATAAATTCCACGCCCCGTATGCTGGCTACATGTTCCATCCTGTGTTCTAAATTTTGAAAAGTTTGTACGGCTTCGCGTATCTTTTCTTTACGGATATCCATTGTTGCGCCTGTTACACATGCTGCCATTGTGTTATATTGATTATGTTTTCCTTTTAACGTAAAGTCGTAAATACTCATACTCATAATTTCATCGCCTGTTCTTACATACATTTCGCCGTCCTTAATGATTGCCGCGTTATTTTCGTTTCTCATACTAATCGCTAATTGGGTTGATTTGATTTTAAATTGTTCTATGTATTTCATGGTTACTTCATCATCGCAATTATAAATGAAGTAATCCCCTGCCTGTTGATTTTTAATGATCCTGAATTTACTTTTTATATAATTTTCAAAATTGTATTCGTACCTGTCCAGATGATCTTCCGTAATATTTGTAAGTACCGCTATATATGGTTTAAAACTTACAATATCATCTAACTGAAAACTGCTAATTTCTACCACATATACCGGCTTAGGATCCTGCGCCACCTGTTTAGCAAACGACTCGCCAATATTGCCTACCAATGCTGCATTTAACCCACCTGCTTTACAGATGTGGTAAATGAGCGACGTGGTAGTGGTTTTGCCATTACTACCTGTGATAGCAATTATTTTACTATTGCCAGCAAAACGATAAGCCAGTTCTATTTCACTAATAACCGGAATGTCTTTTTCACGAATTTTTTTTACTAATTCATTTTTTTCCGGAATGCCGGGGCTTTTCACAATTTCATCTGCCGACAAAATTTTTTCTTCCGTGTGCCCGCCCTCTTCCCAGTTGATACCGGCCGTTTTCAGTTCGTTACGATATACTTCTTTCAAAGAACCTGCATCTGATAAAAAAACCTCATACCCTTGTTGCTTTGCCAGTATGGCAGCACCAACCCCACTTTCGCCACCACCAAGTATGAATAATTTTTTCATCTGAAATTTATTTACACTTCTTCCTTACCGCAGTTTTAGTGTTACTATAGACACAACAACGAGTAATACCTGCACAATCCAAAATCTGGTTACAATCTTTGACTCGTGGTAGCCTCTTTTTTGGTAATGGTGATGGAGGGGACTCATTAAAAAAATCCTCCGACCTTCACCATATTTTCTTTTGGTGTATTTAAAATATGCCACTTGTATCATCACACTTAAACTTTCTACAAAAAATACTCCGCAAAAAATAGGTATCAATAATTCTTTATGTACGATAATTGCAATGGCTGCAATTAACCCACCCAATGTTAAACTTCCCGTATCGCCCATAAAAACCTGCGCCGGATATGAGTTGTACCAAAGGAAACCCACACAGGCACCAATCATGGCTGCTATAAAAATGGTCAACTCTCCCAAATTGGGTATATACATAATGTTGAGATAATCTGCCAACAAAAAGTTACCGCTTGAGTAAGCAAATATGCCGAGCAAGACACCTATTAAAGCTGATGTTCCTGTAGCCAATCCATCCAAGCCATCCGTAATATTTGAGCCGTTGGACACGGCTGTAATAATAAATATTACAATGAGAATGTATAGCACCCAAGAGTAATCCCGCAAACTTTCCGGCAATAGTTTGGAATAATTAAACTCATGGTTTTTTACAAAAGGAATAGTTGTAATTGGAGCCTTACTTTCTACAAAATGTCTTGGTTCTTTATTAACCATTCTTGTAATCACACTGGTATCGCCCTCTTTGGGGGTTCCGGTATATTCTCGCCAAATTACCACGTGGCTGTTAAAGTAAAGTACAGAGCCCACCAAAATACCTAACCCTACCTGACCTATAATTTTAAACCACCCGGCTAAACCATCTTTATCGCCTTTTTTATATGCAGCTCCTTGCTGTTGAGCAAGCCGCTTGGCGCGTAGCTTAAGATAATCATCTACAAAACCTATAGTACCTAACCACACTGTAGCAACAAGCATCAGAATAATATATACTGTATTTAATTTTGCAAATAACAGGGTTGGTACCATAATGCCGAGAATGATAATAATACCACCCATAGTAGGCGTACCTTTTTTTGCCTGCTCGCCTGCTAACCCTAAATCCCGTACTGTTTCGCCTACCAAACGCCTGCGTAACATATTGATGAGCCTTTTACCATAAACCAATGTTATTAAGAGTGCCAGCAACACCGCCATCATTACCCTAAAAGTGATAAACTCCATTAAGTTTCTTCCCGGGAAATTGATACCTACGTCTTTAAACCATTCGAATAAGTGATATAACATAATACCTGTTGCTTGCCCCTGCCGGGTGTTTACAATTTATTTTTCTAATAATTTAAAAAATTCCAACACTTCTTCCTTATCATCAAAATGACTTCTGTTTCCTTTTATTTCCTGATATGCTTCATGCCCTTTGCCTGCAACCAATACAATATCTTCTGCCTGCGCAAGATTAATGGCTGTTTTAATAGCTTCTTTTCGGTCAACAATAGAAATGCATTTTCTTTTTGCTGCTACCGGTACTCCCGCTTCCATATCTTTTATAATCATAGCAGGGTCTTCATCACGAGGATTATCGCTGGTAAAAATTACTTTATCGCTATAACTACAAGCCACTTCGGCCATAACAGGTCTTTTGGTTGTATCTCTATTGCCACCACAGCCCACAACGGTTATCACCTGCTCAAAACCTTTTTTTAATTTTTTAATCGTTGCCAGTACATTTAACAAAGCATCGGGCGTATGCGCATAATCAACAATGGCTATTACTTTTTCTTGGGGAGATACGATATAATCAAACCTGCCGGCGGCACCGGTTAAACTGCTGAGGTGTTGTAACACTTGCTGCTTGTCCTCGCCTAAGCAAACAGCCGCACCATATACTGCTAAAAGGTTGTAGGCATTAAATTCACCAATCAACCTAAAGTGTACTTCCTGCTCATCTACCAGCATGTGAAGCCCCAAAATACTATTGTCTAATATTCTTCCTTTAAAATTACTGGCCGTACGCAGGCTATAGGTTTTAGCTGTTGCCTTTGTGTTTTGAACCATTACCTGACCACGTTTATCATCAGTATTAGTGAGTGCGAATGCTCCGGATGGCAATTCGTCAAAGAATAATTTTTTTACCCTGATGTACTCATTAAAGTCTTTATGATAATCCAAATGGTCGTGCGTGATATTGCTAAAAATTCCTCCTGCAAAAACCAATCCTGCAATACGATGCTGATGGATAGCATGAGAACTAACTTCCATAAAAACATACTCACAATTTTCTACAACCATGGTTGCCAATAAGGCGTTCAGGCTAATGGCATCAGGCGTAGTATGTGTAGCATCTATAATTTTATCTGCAATTTTATTTTGTACTGTGCTAATTAAACCGCATGTATAACCTAATGATGTAAACAGCTTATATAAAATAGTAGCAATAGTAGTTTTACCATTAGTGCCGGTAACCCCTATCAGTTTTATTTGTTGAGAAGGATTATTATAAAAATTACATGCCATTATGCCAACAGCCTGCATGGTATTTTGTACCTGAACGTAAGTTATTTCTTTTGCTAAAGTAGCCGGCATTAGCTCACACACTATTGCCGTAGCTCCGTTTTTTACCGCGATGTCAATGAACTGATGTCCGTCTGATATAGACCCTTTTACTGCTATAAAAACACTACCGGATGTTACTTTACGACTGTCTATACAAATACCAAAAACTTCTATTCCCGTACTTCCATGTACTGTTAATATATTGGTTTTATATAGAACATCCTGTAATAGCATTTTTTCTTCTTCCTTACTGTTTTTATTTCTTATGAAATGAGTATTTTGCTTAGCCTAAACTTAATGTTACTGCCTGCCCTTTTTGAAATTTAGAACCGGCTGCAATACTTTGTCCTGCTACTTTGCCCGATCCCGAAACCAATACTTTTAAACCCATTGGCTCCAATAGTTTTATGGCATCGCGCAATCCCATGCCTTTTACATTAGGCATTAAAAAATCCTTTACCATATTACTTTTTACAACCGGTCTATAATTTTTAGCATACATGCTTACCCACCTGCTTTGCTGTACCGAATCGATAAATGGTATATTTAAAATACCCAACACCTTTTTTATGCCCATAGCACTACCTGCATAAAAATAAGCTGTGCTATCAGTAGTGCCCTCGTAGCCCTTAGGTGTCTTTCTGTCAACATACATTGAATATACTTTGGTAGCCACCTCTTTAAAAACAGGGGCTGCTACCTGGCCGCCATAATGCAACCCGCCACCGGGCTTGGTTCTTACAACCACTATACAAGTAAATTGGGGATTATCGGCCGGGAAATATCCTACAAACGAGGCCTGATACACATTATGTCCATATTTAGTATCACCATCTGCTACGTGTGCCGTTCCTGTTTTTCCGGCAACTTTAAATGGCATTCCTTTAAATGCATATTTGCCCGTACCTTCTGTAATTGCCATTTCCAAACTTTCCTGCGCAGCTTTTAAAGAAGCTTCTTTACAAATCATATTATCCATTACCTCCGGTTGCATTTGTTGTAAAACCACTCCTTTATTTTTAATGCTGTTAACAAGGTAAGGTTTCATCATAGTACCATTATTGGCAACCGCATTATATAAAGTGAGAATTTGTAAGGGGCTTACATTTACAGCATACCCAAAACCCATTGTTACCATATTCATCAAACCGCCATTACTTTTTGCCAGCGGTGCAAAACGCGGTTTAGGAATATCGCCCAAATCTATGGCGGGTCTTTTATCCATGTGATATTTGGCAATATATTTCTTGAATTCTTCCGGATTATTACCAAACGCTTTATAAGCCATTTTGGCTAATCCTACATTAGAACTGTGCGCTAATGCTTCTTCTATTGTTAATACAGATTTTGGCGAACGTTCGGCATCGGTAACCATCCGTGGGCCAACAACTAACCTGCCGGCAGTTCCAACTTCTACTAAATCCGACGGTTTTGAAGAACCTTTATCTAAAGCTGCCAGAAATGTTACTAATTTAAATGTAGAGCCGGGTTCCGTAACCCGCATGGCATAGTTATCGTTTTCCCAGTAAGTTGTGTCAGCACCTTTACGCCCCAAATTAGCAATAGCTTTTATTTTGCCTGTTTTTGTTTCCATTACAATACAGGTACCATATTGCGCCTGAATTTGATGCATCATTTTAAGCAAAGCCATCTCTGCAACATCCTGAATATTTACATCAATGGTTGTATATACATCTTTACCATTTTCGGGTTCTACCTGAAACCCTTCCACCGGTACAGCCCCGCCACGTATGTACCTTACAAGGCGTTGCCCGTTTTGACCGTCTAATAAACTATCGTAGCTCATTTCCAATCCCACATTCATTTTCTTTACCTTACCATCGCTATTAATATATTCACGGCTTAAGCCAATGGTTCTGTTGGCTAACAATCCAAAAGGGGCAATGCGTTTGCTGGACTCTTCTACAATAATGCCGCTTTTGTTTTTACCTAAGCGTACTAAAGGAAATTCGCGCAACGCTTTATAATCCTGAAAAGATATTTTCTTCTTTAAGGAATAATACCGGATTTCTTTTGCATAGGCTTTATCAAAATCCTGCCTGTAAGCTTTGGCAGGTTTATCATTAAAATAATTAGCCATTGCGGTGGCAAAGGAGTCAATATATTTTTTGTATATTCTACCATCTTTTTCACGCAAGCCATCAGCCATAAAATCCATATAAATATCGAACTGGGGTAGTGATGTGCTGAGCATTTGTCCATCTTCACTAAAAATTGTACCGCGCTCAGCTTTAATTTCCAGTATTTTTTGATGCATACTGTCGCCCATACTACGCCAATGTTCTCCCTGAATGCGCTGGATAACTGTAGCCTTACCCATGATAACCACAGACAGCACCACAATACCAATAAAGCACAGATACACGCGCCACAGTATGTCTTTTTTAATCTCCAATTCTTACTTAATTTGCCGTTTGCGTTAAATAGGATTCAATAGTATCTTTTAATACATAAGGAGATTCGCTCAACTCCTTTAAACCCAATGGTTGTAAAGCTTTTATTAGCTCGCTGGGTTTACTGCGAAACATCACCTCACTTTTTAAACTTTTATATTCCCACTCTAATTCTTTTACATCCTTTGCTGTTGCATTAATTTTTCTTACCGTTTTATCTGCCATATGGCCGTTGTATATATATAATACTGCCAAAAAAGCCAGAAAGAAAAGAAAAGGTACTTGCTTCACAATGGACTGATAATTCAACCATTTTTTCCAGTTTATTTTTATGCTTTTCTCTTTTGCGGACATAAATTATATTTTTTCAACAACCCTCAGCTTTGCACTTCTGGCTCTGGAGTTTCTTTTCAATTCTTCGGCATTTGCGATCACCGGCTTTTTAGTAATTATTTTAAACCCGCTGGATGTGTCAATACTTATAAACGGATTTTCTTCTACTTCTTCAAATGTACCCTTACGAAAGAAGTTTTTTACCATCCTGTCTTCTATTGAATGAAAGGTAATGACTGCCATCCGACCGCCTTCTTTTAATACCTCTTTTGCCTGCTGCAACATTTCTTTCAAAGCTTCCATTTCCTCATTTACCTCAATACGCAAGGCCTGAAATACCTGAGCAAAATATTTATTAGGGTTTCCTTTTACAATTCCGCGAAGCGCGTTTTTAAACCCATCAATTGTTTGTAAGGGCAAATGCCCTCTTACTTCTACAATTGTTTTTGCCAGTGTTTTTGCATTGGTTACTTCACCATACTGTTCAAACATCTTATGCAATTGTTGTTCGCTGTAATGTTGTACAATATCAAATGCTGTTTGCTCTTGCTGTCTGTTCATCCGCATATCCAACGGTGCATTAAATCTTATACTAAAACCGCGTTCTGCTTGGTCAAACTGATGGCTGCTCACGCCCAAATCAGCCAAAATACCATCAACTGCCTCAATACCGTGCAGGCGTAAAAATCTTTTCAAATGCCTGAAGTTTTGTGGAATAAAAATCACCCTCTCATCATCAGGCAGGTTGGCTGCGGCATCTGCATCTTGATCAAATGCTATTAATTTGCCATTTGTACCTAAACGCTGTAACAAAGCCCGGGTATGTCCACCGCCTCCAAACGTACAATCCACATATACACCATCAGGTATTATCTGTAAAGCTTCTATGGCTTCCTGCAAAAGCACCGGTATATGGTACGCTTCATGATCAACAGTTGCCTGCTTTTTTTTTATTTGCTTCCGGTTTGCCATACAGGTGCTACGTTTGTGAACCGATTATAAACCTCCCATCACCTCCGCTGCCAAATCCCCCATATTTTCAGGGGTTGAAGCATCAAAGAGCTCGTTATATTTTTCTTTATCCCATATTTCCATTAACTCTCCTGTACCAACAATTACAACTTCTTTTTCTAATCCTGCATACTCTTTAAGTCGGCCCGGCAATAAAACTCTACCAGCACTGTCCAACTCCACATAGGTGGCACCATTTAAATACAAACGCTTAAACTCCCGTACCTTTGGGTTAAAACTATTCAGCGCATTTATCTTTTCGGCCAGTGGCTGCCACGAACTCATAGGATAAAGGCTTAAACATTTTTCAATTCCACGATTTATGACAAAGCGTACATCATCTCCCTCAACAAGCTGTTTTTTAAAGCCGGCTGGCAATAAAAAACGACCTTTTGAGTCTAATGAAACTTCATGTTCACCGATGAGACCTGTCATAATTCGATTAAAAAATTAATAAACAACAATAATTACCACAAAATAACACTTTTTCCCACTTTATTTCCAAAAATAAAACATATTGTTTTATCCACAAATTTAATATGGCTAAAACTCAATACAGATAGGCATTTGAGATGGCTTTATTGATTTAAAGTTTAAAAGAGTGTTAATATGTATAAAAACCCTGTGGATAACCGGTGCAAAAGCGTTAAAAATCCTGTATATAGTTAAAAAAAATGTTGGTATAGCCTGAACAATTGAGGTTCAACGGGATTTTAACGTAGTTATCGGCAAAATTCTTTCATAACAAAAAAAGTTTATCTATTTTGCGGCAATACAATCATTAAAATGAAAAAAAAATACGAAGTATGGCTTCCATTGCTATTTTCATTGGTATTAGTAGCAGGAATGTTCATAGGTTATAAATTCAGCAAATCTCAACCTAATAATAATTTTTTTACAATTAGCAGCAGCAGCAGTTTGCAGGATGCCCTTGATTTAATTCAACTGAAATATGTGGATTCGGTAAGAACCGATACATTGCAGGCCAATGCCATTAGAGAGATGATGAGCGAGCTGGATCCCCACTCGGTATATATGCCACAGGTTGATGCCGAACTGGCGCAGGAAGACCTTTCCGGTAATTTTCAGGGGATTGGGGTTGAATTTAATATGATGAGGGATACCGTAAATGTAACATACGTTATTGACAATGGCCCCAGTGATAAAGCCGGATTACAAATTGGCGATCAAATTATTAAAGTAGGTAATGCTTCTCTTACCGGAAAAGACATTAACACCGCAAAAATAAGAGAGCTGATAAGAGGCAAAAGCGGCACAAAGGCTCAACTTACAATAATTAGAAACGGTAAACCCCAAAATATTGATGTTGTTAGAGGCAACATTCCCACGCCCAGCATTGTGGCTTCTTATATGATTGATGTGAACGTAGGATATATAAGGCTTGATAAATTTACTAACAGCAGCTACAAAGAATTTATGAAGAGTATGGAGAGCCTTAAAAGTATGGGTATGAAAGAATTGATTTTTGACCTCAGGGGTAATGGTGGCGGCTACATGGATGAGGCGATTGCAATTGTGGATGAGTTTTTAAGTGGCGATAAACTGATTGTTTATACCGAAGGGACTAACAACCCTAAAAAAGAATACCGCTGCAAAAGGCCCGGCATTTTTGAAACCGGTAAAGTAGCCGTCTTAGTAGATGAACTATCCGCCAGTGCCAGCGAAATTGTGAGCGGTGCTTTACAGGACTGGGACAGGGCCACAATTATTGGACGTCGTACATTTGGAAAAGGACTGGTTCAGGAAATGTTTCCACTTAGTGATGGGTCTTCTATCAAACTTACGGTATCCAGATATTACACACCGCTGGGCAGAAGTATTCAACGCCCCTATGATAAGGGAAGAAAAGTATATATGGATGAAGTATGGAACCGTTTTGCCAACGGAGAAGTATATTATGCCGACAGTAATAAAATTGCAAACGGCAAAGAATATAAAACACCCGGCGGCAAAGTGCTTTATGGTGCAGGAGGTATTATGCCTGATATTTTTGTAGGACTTGACACTACCAATTACTCAAGAGAGATTCATAAATTATTTTATAACGGCTCCTTCAATAATTTTGTGTTCCATTATTATTTAGACCACAGGAATATTTTAGACCCTTACAAAACTCCCGCAGCATATATTAAAGACTTTGAACCTTCGTCTAACATGTGGTCTTTATTTGTAAACTGGGCTAAAAAAGATACCGTGAATTTAGCTACCATCCCCATAAAAGAAAAATTAAAAGTAGAGGATAGAATGGAAGCTTCGCTGGCACGATTTAAATGGAGAGATAACGGCTATTATCAGGTGCTTAACAGCAAAGACCCGGTAATCCTAAAAGCTTTAGCTATTATAAAATCCGATGCTAAAATATCAAACAGACACTCTGTTTCAAAACACAGTACTACTTAATGGATATCAAAAACAACATATTAGAAACTATTGGCAATACCCCTTTAATAAAACTGAATAAGCTTACAAAAGACTTCCCCTGCACCGTTGTTGCTAAGGTAGATTATTTTAATCCCGGTAACAGTATTAAAGACAGGATGGCTTTAAAAATGGTTGAAGTGGCAGAACAGGATGGAAGACTTTTACCCGGCGGAACAATTATTGAAGGTACCAGCGGAAATACCGGTATGGGATTGGCTTTGGCGGCAATTGTAAAAGGATATAAATGCATTTTTGTAACTACCGATAAACAATCCAAAGAAAAGGCTGACGTTTTAAAAGCGATGGGGGCAGAGGTAATAGTTTGCCCCACCAATGTAGAACCCGAAGACCCACAAAGCTATTATAGTGTAGCAGCACGGCTTGCCAAAGAAATTCCTAATAGTTGTCATATGAACCAATATGATAATTTAGCCAACAGGCAGGCTCATTACGAAACCACCGGTCCGGAAATTTGGGAACAAACCGACGGAAAAATTACCCATCTAATTTGTACTGCAGGAACAGGAGGAACCATTACCGGTACAGCACAATTTCTAAAAGAAAAAAACCCCAATATTAAAATATGGGCGGTGGACGTGTATGGTTCACTACTTACAAAATATTTTAATACCGGCGAAGTTGACATGAAAGAAGTTCACCCATACGTAAGTGAGGGTTTTGGGGAAGATTTTGTACCCAAAAACTACGACATGAGTGTGATTGATCAGTTTGTACAGGTAACCGATAAAGACGGTGCCGTAATGGCGCGCAGGCTTGCAAAAGAAGAAGGATTGTTTTGCGGTTACAGTGCCGGTAGTTGCTTACAAGGGCTGATGCAACTGCACAACAGCCTCTCTAAAAATGATTTAGTGGTTTGTATTTTACACGATCATGGCAGCCGCTATGTTGGAAAAATATATAACGACCAGTGGATGATGGAACGCGGCTTTTTAGATGTAAAAACTTTTAAAGATATTATTAATGGTAGAGCAGATACCAGTAGCCTGGTAACTATAACTCCTAATAAAACTGTAGGTAATGCAGTGGAACTAATGAAAGAATATGATATTGAAAATATTCCGGTACAGCAAAATGGCGAAATAATTGGTGCCATTAGTGAAAACGGCTTGTTTCAAAAAATATTTTTAAACCCCGATTTAAAAAATGAATTGATACAAGGTGTTCTGGAACCAGCCTTGCCATTAGTAGATTTTAATACTTCAATAGAAAAATTAAAAAACCTTATTACCAAAAACAATGGTGCCGTAATGAGCAAGGACGATATTGGCAATTACCACATTATTACCAAATACGATATTATACAGGCGTTGGGATAGATGGAAAATTGACAATGAAGAATTGCGATGAGCCGTTTGGCGGATTTAGTTATGAATTATGAGTTATATGAGACAAGTTGGGCAGATTGATGAACCATAAACCATCACCAATAATCCAGGAACTATTTTCCGTCATTGGTGAGGCTTTGCATATTTGTGATATTTCAATACATGTGAGTCACAATACCTATCGATTTCTGTAATACATTTTGCTGTTTCGTGGTATTATTTCGACTTCCTTTTCCCAATACTTTGTTGTTACATCTGGTTGAATAGGTATCAGGTGTTCCAGTTCAAGAAGTTTTTTGTTTGGGGTATTCCCATTCAATGATGCATGAGGGCGTTTGTAGTTATAGAAATTTTGCCATTCAAGTAATTTCGTAGCAAGATCGAGGGTTCTTTCTTTACGATTAATGGTTGAATAAAACTCTGATTTATCTGTGAGTTGGGGTCTTTCGACCTTTCCATTCAGATGTGGACTCCTAGGCTTAATGGGCCTAAACTTTATAAAATGAACCATTAGTTCTTCCTGAAACAGATTGTTGAAGAATTCGGTTCCCCAATCAGTTTGTATCCTATGTACAGGGAATTGAAAAGTATCAAGCATACAACCTAGAAAATCTACAGTGGATTCTGCTTTTTTATTGGGATACAATTTCATTGCTCTCATCCGTGTACAATCATCAATGGCCGTGAATTGATAGCATTTAGCACCTATTTTAGTAACATCCATCTGAACCCGATCTCCTGGAATGGGCCTGCTGTAACGGGTTATCTGCCCATGCTTCCTATATTTTTTTATGTTAGGCATTTCGCTCCCAGTAATTATCCGCCAAACCGTAGATGCAGAAATATCGATATTATGGACTCGAAAAAGGAGAAGACTTATTCTTTGTGGGCCAAAATTATACTCAACTCGTATGGCTTTTATAAGTGTGACTAATTCATCACTGACCTTTTGTTTAGCTAAGACTTTTGGACGTGTGGAATGACCTTTTAGAGCATCCTTACCATTATCTTTAAATCGCTTTATCCATCTGTACAAGGTAGATCGGGGAATACCACACTTTCGAGCAGCTTTACTAACTGAGCCCAGATATTCATAACACCTAATCCAGGTTTCTCGAGCTTTGATTTGCCTTTGCTTAGTATCCATTGAAAAAGGAATTAATAAATAACCTCCAACGCCGACCGCCTGCCACGGGCTTGCTTGTTTTAAACAGTTGCCTTTGATAGTTTTGACTTGATAATGCCTGAATGAAGACAGGCAACTGTTTAAAACAAGCCTTAATCAAATCTACGTAAATAATTATAAAGAATATTTAGCGAAAGTCTTGAAACTTCACATATAAAATTACTCGCTCCAATACACCCTTTTTACTCGTTGGGAAATACTTGTCATAATTTCATAGGGAATGGTGCCTGCTTTTTTTGCTAATTCTTCAACAGGCATTCCGATGCCGAAAACAATTACCGCATCACCTTCTTGTACACCGGTTATTTCGGTAATATCAATCATCGTCATATCCATACAAACCGTTCCAATTACGGGAGCAGGCTTATCGTTAACAAGCATAAAACCTACCCCATTACTAAACTTCCTGCTATAACCGTCTGCATATCCAATACGCACAGTAGCAATAACCGAATCTCGTTGGGCAATACCCCGCCTGTTGTAGCTAACGGTATCGCCTTTTTTAATATGTTTTATTTGAGCAATTGTTGATTTTAATGTGAGTGCCGGTTGTAAACGAAGGTTTCCTGTAGTATCTCCTGCGCCATACAAACCAATACCCAGCCGCACCATATCCATTTGCAACTGAGGCAACCTAACAATACCAGAAGAGTTTGTTATATGGCATAAGAAATAATAGTCCAGTTTTTTCTTTAAAATAATGGCTGCCTCCTTTAATAAATGATATTGATGCAGACTAAAATCATCTTCTGTACCATCATCACTTGCAGCAAGATGAGAAAAAACCGACATCACTTTTATATACTCGTTATTATGTAACTTTTCTCCTAAAACAATCATATCAGCCACGTTAAAACCCAACCGATTCATACCGGTTTCCACCTCAATGTGAATGGGATAATTTTTTAAGCCGTTATCTTTTACATGTTGGGTAAAAGCTGCTAACATTTCAAAAGTAAAAATATCAGGCTCCAGATTGTTTTCGGTAATTGCATCAAAAGCATTGTCATCTACATTTAAAACCATAATGGGAGTTGTAATACCGCCTGCCCTAAGCTCCACGCCTTCATCAGCATAAGCCACACCAAAATAATCTGCTTTATGATATTGTAAAACACTGGCTACTTCTATACCGCCGCTACCATAGGCAAAGGCTTTTACCATTACCATCATTTTGGTAGTAGGTTTTAATAGCTGCTGAAACATTTTGTAATTATGAGCAATTGCATCCAGATTGATTTCTAATATGGTTTGATGTACTTTTTGCTCAAACAGGGCTACAATATGCTCAAACTGAAAAGTGCGCGAACCTTTTATTAATATTACCTCATCCTTAAACCGGGAGGATTGAAATTGCTTAATAAAGTCTTTGGTATTGAGATATAAAGAAACCTCCAACTGGTTATTGGCTTTCAATAATGCTTCAGCTAATAAGGTGGTCATCTTGCTTCCAATACCAATAAAACGATGTATATGATATTGTTGTAACAACTTTATAATACCGGTATAAAAATCATCATTATTTATTTTGCTATCGGCAAAATCTGACAGTATAACGGTTTTCTTCAATCCCTTTGCCTGTTGTTGCAAAAAATCCAGTGCAATGGATAGCGAGTTTACATCGGCACTATAACTATCGTTAATAATAAGACAATTATTAATACCATTCTTAAACTCAAGGCGCATATTAATTGCATGCAATTTTTTTATGCGCTCTTCAATATTACCGGGGTTGATTTTTAAATAGAATAACACAGTGCAACAGGTAATCACATTTTCAATAGAAGCCTTGTCAGTAAACGGAATTTGAACTTTTACTGTAAGATTTTCATGTTTTAACACTATATTAGTTGATGTAGTATGCCTGTTAATGGCAAGCACCTGTACAGCATTGTTTTCCTTAGTTCCGTACGAAAAGAATTGAAGATCTTCAGGCAAGTTTTTTTGCAATAACAAGTTATCGCCATCGCTTATAAGAACTTTGGAGTGTGTAAAAAGTTTTAATTTTTCCTGTAGCTTTTGTTCATCATCAATAAAACCCTCGCTATGCGCCGAGCCAATATTAGTAAGTACACCAATGGTGGGTTTAATAATGGCTTCCAGCTTTTCCATTTCTCCCTGCTGGCTGATGCCGGCTTCAAAAATCGCAAGTTCGTTTTGTTCATTCAGCTGCCACACACTTAACGGAACACCTATTTGCGAATTATAGCTTTTAGGGCTGCGGACAATGTTGATATCAGTTTGTAATAGTTGATATAACCATTCCTTTACCACCGTTTTACCATTACTTCCGGTAATACCAATTACATCAATATTAAATTGCTTTCTTCTACTTGCTGCTATTAATTGCAGAGCCTCCAAACAGTTTTTTACTTTTAAGAATATCGCTTCGGGATACAGGTGTTGGTCAATATTTTGAGATACCACAAAATACCTTACTCCTTTTTGATACAAATCCTCAATGAATAAGTGTCCGTTTCTTCTGGGGCCGTCCAATGCAAAAAACAGGGTATATTCTGTATCAGTAAGTTTGCGACTATCAGTTAATAATATGCGTATTTCTACATCTAAAGGTGCAGATGGAACAGAAAGAATACTGGCGATATGTTGCAAACTATACGACAAAAAAAAGTTCTTTATATTACACAAAGAACTATAAAAAGTTAATAGAAAAAAAATATAATAAATTACTTCAACTTATTTACTCACAAACTCTTTTGGCTGCTTATACCACTCTTCTTGCGGAAGATTTTTAAAATAATGATACGTTTTTTCCAATCCTTCGGCTCTATTAATTGCAGGGTACCATTGGAGCAAATCCTTTGCTTTCGAAATATCTGGTTGTCTTTGTTTAGGATCATCAACCGGTAAAGGTTTATAAATAATTTTCACTTTATTACCGGTTAGTTTCAGAATTTCTTCTGCAAAATCTTTTAAAGAAATTTCATCGGGATTACCAATATTTACAGGAGAGCTATAATCGCTCATGAGTAATTTATAAATACCTTCCATTAAATCGCTTACAAAGCAAAAGCTGCGTGTTTGCGAACCATCACCAAAAACCGTAATATCCTCACCACGCAAAGCCTGCCCTATAAATGCCGGCAAAGCGCGCCCGTCATTCAGTCGCATACGGGGGCCGTAAGTATTAAAAATGCGTACAATACGGGTTTCAACACCATGAAAAGTGTGGTATGCCATTGTAATGGATTCCAAATATCTTTTAGCTTCATCGTAAACACCTCTGGGGCCTACGGGGTTTACATTGCCCCAATAATCTTCGGTTTGTGGATGCACTAAAGGATCACCATACACTTCGCTGGTAGAAGCTACTAATATTCTCGCTCCTTTTGCCTTTGCCAGACCTAAACAATTATGCGTACCCATTGCTCCCACTTTAAGGGTTTGAATAGGTATTTTTAAATAGTCGATAGGGCTGGCAGGAGAAGCAAAGTGTAAGATATAATCCAGATTGCCCGGAACATGAATATATTTAGTTACATCATGATGATAAAATTCAAAATCGGGTAGCGGAAAAAGATGTTCTAAATTTTTTAAACTTCCTGTAATTAAATTATCCATACCAATTACATGGCATCCTTCATTAATAAATTTATCACATAGGTGTGAACCTAAAAATCCGGCAGCACCAGTTATTAATACACGTTTTTTACTCATTTTATAATAGGTTGTATTGAGAATTATTGAGGAAGAATGGTTTTACGGCCAATGCTTTCATAATAAAAATCCAACTCCTGCATTTTCTCAATGCTGAATACATTGCGTCCGTCAAAAATTATTTTATTGTTCAGCTTAGCAGCCAGTTTATTAAAATCCGGGTTACGAAACTCACTCCACTCTGTAACAATAATCAGTGCATCGGCACCTTCCAATGCCTCATATTGGTTGGATGCGAATGTGATTTTATCGCCAAAAATAGCTGCTACATTTTTCATAGCTTCCGGGTCAAAAGCAGTTACCGTACCGCCAGCAGCCAAAATTGCTGTAATGATATCTAATGAAGGAGCATCTCTGATATCGTCTGTTTCCGGTTTGAAAGCCAGCCCCCACATAGCAAATTTTTTACCTTGGATGTTACCATCAAAATATTTCATCAATTTATCAAACAAAACCTTCTTTTGATTTTTATTTACTGTCATCACGGCATCTAATAATTGAAAATTGTACTCATTTTGTTTAGAGGTATGATGCAGTGCCTGAACATCCTTGGGAAAACAGCTACCGCCATAACCAATACCGGGAAACAAAAATCTTTTTCCAATTCTTGAATCGCTGCCAATGCCCACCCGTACCCAATCCACATTGGCACCTGTCAATTCGCAAAGATTGGCCACTTCGTTCATAAAAGAAATACGCATTGCAAGATATGAGTTGGCCACATATTTAGTCATCTCTGCACTGCGCTCATCCATAAAATATACCGGATTGCCCTGCCTTACAAAAGGCTGGTACAACTCATTCATCAGTTGTTGCGCTTTTTCTGATGAGCTGCCGATTACCACACGATCGGGTTTTAGGAAATCATCCACGGCAATCCCTTCCCGCAAAAATTCGGGGTTGGACACTACATCAAATAAATCTTTAGAAAGATTTTGCCCTAGAACAACAGCTACTTTTTCAGCGGTACCTACAGGAACGGTGCTTTTATTAACCACTACTTTGTAGGATGTAATAATGCCCGATAAATCTTCTGCTACCTTTAAAACATACTTTAAATCGGCTGCACCATCTTCACCGGGAGGCGTTGGTAAGGCCAAAAAGATAATAGCTGCATGATCAACCGCCTCTTTTAAATTAGTGGTGAAAGAAATTCTGCTTTCTTTAATATTCCTATGTAATAATACATCTAATCCCGGTTCGTAAATGGGGCTTTCGCCAGCTTTTAAGCGATTGATCTTATCCTCGTTTACATCAACACAGATCACATTATTGCCGGTTTCGGCAAAACAAGTGCCAGTAACTAAGCCTACATACCCGGTTCCAACTACCGCTATATTCATAAGATTGTTTGATTTTTAATTATCTGCAAAAGTATTTGATTGAAGCTAATAAAACAAGCGGGTATTATACATTATCCAATACGGGCAAAACCCCTAAAATGAATTAAACCTAATGAGTTAATGACAAATTAAAGGTTCCTCTATATTCTATTATACAGATTTCTTATTTTATTGATAGAAATATCGCTGTCAAAATATTGCTGTACCCAGAGTTTACTGGAATTAGCCTTTTCAATAGCAATTGCTTTATCATTGAATATTTCAGACAAGGCCATTGCCGCTGCTGTATGATCTTTATTTATTACCAACTTTGCTTTAGTTCCGTGATCCGTAATTTCGGCAGGGCCACCGCTATTACTCACCACTATTGGCACTCCATAACTGATTGCCTCCAACGTAACGAAGCTAAATGACTCGGATTCGGATAGATTGAGTACCACATCGTGTGCTTTCATTTCCTTTTCTACATCATTGGTGGCATCAGCAAAAATTACATCATCGGCAACATTTGCTGCAATGGCCTGCTGTATTAAATTATTTTTAAATTTTACAGATGCCTCGCCACTCACAGCTCCTACGAATTTAATTGATGCAACCGGGCACTGTTTTTTAAATTCAATAAATGCTTGTAAACCAAAATTCTGCCCTTTGCCTTTTACGTAATTACCTAAGTATAAAATACGGAATACAGCATCATCCTTTAACCCCTGCCATGCAGGATGCTTTTCAACTATTTTAACTGTATCGTAAATAACCTGTACGTTATGAGCTCCGCCAAAATCTTTTTTCACTGCTTCCGAAACACAAATAATGCCGTCAGCATATTTTTTTACACGCTTGGCGTAAAAAGAATACATGGGGCCAATATAAGAGGTTCTTAAAAGGCGCACATGATAAACCAGTTTTACAGAAGGCAATAGTTTTTTTACTGCACACCCCGCCAGGTTATAAAAGTCATTTACATGAATCGCATCCACGCGCTCAGCTATTGCTATTTGTTTAATTTTATAAGCATTCCTGTACAAGCGGGGTATATAATTAAGTGTGCGAAGGCTTTTGCTTATTTCTATAAAAGGGATTTTATATACCGGAAAATTATACTGTCCTAAAATAAATGCTATATCAGCATTGCTTTTTTCCGGAATCACAAATATAAAATCATATTCAGCCTTTAACGCAGCTGCCATTTGCAGAATGGCATTAAAAGCACCTGTTAGGTATAAAGAATTTTCTATGATAAGAATTCTTTTCTTCATCATCTTCCAAAACTATGGAAAATACCACTCATCAAACAACCTTTAGACTAAAAAATCTATCTTGCAATAAATTATTGATTTATGCTGAAAAATATTCTTTTCCTGTTAGTAACATTTATTTCGTACAACGCATTTTCACAAACTATTACAACAAGAGATATTAAATCCTTTGGTGCTAAGGGCGATGGCCGCAGTAATGACCATGAAGCATTTGAAAGAGCCGCTAATTATTTTAACCAAAGAGGCGGTAATGGAAAATTAGTTATATCCAAAGGTATTTATCTTGTAGGTAAACAAGTGATAACCGGCGGGAGAAATAGTGATTTTAATTGGAAGGGAGCTGATGTATTGCACTTAACCAATGTAAAAAATTTGACAATACAAGGAAGCCCCGGTGCTGTTTTAAGGTATTCCGGCACGATGAAATACGGTTCTTTTGATCCGGCCAGCGGTAAAGCCAGACAAGGTGGCGGCTATTTTGTAAACCCTGCATGGGGTGCCAGTTTAGGGCATTGTATTTTTATTGACAAATCGCAAAATGTAGTTATTAATGGTATTGAATTAGACGGGAATAGTGGCAAAATAAATCTCGGAGGTAGTTATGGTGATGTGGGGTACCAACTACCTCATTATGGTATTTTTATACAAAACAGTAAATCTGTTACTGTACAAAGCGTAAACCTACATCATTTTGGATTAGATGGAATTTGTGTTGCTAATGTAAAAACTAACACACCGGATAACATAAAACTATTAGACAGCAAATTCAATTATAATGCACGCCAGGGATTTAGTTGGATAGGTGGTAATGGCCTGTTGGCTCGAAATTGTCAATTTAATCATACAGGTAAAGGAAAGTTTTCATCTGCTCCCGGTGCCGGCTTAGATATTGAGGCAGAATACGGCCCTAACAGAAATGGCGTTTTTGAGAATTGTGAGTTTGCTGATGCAACTGGATGCTGCATGGTAGCTGATAGCGGCGATAGTGGTTATATGACATTTAGTAATTGCACATTCTGGAGTAGTACTACCTGGAGTATTTGGACAACCAAACCGGGGTTTACTTTTAACAAGTGTAAAATATATGGACCTATTGTGCATGGCTATGATTCTCCCAATGATAAAGACGCTACGAAGTACTTGAATTGTTATTTTGAAGATAAACCTTATAATGGCAAACACCCGGTTGGTGAATACTTAATAGAAACAAACGGAGCACGAAGAGTAAGATTTGAGAACTGCGACATCATCACAAAATATAAAAAACTATTTTGGATATATTGTCCAATAGAATGGAAACCGGAAGAAAAATATCAAATAATAAACTGCAGATTTAAATCAACAAGAAAGGTTTATGTTACACCTGACTTCATTGCAGTTCTTAGAGGGGCTTATTATAAAAATACTACTATTACCTACCCAAAAGGATACTATGTAAATCAATGTTGTGAACCTTTTAATGTTGATGGAGGCGGTAATAAGGAAATTTCTCTTTAATGCTATTTCAACAAATTATCAATAAGGCTATACCACTCTTTTGAGATCACATTGTAGTCAAACAATAAAGCATTTTTAGTACAGTTGTCGGACAACTGTGTTCTTTTTTTCATTGCCGCTATAATTGCATTTACCCAATAATCAATATAGCTGCTATTTACCTGATTAGGGAAATAGGAAACCAAATTACCGCAGAATAACTCTTTATACTCATTTATATCGCCATAATACATCTCCCCATTTGCTGGTAAGATTTCTCGCGGCCCTGTTGGACAATCTACCGAAACAATTGGTGTTTTGCAAGCAAGGGATTCTACTAAAACTAAAGGAAACCCTTCATTAAAAGAGGTCAATAAAAATAGCGCACTTTTTTCAACATATTTAAACGGATTATTTTGAGCACCAAGAAAAATGACCTGATAACTATCATCAATTTCTGTAACAATTTTTGCTTTACCATCAAAAACCTTCAGGTCTAAATCTGTTGCCTGATGAAGTAACTCATAGTATAACGGGCCGTCACCAATCAACAGTAATCTGGAAGCATCACCTTTATCATTCAATGCTTTTAATACCCGCAGCATAAAGCTTTGATTTTTTTCTGGAGCCAATCTCCCTACATGAACCAGAGTTTTTATGTCTGTACCAAAATCAAATTCATTTACAACTTCTTGGGCTTTATTCTTTATATCATAAATTGAAATAAAATTATAAATAGTTTTAAGAATTGTTTTTTTAACTCCTGCCTTTTCATGCTCTAAAGTTAATCCCTTGCTAACGGTTACTACTGCATCTGCTTTGTTGTAAAAAAAAGGGATTAGCAGGTTATTACTAAGAAACTTGTTGGCCTTTCCTTTTTGCGAGTTATTATAAATAGAACCATGCGCCACTAATATTTTTTTATGCATTCCATTAATAGAAGCATTCAAAAAATTAGGACCCTCCATATGACTAATACAAATATCAAATTGATATTGAAGTAGTAGGTTTTTCAGGCTTCTCCTTCTTGCTTTCCATCTATTAAAAGGGTTCGAAACCCGTTCTGTGTTTAGAATATGAACAGGAAAATCAACAGTATAAAAGGGGTGTATAATATTGGCAAATAAAGCCACATGAACTTCATACTGTTTCGCAAGCATATTACAATGGCTATAAAAAACCTTTTCAGCACCACCTAAGCCTAGCTCGTTAGTTAACATTAGTATTTTGAGCTTTTTTTTCACTATACTAAAGTATTGAGTTTTTTAATGCGGCTAAAAACCTTTTATTGAAAACAATAAGTTTATACTCTTTTATAGCAGCTTTTAAATATTGCCTTGCTCTATTTTTCAAACTATCGTTTTCTGCAAATATAAGAGCGATATAAGCCAAATTATGCGCATAAAAGAAAGATGATTCTTGACGATAGTATTTATTGAAAGGAGCATCATTTTTTAGCAATTGATTTAACAGCAAATTTCTTTGTTCTACTTTTTCGGGAGCAATGGTATTAAGGCTACGGCCAGCATGTTCGATAATAGCAAAAGTTCGCTCATCCGTTCCTATAATATTGTACCGGCTCACCAATCTTAACCAAAGTTCCCAATCTTCTGCTGTTGACAATACCCTATTTTCCGAAAAGGGATTACTTAAGAATGCATCTCTTTGCACAAATACGGTGTTGCATGCTAAAAAATTATTATAGGGTAAATGCTTTGCAGTTCCTTCCTTTGGTATTTGCACATGAGATAATAGTTGTTCGGATGCATCTCTAAAATCATAACAAACATGAAATAATTTTTCATCAGGATGAGATGTAATTAGCTCCCATGCCGTTTTCAAATGATTAGGATACATTATGTCATCACAATCAAAAAAATTCAAGTATTCACCGGAAGCCTGCTTTGCGCCATAATTTCTTGCAGCGCCACGCTCGCCATTTTCCTTCCTAAATATCCTTAGTTTATCATGTGAAATTGACTGTAATACATCCCATGTATTATCTGTGCTGCCATCATCTACAACAATCACTTCATATTCATCAAAATCCTGATTCAATATATGTGGCAGCGTTTCTTTAATAATATCAGCCCTGTTGTAAATTGGCGTTATAATTGAAAACTTCACAAGTGTTATTTTAAAAATTTATCATAATGGCCAATATTATTATTAATGCTATACAGGTCATTAATCGTTTTATATAAATTTTCTCCTACCCGTATACGTTTTTGTAGATCCATTAATTCATTTTTTATTATTTCAACTGATTGGGTTAAATAGCTGTTCTTTTCTCTTAAAAACCCGTTCTCTCCGTTAATTATATACTCTCCGCAATCTCCTACATCTGCACAACCAATAATTACTTTTTTTTGCAGTCCAGCCTCTTTAATAATTAAAGAACTTGCTTCCGATTCAGAAGGATGCAGCAATATATCGCAAGCTGCCAAATAATCCATTACATTTGTTTTATACCCGAGCAATTTACAATAATCTGATAGATTATTTTCCGTAATAAGTTGCTGAAGTGATTGCTCAAGTTCGCCCTGACCTAAAATTAATAAACCCGCATTTATACCTTTATTACGTAATTGGTTTAAAACTTTAACAGCAATATCCAATCGCTTATTATGCACCAGCCTACCTACAGAAAGCAATAGTAAGTCGACACCAAGCAACTGTCTAATTTGTTTAACTACATTAATATCAGGTTTTGTAAACAAATCAAAATTAAACGATAATGGAATAACAGATATTTTATCAGCGTCAACCTCTTCTTTTTCTACCATTATCTCTTTTGAATAATTAGAGATGGCAATCACATGCTTTGTCTTTTTATATGCATAGCGATAAGAAAACATTGTATGAAGGCCATTGATATAAAACAAATCCGAGTGATGCCTTACAATTACAATCTTACTTTTTACAAATGATTGCGCAAGAGTTATTAAAAAATTTGCCGGTTCTAAATGGCTGAATATAATGTCAATATTGTGCTTTCTAATAAACCTGACCAAAAAAATAACTTTTTTTAAAAGCGAAAATTTTCCAGCTCCTTTAATATCCAACTTGAAACATTTAACGCCATATTTTTCTAATTCGGGAATAATATAAGTACCTGCTTCCATGGTAAGGAAATAAACATCATGCCCCATTTGCTTAAATTGGAGCATCAGAGATTCATTATCAATTGCTCGGTAAGTAAATGGCCCGAAGAATAATATTTTTTTAGAATGCAGCGGCATAGTTTTCTTTAATTAGCTCAACAATTTTTTTACTAATCTCGGCTTTGGCATAGTGAGTTTCCACAACTTTTCTACCGGCTACGCCCTGTAATATAAATTCCTTATTATTAAGATCATAATAATATTCAAATGCATCAAGCCACTCTTCTGTAGTTGTACAGGATTTCCCGAAATAACCATATTTTTTTTCATAGTTCATTACATCAATATTCATTCCTACACTACTAACAATAACCGGTTTACCACAGGCCATATAGAGTAACATCTTATAACTACATTTCCCCATTTCCCATTCAGTAGCATTTAATGGCATAATACCGATTGATATTTTATTCAAAAAATCGAGACCAGCATTATATGTCCATGGAAAATATTTTACCTTGTCTTTAATTAATTCTAACTCAGTAGGAAACCGATCACCCATTACCCAAAACTCGGCATCAGTATGCTTTTCTAAAAAAGCTTTAATCTGTCGTTCAATTGGCTTAATGTACTTAAACCCTCCGGATGTGCCAAAGAAACCAATAATAAATTTGCTTTCAGTACCGGATGGCAGTCCTAATGGTTTAAAAAAACCTGCATCAACAGCAGTTGGAATTAGCTTTACATTATTGCTATACAAAGAGGCTTTTTGATACAAAAAAGAATTGCCGGCAAAGATTACCTTTGCCCTCTTGCAGTAATTTTCAAAACTACCTTTTGCATCTGCCAACCAAACAGCATCATCAATATCATAAATGTAATTATCAAAATAAGCATCGAAAAAATTGGGATAATTTATGATTGAGCGACTGATCCAAACTGTGTCGTAGTTTTTTCTTTTATTTAACAACGCTAATCTATCAACAATTTTAAGTCTGTCGTAGATTTTTCCGGCCACATTATCAAGAAGGTTAATACCCGATTTAGCTTTATAATAGGAAAGTTTATTTAAATATGAATAAAAAACATCCAAAGTTATTCCTGCTTCTTGTAAAACAGACTGGTAATCGGCAATTCTATGAAATGAAGCACCATCTAAATGACGCCCACCGCCAGTTATACCAAATATCTTCATACTTCTATTTAATTAAAGACCTAATAAAAATCTTTATTTTTTCAAACGAACTAACGTCTTTTCGATTAATTTTCATAGTATGCCTGTATTGATTGCGAGTTCTGTAAAAATCGTTAAACAATGCAGTATCTTTTTTTACAATAACAATACAATTATATCCAAGAGTTACCATTTCAATCTGCATCAATGCCTCAGCTTCAATTACAGATAGCTTATATTTTCTAACCAAATCACCAGTAGTAAATTCATAATTAATGAAGTCTGCAATTATTTTGAGCCTATTAAAAATACTTGTTTTATTGGCATTGAATTGATAGCCAAAAATCTCACCTCTTTTCCAATATGAAGTTTCAACATCTTCTATAATATAAATTCCACCATCTTTCAAAATATTAATAAACCTAATAAAAGTATTCCATTGGTGATCTGGCACATGGGAAGCATCATCAATAATAAAATCGTATTTAGTCTCACTATTATTTACGAAATCATCTAACAAACTGTTTTTACTTTGGTCAAGTAAAAAATACTTATTCAATCTATTATCGTTCGGATCTTGAAGAACATCAATAGCATCTATTATTGGGTTATTAAAATAATTAGTCCATAAATCTATAGAATATCCATTCTGATACCCTAACTCAAGCATTTTAATATTTGGCACATCTACTAAAGTGTGAATAAATAAAGGATAGAAACGGTGATACCCATGATAAGTCATCTTATCTGAGGTCATACTAGCAGCCTTCATTTGTTCACTTAAGTTAAAAAACGACATAGATATTTAGATTATTTTGTTTAATAATTTATAAACTCCATAATAAATCCTCCCATAATACTGAATTAGTACAGTTCCTAAATTATCATGGATCATATCATCGACATAATTGGGATTAATACTCCCATAGTGAATAATTTTTGCTTCTGGAGTAAACAATGTTTTATAATTACCTCTTTTGACATCTAACCCCCATTGGATATCCTCGCTGTACATAAAAAACTGATCTGCGAGTTTTTTATTCGGCATCTTTTCAACCACCTCCTTTTTAATCATAAAAAATGTGCCCCATATCCAATCTGCGTAGGTTTCAAAATCGCAATAAAAATAGCCGCCTAACATTATTTGCGCTCTTTTACGAGGTGAAAATAGCTTTTGAATTCTGAATAATTGGATTAACTGGTACTTTATTTCCGGAAAACGCTGAACTGAATGCTGTAGTCTTCCATCCTCAAAGGTAAAGTGTGCCCCTACTACCCCAATCTCCTTCTTGCTCATCAGCTTTTCGTATGCAATCGAAATGGCATCATTTACCATTGATGTATCGCTATTCAATAGTAAATATACTTCAGCATTTGCATATTGGATTCCTAAATTATTACCTTTTGCAAAACCGATGTTTTCCGTTGACTTTACCAATATAATTTCGGGGAAAAGTTCTTTAAACTTATCCGGATCATCTTTAGGTGATGCATTGTCTACAACTATGATCTCATAACTTACACCTATAGTTTTATCTATTATAGACCGGATGCAGTTGCAGGTGTATTGAAAAGTATTATAATTGATGATTATTACAGACACATCAGGCTTCATATTATCATTATTTTGCATTGCTATTATCCACTATCTGCTTCGTTATTTCTAAATATTGCCGCCCCCATTTTCTGTCAGGTTCTAAATGATTGCCTTCGGCCCATTCGTTCCAGGCATTTATAAAGACAAAGTTCTCCTCTTTTTCATATTCAGGATAAGTTTCCGCAATATGCTTCAACCATTCCCCGTATTTTTTGGGAGAGGCATCTTTAAATATCAATACCCCTTCTTTTTTTCTGGCACTATTATCCCATGAAGGGGTAATGCCCGGAAAACATTTATAGTTAGGACGGGGTGCTTTTTTTACAAAATCCACATAATCGTTATAGTCAAGACTGTTGTCCAAATTGGCCAATTCCCTGTATCTTTTATAGTTTTTTGCTTTATAAAAACTTCGTTTAAATTTATTAATAACCCTTTTGGCAATATTTTTTTTATAATCCTTTTCCGCTTTTTTCCTATAGTCCGCCATATAATGGCCAAAGGGTTGAAAATCCACAGATGCATCAAAACCATCCTTCAAATAATGTTCGCCCAAGCCTCCAAAATTATCAAATCTGCACAAATACAGCTCTAAACCTTCCTTAGCAGCTTCCTCCCGCCAAATAGAAATGGTTTTTTTTATATCAGGAAAAAGTGTTGACCGATATATAGCAAAGACCGGATTACCGTTTACTTTAATATACCTATTGTCCTTAAAATATGGGATTAACGAGCGAATATGGTTTATATCATCTTCAGTCGAATAATTTTGTTTTAAAAGAATCTCTTTATCACTACCATCCCAGGTACGTGTCCAGTTTTCATTTGCCCAGCAAAGCATAAACGGGAAATCGGGTTTACCGCTTTCAAATACTTCCTGAAAAGGGCGCTCCAAAATACGCCTGCCGTTAAACCAATAATGGTAATAACAAAAACCGTAAATACCATATTCTTTTGCCATATCAGCTTGCGCCTGTCTTGCTTCATCCAACCTAAGGTCATAGAAGCCCAAATCGGCAGGAAGGTGCGGTTGGTGATGGCCTTTATATAATGGTTTTGCTTTTGTTACATTAGTCCATTCTGTAAAACCCTTCCCCCACCATTCGTCATTCTCCGGAATGGGGTGAAATTGAGGGAGATACATTGCGATGGGTCGAATCATTAATTATTGTTTTTATATTCCAATTAGTTTTTTTAGCTTATGAAGGTATGATGGCTTTATATTAGGATACTGTTTAAAAATATTGTTTTGAAATTGAGTGAAAGAAATATTTTTTTCATCTATCACGCTATCAGTATTTTTTCCACCATCTGTTATACCTACCTGCTGGCCAGCATGAACCCTGTAATATATCAAATTCTCATTTATAAATCGAAGTCCGTTTTGGGCTGCCGCATGTAAAGCTAACCATGCATCATGATAATACCCTGATGGTACAGTGATGGGGATTGCATTATGAATGAGGTTTTTACTTATTAATGCTGTTGCACCGGTTACATAATTTCTACCTTGAAGTAAATCTTTTACAGCAAAATTGTTTTGTTGCCATTGATGCTGTTTATCAGTATCAAATTTCCATTTGTCCCATAAAGTAACAGCCAGATCATCATTATGCTCATCTATCAAACTGCCATTACTAAACAATAACAAATCATTTTCAAACGAAAACGCAGCGATCATTCTTTCAATTTTATTCTTTTTCCAAATATCATCCTGATCAGATAAAAAGATATAATCGCCATTACAAGCCTGTATTGTTTTTTCAAAGTTCTTAACTGTTTTTAAAGCTGGTTTATTTTTTAAAACCCGAATATCAATATTTGAACAGGATTGCATTATTTGCTCAATAATATGCATTGTTGCATCAGTTGAGTTATCGTCACCAACTACAATTTCACAGGGAGGTATTGTTTGATGAATAATACTATCCAATTGTTTCTGAATGTATTTTTCACCATTATGAGTACATAGTGCTACGGAAATGTTTACTTTCTTGCTATCAAAAACCATATAGCCCTTTTTACCGTTTTTTTGGAAAAACCTAAATTCATAATATATCGAATTCTATTGAGGAAAGAAATATTTTCTTTTTCAAATCTGGTATAATGAAAATCCCGTATTTGATTCAACTCCTGTTTTGTTGCTTTATCGAAATTATCATAATTTCTTTTATTAAAGTTTATACAGGCTTTTAACCAATCATTTCCATAATTACCAGTTGAAAAATGCAAAATGTCAATATTATTAATTAAGTAGTTTTTATAAATTTTACTGGCTCTTAACGAAATATCTATATCATAAAAATGAAACCCTTTTATGGATTCATCAAATTTCAATACGCTCCAAACTGTTTTCTTCATGCCTAAAAAAACGCCGTCAACCGTTTTCACTCTAAACGGTTCGTCCTGTTGCCGCCTGTTA
>JBKEEB010000034.1:0-49075 GCA_047975735.1 Niabella sp.
AAAATCAAGAATATGTATTATTGGGTGCAGCCGCTAAGATTATGAAAGT
This sequence comes from Niabella sp., assembly GCA_047975735.1. Taxonomy (GTDB): domain Bacteria; phylum Bacteroidota; class Bacteroidia; order Chitinophagales; family Chitinophagaceae; genus Niabella. The sequence continues at coordinate 50 of JBKEEB010000034.1, forward strand.
ACTTCACTTTCAATTATTGGTAGATACTTATAATAATGTGCCTTATACTGCGGCTAATAGTGGAATTGGAGATCTTACGCCGGCATATGACAAGGGTACAGATATTTATAAGTCACTGGCCGATTTGTTAGATGAGGCTATAACTGATATTAATGGTGCAAGCAGTGCAGCAAAAAGTTTGAATTCTGCTTCTGATCCGCTATTCGGTGGTAATATGACAAAATGGAAGCAATTAGCAAACACAGTAAAACTAAGGTTGATTTTACGAGGCGGAAACAAAGTGAGTTTTACAAATCAAACATTTTCTTCTGATGGATTTTTAACTGAAGACGCTTTGGTGCAACCAGGATATGCGAATGTTGATGGAAAATTGAATCCTAAATGGGGAAGAACTTATACTGTGGCTGGCGCACAAGTAGCAGGGCTTTGGCAACAACGAGTACCATCCTTCTTTACTCTTGCTTTCTATGACGGGAATAAGATTAGCGATAAATACAGAGGAAACTTGGTTTATAGAACATACCCAACACCGGGTGTAAATATGTTAGGTCGTGATCCTGGAACAGAAACTGCTGCTAGAGTTAAGGCTCCTAATGATTGGTTTATATCCTTAGCTTCAACACCAAGTGCTACAAATTATGCCGGTATTGGTATAATTAAAGGGCCAACTGCAGCCCAACCGATTATATTGGCTTCCGAAAGTTTCTTCTTACAGGCAGAAGGCGTTATTAGAGGTGTTATTACCGGTGATGCAAAAGCATTGTTCAATAGTGGGATATTAGAATCATTTAAATATCTCAATAAAAATGAGTCTGGTGCAACATCAGGTTTGTATGTTAATACAACAAGTGGAAAATTAGCTTCCACATCAGGAACTGGGATCATAGCAATCAATCCCCAAACCGAATTTAACTCCTATGTGGCGGAAAGTCAAAATGCGACAAGTTATTTAGTGAATTTTGATTTGGCCACAACTTTTGAACAGAAATTGGAGGCTATTATTACTCAAAAATATATAGCACTTAATGGCCTATTTGGCCACGAAGCGTGGAATGAATATAGAAGAACACATTATCCGGTTTCTGTTTCACCTCCCGCATACCCTGGTACTAGATATACGAGTTTGGTTTCGTTACAATCTCAATCCACTGCTGCGGACAGACTCCCAACTAGAATTCAATACCCTCAAAATGAATTCACCTATAATGGTGATAATGTAAGAGCTCAAACGGGCAGCGGAGATGGCGGTCTGATTAGCGTATTTTTAGATAAAATATTTTGGGCTAAATAATTATTAATAAAGCAATAAATTTTATTATGAAAAATATATATAGACTATTGACATTGTTTCTTACATTGTCTGCTTTCAGTTCATGTCTTAAAGATGATTCTGCAATTTTAAAGCCGGAACAAAGCCCTAGCGTAATTGAATTCAAGGATATAGTAGCTCCTACGTCTTCTGCGTTAGCTCCTTATAGGCTTTTTGTGCCATCTACACTGGATCCAGAAGTGGCAGAAATAACAATTAATGTAATTGTGAATTATGCAGGACCAACAGCTGCACCTAAAGATATCAATGTTAATTTGACTGTAGATGCAGGTGCTGTTGCAACATATAATAGTTCACAATCAACTTCGTATTTTCAGCTGCCATCAACGGCTTACGAACTACCTTCGTCTGTAACAATAAAAGCTGGAGAAAGAGAAGCTGTCGTTCCTATTAAGTTAAAGGTGCCTCAATTTGACCAGTCAAAAGAAAATGTACTCGCCTTAAAAATAGCATCCGTAAGCTCAGGCGGTATCAGTGGTAATTTTGGTACGGTTATTTATAGCCTGCCTGTAAAAAGTATTTGGGAAGGTACTTACACCTATACTATTATTAATGATTATGGCACTATTGATGGTAATATTGGCGGCACATTTACTGAGGAAGACGTGAAATTATCTACTGTTGGTCCTAATAGGCTTTATATGCAGTATTTGTGGAGAACCTATAGCGGTTATAGTACATACCAATTTAATGGTACAAATACATCTATTAGTGCAATTGTGGCCTTTAGCGGATCTCAACGAACAACCGTTATTGATAACGTTGTTCTTGTTGATGCCACAAATAGAATTTTTGAGATTTGGTGGACTTGCTTAGGTAGAGGCGTTAAGGAAAGATTTGTTAGAACCGGAGATTAATATTATCTAAATGTTAACATAATTCAAAAGGCTGCTTCGGCAGCCTTTTTTTATTCCCTGCACTTCCCCTATCTTTGCACCAGTTCTTTTAAAATTCTTATCAAGAAAGGCAGAGGGTATGGCCCTATGAAGCCTTGGCAACCTGCTCCGCCACAAACGGAACAAGGTGCCAATTCCAGCTCACGCCTCCGGCGAGAGAGAGATAAGTCAGATACATAGTTTTAATTTCTTAATAATAGTAAAGCTCATCTGGTTTATCCGGATGGGCTTTTTTGTTGCCATATTTTTTTAAAATCATTGCCCTTTTTGACGAGCATATTATTTCTGTTTAATAAATAGAAAAGATTAATTTTTTTTGAAATGAAACAACAAAAAGCTATTTTAGCATCACACATGACAACAAAACCCAATACAAATGTTCCTGTAAGCATCGCGCCCGCAATGTGTTGCAGTATGTGTAATATGCCCTGCCGGGCATAATTATCCACCAGGAAAGAGTTTCTCTTTCAAAAATTCATCTCTCATAATTCATTAAAACATCACTAATTGAGCCGGAAAACTCAAACAAATCATAAATTAAATAACTCACCAATACAAATCATAATACAATGAGCTTACATTTTGACACACTTCAGGTACATGCAGGACAACAAACAGACCCCACTACCGGTAGCAGGGCCGTGCCTGTTTACCAAACCACTTCTTTTCAGTTTAATAACACGCAGCATGCAGCCAATCTTTTTGGCTTAAAAGAATTTGGGAATATATATACCCGTATGAATAACCCTACCAACGATGTTTTTGAACAGCGCATGGCTGCTCTTGAGGGCGGTGTAGCGGCTTTAGCAACCTCATCGGGGCAGGCAGCTCAGTTTCTGGCTATTACCAATATTTTAAATGCCGGCGATAATTTTATTACCTCATCACATTTATATGGCGGTACTTACAATCAGTTTAAAGTATCTTTTAAAAAGCTGGGCATAGAAGCTCGTTTTGCTGATGGCGATGATATAGAAAGTTTTCGTTCTAAAATTGATGCCAATACAAAAGCACTTTATTTGGAAACCATCGGTAATCCGAGATTAAGCATCCCCGATTTTGAAAAATTTGCTGCACTGGCAAAAGAATTCGATTTGCCATTGATTGTTGACAATACTTTTGCTGCCGGCGGTTATTTGTTTAGGCCCTTAGAACATGGTGCAAACATAGTGGTAGAAAGTGCTACCAAATGGATTGGCGGCCATGGTACCAGTATCGGTGGCGTAATTGTTGATGGTGGAAATTATAATTGGGGTAATGGTAAATTTCCGCAATTTTCTGAGCCTTCAGAAGGGTATCACGGACTAAATTTTTGGGATGTTTTTGGAGAAGGTAATCCATTAGGACTTCCAAATATTGCATTTGCCATTAGAGCAAGGGTAGAGGGCTTAAGAGATTTCGGTCCCTGCCAAAGTCCATTCAACGCCTTCCTTTTATTACAGGGTATAGAAACACTTTCTTTACGTGTGCAACGTACAGTGGATAACGCATTAGCATTAGCCAAATGGTTAGAAGAACGTGATGATGTGGAATTTGTGTGGTACCCCGGCTTGCAAAGCAGCTCCTATCATGAATTGGCAAAAAAATACCTGAGAAATGGTTTTGGCGGCGTATTGCAGTTTGGTATTAAAGGCGGCGTAGAAAACGGTAAAAAATTTATCAATGCTTTGCAACTCATTAGCCACCTTGCAAATGTAGGCGATGCTAAAACATTGGCTATTCATCCTGCATCTACTACACATGAGCAATTATCAGTAGAAGAAAGGAAAGCCGCCGGTGTAGCAGATAATCTGATTCGTATTAGTGCCGGAATAGAAAATATTGAAGATATAAAAGCAGATATAGAACAGGCTTTACAGGGTGCATTAGCATAAAAGCAGGAGAAAATACCGGAAGAAATGCATCAGAACATCTCTTTCGGTATTAAATTCCTTTGGCAGATATATATGGAACAAAAGACTTTTTTATATAAAAATCCTTTTTTGCTGGAAAACGGTGCGTCGCTTTTTAATTTTCATTTAGCATATACCACCTATGGTAAGTTGAGTAAAAAAAAGGATAATGTTATCTGGGTATTTCATGCACTTACGGCCAACAGCCATCCACAGGAATGGTGGCCGGAAATGATTGGCAAGGGTAAAATTTTTAATCCCGCTGCATATTTTATTATTTGTGTAAATATGCCGGGTAGCTGCTATGGCAGTATCAGCCCTTTAGATATCAATCCGCAAGCGGGCACTCCCTATTATCATAATTTTCCCTTTTTTACAACAAGAGATATGATACGCTCTTACCAGTTGTTAAAAAAAGAATTGGGTATCGAAAAAATAAAAATTGGTATTGGCGGAAGCATGGGCGGCCAGCAATTATTAGAATGGGCTATTGAAGAGCCGGAAGTTTTTGAATACATCATACCTATGGCTACTAATGCGGTACATTCTTCCTGGGGAATTGCTTTTAATGCATCGCAGCGTTTTGCAATAGAGGCGGATGCTACCTGGAAACAGAAAGATAAAGATGCCGGAAAAAAAGGCATGGAAGTAGCCAGAAGCATTGCATTATTGTCTTACCGAAATGCGACAGCCTACAATAAAACACAGGCCGTTACCAGCCACGAAAAATTGGATGATTATAAGAGCGAAAGCTATCAGCGTTATCAGGGTACAAAACTTTCGGCAAGGTTCAATGCTTTTAGTTATTATGTGCTAAGTAAAAGCATGGATGCTCATAATGTTGGCCGGGGTAGAGGTGGTGCAGAAAAAGCATTGTCTAAGATCAAAGCAAAAACGCTGGTGTTGAGTTTAGAAGGTGATATTTTATTTCCTCCTGACGAGCAGGAATTTTTGGCAAAAAACATACCGGGAGCCAACTTAAAATTAATCCTTTCGGATTATGGACACGATGGTTTTTTGTTGGAGTTTGAACAGATTAGTTACGCTATTAGAAATTTTTTAGGACTTACCGATGTTAATCCGGTAACCTAATAGTATTTAATCGGCGTATCAAAAAAAAGAATATATTTTTCAATTAGTATAATATAAAAATATGGCAAAGCATAAAGAGTTAATTATTGGAATGTTTGGTTTTGGCGTAGTAGGCGAGGGGTTGTACAGGGTATTACAACAAACACCTTCGTTAAAGGCCCGGGTTAAAAAAGTATGTATAAAACATCCTAAGAAAAAAAGAAATGCTCCGGCAGAACTGTTTACAACCGATAAGGACGAGCTGCTGAACGATGAAGAAATTAACGTAATTGTAGAAATGATAGATGATGCGGATGCGGCTTTTGATATTGTTAAAACCGCCCTGCTAAATAAAAAAGAAGCCGTTAGTTCCAGCAAAAAAATGGTAGCCGAGCATTTACCGGAATTACTAAAATTGCAACAAAAAACCGGGCGTTCTTTTTTGTACGAATCATCAGCATGTGCTTCTATTCCGGTAATCCGCAATTTGGAAGAGTATTATGATAACGACTTATTGCATAGCATTAGAGCAATTGTAAATGGCAGCACCAATTTTATACTCACTAAAATTTTTGAAGATAATCTTGATTTTAAAGAAGCACTTTTGCTGGCCCAGCAATTAGGTTTTGCTGAAAGCGACCCCAGGTTAGATGTAGAAGGTTTTGATGCCGTAAATAAATGGACCTTACTTTTAAACCATGCTTACGGAATTGTAACCAAACCGGAAAATATTTTATTTAATGGTATTCAAAATATTAATAAAGCCGATGCTGTTGTAGCTAAAGCCCGCGGACAACAAATTAAATTAATAGCGCAGGCAAAAAAATTACAAGGCGGTGGTGTGGGGGCTTTTGTGTTACCACAATTTGTTACCGATAACAGCCCCTTGGCATTTGTAAAAAATGAATATAATGGTGTTGTAATTGAAAGCGGCTTTGCCGATCAACAGTTTTTTTATGGAAAAGGAGCCGGAAGTTTGCCAACTGCCTCGGCTGTTTTAAGTGATATTGCCGCTTTGCGTTACGGATATAAATACGAATACAAAAAGCTATACCATCACGAACCGAATGTATTGAACGATGATATATACTTAAAAGTATTTGTAAGCTTTAGCGATATAAATACCGTGCCCAAAGAAGCGTTTGAGTGGATTGAGCAATGGCATGCACAGGAAGACAGGAAATACCTGTCTGGTGTTATCTCTTTAAAAAAACTAAAGGCCGATGCTTGGTGGAAAGAAAACGGCAACTCCCTTATTGTAGAACCTGATCCCATTATTGAAAATATAGAAGAACGTAAGTTAAAAAAGAAAAGCCTTGAACTGGCAGGATTGTTATAAAACATTCATGCTATTTTTGTTGGTATGATGACGGACGTTTTATTTCGAACCAGAAATATTGTACAGGAGCGTAAGCTGTTATTACTCTTCATGGTGTGTTGGTTTATTGTAAATTGCCTACAAGCTTCGTTTTTGGGGCTTGATGGCGATGAAGCCTATTATTGGGTGCTTTCACAAAATATTAGCTGGGGGTATTTTGACCATCCGCCGTTGGCACCACTTTTAATAAATATTGGCGAAAGTATAGCACACGGCTCCTTATTTACAAGGCTGGCTACAATAATTTTAAGTACACTTACCATTCCTTTGGTATATGGGGCTTTGCCCGGTAGGCTGCAAAACATTAAATGGTTTGTTATATTGTACGCATCTACCCTTATTTTTAATGTTTATGGTTTTATTACAACACCTGATGCTCCCCTGTTCTTTTTTTCGGCACTGTTTTTTTATGGGTACAAGCAGTTTTTAAAAACACAGAATATTGGAAATACGCTTATAATGGCAGTAGCGGTAACCGGTATGTTTTATAGTAAATACCATGGCATACTTCCGGTGATTTTTGTTGTACTATCCAATATCAGGCTGTTAAAAAATAAGTATTTCTGGCTAATGGTTATATTAGTTACTGTTTTGTTTTTACCACATTTATACTGGCAGTACCAGTACAATTGGCCAACAGTACGTTATCACTTAGTAGAAAGATTAAGTAAGACTTATCGCATTAGTTTTACTACTGATTATATTTTAGGCCAGCTTTTAATTTGGGGGCCGCTTATTTCTTTATTGTTTTTCTTCAGAATTTTGTCAACAAGAATACAAGGTAAGCTTACCAGAGCTCATGTGTTTAATTTTTCGGGCGTACTGTTGTTTTTTGCGGTTTCTTCATTTAAAAATACGGTAGAGCCTCATTGGACATTGATTGCCGGGGTGTCTTACATAGTTCTCTTTCTAAATATTGTTCAAAAGAGTAACCATAGGTTTAGAAAGGGTTTGTTACGAGTGGCCTATGTTAATATAGGACTGATATTATTGGCGCGTATTCTTTTTTTATTACCTCATTCTCCTTTTCAAATTCTAAAACATTTCAGTCCTTTTTTCTGGGGTAAAGAATGGGCGGCACAAGTTAATACAATGGCTAACGGGAAGCCGGTGATTTTTACAAACTCGTATGCAATGCCTGCGCTCTATAATTTCTATAATCCGCATAGTGCAGCTTATGGGTATAGCACAAAGCAGTACAGAAAAACAAATTACTCTATTGGTTTGCAGGATTGTATATATGACGGACAACAGGTTCTGATTTTTTCCAGTAAGCCCTTAGGCAGCGATACTTTGAGAAAAGTTCAATCAAAATATAGAAGTGGGTATTTATTACCAATTACTTATAAATGTATTAATGCTTTGAGGATAAAAGCCATTACTTTGCCTAAGCTCTATCAATCAGGCGAAACTTTACCTGCTGTAATTGAAATAACAAACACAGGGAACATGCCAATAAATGCAGCAACTGTAAAAATTGACTATGCTTTTTTTATCGCAAAATTCGAATTTATAAATTCCAAGGAATCTTATTTATTACCGGATACCGTAATACCGCCGGGTTATACAAAAAAACTGCAAGTGCAAATTACGGCACCCTATGAGCCGGGCGATTATAAAATATTATTTTCTTTTGCTAATGGCATCTTGCCCGGCAATTTTGCAAGCGATTTTTATGATGTTGAAATTGTGGCCAATAACAAATAAGGGGTGTATCGTCAATATTTAAACAGAACACTTAGCAGCTAAGTGCTTATCTTTGCAAATCTGCCAAATTGGCCTTTTTTCTTTGTAGCATTGTTTTTGAATAGCATAAGCAGAGATGAAGTATAATTGGGCTTAACACAGCAAATTATTTGTCATAAGCAGTTACATTTTAACCTGTAATTGTATTGGCTAAGGATAAATACAATTTTTAAATATATTATATGTTCGGATTCGTATCAAAAATATTCGGTGGTAGTAAATCAGAAAAAGATGCAAAGAAATTACAGCCAACCACAGTAAAAATAAATCATTTTTTTAACGAGTATCAATCTTTAAGTAATGATGAATTGCGGGGAAAAACAAAGGATTTTAAGAAGCGCATTAAAGAGCATCTAACCCCAATTGATGAGGAAATAGCAGCTTTGAATGCCAAAGCAGAAGAGCTTTCTCATACAGAGCTGATTGAAAAGGACGCTATTTACAAGCAGGTGGATGAACTGAAAAAAGACAGGGATAAAGAAATTGAGAAGGTATTGGAAGACATACTTCCCGAGGCTTTTGCCGTAGTAAAAGAAACTGCCAGAAGATTTAAGGATAATACAGAAATCATTTCCACTGCTACCGAATACGATAAAGAGTTAAGTGTAAAAAAGAGTGAATATGTAAGTATTGACGGGGATAAATCCATCTTTAAAAATAGTTGGACTGCTGCCGGTGGAAAAATTACCTGGAACATGGTACACTACGATGTTCAGTTAATTGGCGGCATCGTACTCCACTCCGGTAAAATTGCTGAAATGGCAACCGGAGAAGGTAAAACATTGGTATCAACGTTACCGGCTTATTTAAATGCTTTAGCTGGCGAAGGCGTACATATAGTTACGGTAAATGATTACTTAGCCCGCCGGGACCAAGAATGGAACGGCCCTATTTTTGAATGGTTGGGACTTTCTGTTGATTGTATTGACAAACATCAACCTAATAGCCCCGAAAGAAGAAATGCCTATTTGGCAGATATTATATACGGAACCAATAATGAATTTGGTTTTGACTACCTACGTGATAATATGGTACATACTGCCAATGAAATGGTACAACGCAAACATCATTACGCAATGGTAGATGAGGTAGATAGCGTATTAATTGACGATGCCCGTACCCCGCTAATAATAAGCGGTCCCGTAGAAAAAGGCGACGACCAACAATTTCATATTCACAAACCCAGAGTACAGCAATTATATGTAGAACAGGAAAAAATTGTTCGCCACAGCCTTACCGAGGCAAAAAAACTTTTTGAAAAAGGCGATGATGATCCTAAAACCGGAGGGCTGCATCTATACAGAGCCTACAGAGGATTGCCTAAATATGGCCCCTTAATTAAATTCCTGAGCGAACCCGGCATTAAAGTAAAAATGCAAAAAGCAGAAAATTTTTATTTGCAGGAGCAGGAGAAAAATATGCATATTGTAGATAGTGAGTTACTGTTTAGAATAGATGAAAAACACAATTCGGTTGACTTAACAGAAAAAGGTCTTACAGCAATTACAAAATCTGGAGAAGACTCCGAATTTTTTGTAATGCCTGATATTGGTGTTAAATTAGAAGAAATTGAAAATAGTGATGCCGCTGCCGATGAAAAATTGAAGAAAAAAGAAGAAGTACTAAATGATTATTCAAATAAAGCAGAGCGTATTCACACCGTTCAGCAATTGCTAAAAGCTTATTCTCTTTTTGAAAAAGATGATGAATATGTGGTGATTGACGGTGCTATTAAAATTGTAGATGAGCAAACAGGTCGTATTATGGAAGGCCGCCGCTATTCCGATGGTTTACACCAGGCATTAGAGGCAAAAGAAAATGTGAAGATTGAAGCGGCTACACAAACCTATGCCACCATTACATTGCAAAACTTTTTCCGTATGTACCACAAATTGGCTGGTATGACGGGTACTGCCGAAACAGAAGCCGGTGAGTTTTGGAGTATTTATAAATTAGATGTGGTATCTATCCCAACCAATGTTCCCATTATTAGGGATGATATGCAGGATTTGGTATATAAAACCAAGCGCGAAAAATACAAAGCCGTAATTGATGAAATTGAAAAATTACGTGAAGCAGGAAGACCGATATTAGTAGGTACCACTTCTGTAGAAATAAGCGAATTGCTGAGCCGTATGCTACAGCAAAAGAAAATTCCGCACAATGTATTAAACGCTAAGCAACACGCCCGCGAAGCCGAGGTAGTTGCCGAAGCCGGATTGCCGGGAGCCGTAACCATAGCCACCAATATGGCAGGCCGTGGTACCGATATTAAATTAGGCCCGGGAGTAAAAGAAGCCGGAGGATTAGCCATCATTGGTACCGAAAGGCACGAAAGCCGCCGTGTGGACAGACAGTTACGTGGACGTGCCGGAAGGCAGGGAGATCCCGGAAGTTCGCTTTTCTATGTGTCGTTGGAGGATGATTTGATGCGTATGTTTGGTAGTGAAAGAATTGCCGGAATGATGGATAAGCTGGGTTACAAAGAAGGCGATGTTATTCAGCATAGCATGATTAGCAACAGCATTCAACGCGCACAAAAAAAGGTAGAAGAAAATAACTTTGGTATTCGTAAAAGATTGTTGGAGTATGATGATGTGATGAACAAACAACGAAATGCTATTTACGAAAAACGAAACCATGCCCTGTTTGGAGAAAGACTATCGCTTGATTTGGATAATGCTTTTTCAATAGTTGCAGAAAGCCTTATTTTATCTTTTAGAGAGCAGGAAGATTACGAAGGCTTTAAATTGGCCTGTATCGTAAACTTTGGTATGGATACCACTATTACAAAAGAAGAATTTAAAGCTAAAGATGCAGGTAAACTGGCCGATAAATTATATGCCGAGGCTACACAAAAATATAATGAGCATGTAAAATCAGTAAGTGGCGAAGCTGTACCGGTATTTAAAAATATTCGACAAACACAAGGTAGTCATATTGAAAACGTAATTGTACCGTTAACCGATGGCCGCAAAACCATTAATGTGTTGGCTCCTTTAGACAAAACAGTTGAAACAAATGGACAGGCACTGGTTTCAAGCATGGAAAAGTCCATTACACTGGCTGTAATTGATGATGCCTGGAAGGAGCACTTACGCTCTATGGACGACTTGAAACAAAGTGTGCAAACTGCTTATCTGGAACAAAAAGACCCCTTGGTAATTTATAAGGTGGAAGCGTTCCAGTTATTCAACCACATGGGTACCAATCTTAATAAGGACATCATTAGTTTTCTGTCTCAGGCTAACCTTCCGGTACAACAACAGGCAAACTTTAAAGAAGGCCGCGAGCAAAAAACCGATTACAGCAAAATGCACAATAACAAAGCGCAGATTGATGCTGCCGGCGATGACTATGGGGCTAATGAAAATGATTATTTTGATCCCTCAGAAGGTGGCGTAAAACAAGAACCGGTGCGGGTAGGCCCTAAAATTGGCCGTAATGACCCTTGTCCTTGCGGAAGCGGTAAAAAATACAAACAGTGCCACGGTAAAGGAGAGTAAAGGGATGAACTTATAAAACAGACAATAATTTTATAACGTTTTAAAAAAAACCGTTCCTGCTAAAAAGGAACGGTTTTTTTATCGAAAAGCTCAGTACTGATTGTTTTACTAGTAAAGTATCGCTATTTCTTCCTCACCAAACTATCCATTGGGTAAGCGGCCTCCATTTTTCCTCTTACGTCGCTAACCCATGCGTAAACAGCATTTTTTTCTGCATCAGTTAATACGGCATCTTTATGAATCCAGGTATAAGATGGCAGCGGCATATCACCTTTTTTAATTTGCTCCTCAATTTCTTCCAATTTATGATACTGGCGGCGTAAAGATGTGTTAGCAAACTCGTCTAAATTTAATTCGCGTTTTCCTTCATTTACATGATGCTCCAACCACCATGCCACAGGTTGAATATTATTATACCAGGGATAACTGGTATTGTTACTATGGCAATCATTACAGGCCTTTTGTAAAATAGTTTTTACATCAGCCGGAATTGGGTATAATGCCTCAATATTGTTAAGTTGGGTTCCTTCACTTTTGTTTTTAGCAGGTTTAAAAAACTGAATAACAATAAATGCTACCAGTAAAACCCAAAATATTTTTTTAGCCATTACTAAATAATTGAACTTGATTAAGTAATATATTTCTATAACAAAAGTAATAGAAAAAAATTACTGCTACACAACCCTATAAAAAAAGAGCTGTATAGCAGTACAACAAGAATAATTCATTTTTAAAAATTAGCCAATTGTAAGCTTATCTACAAGTATATCACCGGTCATATTTTCTGGAATAGGTAATTTCATAAACGTAAGGATGGTAGGAGCAATATCGCCCAGTTTACCTTCTTTTATAGAGCCCTTCCAGTTATTGTCAATAATAAATAATGGCACTGGGTTCATTGTATGTGCCGTATTGGGAGAGCCGTCCTCATTAATCAGAAAATCACTGTTGCCATGATCTGCTGTTAAGAAAATTACGTAATCTTGTTTTAAGGCTTCCGTTATAATTTGTTCCACACAATGGTCAACTGTTTCTGCGGCTTTTACTGCGGCAGCAAATACACCCGTATGCCCTACCATATCGGTATTAGCGAAATTCAGGCAAATAAAGTCTGCACTACGTTTTGCAATTTCGGGTAAAATAGCCGCTGTTAGGTCGTTGGCACTCATCTCCGGCTGTAGATCGTATGTGGCCACTTTAGGCGATGGTTTTAAAATTCTTTCTTCACCCTCAAAAGGAGTTTCCCTGCCACCACTAAAAAAGAAGGTTACGTGTGGATATTTTTCTGTTTCTGCAATACGAATTTGTTTCAAGCCGTTTTTCGCAATTACTTCACCAATAGTATTGGTTAGGTCTTCATTTTTAAAAATGGCTTTTACGCCTACAAATTTATGATCATAAACCGTCATGGTTGTATAGTCCAGATCAAGGGTTTTCATGCCAAAATCCGGATGGTTTTGTTGGGTGAGAACTTCAGTAATTTCACGGCAACGGTCTGTTCGGAAATTAAAACATAGCACGTGGTCGCCATCTTTAATGGTAGCGATGGGTTGTCCGTTATCGTCAACAATTACGGCAGGTTTAATAAATTCGTCGGTAACGCCCGCTTCATAACTTTTACTTACTGCTTTTGTTGCCGATGTAGCAGTTTCGCCTTCGCCTTTTACCAAAGCATTGTAAGCTAAAGCCACACGCTCCCATCTTTTATCTCTGTCCATTGCATAATAGCGGCCATCAACTGTTGCTATTTTTCCGGTACCGGTTTCTTTCAGGTGATTTTCTAAATCATGTACAAAACCCAATCCGCTTTTAGGGTCGCAGTCACGTCCGTCTGTAAAGGCATGAATAAATACATCTTTTAACCCATTTTCTTTACAAATATTTATTAGTGCTTTTACATGGTTAATGTGGGAGTGTACACCCCCATCACTTAAAAGACCTAACAAATGCAATGGCTTACCATTTTCCTTAGCGGTTTTAATGGTTTGTAATAACACGCTGTTTTTGGCTAACTCTCCGGTTTTAACAGCTACATTAATACGCTGTAATTCCTGATATACAATACGGCCGGCACCCAGGTTTAAATGGCCTACTTCGCTATTGCCCATTTGCCCCTCGGGCAGGCCTACTAATTCACCAAAAGTTGTTAGTGTGGTATTCGGATATTGGTTGTATAAAGATTTTGTAAAGGGTACTTTGGCGTTTTGAATGGCATCTGCAGAAGCAACTTTTCCAAGTCCCCAGCCGTCCATTATAATGAGAATAGCTCTTTTTTGCGACATAAAATTATTTTAATTGTTTGATAATCAGTAATATGATGTTAAACCTCAAGACTATTACTTTTATTGAAAGCGGTTAAAATTAGTTAATAATCCTGAAGCAGAATATGAATAAAAGCATATTTTTGAATATATAAAGAACTTTAGGATAACAATAAAAAAAACCTGTTCTTTAAAAAGGAAAAATAATGAAAAAAAATTTAGCTCTCTTTGTACTTAGTATAGCCATTTGGGGTTTTATAAATGTAAATGCCCAAAGTATTGATGGTGTAATTAATGGATTGAAAGCCGGAAACGCTGTTACAGTTACAGCTAATGCCGGCGATAATTTGCTTTTAACGGTTACCGATAAAAGCGGCACCTATAAAAATGCTCAGGCTCAACAAATTTTGAAAGATTTTTTTGCCAAGGCTACCGTAAAAGGCTTCGACCTAAAACATAAAGGAAACTCTCCTAACGGACGTTATGCTATTGGTACTTTAAGTACGGCCAACGGTAATTACCGTGTAATTATTTTTATGAAGAATGAAAATGATAAAGAACTGATTAAGGAATTACGCTTTCAATTAATAGAGTAATATAACCATATAAGCTTATAAAGCCTCTGCATAGAGGCTTTTTTTATTTCTATTTTTTACCTATATAACCCTTATTTAGTTACAACAGTTTATTTTTACAGCATGATACCAGCATATAAAGAAAAGTTACACAATTTGATTGTTGATGCGCTTGAGGAAGATATAGGCGATGGTGATTATTCAACACTCTCCTGTATAAACCCCCAAGCAAAAGGAAAAGCTGTATTGAAAATAAAGCAAGACGGCGTATTAGCAGGTGTAGATGTGGCTAAAGCTATATTTACATTTAAGGAACCCGAAAGCCGGTTTGTTCAATATAAAAAGGACGGTGATGATATGGCGGTAGGCGAAAAAGCATTTGAAGTAGAAGCACACGAGCATACCATTTTGCAATGCGAAAGACTGGTTTTAAACTGCATGCAGCGCATGAGCGGCATTGCCACTATTACCCGCCAATATACCGATAAACTTAAAGGTTATAAAACAAAATTGCTGGATACAAGGAAAACCACCCCTAATTTTCGTTTATTGGAAAAAGAAGCCGTGCGTATTGGCGGGGGCGTTAATCACAGATTTGGACTGTATGACATGATTATGCTAAAAGACAATCATATTGATTATGCCGGAGGTATTGAAAAAGCCATCAATAAAGCATTTGAGTATGTTCAACAACATCAATTAAATATTAAAATAGAGGTAGAAACCCGAACTATTGAGGATGTAAAGAAAGTTTTAGAAATAGGAATTGGTAAGGTATTTAGAGTGATGTTGGATAACTACTCACCTGAACAAATTACTGAAGCTCTAAAACTTATAGATGGTAAATTTGAAACGGAAGCCAGCGGCGGCATTAATCTTAATACTATTGAAAGTTATGCAGCTACCGGTGTAGATTATGTAAGCGTTGGCGGTTTAATACATCAGGCCAAAAGTCTGGATTTAAGTTTGAAAGCAGTTTTATAAAAAGGAAAGCAAATGGCGAAACATAAAGCAGATAATAACGGATTTGTATTTAGCACCAATCCTGATTTTAAATTTGAAGGAGCATCGCAAGATGAAACGCTTGCACCAGCATTACAAAACCTCCGTATTCAATTACAAACAAAACATCGCGGAGGTAAAACAGCTTCCGTTGTAATGGGTTTTGTGGGTAGCGAAGATGACTTACAGGATTTAGCTAAAAAATTAAAATCGTTTTGTGGTACCGGAGGTTCGGCAAAAGAAGGGGAAGTGATTATACAGGGGGATCATAGGGATAAAATGTTGCAATGGTTTCAAAAGAACGGCTATGCAAACGTGAAAAAAAGTGGTGGGTAGCATCAAATGTTTTTAATAAAAAAATCCCCAACGCTTTTTAGCACTGGGGACTCATCAAAAACCATTAACCATTAAACCTTATCCTATGAAAAATTCTAACCCAAAACTACTAAAGATTTTTTATATTTTCAAAGACGGAAATTTAAAATAAATAAATTTTCACATTTCTTTAGTTTTTGATGTACTAACATTAATTATGTAAATAATATGGCAAGAAAAGTATTGATAGCTGTTACCGGAGCCAGTGGCTCGATTTACCCACAACGATTAATTTATAAGTTGTTGAAAATGAACCAACAATGGGATGATTTGGCAGTTGTTGCCACAGATAATGCTAAAGAGGTTTGGCAGGTAGAAACAGGCATCCCCTTCAAGAAACAGGAAAATGTGTTGTATTATGATAAAAATGACTTTTCTGCGCCTTTTGCTTCCGGCAGTGGCAGGTATGATACTATGATTATTGCACCATGCTCAATGGGTACTTTAGGGCGTGTAGCCAATGGTATTTCTAATGACCTGATTACCAGGGCGGCCGATGTAGTTCTAAAAGAAAGAAGATTGCTGATTTGCCTTGTAAGAGAAACCCCTTATAACCTCATCCATATTCAAAACATGGAAAAAATTACACTGGCTGGCGGTGTAATCTGTCCTGCCACCCCTTCTTTTTACAGTAATCCTACAACCCTTGAAGATGTAGCCGATACGGTAGTTGACAGGGTGTTAGATCTTGCTGGGTTTGATATAAATACCTATCGGTGGGGAAAATAATCAATTGATAATTTATCCTAAAGGAACTTTAAAGTTTACTTTTTTAGGAGGTAAACACATTTTGTCGTTACATGTTTGATACTCTACTACTCCGGCTAAATTGGTTTTTACCTTGGTTTTAAGTGTAACTCTTTGAACAAAACTTACTGTTTTGGAATATTGGTTGGCACTTACTTTCAATTCTTTATCATAAAATTTTTCCATTTTTCCTTGTTCTTTTACTTTTCCTGTAGTAGTTAACAAAGGGTTGCTGGTAAAAGAAAATTCGGTAGGAAGCGCAATGGCATCTTTTGTTTGTGTTTGTGAGTAAATATGCCAGCCTGTATTTAATTGCGCGGTCATATACACATCATATACTTTATCACTTACCTTTTTGGCAGAAAAACTCCACTTAACCGGGTCTGCCTGCGCATAAGTTAATCCTGCGAACACTAGAATAGCCATTAATGCTAAAAATGTTTTTTTCATGAATTGCTTTTTTAAAAATAAAAATCTGTTTTATGAGTCTGAATCAATCTATGGGTTATAGACGAAAAATGATTTACGCCGGTTGTCCACTAATTAACAAAGAACTGAGAATTTTCTTACCGTTATCATTGCCCAAAACGCTACTGGTGGCCCTTTCGGGGTGCGGCATCATGCCAAATACATTTTTACCAGCATTGCAAATGCCTGCAATATTTCTTACAGAGCCGTTAGGGTTGCTTTCTGGTACTATTTGCCCCTGCTCGTTACAATAACGAAAAATAACCTGGCCGTTGGCCTCTAACTGGTCAAGGGTAGCATCATCTGCATAATAGCGCCCTTCGCCGTGGGCAATGGGAATTTTATAACTGATTTGATGTATTTCTGCATCGTTTTGGATAGCATCTTTATAAAAACCATCAGGTTGTATATAAAGATTTTTACAAATGTATTGCTGCTTTTCGTTTCTCAACAGTGCACCGGGCAGGAGCCCCGATTCGCAAAGAATTTGAAATCCGTTGCAAACACCGTAAACTTTTCCACCTTTATTTGCAAAATCTATAATTGATTGCATAATAGGGCTAAACCGGGCAATAGCACCACAGCGTAAATAATCGCCATAAGAAAAACCACCGGGCAGTACAATGCAATCATCAGTAGTAAACATACTAATATCTTCGTTTTTGTGCCACAACATTATTACTTCCTGATCCAGATCGTTGGATAACGCAAACTGCATATCCCTGTCACAATTAGAACCCGGAAAAACCACTACACCAAATTTCATATAACGTATTTTAATTTTAGCCTTACTTACAAAAGTATGATATGTTACGGTAAGCAGGGGAAATGAAAAGTATAAAAATTGCTAAGAGTTTGAAAAATTTGTGCAAAGATAATCATATTCAAATGGCGGTATAGTAAAATATTAAGGCTAACTACCACATGTTACTAAAAATTTGTGATGATATGATAATGGCAATAAATGTCCAAAACATGATCTTAGGGTATATCTTAACTTCGGAATTATAATACCCATACCCGTGCAATGCTGCAACCGGCAGCAGAATAAGCACCCTGTTTTCAATACCAATGCCGGTATTAAAAAAGGAGATGATGACACAGATTATCAGATAAATGGTAAGCAGGTTCCAGGCTTTTCTTACATGAATTAACATTCTATTAGATTGTTTTTGTATGTAATACAAACCCACAAGCAATGGTAAAAGAACCAAAAAAACAACAATAGCATGCCAAATATTATAGCTGCCCTCATGCAAAGCAATAATAAAACCATTATACAGGTATTGCCATTGAAAATTATCGGTAAGGTATAGGATAATAATAAAAAAATAATAGGGTGTAATAAGACCTGTTAGTAAAAGCACCCATTCGTTTAATTTAAATGGACGTAATATGGCCAGTGCTATATATACCCATATGATGAAAAGTAGCGATGGTAAAAAAATTAAACTGGCAATTCCTAAAATTAAACCGGCATTAAAAATATTATTACGCGTTATATTTTGATTATGTGCCGAAAAAAGAATACTAAATATGGTAATAAAAAGTGTTGATACTATGATTGCACTGGAAAATACATTAAACTCCGGTAATAAAGAAGTAACAAGCATATAGGCCATTGCGGGTAAGAAATTAGCCTTGTTCATTAATCGGTTATTATTAATAAAACTTGTGATTAAGTATGCTTGTAAAAAAAGTAACAGGTAGGCTATTATAACGTAAATAAAAGGAAAAATAGCGGCTAAGGGTTTAAAAAAATTTATAATTTGTAGGTAAACATAGCTGTCTTTAGGTTTAATAACAGGCGGTGCGCTATTAAATAATACCGGCAGTTTAAGCAGTATGCCAAATATAAATAGTACGAATATATTACCGGGATTTTTTTGCCTGAAAATGCCTGTCACAATGATTATTTAATTTAACAAAAATAATATTCTTTGGGGAAGTATAAAACATCGAGGGTGCATTTCAAATTTTCGTATCGTAATGTCGATTCCGAAAGCGTTCGGAATCGACATCTCATTATTAATATGAAGATATCTCTCTCCGCCGTGGCGGATCAAAACCTGTACGCCGAGGCGTATGACATCCAAACAAATGCGTCTTATACAAAGCGAAAATTTGAAATACACCTTTTCTAAAGCGACAAATTTAAAGCACTTAATTTTGTTATAGTGTACCTAAAAAAACAGGAATTGTAAAATGCAATTGCGTTTCAATTTTATATAATGTTTACAACTTTACGAGGTTAATTAATACCTTACTTTGGCAAATGAAATATTATTTTTTAATCTGTATGGTATAATCATTTCATAAGTACCCACCTGCCTGCCATAACGAGGCATAAAATCGAGCCTTTTTTCTTTGGCGTTGATGGGTGGGTTTTCGTGCATTGTCCCATTTTCGCTAATTGTAATATCTTCAAGCGAAGCAATTTTTCCTGCATTGTTTAACAGAAAGTGTATGTTTTGATTTTGATGTAACACCTGATAAGAAATGCTGCCGTCCGTTTCAGTATCGGACTGTCGTTTTACAATTACATTATCCCATTGTTTGTTTCCGTTTTTATCAAAGGATATAACGGCAATATTATCAGCATGAAAAGTTGACCGGTCGTAACCATACCCCCAACCGGGTCCCCAGCCACCCCACCAGTAGCTGCTGTAATAAAAGGGTGAATAAAACCGGTAGGGAGACCAATATCCGCCCCAGCCCCAACCGGGGGATCCCCAGCCACCCCAACCGAATCCCCAGCCACCATAAAAATACGGGCTGCCCCAGTAACCCCATCTGTCCCAGCTATTATTGCCGGATGTATAAAAGGCTTCTGTGGCTATAGTAAAACTACCATCATCCTGTAATACTACGTTATTGATGAAAAAATCGTTAAAAACAGTTTTTAATCCTGTGCCGTTTTTTGCCCTCTGGCGAAAATCGTCATCGAAAATGGTGGTTTTTTCAAATAACCGGTTACCGTCTTTTTTGCCGAAGGCGGCTACATACATACCGTCAATATTCCCTTTTTTGGAGTTGCTGTAAAGCGATGCCAACAAGTAACGTTGTTGTTGCTCATCTATTTTTAATTTAATATCGTCCAAAAACAAATTATTCAGGCCTATTGCTGAGCCTAAGCCGTGTACATTATAGGTAGAGGATTGTGCATCTCTTTCTATAATTTCGGCAGCAGCAATATTGCCACTCTTCAATCTACTGTATTTTACAAATACAAGTTTGCCGCTATTGGTAAGGCTATAATCGGCTAATTTATAGCTTTCGTCATCCATCGGTATGGTAAACTCATCTTCGTTTAAAAGGTTCATTTCGCTGTTATATAGCTTGGCGTAAAACTGATAAAGTTGCCTGTTTTTACGGTTGATTTTGAATAGTATAATTTTGCTACCGTCATCACTTTTAACGGAGTTGTATATTTTGCTTTCTGTTTTATAGTCAATCATGGTAGTGTCCAAAGCAATAGGTTCGTTTAATATCTGACCATTAGCTTCAATAGTAGCTGCCATCAGATAAACGATATTGCCTGATTGATATTGATATGTCATATGGGCATTCCGGCTACCGGTAAAAAAGGCCATATCGAGTACCTGATTTCTTGGTGGTAAATTTTTTATGGGAACTTCTTGTATCAAACGCATACCTTCGTCATATACACTGATGCGGTTTTGTCCTTTTAATTCTTTATAAACCAAGTAGTTGTTAGCTACTTTGCCCAATATTTCAAAGTTCATTCGTTGCACATCGTTTTTAATAACGTCGGCGTAGATAATATCCTGCGCAAAAACAAATTGAGTTGACAGGAGGAGTATAATAGAGAAAAATATTCTTTTCATTTTAGCATATTTAGTGTTGTAAAGTTAAAAAAGGTAAGGAAAAATTAATCTTTTAAAAAGATGAAATTATATTGTAATATACAAAGAAGTTTTCTTTTTTCCCCCAGGAGCAAGGTTAAAATAAATCAAATTTTTTTGGCCGATTATTAAACTTTTATAATACTTTGCACCTCAAATTTAAAAAACTAAAGGTTTAGGCAGTGAAATTTAATTCAAACAAAGCCACCGCAGCCGGATTATTAATTGCTTTGGGTATTATTTATGGGGATATAGGAACCTCTCCTTTATACGTGTTCAACGCAATTATTGGTAATAGGGTAATTAGCGAAGATTTAGTTATAGGCGCATTGTCCTGTATTATTTGGACGCTTACATTGTTAACCACCATCAAATATGTATGGTTAATTTTAAGAGCCGATAATAACGGAGAAGGCGGTATATTTTCTTTATACGCATTAGTAAGGCGGCGGCGAAAATGGTTAGTAATACCTGCTATGATAGGCGGTGCTTCTATGATAGCTGATGGTATAATTACACCTCCTATGACAGTAACCTCTTCAATTGAAGGTCTTTCCATATTGCCATCCTTAAGAGGCATGCCTACCTCTACAATTGTGGCAATTGTTTTTGGTATTTTGGCCGGTTTCTTTTTCTTTCAACAATTTGGTACGGCTTCCATTGGAAAAATATTTGGGCCGGTAATGCTTTTATGGTTTACCATGCTGGCTGTTTTTGGCACTATCCATTTATCCGATGATTGGGGTATTTTTAAAGCCTTAAGTCCGCACTATGCTATTGAATTTTTGATTAAATATCCCCATGGTTTTTGGTTATTGGGAGCCGTGTTCCTTTGTACTACAGGTGCCGAAGCACTTTATAGTGATTTGGGGCATTGTGGCAAGGCTAATATTAGGGTTTCGTGGGTTTATGTGAAAACTTGCTTATTGCTGAATTATTTTGGGCAGGGAGCCTATCTGCTATCACATCATAAAGGAGTGCTAATGACAAGTGAGGTTAGGCAGGCGCAAGGAATTAACGCTTTTTTTAACCTGATGCCCGAATGGTTTATTATACCTGCCGTTATTATTGCTACGGCAGCTGCCATAATTGCCAGCCAGGCTATGGTGTCCGGTGCTTATACGCTTATTAGCGAAGCGATGCGTTTAAACCTATGGCCAAAATTAAGAATCAGGTATCCATCGGAAGCTAAAGGGCAATTATATATACCGGCAGTAAACCTGATACTTTTTGTAGGATGCTCATTTGTTCTTTTCTATTTTCAAAGCTCTACTAAAATGGAAGCTGCATATGGGTTGGCTATTATTGTTACTATGCTGGCTACCACATTATTATTTGCTAATTACCTTGTGATAAAAAGAAAAAAAGCTATTTACATTTATTCCTTTCTGGCACTTTATCTTATTATAGAGTTTTCGTTTTTAGTAGCGTTATTAGAAAAATTTCCACACGGGGGATATGTAACTTTATTAATTGGCGGTATTGTATTTTTTGTGATGTATGTTTGGTATAGGGCCCGTAAAATTAAAAACCGTTATGTGGAGTTTGTACGTATGGAAAACTATCTACCCAAAATACGGGAAGTGAGTACAGACAGGTCTATTCCAAAATATGCCACCCATTTAATTTATTTAACCAGTGCCGATAATCCTAAGGAAATTGAACATAAGATTATATATTCTATTTTATATCGTAAGCCCAAGCGAGCCGATATTTATTGGTTTATACATGTAGATACGGTGGACGATCCTTATACATCGGAATATAAAATAGAGCATATTATCCCTAACGAAATTATACGGGTTGATTTTAAACTTGGTTTTAGGGTACAGCCACGCATCAACATCATGTTTAAAAAAGTAGTAGAAGATTTAGTTGAAAATAAAGAGGTAAATATTATCAGCCGTTATGATAGTCTTGCCAGCAGCAATATTGCCGGCGATTTTGAGTTTATTGTAATGGAGAAATATTTAAGCGCAGACAACGAATTGCCCTATTTAGAAAAATTAATTGTAAATATTAATTTTCTTATTAAAGGTATAAGCCTGTCTGAATCAAAAGGCTTTGGTCTTGACCAGGCCAATTTAACGGTAGAGAAGTTTCCGCTTGTGGTAGCCCCGGTAACCAATATTAAGCTGAAACGAATGGAATAGCAGGCATTGTAGGGTTTGTGAAGACCTCTTTTGAGTATTAATTTTTTATTAAATCCGGTGGATTGTAAGAATTTAAACTTAAAATTGTTGGCTCATTAAATCAGCATATGGAATTTATTGTTTTTGTTATTGTTCTTCTTTTTGTATTGGCTATTGCCGATCTTATTGTGGGTGTAAGTAACGATGCCGTAAATTTTCTTAATTCGGCCATCGGTTCAAAAGTAGCTTCTTATAAGTACATTATTTTGATAGCTATGGGGGGTATTGTGCTGGGGGCTGTATTTTCCAGTGGCATCATGGAAATAGCCCGAAAGGGGATTTTTCATCCGGAACTTTTTACTTTCGACAAAATTCTTATAGTTTTTTTGGCAGTAATGCTTACAGATATTGTACTGCTGGATATTTTTAATACGCTGGGGCTCCCCACTTCTACTACGGTTTCCATTGTATTTGAACTTTTAGGAGCTGCGCTGGTAACAGGGTTCCTATTCTCTTATGATCAAAACCATCCCATTAGTCAGGCTTTTAGTTATATTAATATGGCCAGTACCAGTAATATTATTTCGGGTATTTTTTTGTCCATATTAATTGCATTTACAGCAGGTGTTGTTATTCAATATCTGTGCCGCATGATTTTTACCTTCCAATATGTAAAAAGACTGAATGCTTTTGGAGCTTTGTTTTCGGGTTTTGGGTTAACAGCTATCGTATATTTTTTGCTGATTAAAGGGTTGAAAGGGACTTCCATCATTAACGATGCTACAAGAAGTTTTGTTACAACGCATACCTTATTAATACTGGTGGGGATATTTATTGTTACCACACTTGTTTGCTTTATTTTGCAAAAAACAATTCGCTTAAACCCTTTAAGAGTAGTTGTATTGGCAGGTACTTTTTCGTTAGCAATGGCTTTTGCGGGTAACGACCTTGTGAATTTTATTGGTGTTCCTATTACCGGGTTTATAGCGTTTGAAAACTGGCGTGCCTCCGGTGTTCCGGCTAATGAGCTATATCAAACTTATTTGGCTGGTAACGATATTGTTGTTCCTAACTACATGTTAATTATTGCCGGTATAATTATGGCATTCACCATTTGGCTAAGTGCTAAAGCTAAAAAAGTTACAGAAACTGAAGTGAGTTTGGGCAGGCAGGATGAGGGCGAGGAGCGATTTAAACCTAATCTTGTATCGCGCAGCATAGTAAATAGTGCCATTATTATGGGTAATATTTTTAAGGTAATTATACCCAAATCTGTAATAAAAAGATATGACCAGAGTTTTAGAATCAGTAAACTTCGTTTAGCAACCAACGTGCAAGAACAACCGGCTTTTGATTTGGTAAGAGCATCATCTAATTTGGTAATTGCATCCATCATTATTGCTTGGGCAACCTCTATGAAGTTGCCATTATCTACAACCTATGTGTCGTTTATGGTGGCTATGGGTAGTTCTTTGGCTGATAAAGCATGGGGGCGCGAATCGGCAGTTTACCGAGTAGCAGGTGTATTAAGTGTGATAGGAGGCTGGTTTGTAACGGCACTCATAGCGTTTACAGTAGCTGGGTTATTTGCGTTTATTTTATATAAAGGTGGTAAGCCGGGAGCTATTATACTAATGGTAGTTGTATTGTTATATATCATTTCCTCTCATATTAACTTTAGTAAAAAGCAAAAAAAAATCGCTTCCCAAAAAAGTAAATTACAAATTCTGGATAAAAGTGATAGCGACTTGGTAGAAGCTAACCGGGGATTAGTGGTTCAGGTTTTATTAGAGGTGGCACAAAATTACCACGATGTACTGGAAGGGCTTGGAAAAAGGGATATTGCAAAATTACAGGCAGCACACAAAGGACTTGACGAGCTATCCCAATATAGTTATAAATTAAGATCTAAAAACATCAAATACATTAAAGGCTTAAACACCAATGACCAAAAAGTAGCAGAACTGATGTTATATACGAGTGATTTAGTGCAGGACTTGGTACAATCAACCAAAACACTGAGCCATGAAGGACTGTATTATTTAAAAAACCTGCATGAACTTTCTGACGACGGTTTTTTGAAAGATATAGATAGCATTGCTAAAGGCATGAGCCGGTTATTTTCTGATGTTGTAGAAAATATTAAAGCACCTTCTTTTGACGGAATGGAGCAAACAAAAGAATCAAGAAACGAAATAAGGGAATTGATTAATGAAAAACTTTCTTCTCAGGTAGCTACCATCAATAAAGAAAAAATAAGCACCCGGCAGGGTATGCTGAGTACAGGCGTATATCTGCAAAGTCGCGATATTCAGGCAGTACTTATGCGCATTGCAAAACTGTACAGAAAGTATGACAAAAGAATACCGCAAACTGCGGAAAGCTGATAAATTTTTTAAATAAAAACTTGGGAATAAAATATTCAATCATTTTTTCTAAAAATTGTATTTTTATACAATTACCCAAAAAGAAAATAAAATTATACCATGAAAATATTTAAAGCCTCGTATATAGTAGCCATTACATTGTTTATAGGACTCCTTGTTTTCTTATTTATGTGGGGCATACCCAGATATAATGTATGGCAACAGGAAATGGCAGGCAAAGCCGAAATGGCTAAAGCAGAGCAAAACAGAAGGATTCTTGTAGAAGAAGCCAAAGCACGATTAGAGGCTGAAAAACTAAACGCCGAGGCAGAAGTTGCCAGAGCTAAAGGGATGGCAGAAGCAATGAAAGTAGAAAACGGCCAACTTTCCAGTATTTATAATCAATACCTGTTTATTAGAACATTAGAAAAATTGGCTGAAAAGGGAGATTTGCCACAAATAATTTACCTGCCAAGTGAAGGTATGGTTCCTGTAATGGATTTAAAAAAGCAAACTACCGGTAACTAACGCTCTTTATTTTTCGGATAAAAGCACTTTCTTACTATCTATCTGTAATTGATACGTTCCGCCTACTTTTAAAGCAAAATTTTCTTTATCGTGGCTTACCGGAAAATCGTAGCAAACAGGGTATTTATATTCCTTTATAAGCTGATGCATAATTTCTTGTACATCCTCTCCAAAAGGCCTCGTTGTATCTTGCACGTCGGTAAATCTTCCTAATATTAAACCGGCCAGGTTATCTAATTTCCCGCTTCGTTTCAATTGGTACATCATTCTGTCCAAATTATATTTTTGTTCGCCCACATCTTCCAAAAAAAGAATTTTGCCTTTTGTTACCGGCTCCGATTTTGTACCAATGGTGTGAACAAATAAAGCCAAATTACCACCCACCAGCTCTGCTTTTGCTTTTCCGTAATGGTTGCGTTTGTTGGTTCTGCAACTATAAATGGCTTTTTCCCCTTCAAGGGCGGTTTTGAGCGATTTTACATATTTATTCAAATAGCCTTTATCATTAAAGGCGGCTGCCATAGGCGCATGTAATGTTGCTATTTTAAGGTTTTTGTTTACATGGTTATGAAAAACGGTAATATCGCTGTATCCCGCTACCCATTTAGGTTTCTTTATAAATTTTTTAAAACTAATCCGGTCTATAATCCTTCCCATTCCATAGCCGCCACGTCCGCAAAGTACGGCATCAACTTCATCATCGTCTAACATGGCCTGAAAATCAGCCAGGCGTTCTTCATCACTGCCGGAAAAATATGTTGTAGAACTACCGCCCAGCGTGTTGCCTATTTTTACCTTATACCCCCAGTTTTTTTGCAATACGCTGATGCATTCCTCGGCATTTTTAAAATCCATATATCCCGCAGGGCAGGTAATGCCAATAGTATCGCCGGGTTTTAAATAAGAAGGTATTTTAATTGCCATGAATAAAAATTTGTTTTGGCGAAGATAACTATTTGAACTATTTGACTTTAATGATTATACAGTTTTGTAATAAAGACTTAAATTGTTTTTTTACCCTTTATTTACACTTCTATTAAGCTGCTTCCGGTTTCGGATACCGTTATTTTATGCGCAACGCCGCATTTTAAAGCATAATTGTCAACCTGATGGCCAACCGGAAAATCAAAACATACAGGATAAGAATTTTCAGAAATTTTTTCGGTAACAATTTCATAAACAGTTTTGCCAAAATATTCATCAGGCGCATCCTGTTTTATTTTAATCCCGCCAATAATCAGCCCGGCCAGCTTTGATAATTTCCCCGAACGTTTTAAATTCCAAAACATCCTGTCAATACTATACAGATATTCTCCGGTATCTTCTACAAATAATATTTTACCATTGGTTTGTATATCTGATGCAGAAGCAGCAAGGCTTTCAATTGTTTTTAAATTACCCCCAATCAAAGTTCCGGTAGCAGTTCCCAAACGATTATAATTTGAAGCAGGAGCCTGGTATAACATTTTTTCGCCTGTAAGTGCTTTTTGAATAGAGATAATGGTTTGTTTTTGATAATCGGGAGCATCGGTCCACACATCCGGAAAGCTGTTGCACATTTTTGAATGGATAGAAGCCACTCCTAATTGCCTGTTAAGATGCGAGTGGAACACAGTAATATCGCTAAAGCCAATAATCCACTTAGGATTTTTTTTAAATTTGTCCCAGTTCAATCGGTCAATAATTCTTACAGACCCATATCCGCCTCTGGCGCACATAATAGCTTTTATTTGCGGGTCATCTAACATCAACTGCATGTCATTTAGCCGTTCCTCATCGGTTCCGCCAAAAGTGTAATCTTTTTTTCCAATAGTATAACCCACTCTTATTTTAAATCCCCACTGCTGCATCAGGGTGGCCGCAGGGATAATATCTTCCCGTAAAATATATCCGGCAGGGGATGTAATGCCAATCATATCGCCGGGTTTTAAATAGGGAGGTATGGTTTCTTTAGAAAAAGGTTTGGAGGATATGGCCTTGGAGGAAACCGGTAGTAGGCCGGCAGCTAATACAGAAGTTGCAGAGGTTATAAAATTTTTACGATTCATGCTATACTATTAATATATTTCTTATAGGGGTATGATGATTTTTTACGTTAAAAGGTTTTATGCCCTTTGGGTTACTATGTAGCAAAGATGCCGATTTTATTGTTTATGATTTTAAAGGAATAAAAAAATCAGAATAACAAATCCTCAATGCAGAATTGTATTTTTGCAGGCTATGAAGGAATTTAAGAGAACATTGATTACGGCGGCACTACCTTACGCAAACGGTCCATTACATATTGGGCATTTGGCAGGGTGCTATATTCCGGCTGATATTTATGCCCGGTATTTAAGAGCGCAAAAAAAAGATGTGAAATTTGTGGGCGGTAGTGACGAACATGGTGTGCCCATCACAATCCGGGCTATGAAGGAAGGTGTAACACCACAGCAAATTGTGGACAGATATCATCAGCAGATTAAGGAAACCTTTGAAAAAATGGGCATTTCCTTTGATATTTATTCAAGAACCTCCAATAAAATACATCACGAAACGTCTCAGGATTTTTTTAAAACCCTTTACGATAAAGGGCTGTTTGAAGAAAGAGAAACAGAGCAGTATTATGACGAAAAAGTGAATTTATTTTTGGCAGACCGCTACATTACGGGAGAGTGTCCGGTATGTCATAATCCTAATGCTTTTGGAGACCAGTGTGAAAAATGTGGCAGCAGCCTGTCTCCGGATCAGTTAATAAATCCGCGAAGTACTTTAAGTGATGCTATCCCTGTAAGAAAGAAAACAAAGCACTGGTATTTTCCATTGCAAAACTATGAAGCGTGGTTAAGTAAATGGATATTGGAAGACCATAAGGAGTGGAAAAATAATGTTTACGGACAATGTAAAAGCTGGTTGGATAGCGGCTTGCAGCCCAGAGCTATGACACGCGACAGCAATTGGGGTATAAAAGTGCCCTTGCCCGATGCAGAAGGAAAAGTGTTGTATGTATGGTTTGATGCGCCCATCGGGTATATATCTGCCACCAAAGAATTGACTGAGAACTGGCGCGACTACTGGTGCAATGAAGATTCGCGCTTAATACATTTTATTGGGAAAGATAATATCGTTTTTCACTGCATCATATTCCCTTCTATGTTGCATGCGCATGGCGATTTTATTGTACCGGATAATGTACCTGCTAACGAGTTTTTGAATATAGAAGGAGAAAAAGTTTCTACCAGCCGTAATTGGGCTGTATGGGTGCATGAGTATGTAAAAGATTTTGAAGGTTGCGAAGATGTGATGCGCTATGTATTGTGCGCCAATGCCCCCGAAACAAAGGACAATGATTTTACGTGGAAAGATTTTCAAGAGCGTAATAATAGTGAATTGGTAGCCATTTTCGGAAATTTTGTAAATCGTACCTGGGTGCTGATGCACAAACTTTGTGGCGGTAAAGTACCTCCGTTCCATAAGGACGCAATGGATGATTACGACAAAATCATTATTGCAGATATTAAGGAAGCTAAAGCTAAAGTACAAACAGCGTTGGATAATTTCCGTTTTAGAGATGCTTTGTTTGAAGTGATAGATTTGGCCAGGAAAGGAAATAAATACATGCAGGAAAAAGAGCCTTGGATTGTTGCAAAAACCTTAGAAACAAACCCCGACGGCCAAAAACAAATTGATAATTGCTTGCATTTATGTTTGCAGTTAACAGCAAATCTTGCTATACTCATCAATCCATTTTTGCCCAATACAGCTATAAAAATGTTACACATGATGAAGGTAGTTGACAGAATGCTGGAATGGAGCAATGCCGGCAATTTAGATTTATTAAAAACAGGGTATTCCTTACGTGCTCCGGAATTATTGTTCAGAAAAATTGAGGATGCAGAAATAGAAGCACAATTAAAAAAATTAGGTAACAACGTGGTTGATAATGAAAAATCAACTCCGTCTGAAACTGGTGCAGCCACTAAAGAAAATCTTGTAAAAACGCAAATTGTTTATGATGATTTTGCAAAGTTAGATTTGCGAACCGCAACAATTATAAAAGCCGAAAAAGTAGAAAAGGCCGATAAATTATTAAAGTTAGAAGTGGATTTAGGATTTGAAGTCAGAACTATTGTTTCGGGTATTGCACAACATTTTTCTGTGGAAGATATTATAGGAAAAAAAGTAATTGTTGTAGCCAATCTTACCCCAAGAAAAATGCGGGGCATAGAAAGTAACGGCATGATACTAATGGCGGAAAACGGGGATGGTAAATTAGTTTTTGTAAATGCTGATGAAGATATACAAAACGGTGCTGTTGTTAACTAATCGTCCATTACATAAGTTAAAACTATTAAAGGTTGAATATTTATTCAACCTTTTTTAATAATTTTAATTCAATTGAAAAAGGACATGTAATACGAAACATATTTATAAAACAGACCAATGGTACTTCGTATAATGCCGGTGCGATAGTTGTTTAGACCAATTATATTGGTCTATTACGAATATCCAATCGGTATTATTTTTAATCAGCATATCTTTATTTGAAAGTTTTTTGTTTTTATAAAATAAGTAGCATGAAGTATTCTTCTTTTAATTTAACAGAGCAGAATCAGAAAATAGAAAGTAAGATTGTGGTAGCGTTGGAACGAATTTCAGAAGCATTTAGGGTGTTATTGTGGAATGAAAGTAAAGAGAATGCTTTGAGTCCCATCCAAATTCAGATTTTGATTTTTATTTATTTTCATTCTGTAGAAAAATGTAAAGTGGGATATCTTGCTGATGAGTTTAATATGACAAAAGCTACCATTAGCGATAGCGTAAGGGTGTTACTTGAAAAAGATTTGATTGCTAAAGAACCTGATTCGTTTGACACAAGAAGTTATACACTTTCCCTCACACCCACAGGTAAAAGCCTAGCCAAAAAGGCCTCCGGATTTGCGGCATCTATTGAGCGACCAGTCGGAAATTTATCCATCGAACAGAAAACAGTAATGCTTCATGGGCTACTTCAACTGATTAATAATTTGAACAAAACTGGTGTCATTACGGTGCAAAGAATGTGTTTTACTTGTTCCAATTATTTGTTTGAAGATGGAGCCCATTACTGTAAACTTTTAAAAAGCAAACTTGTAGATAAGGATTTAAGAATCGACTGCCCGGATCATGAATTAATTGCATAAACCAATCCATTTATAGTGCTATAATCCTTAATGCCGGATATTGTAGTGATTTGAATTACGTTTGGCTTCAAAATAGTTAATATAAAAAGTAAAATCTTACATTGCATTAGTAATTTTTTGCTTTGAAGGCTGCTGAAAAATTACAACCTTTAACGCAAAATAATTAAGATGTTTGCCGGTAAGTTTGTTCCCGTAATGATAACGCCCTTTAATCTCAAAGCAGAAATTGATTTTGATACCGTATCTGCTTTGGTGGAGTTTTACATGCAAGCGGGCGTAAAAGGTTTCTTTGCAAATTGCCTCAGTAGCGAAATGTATAGTATTACAGAAGCCGAAAGGTTACAACTAACCAAACATGTAGTAAAAAAGGTAAATGGCAGGGTACCGGTTGTTGCCACAAGCTCTTTTGGTCTTACATTAGATGACAAAGCCGAATTTACCAAAAGAATATACGATACAGGAATAGATGCAGCCATTTTAATTACCGGCCATTTTGCTAAGGTGAATGAAGATGATAACAAGCTACTTTCCAATTTTGAAAAAATGTTTTCTTTAACGGGCAATATCCCTCTTGGAATGTATGAATGCCCGGCTCCATACAAGCGAATCATTACCCCGGAAGTGTTTAAAAACTTATTGAGTGCTAATCGGTTTGTGTATCACAAGGATACATCTATTACACATGAAAATGTAAAAACTAAGCTGGATATATTAAAGCAATCAGACAGTAAACTGGAGTTTTATGATGCTCATACACCCAACGCCAGCTTTAGTATGCAGCACGGTGCTACCGGCATGTCTTCAATTTCCGGAAACTTTTATCCGGAGGTTTTGGTATGGATGGTTGCGAATGCCAATAACCCGGAAAAACGGGAAGATGTACAATGGTTACAGTCCGAGCTTTCGCGAGTTGATCCTATGATACATGTTGCTTATCCCATGAGTGCTAAATATTTTTTAGAGAAGCGGGGATTGCCCGTAAGAACCATAAGCCGTGCTTATGCTATGCATTTAACACCCGAACAAAAAACGGATGCCGATAATTTATACAACAGTTTTCTTGGTTGGTGTGAGCGTCTTGGCATAGAATCAGTAAAACCATAATCAATGTCCGATAGTTTAAAAATATTTTTTCCCGGTAAGTTAATATTTGGCAGCGGCTCCTTTCAACAATTGGGAGAGGAGGTAAAAGCTTTACAGCCGTCAGGTGTTTTTATACTCACCATCAAACCGTTACAAGCAGCTATTCAAAATTTTATCAACCAATTGGAGATTGCAGGTGTTCAGGTGCAAACAGATACCTCAATTATAAACGAACCCTTTTTTAGCGATTTTGAAAAATTAATGCAGAAAGTACAGCCCTTTGATCCTGATATTGTAATTGGTATCGGCGGCGGTAGTGTATTAGATATTGCTAAGCTTGTAGCTGCACAATTGGGTAATCAACAATCATTGCGCAATTATGTTGGTATCAATCTCCTGACGGGAAGAAAGAAAAAACTTATCTGTGTTCCGGCCACTTCCGGTACTGGCAGTGAGGCTTCACCCAATGCCATTTTAGTAGATGATGAAGACAATCAAAAGAAAGGGATTATTAGCCCTTATCTCGTTCCCGATATTATTTGTTCCGATCCTTTACTTACGGTATCTGTGCCGCCGGCAATTACGGCAGCAACAGGGATTGATGCTTTAACGCATTGCATGGAAGCTTATACCAATAAATTTTCGCAACCATTTATTGACATGATGGCTTTTGAGGGTATGCAATTAATAGCCTCAAATATTATAACTGCAGTAACGCATGGTAACAATATTGAGGCTCGTGAAAAAGTAGCTATGGGCAGTCTGCTCGGCGGTTTTTGCTTGGGGCCTGTAAATACTGCCGGGGTACACGCACTCAGTTATCCGCTTGGTAGTATGTTTCATTTACCGCATGGTTTGTCTAACGCCCTACTACTTCCTTTTGTAATGGAGTATAATATTCCGGCAGCAACAAAAAAATATGCTGATGTGGCTATCGCTTTGGGCTGTGAAAGAAGCGGTACGAATGAGGTTACGGCATTGGATGGTGTTAGCAAAATAAAAGCTATTATAAAAGCTTGTGGTATTCCTGCTACATTACGGGAAGTAAATGTACCCCGTGAAGCTATACCGCAAATGGCAGTTGACGCTTTAAAAATTCAACGTTTACTAAAAAATAACCCCAGGGAAATTACAGAGCAGGATGCTATTAATATATATAACGCAGCATACGAATGAAAAATAAAAAATATACAGGCATCATAGTGCCGGCAATTACACCGCTTACAAAATCGTTGCAAATTGATATTGCAGGAGTTGAAAAATTATTTTCTTTATTGTACAACCATCAGGCGGTACCTTTTATTTTGGGAACCACCGGCGAAGCAGCATCGTTATCAATACAATTAAAAAAAAATTATATAGTTGCTGCGGCAGCAAATAAAAAGCCAGATACACTTTTGTATGCAGGTATCAGCTCTAATGTATTAGAAGAAAGTATTGAAATGGCTGACTTTTGCGCATTACATCAGGTAGATGCGGTAGTAGCCACATTGCCTTCTTACTATGCATTAACCGATACACAAATGCTTGAGTATTTTGTTCGTCTTGCTGATAGTATTTCCTTGCCGCTTTTTATTTATAATATTCCTGCAACTACCCATATGAGTATTCCTATAAATATTGTAGAAGAGCTAAGCAGGCATAAAAATATAGTTGGTGTAAAAGATAGTGAACGCAATGAAGATCGCATGAAAGCGTGCTTAAAAATAAGTAAAGACAGAAATGATTTTCATTATATATTAGGATGGGCAGCAAAAAGTGCTGAGGCTTTATTATTGGGGGCAGATGGGTTAGTGCCCAGCACCGGAAATCTTTATCCGGATATATATAAAAAAATGTTGGAAGCCCATACTTCCGGTGATGAGAAAACAATGTATGATATGCAAAAGCTGAGCGATACGTATGGCGCAACCTATCAAAAAGACCGAACACTGGGTGAAAGCCTTTACGCACTGAAACTTTTTATGAACGAAAAAAATATTTGTGAGCCATTTGTAATGCCGCCACTTTAGTAGGATAGTTTATATTTTCTGCATGTTCGCGATGGCAATTATAAAAACAAACTAAGTTGAAATTATTATAATGAAGAAACCAATCATAGCCATTACAATGGGCGACCCGGCCAGCATCGGCCCGGAAATAGCCGTAAAAGCTTTATTAAAAAAAGGTGTTTATAATACCTGTAACCCTTTATTAGTAGGGGATGCTGCCGTTTTTAAACAAATAATTGATTTGTTGAAACTGCCTGCTTCCATCCATACAATAAAATTGGTTGCTGAAGCAAAATTCA
Source organism: Niabella sp. (assembly GCA_047975735.1). GTDB lineage: Bacteria > Bacteroidota > Bacteroidia > Chitinophagales > Chitinophagaceae > Niabella. The sequence continues at coordinate 34,724 of JBKEEB010000034.1, forward strand.
ATTATGGTGTAATAGATGTGCTGGATTTGAACATTACGGATATTGCTAAATTGAACTTTGGTAAAATTGATGCCATGTGTGGTGAAGCCTCTTTTCAGGCAGTAAAAAAGGTAATTGAGTTGGCACTGTCGGCTGAAGTAGATGCAACTGTTACCGGCCCTATCAATAAAAAATCAATTAATGAAGCCGGGCATCATTTTGCCGGGCATACCGAAATTTATGCCCATTATACTGGTACTAAAAAATATGCCATGTTACTTGTTGAGGATAGTCTGAGTGTGATTCATGTAAGCACACATGTGTCCTTGCGGCAAGCTTGTGATTTGGTTAAGAAGGAAAGGATTGTAGAAGTGATTGAATTACTGAACGGCGGATTAAAAAGTCTTGGAAAAGCAAATGTAAAAATAGGAGTAGCCGGACTTAATCCGCATGCTGGTGATAATGGATTATTTGGCACCGAAGACAGTGAAGAAATTTTACCGGCAGTAATAGAAGCCAGACAAAGAGGCTATGATGTTGAGGGACCCGTACCGCCGGATACATTATTTTCTAAAGCGGCAATGGGTGCTTATGGAGGAGTAGTAGCTATGTATCACGATCAGGGGCATATTCCTTTTAAATTAAATGGTTTTAAATGGAATGCCGAAAAACAACAAATGGATAGCGTAAAGGGTGTGAATATAACTTTAGGCTTGCCAATCATTCGTACCTCGGTCGATCATGGAACGGCTTTTGAAATTGCTGGAAAAGGAATTGCCAGTGAAGATGCTATGTTGCTTGCTGTTGAAAGTGCTGTTCAATTAGCAAAAAACAAACAAAAAGGATGAAAGCCATTGTAATTGCAGATGATTTTACAGGAGCCGCAGAGGTGGCTGGTATTTCGTTGCAATATGGGTTTAGTAGTGAAATTTATTTCGATACTAAATTTCAATGTAACAATAATGTAACGATTGTATGTACTGATTCCCGTTCTAAAAAATTAAGCACGGCGTTGGCAGTTGTACAATCAGTAGTTGAAAATATAAGGCATCATAAGGTTGATTTCCTGTACAAAAAAACCGATTCGGCATTGCGGGGGCATATTGTGGAAGAATTGCTTTTACAAATGAAAATTATGCAACAGCAAACTGCCTTGTTGGTTCCTGCCAATCCATCCTTAGGTCGTACAATTATTAACGGTACCTATTTTATTAATGGCAAACCCATATCGGAAACAGCTTTTGCCAAAGACCCTGAATTTCCTATTACAGCATCAAACCTTAAAAAAATATTTAAAAACAAAATAAGCATTGCCCAATGCATCGAATCTAATTTGCCAACTGGTATTATTATCGGTGAAACAAAAGATAGGGCGGATGTGGATTGCTGGGCTACGAAAACAGCTGATAATATTTTGTTAGCCGGTGCCGGCGATTTTTTTGGAGCCTTGCTAAAAAAGCAATACAGGCTGCAAACTATTAAACCGCCGGTAATACAGTTACCTCATTTATATGTTTGTGGAACTGCTTATAAAAATCGGGTAGCAAGTATAAAAGAATTATCAAAAAAAAATGAGGTCGTTTGCTATTTGTCGTCAACGGATTTACAGGTAGTGAATAAAAAAAACGTAGCTGAAAGAATAATCCCTATTATCAAAAAACAGAACAAGTTAATACTTGCCGTTGGTGATGTGCCTAATATGTCTGCAGAAGAAATCAGACAACAAATGGCAAAGATTGTATTTGAGGTACTAAAATTATTTCCTGTTGCAGAATTGTTTATTGAAGGCGGCTCTACAGCAGCAGCCATTCTACAAAACATGAAAATTAAAAGTATGGAAGCTGTAGGTTTGTTCATGCGTGGTGTAGTACAATTAAAGTATAATAATTTAATCATCACTGTAAAACCGGGCAGTTACGAACTGCCTCCCGTAATTAAAGAACTACATAATTTATTTTGAATTATCGTTTATGTCAAGATTGCATTTTATTGATATTGCCATTATACTTATTGTGTTAGGTATTACATTGTACCTTGGCTTTAAGTTTTCAAAAAAACAAACCAGCACCGAAAACTTTTTTCTGTCAAAAGGCAATGTTCCTTCCTGGGCCTTAGGTCTGTCTTTATTGGCTACACTCATTAGCAGTGTTACTTTTTTAGGATATCCGGCACAAGGTTTTGTTAGTAATTGGATTTTGTTGGTGCAGGGATTAATGGTTCCCGTAATTTTATTGGGAGCTATTTGGTTTATTGTTCCATTATTCCGTAAAGCTATAGGCTTAAGTACTTACGAGTATTTTGAAAAACGGTTTGGTGGTACCGCACGGTATTACAGCTCGCTGTCATGTGTTATCAGGCAGTTTGCCGGAATGGGTACCGTATTATTTTTAATAGCCATCGCTATTCATAAAATGATTGATGTAAATCCTTTTTGGGTATTGGCTATTGTGGGTGCTATTTTGATTATCGTTAATTTAAAAGGCGGTATTCAGGCTGTTATTTGGTTAGATGTGTTTCAGGGGTTCATGCTTTTTTTTAGCGGCATAGTATGTTTAACTGTTTTGCTTACCTCCATTAAAGGCGGTGTGCCGGAAGCCATCAGAGTGGCTACTGAAAATAATCGTACCGGTTTTGCCCCCTATGATTTTCGGTTTGACCAGCTCACTTTTATTGTAATGGTTATAAATGGTGCTTTTTACGCCATACAAAAATATGCCACTGATCAAACAGTAGTACAACGCTACCTTACCGCTAAAACCGATAAGGATGCCATCAAGGCTTCCTTCCTCGGAATTTCGTTAACAGTTCCTATTTGGACAATGTTCATGTTTATAGGCACTGCTTTATTTGTTTTTTATAAGCAAAAAGGATTACCCGAAAATATGAAAGCAGAAGAAATATTCCCCTATTTTATAATGACAGAGATGCCCATTGGTGTTGTAGGGTTTATTATTGCCGCTTTACTGTCGGCCGCTATTTGTAGCCTAAGTGCTGATTTGAATTCGCTGGCAGCGGTAGGCGTAGAAGATTATTATAAAAAAATATTTCCTAAAAAAACTGACAAACAATATTTAAGAACCAGTAAAATATTGGTAGTTATTTCCGGCCTGTTATCAGTAGCTATTGGTGCCTTATATGTTGTTTCCGGTAACGAAGGCGTGCTGGGCATAATCTTTACTATTTACGCCATTTTTTCCGGTGGCATTGTCGGTATATTTTTATTGGGTATTTTTAGTTCCAGAGCCAATTATCAGGGAGTAAACATCGGCATTATTACCTGTATCATTTTTACGGCGTATGCATTTTTAACATCTACACCCATTGGTTTAAAAAATCCTAAATTGCTTTTAGATGTAGGAAATTTTAATTTTACACATAATAAAATGATGCTGGGTGTTTACAGCCACTTGGTGGTAATTGTTGTGGGTTATTTGGCCAGTCTTTTTTATCCTAAACCCAAATTGCAGGAAAATCTTCTTTATTCCTCCTGGAGAAAAAACAGACATAAAAATATTCATGATGACGAATAATAATTATACTGTACCCGGCTTCAGCACTACGAAGCAGCTGTGCATGCACCTGCCCGCTGTGGCGGGTCGCACTCTTTTGCTTTTGGTAATCCTATGCAACTTTTTTTCTGTTTTCGCGCAACAGGATACAGATCATAAATATCAACGCCTGTTAAAAGATGTTTTAACTGATATCCAAAAACAATATGGTGTTACCATTCGCTACGATGAAAAAGTAGTAGAAGGGAAAATACTAACTTATGCCAACTGGCGTTTGAGGCCTGATGTGGAGGAGACGTTGAAAAATGTCCTTGCTCCTTTTGATTTAAAAATAAAACCGGACGGCGATAAAAAATATAAAATCAGCGAGTACGAATATTACCGTTGGGATGTAGAAGATGGTTGGAAGGAATTAGACAGAATTGCATCGCAATATACTAATTTACAGGAATGGGAAACCCGAAAAAAAATGTTGAAGCCTTGTATTTTGAAGGCATTGCAACTTAGTAAACTGCCCACATATCCTTTAAGTAAACCTATCATTACTCCCAAAAGAAAATACAATGGCTATACGGTAGAAAATGTTGCAATTGAAATTCTAAAAGGTGTTTGGATAAACGGTTCCCTGTATAAACCGTCAAAATATAAAGGAAAGATTCCTGTTATTTTAAATCCCGACGGGCATTGGTCACAGCAACGTTATCGCCAAGATTGCCAGTTACGATGCGCTTCATTGGCGAGGATGGGTGCCATTGCTTTCAGCTATGATTTATTTGCCTGGGGCGAAAGTACTTTGCAATTTGATGGTACCAACCACCGAAAAAGTCTGGCGCAAACCATACAGGCTTTAGGCACTATTAGAATTTTAGATTATTTGTTATCATTAAAAGAAGCGGATGCAGAAAAAGTGGGGATTACAGGTGGTTCTGGTGGTGGCAGCCATACTGCATTAATGGCGGCTATTGATGATCGCATTAAAGTATCGGCACCGGTAGTAGCTATCTCGTCTTATTTTTATGGAGGTTGTCCCTGCGAAAGTGGTATGCCTATACATTTGTGCGGGGGTGGAACAGATAATGTGGAAATAGCTGCTATGGCTGCCCCACATCCACAATTATTGGTTAGCGATGGGGGAGATTGGACCAATAAAATGCCTGAACATGACTTGCAATATCTGAAAAAAGTGTATGGCTACTATGATAAATCGGCTGAAGTGCACAATGCACATTTCCCAACAGAAGGTCATGATTTTGGTATTAATAAAAGAAAAGCTGTATATGATTTTATGGCTGATTATCTTCAATTAAATATAAACGCCATTAAAAACAGTCAGGGCGAAATTGATGAATCTTTTGTAACTGTAGAACCCGAACAAGAAATGTATGTGTTTGGCGATAAAGGAGAAAAACTTCCAGCACATGCAATTCATGGGTTTGAAAATCTTGAAAAATTATTTTATGAATCTATTCAATAAAAATAGCATTGTTGTTATAAGTTTTATTTTAATATTTGCCGGTTGCAAAACTTCGCAACCTGTTGCTACAAAAGAATCGGCTTATAAAATAGGAGTGATTGATTTAATGTTACTTAAAAGGCAAAAATTGAGTGCGGTAAAACTCGCTGCCGAAATTCAAGCGGATGGTTTAGAAGTGGATATGGGTGGCTTGGGCAACCGGCCAACTTTCGATAATAAGTTATTAATAGATTCGGTGAGACAACAATATTTGAATGCTGCAAAAGAAAACCATATCGAAATATTTTCGCTGGCCATGACGGGTTATTACGCACAATCGTTTTGTGGCAGAGAAGAGTGGAAACGCTCTATTGAAGATTGTATCCGCACCATGAAATTAATGAATGTAAAAACAGCTTTTTTACCGCTTGGTGTGCAATGCGATATTAAACAAAATCCCGAATTACGCCCGGCTGTAATAACACGCTTAAAAGAAGCCGGGGCTATGGCCGAAAAGGCCAATGTGGTTATTGCCGTTGAAACGGCTTTATCTGCATCAGAAGAAGTTCAATTGCTCAAAGAAATTAACAGCCCTGCCATTAAAATCTATTTTAATTTTTCCAACCCTTTAAAAGAAGGGCGCAATTTATATGAAGAACTTACCATACTGGGCAAGAACCGTATTGCCATGATACACGCCACAAACAAAGATGGTGTTTGGTTACAAAACGACCCTGAGATTGATTTGTATAAAGTAAAACAAACCTTAGACACAATGGGTTGGAAAGGTTGGTTAGTTGTAGAGCGCAGTCGCGATGCCACACAGGCTACCAATGTGCGGTATAATTATGGAGCTAATGTGGCGTATTTAAAGAAAGTTTTTCAGGGAGGAAAATGAAAAGTAAAATGGATTATTGATGTCTGTACACCATGAACCAATATCCATGAACCATAGCCCATTTAGTAAAATCTTCCATCATTACAGTCGTACCGCCCATTAGGGTATCAAAGCTTTTTTACTACATTTAATTCTTATTTTATCGTAGTTTTTTTAATCGCTTGTTGAATGCTGAAACGATTATTGCCAATAGCTTTTTTTATGGGATTCCTCTTTACGGTCAAAGGGGGTTTGGGTCAGGTATATGTGTCGCCAAATGGTAATGATGCCAATGCCGGTTCAGAAGCAGCACCATTTGCTACATTGAACGCAGCACTACGGCAAGTAAGAGAAGTAAGAAGGTTGCAAGCAGATGCGATGCACAGTGCTATTAAAATTATTGTAAAAGGAGGTACATATTTTTTATATGAACCTGTTTTTATTCGTTCGGAAGATGGCGGAACCGTTGAAAGCCCTACTATTATAGAAGCAGCTCCAAATGAAAAGCCTGTTTTTAGTGGCGGCATTCCCATTGCGTTGTGGAAAAAATTAGCTGTAACCAATCCTAAATTATCCGGAGTGGCAAAAGGGAAAATTTGGATAGCCGATGTACCCTTGGCAAATGGGCAGCTCTTTAATTTTCGCCAACTTTGGATTAATAATCAAAAAGCTATAAGGGCTAAATCGGCAAACGGCAATTCTATGCACCGTATTTTAAACTGGAATAAAAAAAATGAAACAGCAATTATTCCAACGCTTAATTTTAAAAATCTGCAAAGCACAGTTGGAATGGAAATGTTCATACATCAATGGTGGGAAATTGCCAATCTACGTATAAGGAAAACAATAATAACAAAAGATAGTACGGTACTTTTTTTTCACCAACCAGAAAGTAAAATTCAAAATGAACACCCCTGGCCGGCTCCCTGGCTTTCAAAAGAAACGGGCAACTCGGCTTTTTATTTAACCAACGCCTTGCAATTTTTGGACGAACCGGGCGAGTGGTATTTGGATGTGGCCAATCGAAAACTGTATTATTGGCCAAGGCCAGATGAAAATCTTGCTACAGCAAAAGTAATCGTACCTTATTTGGAAACCATCTTTAAAATTGAAGGCACAGCTGAAACACCTGTGAAAAATCTGCTTATAAAAAATATTGCATTTGAACACACAGGCTGGCTAAGGCCTTCACTTCAAGGCCATGTACCACACCAAACTGGTATGTATATGACGGATGCATATAAATTGCGTCCGCCGGGAACTCCCGAAAAACGTGGGTTGGATAATCAGGCATGGATTGGCAGACCCGCAGCAGCCGTTACGGTAAATTTTGCCGATAAGATAAATATTGAAAACTGCACTTTTCAGCATCTGGCTTCTACCGCACTTGATTTAGAAAGAGGCGTAAAAAATAGTTTCGTGCAAGGGAATTTATTTAAGGATATTGGTGGCACAGCTTTGTTGGCAGGAGTTTTTAGCGATGAAGGACAGGAAGTGCACCTGCCATACAAGCCAACTGATAGCAGAGTTGTATCTGAAAATATAAAAATTGAAAATAATTTTATAACCAATGCTACCAATGAGGATTGGGGTACAGTAGGTATTGGTGCAGGCTATGTAAGAAACGTAACCATTGCCCACAATGAAATTGAAAATGTATCTTATAGTGGCATTAGTGTAGGATGGGGATGGACACCGCAACAAAATGTAATGCGTAATAATAAAATAATTGCCAATAAAATCCATCATTACGGAAAACATAATTATGATTGTGCCGGAATTTATACACTTAGCGCACAGCCGGGTACTCTGATTTCGGAAAATTATATTGATAGTATTTATAAAGCTCCCTACGCACATTTGCCAACCCATTGGTTTTATTTATATACAGATGAAGGCTCGTCCGGCATCACGGTTAAAAATAATTGGACTCCTTCTCAAAAATATCTGCAAAATAATAATGGTCCGGGTAATATATGGGAGAATAACGGTCCCGATGTTGACCTTTCAGTTAAACAAAAATCCGGACTGCAACCCGAGAACAGGACTCTAACAACTAATGGAACTGCTAAAAATATCGGTATCCCGATTAACGAGGAAAGAAGTGAACTGATTGAACTGATAGTAAAAAGCGGCAAAACGCTGGATGTAAAAAAATTAAAACAATTGTTGCATGATAATGGTATGGATAGCGGTAGCGTGTATCAATGGAAAGACCACTATGTTATTTACAGTAAGGTAAAAGATGTAGGTGTAATGCAAGGAAGAATACAAAATAATTTTCCGGAAGTTGTTGTAAGAGTGTATCACGATATGTTTTATGAGTTTAGTAAGCAGAAGCATTGTCCAAATAAAACGATAGCAGCACAATGGAAACACATCATTTTAACAGCCAATTTGGTGAAGGATGAAATGAAACAACAGGAGTATTTGGATTATCATGCTACGCAGTTTAAAAACTGGCCGGAGGTTTCAAATGGATTTTGCAATGCAAATTTTCAACAATTAGTAATGTTTAAAAACGGCAGGCAATTGATGTTGGTGATTAGTATTCCCAGGGGTTCCAGTCTGGATGATTTAAACCCTAAAACTACCGAGAATAACCCCCGAGTAGATGAATGGAATAAACTCATGGGGCCTTATCAGGAAGGCATAGAGGGTACAAAGCCGGGAGAAAAATGGGTTTTTTTAGAGAAGAGATAAGTTATTAGTGATGAGATATAAGTGATCTCGTAATTCATAACTCATAGTTCATAACTCATAACTAAAATAAAAATGTTAAACATAGCAATACTTGGGTTAGGAGAGGGGCGTAGCACCATGTGTGCTGCCTTAGAAAGCAAAAAATTGCATCTTAAAAATATATGTGATGCTAATGAAGAGTTGTGTAAATACCGTTGTAAAGAATTTGATTATGACAGGTACACCACTAATTATGATGACTTGCTGAATGACGAGGAGATTGATATTATTGCTATTTACACCCCCGATCATTTACACGCATCGCATATTAAACAAGCATTGCAGCATGGTAAACATGTTGTTTGCACCAAGCCTTTTATAGATAATCTGGCGGATGCAAAAGAGTTATTGATGCTACAAGAGCAAAGAGAAAAAAAAGTTTTTGTAGGGCAAAGTTCTCGCTTTTTTGAACCGGCTATGCGGCAACGAAAAGATTTTGAAGCTGGTGAAATTGGTGAGCTGATTACGGTAGAAAGCCATTACCACGCAGACCACCGTTGGTTTTTGGGAAAAAAATGGGCTCTGGAAGAATCCTTCAAATGGCTATACGGCGGCCTCAGCCATCCGGTAGATTTTATTAGATGGTATTTGCCGGATATTGAGGAAGTAATGGGCTATGGCATGATTAGTGCCAACGGCAAAAATGCCGGATTGAAAAATGAAGATACCATGCATTTTATTTTCAAAGCCACCGATGGCAGAATAGCCAGAGTGAGTGGTGTTTACACATCTCCCATACAACCGCCGGCGCGGGAAAGTGGTATGAGTACTGTACTTAGGGGAACAATGGGTGCCAGTCAGGCCGATTATCACGAGTTGCGCTATGCTATCACCGATAAAACGGGGGAAGAAAAAGTAATAGAGTGGGGCGATAGTAAATTGAAATATTATTTCCGTTTTGAAGGGCAAAGCCACCATGCAGGTGAGTATCAGAATTATTTGGAATATTTTGCCGATTCAATCACAGAAGGGTTTACGGCTTATCCTGATATGAAGGAAGGTATTGGAACAGTGGCTTTGTTACAAGCAATGGATAAGAGTTTGAAGACGGGAGTGCCCGTAATAGTAAAAGATGTGCTGGCAAGTTATGAGTTATAAATTATGAGTTATGAGTGAAAGAAAAAGCGTGTTAAAGGATAAATCATTTGCGTTTGCGGTAAGGATTGCAAAAGTGTATAAGCATTTGTCAGAATCAAAAAAGGGATTTGTTTTGAGTAAGCAGTTACTCAGAAGCAGAACTTCTGTTGGTGCAAATGTACGTGAAGCAAATAATGCTGAGAGTACCGCTGATTTTATTCATAAGCTGTCCATTGCTCAAAAAGAAGCTGACGAAACTTTGTATTGGCTTGAAATAATGATTTTGATAGACCTTTTGACAAAAAAAGAATATGATTCATTAAGTGCTGATGCAATGGAATTATTAAAAATGATCCGAAGCAGTATAATAACACTTAAAAAAAAGCGAAGCAACTCATTACTTATAGCTCATAATTTATAACTCATATAGCATAACCCATCACCCAAAAAAATGACAAGCATTATCGCAAAACTTCAAACAATTGACTACGTAATCGTAGTAATATATTTCTGCGTCCTGCTTTTTATAGGGTACAGAGCCAGTTTTGGCAAAAAAAGAAAAAAAGATGAAACACTTTTTCTTGCAGGAAAATCTCTTAACTGGTATAATATAGGTTTTAATATGTGGGGGACCAATGTAGGGCCATCTATGTTGTTAGCCTTTGCCAGTATTGGTTATGCTTCCGGTATTGTAGCAGGTAATTTTGAATGGTATGCGTTTATATTTTTAGCATTATTGGCATTGGTTTTTGCGCCCATTTATTTAGCCAGCAACGTAACCACGCTACCGGAGTTTATGGGTCAGCGTTATGGCGACAAAACAAGAACCGTATTAGCTTATTATGCGTTAATAAAAATGCTCATCTCTTGGTTATCGCTGGGTTTGTTTGCTGGAGGTGTTTTAATTCGGCAAATATTGGGAGTGCCTATGTGGCAATCTGTAATTGCCTTAGTGGCTTTTGCAGGCATGTTCGCATTTGCCGGAGGATTAAAAGCCATTGCAAAAATCAATGTATTCCAAATGATACTGTTGATTGCAGTATCGTTTTTGTTGTGCATTCTGGGCATTCATAAAGTGGGCGGTATCGAAGCACTGATTAGTAAAGCGCGTCCGGGTTCTTGGGAGTTAATTAAGCCTGCGTCAGACGAAGGCTATCCCTGGCATGCAATTTTGCTGGGTTATCCGGTATCGGCTATCGCATTTTTTTGTACCGATCAGGCAATGGTGCAATCGGTTTTGGGTGCCCGAAATTTAGAGCAGGGTCAATTGGGAGTAAGCTTTATCGGTTGGTTAAAAATATTATCATTGCCATTATTTATTATTCCCGGTATAGTTTGTTTTGAATTATATCCAAATCTTAGTAGCCCCGATTTGGCTTACATGACAATGGTTACTAATATTTTTCCGCCCGGTTTAAACGGCTTGGTAATAGTAGTTTTAATTGCGGTGTTGGTAGGTACGGTAGGCTCTTCGCTCAATGCTTTAAGCACCGTATTCACCTCGGATATTTATGCAAAAAAAATTAATCCCAATGCTACTACGCAACAACAAATTAAAATTGGCCGCATTACAATTGTTGTAGGTTGTATCCTCGCAGTGCTTGTAGCCATTGCCATTGATAATATTAAAGGCCTAAACCTGTTTGATATTTTTCAGGCGGTATTAGGTTTTATTGCGCCGCCGCTCACTGTGGTTTTTTTGCTGGCTGTTTTTTGGAAAAAAACCACACGCACTGCCGTAAATTTTGCACTCTCTTGGGGTGCTTTCATTAGTCTCGGAATCGGCTCATTATATTTATGGGTGTTCCCAAAAGATGCATATGATTTTTGGCCGCACTACCTGCTCTTATCTTTTTACATTTTTGCATTGTTGTTCTTACTCACAATTGTAATTTCTTTATTAGATAAAAATCCCGTTCGGTACGATGTAAAAACCAGTGCAGTTGTAGAAAAACCAACCAAACTTGTAAAAATGGTTTGGGGTGCTTTAATAATTGTAATGGTTTCGCTGTATTTAATATTTCGCTAATAAAATTAGATTGCATGAAGAAAATATTTTTTTATTTACCTGGCTTAGTACTACGCTCATTGTTCCTTGCCTACCACCCTGGTTCAGGTGGGCAACGCCTGTCTGCTGAACAGGCAGGCTTCGTTTAAGGTCTGGTAATACTATTCAGCATTTATTAATTTATCATAATAAACGACTTTCAAATCTCTATCTAAATACTTATATGCACATATATGGAACATAAAAAAGGAAGTTTAAAAAGTACGATTGCTGTATCGCTTACAAATTATTTGGATGCGGGCGCAATTGTGGCAGGTGCCAGTGGATTGACGCTTTGGCAAAATTACCTTGGGCTTAACGAAGGAAATCTCGGTTGGCTGAATGCTATCAGTGCTAACGCCTTTGGTGCAGCTATTGGTGCAATTTTCGGCGGTTTTCTGGCCGACAAATACGGACGAAAAACCATTTACACATACAATATGCTTGTGTATATGCTGGGTATTGCCATTATCATGTTCGCCGTCAGTTTTCCCATGCTATTGACGGGTTTCCTTATTACTGGTATTTCTGTTGGAGTGGGTGTTCCTGCCTCATGGACGTATATTTCAGAAAACTCAGAAGTGGGTAACCGTGGAAAGAATATGGGTATCTCACAGTTTGCCTGGGGAGTCGGCCCCATGATTATTTTAATTTTAGGAATGCTGCTGGCTCCCGGTAAAGCGGACGCATCAGCCGGTGTTTTATTTGGGTTCGTTCAAAAGATTGCTACGTTTTTTATTGGTAGCAATGCAAGTGTTGAAGCAATCAATGTATTTAGCAGCCGTATTATTTTTGGGTCTTTGTTTGTTGTGGCATTTATCGCATGGACTTTGCAACGGAAACTTAATGAATCGCAAGATTGGGAAGAATCAAAAAAATTACAAACCAAAGAAAAACAACCGGGCGTTTTTGCATCTTTTGGTACTCTTTTTACCAATAAAGTAAATATCAGAACCATGCTTTTTCTGGCTGGTATTTACATTAGCTGGAATATGGTGGCATCGGTAATGGGTTTCTTTCAGCAACATATTTATGAAACCGCAGGCGGCCTTTCCAACGGGGAGGCCAATATGATTTCGGCAGTACAATGGGTCGTGATTATTGCTGTAACGTATTTTGGCTTTGCTATGCTGGTTGATAAAGTCAATCAGCGTTGGCTTTACTTTTTCGGTACAACGATAGGGATAGTGGCCTGGTGCATTCTTATTTTTGTAGGGATAAAAAACCATTTTGCGCTTTGGACGTTCACCATTCTCTGGGGCATACATGCGGGAATTAGCGTACAGGCATTTTATGCGCTTTGGGCTTCGGAACTTTTTCCTGCTAAATACCGGGCAGCTGCTCAGGGTATTATGTTTTTTGCAGTTAGAAGTATCGCAGCGATATGGGGATTTGGGTTTGTTCATATTTATGGCGAAAACGGAGAAGGGTTTTACACCGCAGCTTACATTATGGTAGGATTGCTTCTTGTGGCATTAATCATAGGAACGATTTGGACACCAAAAACCCAAGGCAAATCATTGCATCAAATAACCAAAGAAAGATATGGGGATGATGTGTAACACGGAAATTATCGAATTGTAAAAATTGAAAAATGGATAACGCTTTATTGCCGAATACCGCTTTTACTCCAACCTGGATATGGTATCCCGGCGATTATGAAATTTGGCTTAGTAACAAAATGCAGGTGCGGCGTACCGAGCGCGAGGCAGTATTTCCACCACTATGGCGTTATTATAGCCCGTATCCATTAGTAACTTTTCAAACGGAAGTAGATATTCCCGAAGCTGATGAGGTTAAAATATATTCCGAAGGGTCGTTTCAATTGTTGCTCGATGGGGTACAAATTTACGGTCAGCCAACATCATTAAATATTCCGGCAGGTAAGCATAAAATATCCTTTAAAGTTTATAACCAGGAAGTGTTGCCGGCAATATTTATTGCCGGGAAATATATTAAATCCAACGAAACATGGATAGTTACCAATGAAGATAAACTTTGGATTGACGAGGCCGGTAATGCGCAACAATCGGGAACACCCTGGGTGCCTGTAGGCTCATGGAATTTTAATACACCCGATAAAAAACCTTCAGAATTTCAGTTGGCGACCGTACCGTGGCAGGCTAAAAGTATCGAAAGTATATATGGTGGCGAGTTAGTTGATTTTGGTAAAGAAACCTTTGGGTACATTAAAATTCATGGCTTAAAGGGCAAAGGAAAATTAACTTTATACTATGGCGAATCTCGCGAAGAAGCGTTAAATACTGATAAATGCGAAACCTTAGATCATTTAAGTTTTGATGGCAATCAACCTGAGACCTATACGCTGGAAGGATCCAAGGCATTTCGTTATGTACTGGTACAGAAAGATGCTTCGATACATTACGATGGTATTGCTATGCTTTATGAATATTTGCCATTAGCGTATCGTGGAGCTTTTAAATCATCAGATGAGTTGCTGAATCAAATTTGGGATGTGTCGGCTTATACGATGCACTTGACCACACGCGAATTTTTTATCGACGGTATTAAACGCGATCGTTGGATATGGAGCGGCGATGCCTACCAAAGTTTTTTGATGAATTATTATTTGTTTTTTGATTCGCCATCGGTAGAACGGACTCTATTAGCGCTGAGAGGTAAAGAGCCTGTAACAGCACATATCAAT
>JBKEEB010000131.1:0-10443 GCA_047975735.1 Niabella sp.
CTGCAATTTGCAATCAAATAGCATCCACATCTGGAATAATAACTACACTTCTGTATCTTTTTTCCTGATGTAAAATAGCTGTTTGGTTTAGTATGTCAATCTTACACTGGTTAATTAGTTTTAGCTGTGGTGGAAGTTTTAACAGTATCTCCATTAAATACATTCCTCTTACTCTGTTTACCACAGGCTCTGACGGGCCTATAATATAATGCTGATATCTTTTTTGCAGACTACCTGCAAAAAGGTTAGCCGCATCATATACAACATCTTTTATTTTATGCTTGAATGTTATTTTTATAATACGAGTAAAAGGTGGGTAAGCAAATTGTTTTCTTTTAGAAATTTCTTCCTCATACATTTTTTTAAAATCGTGCTGTTGTACTTGTAGTAAAACAGGATGTAATGGTTGGGCTGTTTGTACCAGTACCAATGCGTTACCGGTTTTCCTTCCGGCACGCCCACTTACTTGTTCCATCAATTGAAAGGCTCTTTCATTTACCCTAAAATCGGCAAAGGAAAGTATGCCATCGGCATCAATAATACCAACAAGGTCAACATTTTCAAAATCTAATCCTTTTACAACCATTTGCGTGCCTACCAAAATATCAAACTTTCCTTGTTCAAATGACTGGATGAGCTGGTCGTGCGCATGTTTGCCTCTTACGGTATCAATATCCATCCGGCCTATTTGTGCATCAGGAAATTGTTCATGAACGTTTTCTTCAATTCTTTCCGTGCCAAATTGTTTTTGCACAAAATCATGATTGCCACAGGCAGCACAGGTTGTCATGGGAGGATAGGTTGTACCACAGTAATGGCAAACCAGCTTATTATAAAATTTGTGATACGTAAGGGACACATCGCAATGCCGGCACTGTGGAATCCAACCACAGGTATTGCAACGCTGGTAGGGCGTATAACCCCTTCTGTTTTGAAAAAGAATAACCTGCCGTTTTTTTATTATTGTTTGGTTAATGGCTTCCTGTAATGGTGGGGTTAGAATATTATCGGCTAATTCTTTTGACTTGAACCGGCGTGTATCCACAATTTCAATAGGAGGTAGGGCTACATTACCATAGCGTTCTGTTAATTCTACTAACCCGTATTTTTCTTTTTGGGCGTTGTAGTACGACTCAAGCGAAGGGGTAGCACTGCCAAGAACCACTTTACAGCCTGAAAAAATTGATGACATGTAAATAGCTGTATCTCTGGCATTGTAACGGGGTGCCGGTTCAATTTGTTTATAAGATGTGTCATGCTCTTCATCACATACAATTAACCCCAGGTTGTTAAAAGGCAAAAATATTGCCGATCTGGCACCCAACACAATTTGCAGTTCTTGTCGGCGTATTTTGTTCCATATTTCTACTCTTTCGTTTTGAGAAAATTTAGAATGATAAACGCCGATATGCCCGCCAAAATGTTTTTGCAATCGCCGGATAGTTTGAGAAGTGAGCGCAATTTCCGGCAGCATATATAATACCTGTTTGCCTTCTTTAATGTATTGTTCTATCATTCTAATGTAAATCTCCGTTTTCCCACTGGAGGTTACACCATGTAGTAAACATACATCTTTAGTTTGAAGTTTTGTATTGATGGCATCAAAAGCTGTTTGTTGCGCAGGCGATAGCTCAAAATTAATTGACACGTTTTTAGGAAGCGATTTAATTCTGTCAACATTTCTTTTTTCAATCTGTAAAATGCCTTTATCAATAAGGCCTTTTAGTTGGGCATCCGATGCGCCCGATTTTTTTAGTAATGCTTGCCGGGTAATTTCTCCTTCGGTTTTTTGATAATGCAGGTATGCTAAAAGCAACTCTGTTTGTTTTTCGGCGCGTTGCAGGCGTTTATCTTCGTTTAAAAGTTTTTCTAAAGCTGCTTCATTGTTATATTCAGAGCTTAGTAAAATGTATGATTCTTTTTTAGGGCTGTATGTTTCTTTTAATGCCTCCCATACATAACAAACCCTTTTTTGAATCAACCTGTTTATAACAGGATATACATGGCTGACATCTAATATATCCTGTACTTCCGAAATTTTTAATTCTTTTCTTAATATTAAGGCATCGGCTACTACAAATTCTTCATCGTCGAGGTCTGTTAAGTCTTCGCCGGCTTCTTCATTAAAAACCAGCGTTGTTTCACTACTTAGTTTAAAATGAGCCGGTATGGCAGCGGCCATTACTTCGCCTTCACTGCACATATAATAACTGGCCATCCATCCCCATAATTGTAATTGCTGTGGGTGTATAACCGGTTCTACATCTAATACATTTAAAATAAATTTTGCATCAAATAATTCAGGTGCAGTATTGTGAATTCTTTTTATAATACCCGCATATTTTTTGTTTTTCCCCAAGTTAACTTCTACCCGGCAACCGGGAAGTATCGTGTCTTTATACGCTTCTGGTATAGCCCATGTATAATTAATAGGGAGTGCCAGCGGTATAATTACTTCGGCAAACAATGGTTTTTGTTCCTCAAATAATATGGTTTCTTTTGATGGTATGCAATAAAAATTTTGGGTTAGGAAATATTGTTTTTGGAGCTTTCAATCCAACGAGCGCGATGTTGCTGTAATGCCTGTTCCATAATATTATAAGTTTTTTGTTTTAAGTTTTCCAAATTATCAAGGTTGAGGCCGGTTACGTCAATATCGGGAAGATACACAACACGGCACTTACCGGGATTTAATGATAAAACAGAATCGTAATGCATCCTGTCAAAAGTATCTAAAAAAAGTACCGGTTTAATCGGTGTTTGTGTTTCAATGGCAATGCGGAAAGCTCCGTTATAAAATTCTTTTAAAGGTTGATGCGTGGTGTTAAAAGTTCCTTCGGGAAATACTAACACAGAAATGCCTTTTTGAATTACAGACTTTAAAATCCTGATACTCTCTGCTCTGTTCTCACTGTTTTTTCTGTCAACACTCACAATGGCTCTGCTATATAAAAATCCAAATACCGGAATCCTCGTCATTTCATGCTTGCCCAAGGGACGAATAGGGGTTCTAAAAACATTAACAAGGACAGGAATGTCTAAGTAAGAAATGTGATTGGGAACAATGATATATTTTTTTGTTTTGTCGTAATATTGGGTATTTATTTTTTCAACCCTAATCCCTATCAGAAAAAACCAGATATCAGACCATAAGGTACACAGCTTATACACCCAGTTGCCCCCTTTAATACGCTTCATAAATATTGTGGGAAGAGCGAAAATAAATACAAACATCATTAAGAGTATAAACATAATGATAGCGTACATACAATATATATATCTGATTATTTTCATGAAAGAAATCAGTTTTCATAAATTTTCAAACTCATATCAAAGGTGCCTTCTTTAATAGATGAATATCTTTTAGAAAAACTGCTTTCAAAAATAGGGGATTTAATTAGTAAACAGCTCTTATTATTAACGTAGATTCTCACTTATTGCGTATTTAGAATTTATAATATTATTAAGCATTAGTTTGAAATATTTGAATATCTTTAGCACTTGCTTAGATAAATTAATTTTTATTAATAGATTGTTTCCAAAACAAAAAAACAATAACGAGAATGGCTGAAAATACATTTGACGCAATTGTAATTGGTAGTGGTATTTCAGGCGGCTGGGCTGCCAAAGAGTTAACGGAAAAGGGTCTTAAAACCATCATGCTCGAGAGGGGGATGGATGTTAAACATGTTACCGATTATAAGTCGGCAAACAAAAATCCATGGGATTTTCCGCACCGTGGTGGACGTACGCAGAAAATGATTGAGGACTATCCGGTGTTAAAACGCGATTACCCCTTGAACGAAATGAATTTGGAATGGTGGACAAATGAAAAAGACTGTCCTTATGTAGAAACAAAACGTTTTGATTGGTACAGAGCCTATATTGTTGGTGGGCGTTCTTTGCTATGGGGAAGGCACTGCTATCGCCACAGCGATATTGATTTTGAAGCAAATTTAAAACAAAATATTGCTGTTGACTGGCCCATACGTTATAAAGATATTGCACCTTGGTATAGTTACGTAGAAAAATTTGCCGGCATACAAGGCACTGTAGAAAACTGGCCGGCTTTTCCTGATAGTGAGTTGCTGCCACCCATGCCTTTAAACTGTGTAGAAAAAGATATAGCGGAAAGGCTCAATAAAAAATATAATGGCAAAAGGTTGTTCACTACAGGCCGTACCGCCAATTTAAGTCAGGCTCATAATGGAAGAACAGGTTGTCAGTATCGTAATAAATGTTCGCTGGGGTGTCCGTTTGGAGCCTATTTCAGCACACAATCTTCCACGTTGCCTGCTGCGGTAGCAACCGGTAATCTTACCGTAAGACCTTATTCCATAGTTACCAAAATTATTTACGATAAGGATACCAAAAAAGCTAAGGGAGTAGAAGTATTAGATGCCGAAACAAACAAAACCTATCAGTATTTTGCTAAGGTTGTATTCCTTTGCGCTTCGGCATTAAATTCAACTTGGATTTTAATGAATTCTGCCACAGATATTTGGCCCGATGGCCTGGGTAGCAGTAGCGGAGAACTGGGTCATAACCTAATGGACCATCATTTTAGATGCGGAGCCAACGGTACTATGGAAGGGTATGATGATAAGTATTATTATGGTCGTAAGCCCAGCGGATTATATATACCACGTTTTAGAAATGTACTGGGTGATAAGCGCGATTATATCAGAGGATTCGGCTATCAGGGTGGTGCCAGCCGTAAAGGGTGGAGCCGGGATGTGGCTGAGCTTGGTATTGGTGCGCCGTTAAAAGAAGCTTTAACCGAGCCGGGTCCCTGGACGGTAGGTATTGGTGCTTTTGGAGAAATATTGCCTTATCATGAAAACAAAATTACATTAGATAAAGACAAAAAAGATAAATGGGGATTGCCGGTTTTGAATATAGATGCAGAAATTAAAGAAAATGAAAAAAAGATGCGTGAGGATATGATGAATGATGGAGCAGAAATGTTGGAAGCCGCAGGTGTAAAAAATGTATCTACTTTTGATAGTGGCTACGGTTTTGGGCAGGGTATTCATGAAATGGGAACCGCCCGCATGGGGCGCAATGCAAAAACATCGGTATTGAACGGCAATAATCAACTGTGGGATTGCAATAATTTATTTGTAACAGATGGTGCCTGTATGACAAGTGCCTCCAGCGTAAACCCATCACTTACTTATATGGCACTTACTGCAAGAGCCGTAGATTTTGCAGTTACTGAACTAAAAAAAGGGAACCTGTAAAAGAATTCAATTTTAAAACTGTTTAACTATTTATACCATGAACAGAAGAAAAGCCGTACAAAGAGTAGCATTATTATTAGGAGGCTCGGTTTTAGGAGCCGAACTTTTTATGCAAACCGGTTGCAAAAGCGGCACTACTGAAAAAAATGCCGCTACAACCCTCGCTTCTTTTTTTACTAAAGATGAGATTGCTTTTTTAGACGAAGTAGCCGAAACTATTATTCCCCGAACCGATACGCCCGGTGCTAAAGATGCTATGGTTGGCGAGTTTATGAACGTAATGGTAAGAGATTGTTATACGCCGGAAGATCAAAAAATATTCAAAGAAGGAATAGGCAAGCTGGAACAACAATGCCAAGAAAAATACAATGCCGGCTTTATGAAAATACAACCCGGGCAACGTACAGAATTATTAACAGCCATTGATAAAGAGCAAAAAGAATATCAGGCTAATAAAAATAAAGGAGATGAGAAGCATTATTTCCGTATGATGCGTGAACTGACTCTTTTGGGTTATTTTACATCGGAACAGGGTGCTACAAAAGCACTACGATATGTAGCTGTGCCCGGAAAATATGAACCTTGTATTCCTTATGCAAAAGGGGAGAAGGCTTGGGCTTTGTAATGAGCAATAATATATTTTATTTTTCCTGAATAAATAGCCCATTAGGAAAAAAGAAATTGCTGCCGTTTGCAAGGTCGTGTTCAGTTCTATTTTGCCATAATGTCGCTGTTTTGGTGCCATTGTTTGTTTTGTATCCTACAATAAATGAATTGCCATAAAAAATTTTCATATCAGTTGCATTTGAAAATGTAGTGGTTGTAGGTTGATCTATTTTTTGTAAAATATTATTAATCCAAAGTTGTGTTCGCCATCCGTTTGAGGTTTCTGTATATGCAGAAACATACACTTTTTTATTGTCGTACACTACTCTAACATTACGAGAGAAAGAGTTTGTGTTATCCAAAAAAAATTTCACTGCCATTCACCCATAATCTTGCTCCGCTTAATTCACGACCTTCGGCATATCCGGATACATATATATTATTTGCATTAACAGCAATTCCTTAACATCGGCTATAGGGGGCATTGCAAGGTAATTCAATCCCAACGCCGTTTTTCCAATATTTAGCTTTATCATTTCCATTCACTTTTTCAAATCCGCAGGCGTAAATATCTTCTCCATCAATAAAAAGACTATGCAGTTCAGCCACACTCAAATCATCTGACCAATATTGAGCTTGTCCGTTTTTCCAAATGGTAGCTTTGGTAATGCCGTTTACCCCGGTGTAAGTTGTTCCCGAAATATAAACGTTATTGTTCAACACAACAATATCAGTTGCAATGGACCACATTCCTGTAGGTGTTTCTAATATTTGCATAATGCCGTTTTTCCATAATAATGCTTTATCAGGACGAAAAACTATCGAATTGTCTCTGTTACGGTAACCAACTATGTAAACATCATTTCCTTGTACGAAAATTTTACTGGCAGATACATGTCTTGTGGCATCGTTAGGCAAAACGGTTAAAACACTATCCTTGTAATATATTGGGCGTAGAATACCATCGATCGTATTATCCCCAACAGCGTAGATATGATAATCAGGTATTGTGGGGTATTTATCTGTTTTCTTTTTACAACTAAAGGTTAGTATTCCTATAATGCCAATGAATATAATTTTTTTCATATTTATTTTTTCCATACTTATTGCCTTGTATCTTTTCAAATACGGTAGCCATAAATGTTTTATTGAATTGAATGGGCTTTTCACAACTTACGGCTCAATCCGTGGGCTATCTATTTACATCATCTCACTCAACTCCAACCAGCGCATTTCCTTTTCATCTAACAAGGTGCTTACCTCGCCAATTCTTTTTGAAAGATTTTCCAATGCTTCAAAAGCAAGCGAACTGTTACTCAATTGCGCGGTAATATCTTCTTTTTCCTTGCTTAAATCAGCAATTTCTTTTTCCAATAATTCAAATTCTCTTTTGTCTTTAAAAGAAACTCGCTTGTCTTTTTTTGCAGTTGCAACTACTTCTTTGGGTGTTTCATTTTTTGGCTGATTGTCCTCCTGCGTATCTTTACGCTCCAGTCGGTATTGTGTATAATTGCCGGGGAAATCTCTAATAATACCATCGCCTTCAAATACCAATAAATGATCCACTAATCTATCCATAAAATATCTATCGTGGCTTACAATAACCAAGCAACCGGGAAACTCACTTAAAAAATTTTCTAAAACGCCCAAGGTTGGTAAATCCAAATCATTGGTAGGTTCATCCAGAATTAAGAAATTTGGATTACGGAACAGTATTGAAAGTAAATGAAGCCTTCTTTTTTCGCCGCCACTTAGTTTGCTAATGTAGGTATATTGTTTATCAGGGTCAAATAAAAATAACTGCAAAAACTGTGCCGCACTAATGCTGCCACCTTTGGCCAGCGGAAAATTTTCAGCAATATTTTTCACGAACTCAATTACACGCATATCTTCTTTTATCTCTAATCCTTGTTGGGAGTAGTTGCCAAAAACCACTGTATCGCCAATATTTATTTTACCGCTATCGGGCTGTTCTAATCCTTGTAAAATATTAATGAAGGTGGATTTTCCTGCCCCGTTTTTGCCTACAATGCCAATGCGCTCGCCTTTTTTAAAAGTATAATCATAGCCGCTTAAAATTTTTTTGCTATCAAAGGCTTTATGTACTTTTTTCATTTCAACAACCTTGCCGCCTAAGCGGTTCATTTTCATTTGTAGTTGCAATTGCTCATCGGCCAGGCTTTGCTTTGCTTTTTTTTCAATATTGTAAAAATTGTCTTCCCGGCTTTTTGATTTTGTAGTACGGGCTTTGGGTTGCTTGCGCATCCACTCTAATTCTCTACGGTAAAGGTTTTTGGCTTTGTCAATACTGGCCGCCGTGTTTTCAATTCTGGCGGCTTTCTTTTCCAGATAGTTTTCGTAATCGCCTTTATGCACATAAATGGTGCTATCTTCCATTTCCCATATCTCGTTCGAAACCGTATCTAAAAAATACCGGTCGTGGGTAACTAATAAAAGCGTAACATTTTCTTTTTGCAAAAAATGTTCTAACCATTCTACCATTTCCACATCCAGATGGTTAGTAGGCTCATCCATAATTAATAAAACATGTTTATGTTCAAAGCCAATATCCACAAGGGTTTTGGCCAGTGCAACTCTTTTGCGCTGTCCGCCACTAAGTGTATTTACCTTTTGGTCGAGGTGGTGGATGTTTAGTTTGCCTAATATTTGTTTTACTTTCGATTCAAAGTCCCAGGCTCCAAGTTCATCCATTTTCACAAGCGCATTACCAATGGCCGTACTATCACCGGCTTCGTTGGCCGATTCGTAGGTTTTTATAGCATTAATTACCGGATTATCATGAAAGAAAATATTATCAGCAATCGACTTGTTTTCTATTAAATCCGGTTCTTGTTCAAACAGCACCACATCCACATCCTTATGAATCCATAGTTTGCCCTCATCGGGCATTTCTTTGCCGGCTAAAATTTTTAATAAGGTAGATTTACCCGTTCCGTTTCTGGCAACAATGGCAATTTTATCACCTTCCTCAATATGAAAAGAAATATTTGAAAACAATGGCTGGATGCCGTAACTCTTGCCTAATCCTTCTGCTGATACATAATGCATGGCGCGAAGGTAAAATTTTTAGGATTCATTTATGTGTATAATCGGTATTCAAGGTATATTTGTAAATAACAATTAAAGATTTGAAGTGAAATTTACAGAATTTGGGTTTGATGAACGGTTAATGGAGGGGGTTGAAGCATCAAACTATCAGCAAGCTACTCCTATACAAGAACAGGCCATACCGCAAATTTTAAAAGGGAAGGATGTGTTGGCTTTTGCGCAAACAGGTACCGGTAAAACCGCTGCTTTTTTATTGCCCTTAATCAATTTGTTACTCCAGAAAAGATCAGATGATAACAGTATAAATGCAATGATTATTGTACCTACAAGAGAACTTGCTATACAGATTGCTCAAAATCTTGAAGGACTGTCCTATTTTACCAATATCAGTTCTATTGCAGTTTATGGCGGAGGCGACGGACATGGCTTTGTACAGGAAAAGAAGGCATTAACGATGGGTGCCGATATTGTAGTGTGTACACCCGGAAAAATGATTACACATTTGAAGATGGGCTATGTAAAGTTAGATGCCCTTCAATACCTTGTATTAGATGAAGCAGACCGTATGCTGGATATGGGTTTTTATGAAGATATTATGTTTATAGTTAACCGGTTGCCGGCAAAACGACAAAATATGTTGTTTTCGGCTACAATGCCGCCAAAAATAAAAATGCTGGCGCAAAGAATTTTGCATAATCCTGTGGAAATTAATATTGAAATGAGCAAGCCCCCCGAAAAAATTGTTCAGGCGGCTTTTATGGTATATGACGAGCAGAAAATACCACTGATTCAACATATACTGAAAGGAGAAAATTATAAATCGGTATTGATATTTTGCAGTAGTAAATTAAGTGTAAAACAGCTTGCTAAGGATTTACGGAAAAACGGTATTCAAGCCGGAGAAATACATAGCGATTTAGACCAGGAACAACGGGAAGATACTTTGTTGAAATTTAAAAGTGGCCGTATTAGGGTATTGGTTGCTACCGATATTTTAAGCAGGGGCATAGATATTGATAATATTGACCTGATTATTAATTTTGATGTGCCGCACGACGGTGAAGATTATGTACACCGGATAGGAAGAACAGCCCGTGCTGCGGCAGATGGTAGTGCTTTTACATTAGTTAACCAAAAAGACCAACGAAAATTTCAGGCCATTGAAAAACTGATTGGAAAAAATATTCATAAGGGAACAATTCCCCAACAATTAGGAGCACAGCCTGCATATAACCCCGGTTTTAGAAATTCGCGTAAAAAGAAAACATACTATAAAAAACCGGGAAACAGGCATAAATAGGGAAATATTTAATACCCATTACAAACTCCTTATCAAGCCACCATCAATAGCAATATTGGTTCCGGTAATATACGATGCTTGCTCCGAAGCAAGAAAGGTAATTAGGTTGGCCATTTCCTGCGGAGTGCCTAAGCGTTTCATGGGAATGGTTGCTTTTGCTCTTTCATATACCGTTTCTAAAGGTATTCCTGCAGCATCAGCCTGCAGTTGAAAAAGTTGTTTCAA
>JBKEEB010000033.1:0-11780 GCA_047975735.1 Niabella sp.
GTGCAAAACAAAGTACGGCTATAAGTATAGTTACCAATACAGGGTTGGAGCTGCTATACCCCGTAAGTAGGGCTATACAAAAATTAAGGATTAGTGTTGCTGCCATTGCATTAAAACGCCTATGCATGGGACCCGGTACATCAGCATTGCTTACCGTCATGGCTCCCATAGAAGCCACTAAACCTATGTGAAAAAGATTAAAATAAGAAAAGACAATTGCCGGTAATGTGGTAGCTACTGTTACGCGAAGAGCATAAGAAAAATTATACCCGTTTACAAATTTTCGGTATTCTTTAATATAATCCACGGTTGCAAAATTAAAGTATCACATTGGGTTGCGGCTATATTATGCTGTAGTACTTTCAGCCATCTTAGCAAAAAATATTTCTAACTGTTCAAATAGGTTTTTAAATCCGGGAACAATATATCCAACACTATCAATTGCAAAAACGCCTACTTTTTTTATTACTTCAAATGTAACTGACTTTTCCAGTGTTTCGGACTTTATTAAATGCATTTGCGTAATATAAAATAAAAATACACCAAAAATGGAAAGGTATAATAACGTAAATAATACTGCGCCGCCCAACCGGTTTAACCAGCCCAGCATTATTTTTTGAAAAAAAGCCTGTAATAATTTCCCCAACCACCTCACTACGAAAACAAACAAAACAAATACCAATAAAAAAGATAAAAACGGCATCCATTTATCGGAAACACTTACTACATTTTTAATGTGAGATGCCGCCACTACCGATAATTTTAGGGCAGCAGCCAAGCCAATGATATATGACAGATATGTAAAAACACCAACTATTAAACCCAGCCTAAACCCCTTCCACACTGCGGCTACTACTAATATGATACAGATAATGTCAATAAACATTATTTAGAAAGCAGTTCTTTTACTATTCCCGATATGGTTTTACCATCGGCTTTACCGGCGAGCTGTTTTGATGCGGCCGCCATAACTTTTCCCATATCTGCAGTAGAGGAAGCACCTGTATCTGTAATAATGCTTTTAATAATTTCTTTTAGCTCATCTGCCGATAATTGTGCCGGCAAATATTTCTCTATTACTTCAATCTCTTCCTTTTCTTTGGCAGCAAGCTCTGCCCGGTTTTGGTTTTCAAAAATTTCCAAAGAATCTTTTCTTTGTTTCACTAATTTTTGAAGCAGCTTTATTTCCTCGTCTTCACTCATTGTTTCTTTAGCACCTGCAGCTGTTTTAGCCAAAAGTATTGCTGCTTTTACGGCACGCAGACTTCTTAGTGCTACTTCGTTTTTTGCCAGCATGGCGGTTTTAATATCGTTGTTGATGGTTTGCTCTAATGACATAGTGTTTACTTTTGTACTTAAATAAAAATTGTTTTATCCGGCTTTATTATCTTCTAATTGTTTGGATTGAAACTTTTTATAAAATTCTTTGGCAAAGTTTTTCATCTCCTCCACCTGATCGGTATAGCGTGTTGCACGCCCGTATGTATCGGCCATTGTAACTAATGTTTGATAAAAAAAATCGGCCATTTCGTCCACCATCATTTTTTGTGTCCACAAATCAATCCGCAACGCTTCTTTTTCTTCACCATTCCAGAAAGCCAAAATCATGGCTTTGGCTTTTTGAACATTTTGAATGGTGCTGTCCGTTGCACTCCATTCAATAGCATCGGGAAAGCGGTTTTCATCCATTTGCACATCTATTGTTATAGTAGATTTTTTCATTGTAAATTTTTTATTTTCAAAATTATCAGATGGCAAAAATAAGCAATCAAAATATCGTGTACAAACACATCGTTTATATACATTGCAAGGCTTTATGGTTGTAATAACAACTCAATTAAAGTTTGCAAAGGCTTTTCGGTGTTCAACTTGTTTGATAACGCTGTTGCTTTTGTTGAAAGCCGGCTTCTAAGAGTTTCACTTTTATACAAGTACATCATTTGTGCGGCAATACTTTCGGGTTTGTTATTTTCTGCTGCAAGAGCTGCATCTTTATAAGGTTCCATAATTCCTAAAGGTGCCGCAATAACAGGTATTGCTGTAGCCATAGCCTCTATTGTATGCGGATAGCCGCCAGCGTTTTCATCCATACTAATAAGCGCATAGGAACCGGCAATAGCTTTTAAAACCACCTGCTCGTTTTCTTCATTAATGATGGATACATCCTTTCTGTATTTAAATCCGGCTAACGGTTGCAGTATCATTTCTTTTTCTTTTGTACTAAGCTTTGAACGGAGTAGCAATACCAGCCTCCAACTACTTTGCTGCATTTTTTTAAACACAGAAAAAGCTTTGAGGGCGTTAAAAAAAACATCCTTTGTTGTAATAAAATCTGCCAATACAAAATACGGTGTTCCGTCAGCAAACTCTTGTCTGGCTGCTGCTTTTTCCTCCACAGTAAACGGCTTTTCCGAATTTTGAATTACCGGGAATGTAATTGTTTGTTTTGCCAGATAGGCTTCGGGAAGTTTTTGTAAAAAAGTTATAACCTGCGTACAATTGGTTATTTGTTTTGTATGCTTTTCATCAGCAATCAAACTATTTTTAATAAGTACTTGCGGAATGGTGGTTTTAATGAAATCCTGCTCATCAAAAACAATTACTTTTTGAATGTTTTGTTTTTTTAAGAGTTTTACAAGTTGGCTTTGTTGTAGTATTTTTTCCGGTAAAATTCCCTGCAGCGGGTGCTTGGCAATAATTGTTGGTATTGAAAGGTGATGTTGGGTATTGGGTGTTTTATCAAATAAAATAAAATTTGGTTTATTAGGATGGTTGTGTGCTGCTATAAGTTTTGTAATATAATAAGCTGATGTTTTAAAAAAAGAATCCCCGGCAATTATTGCAATTTTCATTATGCTTTTTTCGTCTGTACTTATTATTTTTTCCCTTGTGCATAGGCTAACATATCGCCGTGTTCAACTATAGGAAATCCACTTACATCTTTATTATACCAATATACCCAGGCTGTCATAACTTCTCCATTTACCGTAACATCAACCGCTTCGCGTTCATAATTCACATCTTCCCCTTCTTCGGGATAAAGGCCTTCATAATCATCTAACTGAGCCATGGCATACGAAAATTCACGGTCATGAATTATTTGATATAGTTCTCCTTTTATTTCCCTGCCGGTATCCTGATGAACCACTACCGGATACTCGCCTAAATCGTACATCGTGCCTTTTACTGTAGCCGATCCCAAAAAATTAAAATATCGAGACAGGTATTCGTAAGCAGTGCTTTTAAAGCCGCTTAGCAGAGATCCGTAAACAAAAAGTAAGTTTGTTTGCATAAAATAAAGTTACAGAAGTTATTGCAATAAGGGTTTAATGTTTTATTAAAAGCCGTTAAAAAATAATTACAAAGTTTCTTTCGTTTTGTTTTCTAATGTGTGAATGATTTCTTTTACTTTTTCCATTTTATAATCCGTTCCCTTTATAATATTTTCTATATCAGGACCCACATAAATCTCTGGTAATACGCCTTGTCCGTTATGCGGCAATTCTTTATTGATTACCAGTCTGAAAAGCGGTAGTCTTAAACGAACTTTTGTGTTGGGTAAGGTTACTTCTGGTATAAACCATGCCGTGTTGCCATAAGCAGCACCGCCACTTGGTTCGCCAACAATGGTTACATTTTCCTGAGGTTTTAATACACTCATTACTAATGTGGAGGCCGAAAAAGAATTACCGCCACTTAAAATATACACATTCCCGCTAAAATGGTTTTTCTGTCTTGGTTTAAAAAAGTGTTTTTCATAATACCTGAAATGATAACGACTTTCTTCTTTTCGGGTTAAAAAAACCATTGCCAATCGCGAGGCTTTATCATGCTCAATATACCTTCCGTAATTACTTTTCCGGGTTTTTGCATACAACGAATCGGACAACTTAAAAGGTTTTTGAACTAAGTATTTGGTAAGCAGGTTTGAATTACTTACCCTTCCGCCACTATTTCTCCTTAAATCAATTATCAGGTTTTGTACATCGTGTTTTTTTAATTGTCTGAAGCTGTTACGAAAAAATTTTTTTATTTGCAGTTTTTCTGAAAAACTGTTCAACTCCATAAAAGCCGTGGCTCCATCTTCATCAAACGTAAGATGGCGGGCTTTTTGAATCGCTTCTTTTTTATTTTTTTTCGCTTTTTTTACTATAGTTGTTTTTCCCTTTTTAGTTACAGTATCTGCCGGTGTTTTTACGGGTTGTAAAACAGTATGCACAATTGTATCGCCAAGTTTATGATACGCTATATAATATTTTTGTTTCCACCCATAAAGTGATGTGTATAAAGAGCCCAACCAGGTGCCGGTACTAAGGGTTTGGTTTTTAGCAACGCTGTTATTACCATCAGCGGTTATATAGTGGTACATGGTATCTAACAGTGCTTTTGTTGCTATGCCATTTAGGGAATCTATTATAGTTCCTCTAACCAGCATTGTATCGTTTTTATAAATATTATGAACCACCACTATTGTGTCCTTCCACACTTTTACATATAAAGGAAATTGAGTTTTTGCCTTAACTGTATCAATATATTTCAGGTATTTTTTTGAGGCCTTTACAGAGGTGTGCCCACATTGAATTTGCGTATTTACCCTAATTAATACTTTGCGAAACTCATATTCTGTTAAACTATCATTTAGTTGTTCTTTTGCATTATCAAATGCTTTATCCATCAGGGTTTTGGGTGTGTACCAGTATAATGAGGGGTGTCTTTCTTCTAAAATATTCCGGTATATGGTATAATCTTCCTGTAATTGTTGTGCGCTGAATTTTTTATAAGGATCAAATACTTTTTTACTGCTGGTGCAAGATGTTAGTATAAGAAAGCCACACAAGAAAAGTGTTGTTATGATGAAATCCAAAATCCGGTTCATATTGATTAACGTAGTGGGTTCCAGCCTTGTGCTGCAATTTGATGCCGGCTGCCTCCTTTGGTAATAATATGCGAGCCTTCGTCTGCGGCTGTTATATAACCAATTGTACTAATAGATGTGTTATCTTTTATTTTGTCGTAATCGCTTTGCTGTACTGTAAATAAAAGTTCATAATCCTCGCCGCCGCTAAGTGCGCAGGCTGTTGGATCTATTTCAAATTTAAATGCGGCAAGCTTTGCTTCTTCGGCAATAGGTATTTTTTCTTCGTATAAAACACAACCCACCTTGCTTTGGTTACATATATGTAAAATCTCAGAACTTAAACCATCACTAATGTCCATCATGGCCGTAGGTTGTATTTCTTTTTCGGCAAAATATTCTATAACGTCTTTTCTGGCCTCGGGCTTTAAAAATCTACCCACAACATATTGTTCGTTTTCTAAGTCTGGCTGCACTTGCGGGCTTTCTAAAAATATTTTTTTCTCTCTTTCTAAAAATAATAACCCAAGATAAGCAGCACCCAAATCACCGCTTACGCAAAGCAAATCACCTTTTTGGGCTGTGCTTCTTTTTACAAATTTATCAGGAGCTACTTCTCCAATAGCAGTTACAGATATTACAAATCCGGTTTGAGATGTGGTTGTATCACCTCCAACCAAATCTACCCCATAATAATTGCAAGCAGCATATACGCCTTCATAAAACTCACTAATAGCCTCCACACTAAATTTATTACTAATGCCAATGCTCATCGTTATTTGGGTGGGTATCGCATTCATAGCATACACATCACTTACATTAACCACAACCGATTTATATCCGAGGTGTTTTAGTGGCGTATAAATCAAGTCAAAATGTACCCCTTCTAATAAAAGATCGGTTGTTACCACGGTTTGTTTTCCAAAAGCATCCATCACAGCAGCATCATCGCCAACGCCCAGCAAGGATGAGGCGTTTTGCAATTCTATATTTTTTGTAAGATGTTCAATAAGACCAAACTCTCCCATTGTAGAAATTTCTGTTCTTTCGTTGCTCATAAATTATTTGCTTTTGTAAGTTGCCTGATAAAAATAATTATTTAGCTAAGAAGATTGCTTCTTGTTTTTTCTATCCTCTTCCATGTTTTCCCGCACTTGCTTCCAATATGGTTTTCCGTAAGCAACAAGAATTTCTGCACCGGCTATTACACTTTTGGTTGTTCGTATAAAAACCCTGTTATCATCTTCAAAATACTCGGCATTATTGCGAAGGCCTTCTACTTTTTGTAATCCGGCAGCATCGTTGGCATAACGGCCAAATGTATTAACGGATTTTGCTGCATCAATTACATTATCATCATCAATATGATAAATATAACCATTGTCCACATCGTCCTCTACCTGTGCCCAGGTTCTTCTGCGCCCCTTATATTCGGTAACAACAGCTCCTTTGTTAAGATTAATTTTGGTAAACAAGCCATTACCGGCGTTTGGTAATAAGGACTTTTTTACAAGAAGGTTTTTTGATGATGGTAAACTGGCCATTCAATTTTTTTTGGAAACGCGAAGATATATTAATCGTAAGAACAAACAATGTTCTTATACCCGCTTATATCTTCCCTTACGCAAATAGAACAATTTTGTGATAGTTAATACCGATTGGATATTCGTAATAGACCAATGTAATTGGTCTAAACGACTATCGTCCCGAATGTTTTCGGGAGCATTATACGAAGTATCATTGGTATGTTTTATAAATATGTTTCGTATAAAAAGTTCTATTCTTTCTACTAATAGTATTTAGTTCTTTGGCCTTTAGTACGATTTTCCTATTGCATCTGCCGCTGCTTTGATGATGGAATACTGGTCATTAGCATCGTGCCCCATTTCCCAGAAAAACACGCCATTACACCTTGACTGTGCCGCTGTGGTTTTTGCCGCTGTGGTTATGGTTCCGTTATAATAAGTAGTATAGGTAACCCCGCCACCGGTTGTAAGGCGTGCCGAGTCTGACTGATAGATGGGTACGGGACCTAACTGGGTGCCGCTTTGTAAAATGGTTTTATACGATGCCGTTATTTGTGATGCTCCTGAATTGCGACCATAAGCAGGAATACCCAGTATGAGTTTTTCCTTGGGCATCGCCCGTGTATTTAACCAGTAGTTTAAACTGGTATTGGCGGTAGCCATAGAGCTGTGATTTTTGTACGGATAAGCCGGGTCTGTTGTAAAATCATCATAGGCCATTACGTTAAAAAGATCTACATAATCAAACAGTTCTGTTTTAATACCATCTCTAATACTACCGGCATAGATGCCCGGTGTAATAGCCGCCGACAAATAATATTTACCATCCACATGTAATGAATCTGAAAGCTCTTTCATAAAAGCGGCAAAAGTAACATCTGTACCATCTGATGTTTTTGGATACTCCCAATCAATATCCACGCCATCAAGCTGGTATTGCCTTACTTTAACCATAATATCCTTTGCCAACCGAGTCCTTCCGGCTTCAGTTGCAACTGCTGTTTTAAAATTTGTAGCATCATTTACACTAATAAAAACCTTGCTGCCATTGGCTTTGGCCTTTTGATATAACAAATCAAAATTAGCTACATTATTTATTGTTATAGTTCCCGAACCGTTTACGCCTGCAAAAGCGTATATCATTACATCGCACATTTTAAACATGCTGTTGGGGTATTCCGCAACTGTTCTATAAGAAGGAAAATAAGAGATGATAGAGAATGATAACGGATTTGGGTTTTTAATAAACAATCTGGAAAAAGCGGTAGCCGTAGCCATAGCTCCCGTAGCAGCACCCAAATTATTTTTGGGAATTACATACCAATAACAGGTGGTGGTTTGTGTAATTGCCGATGCTGTATAACTATACGTTGTGTCATTAATATCGGCCGCTACTTTGGTTGCATTTTCTTTGGTGGTTCCAAAATACAAATCATAGGCAGTAGCATCAAAAACTTTGGCCCATTTAAACTCAATGGTTCCTCCGGCTGTTGTGGCTCCGGTTGCAGGGCTAATATTGGTGGTTCCTGTTGGTATGGTTCCATATTTAAAAGCTGTAATTGAAGAAGCACAACCTTTTGTTCCTGATTGATTTTTAGGTACCACATACCAATAGTAATTATGTTTTTCTGAGTAGGGCAATGTATAACTATAAGAAGTATCTGTAACATTTTCGGCACCCAGTTTTGTGGGGTTGGGAACCGTATCTATATAAACATCGTATTTACTGGCATTGGTTGTTTTTGACCAACTTAATTTAACGCTTCTGTTATTTACAACAATATTACTTTGGGGTAGCCGGTTTACGGTACACCCCGGTGTTGGAGATGGTGTTGGAGCAGGCGCATCTTTTTTAGAACATCCATCTATTAAAAAAATAACAGCACTTATAATAAATATGCGGATGATATAATTTTTCATTTGAAGGTTGTGATGTTTTAAAATTCGGCATTATTTCTCAAAAAACCGCAAAATCTCGCATTTTTTTTCCCCGCTTGTTTTTCTTATTTGCCATTTATCCCAACATTTGCGTACTTGTATATCAGGTATGTTATATTTGCTAAGATTATTTGTTTTAAACTTTTAAGTTATTTGTTTTATGAAAAAAATATTATTATTCTTTCTTCTATTATTGTCACTCAGCTTTAAATCCTTTGCCGATGAGGGTATGTGGCTGCCTAATTTATTGGGTAAACAGGTATATGCCGACATGGTTAAAAAGGGTCTAAAACTCACCTCTGAGCAATTATACAGTATCAACAAAAACTCGTTAAAAGATGCTATTATAATTTTTGGAGGAGGTTGTACCGGCGAAATTGTAAGTCCCGAAGGTTTAATTTTTACCAATCACCATTGTGGATACGGTGCTATTGCTGCTGCCAGTACAATGGATCACAACTATTTACGTGATGGTTTTTATGCTAAGAATAAAAGCGAAGAAATAAAAACTAACCTTACGGTTCAGTTTCTTTTAAAAATTGAAGATGTTACCAAAGAAGTGATGGCCGGGCTTGGAAGCCTTTCCGGAGAGGAAAGGGTAAATAAGCAAACCGAAATTATTACAGCTATTAACAACCGGTACAGCAACCCCGATAAAAGTATTTCGGCGCGTGTTAGCCCTGTTTTTAAAGGCAATCAGTTTTTGGTTTTTGTTTATGAAACTTATAAGGACATTCGCTTGGTAGGAACACCTCCCGAAAGCGTGGGAAAATTTGGCGGTGATACCGATAATTGGGAATGGCCACGTCACACAGGAGATTTTTCTGTTTTTCGCGTATATGCCAATCAACAAAACAAACCGGCTAATTACGACCCCACTAATGTGCCTTTAAAACCCAAATGGTATTTACCCGTTTCTTTAAAAGGTGTTAAAGAAGGCGATTTTGCCATGATATGGGGTTACCCGGGAGGAACCAATCGTTACGAATCCTCTTACGGAATAAAATTAGCAACCGATATTAACAACCCCACATTGGTTGAGTTAAGAGATATGCGGTTGAAGTATATGTTTGAACAAATGAAAAAAGATCCGGCTGTAAAACTTAAATTAGCATCAAGCTACGCCGGTATTGCCAATTATTGGAAGTTTTTTGACGGGGAAACTAAGCAACTTTTAAAGTATGATGTGTATGGCCAAAAAAAGGCTGCCGAAGAAAAATTTCAGCAGTGGGCAAATGGTAAGCCGGAATATGAAAATATTTTTAAAGATTGGAAGGCCGCCTATGATAAATGGAGGCCTTATGCCAAAAGCCGGGTATATTTAAACGAAGGCGTTTTTGGTTCGCCCTTAATTGGCTTTGCATCTTCTTTAGAACAAATTAAAAAGCAATTACAAGATGGTGCTTCTAAAGAAAAAATTCAATCGGCTATTGATGATATTAATAAAAGAAGAACCGGTTTTTTGGAAGGAGAAGATAAACCCTCTGACGAGAAAATATTAGCCGCTGCTACAAAAATGTTTTATGATAACATAGATAAAGACCAGCAGCCTACTGAGTTTTACAACAATCTCCAAACCCAATATGGCGATTTAAATAAAGAAGAAACCTATAAAAAATATGCCGCCAATGTATTTAACAATACCATAATTTTTAACGATGACCGTTGGAAAGCGTTTATTGAAAATCCAACTGTTGAAAAAATTGACGGAGACCCTGCCGCCGCACACGCACAGGCATTCTTATCAAACTACCTTAGCAAATATCTTCCTATAAACAGAGCTTTTAATACCGCCAACAATGATTATGGCCGCTTATACCTAAAGGGTGTTATGGCTATGAACCCGGCTAAAGCCGCTAAGATGTACCCAGATGCAACATTTACCATGCGTGTAAGTTACGGACAGGTAAAACCTTATAAACCCAGAGATGCTGTTTTTTATGATTATGTAACAACATCAAAAGGTATATTGGAAAAATATAAACCGGGAGATTATGAATTTGATTTGCCGGAAAAACAGGTAGAACTATTGAAAAATAAAGATTTTGGCCAGTACGCCGATCCGGTACGTAAAGATTTAGTTGTTGGATTTATTACAACCAATGATATTACGGGCGGTAATTCCGGCTCTCCGGTAATTAACGGTAAAGGAGAACTTCTTGGTTTGGCTTTTGACGGTAATTACGAAGCACTTAGTCATAAACTGGCTTTTGATAAAGATTTGAACCGCACTATTAATGTTGATATTCGCTATGTATTATGGTGTATTGATAAATTAGGCGGCGCTACTAATATTATTAAAGAATTGAAATTGGTGAAATAATTTTATACTTACTAAAAGAAAATCCGCAGCTAAATAACTGCGGATTTTTTATGTATTTTCTGAATTAATTATTCTGATATAACGCCTACTATTTTAACGTGAGTTCGACAAGCTTATGTAGCTAAACTCATCCAAAAATTTCTTTTGTGAGATTTGAAAGTAGGCTTACTCTCTCTAAAGTTATATGCAGCCAAACAGGCAAGCATATTGTTAAAGCCGTTGTCAATACTTCTGTGTCGGGTATGCCACAGATCTTGAATATCTTTTAACAAATCAATGACCGTTTCTACTAAAGCCCTTCGTTTTAGCATGAATTTTTCTTTTACGGAAAGAAGTTTGTTTTTCATATTGCGCCGTATTTTAGTGATAAGTTTAACACCTTGTTCCAATAAATTTTCGAACAGTTTTTGAGAGATATACCCCGCATCGCCATATACGGTAGTGCCTGCTTCCAAGTTATTACACAGTTGTTGTACAACAGCTTCATTATTATCGCTTACATTACCAGCTGTGAAACTAACGGCCATCAATTCTTCCAAATCATTGATAACCAAATGCAATTTCAGGCCATAAAACCAACCTGTGGAGGTTTTACCTCTTGCCGCAATATTCCTGAACACCTTATGGCTGTGTATGCGGTGATTATCGCATACGGCTAACTTTGTGGAATCAATGTAACCACTCCCGGTTTGTTTGCCAAGGCCTTGCCAGTGAATGAAAAAGTACAAGGCCATATTAACATGCTTTTTCAATTCTATAAAACGATTGT
Source organism: Niabella sp. (assembly GCA_047975735.1). Taxonomy (GTDB): domain Bacteria; phylum Bacteroidota; class Bacteroidia; order Chitinophagales; family Chitinophagaceae; genus Niabella. The sequence goes on from JBKEEB010000033.1 coordinate 11,412, forward strand.
AGGAAACAGCTTCCGGAAAATAACTTTTCCAATGCCCTAAAATACCCTGACAATAAAAATATTTGAAACATTTAAAACCCGACAAATGGTAAAAAATAACAAGGCTCATTATCTCCGATGGAGACATGCTGCACTTTTTAGAGGCGAGTTTTTTTTAAAGGGCACTCAAGCCCCTTAGCCTGTAGGAATTTTTCAAATTCCTTATAGAAATCATCGCACTGAACGAAAATTTCTACTAACTTTATACCTGTCATTAGTTCAGCATTTAGATTGTGTTTTTTGTTTACATCACAAATTTAAAGCTGAACTTTTGTTTTTCCAGTAATAACTACCTGAATTTCTTTAATTTACTTATCGAACTCACGTTAA
>JBKEEB010000042.1:0-63578 GCA_047975735.1 Niabella sp.
AAAGCTGAACTTTTGTTTTTCCAGTAATAACTACCTGAATTTCTTTAATTTACTTATCGAACTCACGTTAGTTTTAAGGCTTTTGCTGCAATGATGGATTTATTAGCCTGTGCATACACATTTACCGGGGGAAATTGCACATCACTAAAGGCCATTGATAATGCGCCGCCATGTACTTTAAGTAAACGACCAGCATCTGAGAGCTCTTGTAAATCCCTGCGTATAGTATCTTCTGATACACCTATCTCCCTGCACAAGTCCATGCTCAATACTTTATTGTGCAAATTGAGACGGTGCAGAATAAATGCCTGACGTTCTTTCTTAAGCAAGTGACCTGTTTTTTGTTAATGCTATGCTAAAGATAGTATAAATTTTCCGCAGGAAAACGCAGAAAAACGAATTATTCTAATTTAACTAAAGTCATTCAACAATTTGGGATGAGAAAATTAGTTCCCCATTTTGATCTATCCCTTGTAGGATGATTTGAAATTGTTTTCCAAAGTCATTGTTGTAGAATTGAAAATTAAGATTGCGAGTAGCAGTATTAATATTACCATTCCAATATAAAAGCCTTCTATTATCCTCCCAATTTTTCTTTGAAGGGTCATATACAAATTCTGGCTCATAAAACTTCTTCACTACAGAATAACCACTCATCTTTATCATATCGTAGCCTTTTTCAAATGCAGCGCGCCCGTTGTTTACACCTGTTTTTGTATAAATAGCAATGGCACCTCTTTGTGCCCCTACAGCTCCAGCTTCGTTTTTGAGAACTTTTATCATCGCAACATCTTCTGTAAACAAATTGTTAATTATATCTTTAGAAACATTCACTTCATTAAGAAAATAAGTTACCCCTGATTGATCTACGATTAAACCATCTTCCTGTTCCATATTATTTGAACCAGAAGAAATAGCATTAAATCTTCCAAATGAAACATAAGGGTCTAATGGATTTTCGGGATTGGGCTCAGTATAAATACCCGGTACAGATTGCTGAATAATTTGCCATATTGTTTTACCTTCACTCTGTTGTGAAACATCTATCACATATCCTTGTAATGCCCTAAACTGTCCAGTTGCATACTCCTGATTCAATTTTTCTTCGGGTCTTAGTTTTTTCCCCGAAACCGTTACATTTTCTAGCATTTTTATTCTACTGGTATTAAGAACATCAATTTCATTTTTTGAAAAAACATCTGTGTTATTTTTAAAATTCACCAAATTATATCCAACTTGAGGAAGCATCGGCGATATTTTTAAACTGTCAATATAGTTTTGTTTAATTTTAACATTAACGACTTTTGTAGTTTTGCTTTTATCAGTACCCATATAAAAAAAGTCCCCTACTTTCATAAAATGAATATCTCTTACAGTAAAATCCCCGTTTGAGTCAAAATTAACCTGGCCTAAATATTTTGAAGAATCAGCACCTTTAATAATAAATGACAAATAGCCGTTATCAACAGGGTTCATATTCGTTTTAGTTGCATTCCCCTGTACTGTTATACAAGATTCAACCGGGTAAAGTAGTGCTTTAGATACCACGTTATTCAATAATTCCTTCCATTCAAACCTACGCCAACCATTCGTCATTAATAAAAGATCAAGGTGTGAAAGCGTTTGAGGGATTTTGTCTTTAAAATAATATCCAGGATTGTGTATATACCCCGCAATATCAGAAGTAAGTAATAATGATGAGGCAATATTTTCATATAACAAATAATTATCAGAAATTTTGGGTAAGTAACTTGATATTTGAATAGAGATAGCACAACTATTTAAGTTTTGCATATCAATTTCTGCCTTATTTAGGCCTTTTGGCTTAAAATTTTTCTCAATAAATTCAATATGTGGTTTTGCAATATTATAGTTTTCAATAAATGCTAATCTTTCTGATATTGGCAAATCATTCTCATCAAATAAAGTAAGATGCAAAATACCACCGGGCAAATCTTTTTTATTAATAGCTGTGGCTGTTTGCCCCTGGTCTAAATCTAAAATTGCTTTATAAACTACTGAGTAGTTTATTTGAGCCAGCAATTTTACTTTTTTGAACTTTGATTTATTGCTTTCAGAACGATTTAATAGAACAAATAGTTTAGTTGGGTTTGTATTTTCAATCCTCATTACTACTCCTTCATTTACAAAATCAGGTAGTTTAAAAATCAAATTTTCACCATCTTTATTTTTTATAAATGCAGAATAGGAATTACCTAATTCTGGTGTAAGTTCAAAAACACCCATCCCGTCATGAACGGATGAAATATTTGATATCTTAACGCCATTAGCGTCATGAATAAATCCGGTGAAATCAAATGGTAGATTCTGTTCATCTGTCGCTTTAAATGCAATTCTATTAGGTACTCCCGCAATTAAATTGCCTCCCTCGGGGAAAAATTTACAAGCAATAGTATTTTTCCTTTCTGGTGGTTTCTTCTCGGCATAATCAGTACCAAAAACGGCAATAGTTTTTTTAAAAATAAATTTTGGAAAATTTTTCATCCATAAGGTATAAGAATTGATGCTATAGTTGCCTGTTGGAATTTCCGGAGGCAAATCAAAATTTGCCCCGGTACTACCACTATCTAACTCATACATTTTTTTAAGTACAACAGAGCCTTTTTCATTTACCAAATCGATATACAGTATTTTACTTAATTTGCTGGGAGTTCCATCCAATACACACCATGCCTTCATCCAAATTGACTCGCCTGCTATATATTGGTTCTTATCAGTTTGTAGAAAAATTTTTTCCTGTGGATTATTTTGTAAAAATTCTGGAACGAGTTGTTCCAGCGAAGTTTGGGCATTTGATAGAGGTGCGTAAAATGATAGTAAAAACCATATTAAGTTTTTCATAAATAAATTTTATATTCCTTATCAAAGATAAACAACCTTTTATTTTAACATCAATCCCTAAAGCATATAACTTTAGGGATTATAGTTAGTAGATATTAGCCTACTTTATTACTTTACATAAAGCAAGGATACTTTAGGCGATCTTGTGTCGCTTGTAGGCAACCCGTCATAACCTCTTGCATAAACTGTAAAAACCCGTTGGTTTGCTACAGTGCTCGAGCTGGTATATGAAGAACCTAAGGTTGTAGTTGAATCTTTTTTCCTTAAAGTCCAAGCAAGTGAATTTCCGGCTTGTAAACGAAATGTATCAGATGCTTCCTTGTACCCTATTCCCGAAATAATTTTATCTGGCCCAAAATATAAATCAAGTGGGCCCGCATTGGGAATTAAATTAACGAAGCGGTATAGTACATAACCGGAATCAGGCTTTTGCGATGGGTCAATTGTAAGAACGAAATTAGTATTATTTGTAGTAGCATCTACTAATGTATCTGAGATATGAACTGTTTGAAACAAATTTGCCTTTAAATCAACTTCCGTTGTATATAATACGATAGAATCTTTATCTGTTCCAATATAAGGAATGATGATACTAATCGTGTTTTTACCGGGGGGCATAGAAAGATAGTCTGAATAATTATTCCCTCCTGTATTGAGGCCTCCTCCCGGAAATGGCGTAGTATATGTTAGATAATTAGATACTATGTTCCCATTCATCCTAATTTTAACAAGCCTATTTGGCACAACAGGTGCTGATGTTTTATAATAATAGGGGCATGCATAATTTATTTTCACTAATGCACGGCCATCTACTGTATCAAAAGGAGAAACACGAAGAACATTTTTTTTACAGGCAAATAAAACACCCATTATCATAACTATTGCCAATAGCGGAACTTTATATATTTTCATAACTTATTTTTAATTATTTATAAAAACTATGGTGTTACGAACCACATTTTCTGAATATGCCAATCGGTTTGGTTTATGCCGAATCGTTCAATTTGTTCAATATTATAAGTATATTCCGAAGTATAGTGTGGCCTTACCCTTTGCGCTGGCAAACTCTTATTCAAATCATAAAATGTTGTAGGTGGGTTAAACCCGGGATATACTGTTTGATAGGTTAAATCTGTAGGGTCTAAATAATTATATTTCCTTAAATCAGACCAGGTTTCTACGAAACCCCAACCCCATAATGCAATATATTTTTGAAGCATTATATCTGATATTTTTAACGAATCTGAAAGTTGGCTTACATTTTTACTTGTCATGTACTTGGTTATTGATGCCGCAGCTATAGGATTAATGTTATAAAGCGATGCAGATGTTCTTATACCACTATAATCCCTGTTAATAAAGTTAAAATGTAATTGAATACCATTTTTATACGCTGTATATGCTAATGCTTTATCTCCTTTTCTGAAGGCTGCTTCAGCTTTAATAAATTGTATTTCTGCTGCTGTCATTATAGGGAATACAGCCTTATTTTTAAATAAATATTTTCCATGATTACTAAATGCGCCTTTACTTGGGTTAACATACAAGCTATCACCAAAAGCAATACCTACTTTTTTTCGGGAATTTAAATAGTTAGTACGTGCTGAACCGGAAGTAGGCGGTTGGCCATTTACTAAATAACTTTCAGGAGGCAGCAATGCAGAATAGGGGTCACCTAATCCCGGCTCAACCCCTCTATAACCTCCGTTACCATTAGTAGTATCGTGAGAAGCTGACAGCATATGTGCAATTCTGGGATCAATACTTTTAGGGTCTTTTATGGCAGCAGATTCTCCTGCTAATATTGTACCGTCTAATAGCCTTACAATAAATGTACTTTGTCTAAAAGATGGCATATTATCCCGATACGGTCCAAAATAATTGGAATTATCATTAAACGTAGCATCGAAAGGAACACAGAAATCATCACCAACAACAGCTAATGAACTATCGCAATATTTAATTACAAGATCTGGGTCATAAAATGATTTATTGATTAAATGCCCTTTATTTCTTGCCAAAATACCAAAAGCAAATTTTTTCCATTTCAAAATATCGCCATTATAAACCATATCCCCTCTTGAAAGCGTATTTGAAGGATCTCCAATTGCCATATTCAAATATTTTATTGATTCCTGGCAAAGCGAATCAATAAAGGTGTAAATCGTATCTTGATTTTGATATGGAAATTTAAATTGAGTTTCTTTGAATGCGCCATAACAAGTAAGATACTCGTGGTAATCTGTACTTTCCTGATATGCCCAAGCTTTTAAGGCAAGTGCAACTCCCTTAAAGTCATTTTGTTTTAGTTTTTCAGAGTTTTCAAGAATGTATTCCAAATTTTTTCCGTATGTATAATAAACCATATTCCAGTGAGCCGCCATTGTACCTCCCGACCAAGCGTAGCCAAGCCTGTCGTAAGTATTATTGTTTGATACGGTATGTGTAAGCCAGTTCTGAATATACTTAGCTATGTAGAGCCCTCCGTCAGACTCCAGGGCGGTAGGCATTGCAGCAAACAACTGTGGTAGTACAGAAGCATTTGAAGGTTGCTGTGGAGTATCGGGATCCGAGTTTATATCCAACCATTTCTTACAACCTGTAAGAGAGATAAGTAAAACTATAAATACCAATATTATATTTTTCATTTGTAAAATATTTAATGTTTAAAAACCAACTTTTAACCCAAAACTGTAAGTTCTGGGCGAAGGAATAGAGCCATAATCAATTCCTGCACCTCCAAAACCTCTTGCATTAGATGAGTTTAGGGCGTTTGTATTGGGATCCATCCCGGAATAGTTTGTTATTAAAAACAAATCTGTTACAGTAGCAAATAATGATGCTGACCTAAATACTTTTTGTTTTTGTAACAATTTTGTACCAAATCGGTAAGCCAAAGTCATATCCCTCATCCGCATCCAATTTACTTTTTCAATATAGTCTGCTTCGGCAAAAACTCCATTATAATATGTACTTCTAAAATAAGGAGTAACTGCAATTGTGTTAACTGTCGGATTATCTGTATTTTCTAACCCATCCTTTAATACTCCTTGAATAACACGGGGCTGCTCTCTGTCTAGTGTTCTTTTGCTGATACCCATAATGGTCATCATGAGTTCATTAGCATTGAAAACATCACCTCCCTTGCGTAAATCTAAATTAAAAGATAGATTCCAGTTGGCATAGCTAATATTATTAATAATACCAATTTTATAATCCGGTTGCCTATCGCCAATTTGAGTAAATGTTGCAATGGACTGCGTTGGTAAACCTGTAAGTGGGTTAATCAAAAGCTGCCCTTTATCATTTTTTTCAAATGTATAGCCGGAAAGGGTTGCTAATGATTGGCCTACGGCTACCTGCGAACGAACATTCCCCATTACCCATGTATCAGAATCATAATAAAATGGAAGATCTCCCGGTAATTCATTAACAATAGTTTTAGCTTTGTCAAAATTTACAACTATATCCCAACCATATTTTTTATTTTTAATAGGTTGCCCTTTTAATTGAATTTCCCATCCCTTTGCAGTTAATTGCCCACCATTTACATATCTTAAAATAGTACCGCTGACATAGCTTACCCGGGTTGCATAAATATTGTCATTAACATCATTTCTAAACCAAGCAACATCAATGCTTAGTCTTTTATCAAGAAATTGTGCTTCACCTCCCAATTCAATATTTCGTGAAATTTCAGGCTTTAAACCAAAGTTATTACCAGTTACCCCATAGGCAAAACCACCACCGGTAGAAGTTACTGACCTAAAAGCAGGGTCGATTACATATGGGCTATAAGGCCCTTTACCACTGGTTGCATAAGAGAATCTAAGCTTTGCAAAATTTAACCATTCTTTTTGCGCTTTTAAAAAATCTAAGTCGCTTAATATCAAACTACTCGAAACAGAGCCGAAACTAAAAAAAGGTTGGTTTTCCCTAAATTTTGACATGAAAGTTGAAACACCCTCTCTTGTTCCGGTTAATGTTACATACCAAAAGTTATTATACCCAAATGTGTACCCAGCGTAATAGCGTGTTTTTCGTATTTTATATTGCGTTAAGGTTGCCAATCTTGAAGTCGGTTCTGTATTCATAATCGAAACAAAATCAACTTCATAAAACCGCTCTCCTCTTTGGGAATTAATTGTTGCTCCCATATCCTCAAAATAGGCTCCCAAATACGCATCATTAGTAATTTTTTTACCAATTACTCCATGATAATTTAATCTTCCGGTTCCTGTTATTGAATTTGTTGAACGTTCATAGGTTGATAATAGTCCCCCTTGTGCATAATATTCTCTTGAATAAGGGTGATAAACAAGTGAGCCTAATTGATTCACATGGTTAATACCTAAAATTCCGGTAGCTGATAATCCTTTGGCTATCTTTATATCTAGATTAATATTTCCAAGAACATTGGTACCGTTATCATTAGAACGATTTTTGTTTACATCCCAAAAAGGATTATTTAATTCACTTTGAGGGCCTGCGTTTCTTAATAACATTCTTGTTCCATCGGCATTTATATAATTACTGGCATCTATATCCCGAGGATAGGTCATTAAAAATACATAATAAGAACCTGCACCTTTGGTAGCTTTTTCATTATTGAAATTGGTATAGTTAACTTTACTTCTTAGTGTTACCCTTTTATGTAATTGAGCTTGGGCATCGAGATTAAAGGTATAAGTTCTGTAATTAGTATTAGGAACAACTCCCCCCGTATTATTATAACTTGCCGACAATCTATAATTCAAGAGATTGGTACCTGCTGTCATAGAAATATTATGTCGCTGGCTAAACCCTGTTTCAAAAAAATTTCTCATATTGTCATAAAACACGGTACTGTCAGGATACCGAGGCCCAAAAAACCTATATCCATACGAAGTGTTATAGGAGTCTGGATTAAACACTCCATCAGAACCTCTTGTATAAACATCCTGTAATTGGGGGTAGCGATATACATTTGAAAAGCTAAAAGCATTATTGTAGGTAATTGAAGTTTTACCAGAGATGCCTTTTTTTGTAGTAATTACAATGGCACCACTTGCTCCATCCGAGCCATATTGCGAAGTAGCTTCAGGCCCTTTTAATATAACAATACTTTCAATATCGTTGGGGTTTATATCTGCAATTCTGTTAGAATAATCACTATTCCTGTTTGCAAATGCAGTTCCTGAAGATTGAGCAAGATCCTCCTGATTAATACCCCCATCTGACACCGGCATCCCATCAACAATAAATAAAGGCGCATTGTTTCCCCCTATTGAAGTACCCGATCTTAACATTATTTGAGCACTTGCACCGGGTAAACCGGAAGTTGAGGTAACCTGCAATCCCGGAACCCTGCCCGCTAATGCATTTAAAAAATTATCACGCTGAGTTCCAGCTAAATCCTCTCCAGCTACAGAAGGGGCTTGGTAAGCGAGTGTCCTTTTATCTCTTGCTTGCCCGTATCCGGTTACTACTACATTTTCCAAATTGTCTAAATTAGAAACCAACCGAACAGAAATCATCCGGTCATTTCCAATAACAACTGTCTTTGCGGCGTATCCCACAAATGTAAAAACAAGGGTATTCCCATTTTCCGCTTCAATAGAATAATACCCCGATACATTTGTTGAAGTTCTCTTTTTTGTATTTTCATTAGTTACTGTAACCCCCATCATTGGAGTCCCATCATCATCTGCTAAAACGGTTCCCGATACCGTTTGAGCATACACTAAATTTGATGACAATAGAAATAATGAAATAACGACAAGAATTGATTTTAAAACATTTCTCATACTTTTCATTTTGTTAATTAAAAATTATAAAACGATAATACCCGCATTTTGAAACGGCTTGAGTTTTTCATCTTCCGGATCCAGTTCCGTGATGAGGTAATCTATTTTGTTTAGTGCACAAACCTGCATAGGCTGGTAGGTGTCTAATTTTTCCGAAATGGTCATACAGGCTACTTTGGAGGAAGCCTGCACCATCGCTTTTTTTACCTGAACTACTTCTCTATCATTATCTGTAATACCGTGTGCCACATCTATGGCATTGGTTCCTACAAAACATAAATCTGCATTTACCCGGCTTATTTGTTCAATGGCTTCAGTTCCTATAGTAATTCTGGAATCTTTTGATAGTTTATCCCCAATCACTATCACTTCTATATTAGGATAATTCATACAGGCATTAATAACCGGAATACTACCTGTCATAAATGTAGCTTTAAGTGTTATTGGTAAATTACGAACCAATTCTAATATTGTAGTACCGCCACTGGTAAGTACATACATGCCATTAGACAATAGTTTTAAGGCTTTTGCTGCAATGATGGATTTATTAGCCTGTGCATACACATTTACCGGAGGAAACTGCACATCACTAAAAGCCATTGACAATGCACCTCCGTGTACTTTTATAAGCCGGCCGACATCAGAAAGCTCTTGTAAATCCCGCCGAACCGTATCTTCTGATACACCCATTTCCCTACACAGATTCATGCTCAATACTTTATTGTGCAAATTGAGACGATGTAGAATAAATGCCTGACGTTCTTTTTTTAGCAAGTGACCTGTTTTTTGTTAATGCTATGCTAAAGATAGTGTAATTCCCTGCATAAAAATGCAAAAAACCGATTTTTTTTATTAGAAAAAATGAAAAAACAGCATAAAATTGAATTACGTAAAATAGTTAATAATTTATTTTCTTACCGGAGCTGAAACGGCACTTTCCTTATTATCGGCATTAAGCGTAGCTACGGCATAGTACCCTGCATTGGAAATGCTATACTCACCATTGGGTGAAATACCCAAAACTTTAGCTTCCTGTGAAAGATTGGCCGTATAATAAACAACCGATTTTACAGAGCCTGAAAAATTCCATTTTAAAGTATTCCCTTCTATACGTACATTTTGAGGTGCTGCCGGTGCAGCTGCCACCTCCCTGCCCAAAAACGGAATAATGGCCTGGTCTTTAAACAGCTCGGCTAATTTTACGGTAAGATCCGGCTTTGTATTTAAGTACTTAGCACTATATAATAAATGCCCCGCAACAGCTTTTTTGGCACGGGATAAAGAAAACTGTGTACTTAACTCCGAGGCATTGTTCATTAAATAATACCCATACCCTACCATTAAATAGGGCTTGTTATTAAAAACATCCCAGTTATTAAGGCGCGTGGGAAAACTACTGTTATGATATATCTGCGGTATGATTACATCTATCCAATCTCTCCAATTCATTACATCGGCATACAATGTATTTTTATTATAAGCAAAGTCGGAGGTTGGCGAAACCGAAAATACCACCGCCGGTTTATCGGCCACAATTACATCATGCACCGCTTTAATCATTTTATCTACATTCCCTCTTCTAAAATCCTCAATGGTTGTATAACCGGCACCGTAGGTCTGATAATCGGTCTGGTCAGATACGAGCGTACCGGCACTGGCCGGGTCGGGATAAAAATAGTCGTCCATGTGTATGCCATCTACATCATATTTTGTAATGATGTCTTTTACGATATCGGCCAAGCGCTGCCTCGCCCCGGGAATGGCGGGATTATACATCTGCCATTTTTCATGACTAACCACCCAGGAGGGGTCAATAGAACTATGTAATGTGGGATAAGAAGCAGTTGTTCCTGAACGGGTGGCTATTCTAAAAGGGTTGATCCAGGCATGAAACTCAATTTCTCTGGCATGGGCTTCATCAATCATAAACTGTAGTACATCATAACCGGGATTTTGCCCTCTGGTACCGGTGATATTACCGCTCCAGGGTTCGTAAGGAGAATTATAAAATGCATCGCCCATACCTTTTATCTGCACAAAAACAGCATTCATATTCAGTTGTTTAAACTGATCTAAATAGGCAATATACTGTTGCTTTTGTGTGGTAGCATTGTAATCGCCCTGTGGCCAGTCTAAGCCCCAGACAGTTGCCATCCACGTCGCCCTCATTTCCTTTTTAGGAATGATCATAGTTTGAGTATCCGGATCAGGAGGTGGCGTACCGTTGCCGCCGCCATTATCGTCCACATTACTGCCTTTTTTGCTACAAGCGTTCAGCAAAATAATTAAACAAGTGATACTTAAAAAATAACCGAGATTCTTTACCATACCCTTTTATGCTTATTTAGTAAGAAACAGGTAGCATGTACCTGTTTCTATATTAGTTTTAAAAAAGTGTTTTCATTTAGTTACTGTATATTAATCTTCTAATACTTTTTTAGGAAAATCGATGATTACAAAGCCTGCATCAGCAGATGCTGTGTAAAGTGTTAATTTATCATCTTTACCATTAGCATCCTTTGTTACATGCCATCCTGTTTGTGTTCCGGGTGCTGAATTAGTAGGCCCTAATAAAGGGTAGCTGTAAATAGCCGACTTATCAGCCTTATCATTAAATATAGACAGGGCTTCGGTGGTGGTGGCACCCCTTGATATATCATACACATATAAAACAACAGCATCGGAGCCACTACGTGCGGCCGTGGTCATTATTAAATAACGCTCTCCGTTAAAATGAATTACCCTTGCGTCAGAACCACGAAGGGGTACTGCTGTACTGGCTAATGCAAAGGATATGGCAGCTGATTCATTGGCTACCCTGATGGGTGCATCATAACCGGTATAAATATAATCGCCTGTATTGCCTACCTGATTAAATGACATTACAAAAGTGGAACCCGATGCATTGGTTAGTACCGTAGGATCGGAAACCGTTGTATAGTTTGTTACTTTTAATCTTAAAATTTTTGAAACTGCATTATCACCAAAATAAAAATAACCGTTACCGTTGGCATCTAAGTTAGCCGACATATTGTCCCCATGCCGCACACCGGCACCTGGTATGGACGCTATATTTAAATTAGCAATTACATCGGGCGCAGCTGTGGGGTCTGTCCAATGATAAATTTTAAACGGAGATATTTGCCCACCCGACAAATTAGCTATATATGTATGGCCATTAATTTGGGCACCCACATTAACAGGATAGGTACCGCCGCTAACGCCGGTTACATTTAGGTACTGTGGAGTAACAACATTATTCCTCAAGTCAGAAACTTTCAAAATCTGTGGATTGGGAACAGAAAATGAAGCTCTCGATACGATTAAAACATTTTCTCCATCAAAACCGCTCCCTCTTGTCAAAAGCGATGTAAATGAAGGATAAACCGGGTTGCCCAAATCATTATTAGTGTTATCATAAATTGTAGGCTTGCCAAAATCGGCACCATAAACCGGCACCAACTTGCGCAGTGTAACCATATACTCTCTAAATCTGGTATCGTTAATTACTTTTATAACACTTGAATTTGCTGATGCTCCTACTCCAAAATTAAATGCATAAGAACTTTGATCCAGCGTAGCACCATCTGACATGGTGGCTTCAAATTTTATATTAGAAAAATCGGTCATTGTATCTAAGCGTGGAAAACTCACTGTTTTGGTTACTTCATCAATCACGCCATCTACAACAGTATTGCCATTTTGGCCTGCATTGATAATTTTAATGGATTTCAGTACTACCTGATAAGGAGAGTCCACATTTTCAGGGTAATCTTTTTGGCAGGAAACGGCCGTAAGTAGTACTGCGGCTATTACCAACATCCAAATTTTTGAAATATTATTTATCATTTTAATTTATTTATTGATTAAACAATATGTTACGGTTAATTCTGTGGCCAACCTTCTGTTTGCGTAAGGGTGTAACCTTTTTCTGCATACTCATTCATTTGGTTAATACCTACCGGGTCTAAATACGGATTAACGCCTACCAAATTCAAGAATGGTAACCTACCGTTCGTTATCACATCTTTGTAAAAACCTTTCATGGCCGACCCGTTGGTACCATTATACACTACCGTAGTACCCGCCATAGTAACCACCGAAATTTTTCCCTGTTTTGCACTGGATAGTTCTCCGGGAAGTTCGGACGAGAAGTTTACCCAGCCGCCTGAAAGGAGATCCGGATTAGCATCGGTATCCATATATCCCAGTTTTTTCCAGCGTTTCAAATCTTCAAACCGGGAATATTCAAATGCAAATTCCATTCGGCGTTCTCTTCTTATTTCCCAAATTAAAGCCGGTACAGCGGCATCTTTTTCCGGATCGTTAGGCATATTAGACAGTAACAGGTCATCAGTACGTTGCACACCCTTGGCTAAAGCTTCGGCTGCAATAGGTCGGCTTCTTATTTTATTAACAGATCTGTCAATATCGGTTTGTGTTACCGCCGGGCCTCCAATGGTTGACAGTTCGGCCTTGGCCTCAATCCAGTTCAATAACGCTTCGGCATACCTGAACACCGGATAGTCGGTTTCGTTTTTACTACTGGTAAACTCGATGGGTGGCGAGCCGCCGGCTTCTACAATGGCCGCTACACTTCTGGGTAAAAATTTATTGATATACCAGTAAGAAGAACGGTTTTTATTATTAGGTTTATCATAAAAAGTAGCTTCTAAGCGGGAATCGCGGGTTTTTATCATTTGCGATAAAGTAAAATCGGTTGCCCCTGTTTCGGTGGAGTTTTCCCAGGCATTACCGTCTATACAAATAAAAGATTTAATTAAAGCGGTTGTAGGACCAAAAGCTACCGACTCGGATAAATTGTTGTTAGATGCGATGGCATGTAAAATTCCTACTGCCGGGTCGTAATGGCGATATAAGATCACATCTTTATTACCGGCTAACGTATTGGATGTAAACAGGGTTCTGAAATCTGTTACAATATCAAATTTTCCGCTACTGATAATGAAGTTCCCTGCTTCTTCTGCCAACTGAAAGAATTTTGTGGCACGGGCATTATTACTATAATAATATTTTTGCCAGGAACCTTCGAACAACGCAACCCTTGATACAAAACCGGCAACCACATATCTGTTTACAAATTGATCACCGTCTGAAAGCCTTACGTTATCTAAAGCAAATTTAAGATCGTTGTACACCGAGTCCATTACTTCATCTCTGGGGGTACGGGGTTTATACAAGTCATCATTATCCACATCACTTACTTCATGGTCGTAATAGGGAACATCGCCAAAGCGGTTCACTAAATCGGCATACTCTAATCCCCTGAAAAAACGGGCAATCCCCATCCAGTGGTTGTAGGCATCTGTGTCTAATATTCCCGTCATACGGGTTTCCATCCTGTTAATCATAATATTTATGGATCGAACAGTTGTATAGCTCCAAATACTACTATTAGGTACAGCCCTGTTAAAATTACTTTGGTTTCCGAGATAAAAAATATCATCGCTAAAGGTATAACCCATTAAGGGGGTTTGAGAATAGCTGAACCCTGTATTATACCCTACAAAAAATGACGGATAATACTTATTAACATAGAGCCTTAAATTATCTTCACTTGTCCAGGCATTTTCATCCGTTACGGTTGTTAACGGTGGCCTGTCTAAAAATTTTTTACAACCAAAAAGTGTAATGGCTACTATGAGAATGATATATGTTTTAATTGATTTCATAATAATGGTTGTTTTTGATTATAATGAGATATTAACGCCTACTGAGGCTATTTTAAATGTTGGGTTAGAAGTACCGGTACGACCCAGATTATAATTACTACTCGGCAACATAGAGTACCCAGATATTGCTTCCGGATCAATAGGCAAGCCTCTTAATTTATCAAAAGTGATAAAGTTTTCGAAGGAAACGTAAATTCTTGCCTGGTCTATTTTAATTCTATCCAACAATTTTGGTGATAAATTGTATCCCAATGTAATATTCTTGATCCTGAAATATGCCATGTTCAATAAATACCTTGTTTGCGGCACCATTACAAAACCCGAATTGCTTCCGCCTAAATTCCAGGCGCGGGGATAAAATGCATCGGTGCGGTCCGCTCTCCAATAATCTTCGGCAATAGCCTGTGGCATGGCACCGTCTTTTACATGGAAGCCGGGAATAGCCAACTGACCGGAACCCCATATTGCTCTTTTACCAACACCCTGACCAATAACGGCAAGATCGAACCCTTTATAATCAATTGCAATGCGGCCACCGTATTCGTAACGAGGCAAAACATTGCCAATCACCACCCTGTCCCCGGGGTCTCCAAAAGTGCCGCTTCCCGGAGTAATGTAACCATCGCCATTAACATCTACAAATTTTACATCACCGGGGCTGATTAATAAGATTTGGTTCCCGTCTTCAAAATAGGTTTGATATACGGGATTATTGCCTGCCTGCTTATTGGTTACTTTGGATACACCGTTCCAAATAATAGTTTCCTGTACAATATTCCCACTGCCATCATATACAAAATCTTCTTTTTGATAGAGCCTGTCTGTTACGTAGCCATAAATATCGCCATACCGTTTGCCTGTAACCCAGGTATTATCAATCTTTCTGTTATTATAATCATCTACTCTATCCGGAGCACCTGTAATCATGGTAATTGCATCGGATAAGTTAGCAGTAGCATTAATACCTATACCATTTTCAAATCGATGATTGAAGTCTAATGCTATTTCCCAACCACGGGTTCTTAAATTGCCATAATTACTTATTGGCGAACTTTTACCGGCGGTTGCAGGCAGCGTTATACCGGAGATCAACATATTATTGGTATTGCGTTCATACCAATCAAACACAATTCCGAATTTATTTTTGAAAAATTTCAAATCAATACCAAAATCCAAGGTAGCAATATCCTGCCAGGTAACTGATTGAGAAACCGAAGTTGGTGTTCCCAGTTGAAAAAACTGTTCGCCACTACTATTTAACCATGAGTTTTGTGTAGCTGCTCCTAATTGAGAAATATATAGGCCGCTTGACACTGACTGATCTCCTATTGAACCCCAAGAACCTCTTAATTTGGCAAAGCTCAACACGTCTTTCCAATCCGATGCAAAATTCTCATTTGTAATAACCCATCCTGCCGAGAAGGACGGATACCAATTCCAGCGTAAATGAGCCGGGAATTTTGAAGAGGCATCATAACGCAGGTTACCTTCCAAAAGATATTTATTATCAAAAGCATAGTTTATCCTGCCAAAATATCCTATTAAAGATTCCCAATTAGCATTACCTCCTGTGGTTTGTGTACCTACGGCGTAATTGAATTGCGGATTTTCTTCATTAATTAAATTAGATACTCTGGACCAGTGGCTGTCCCATTTTAAAGCCACTAAATTAGTACCCGCCATAAATTTAAAAGCATGTTTTTCTGCATTTAATCTATAGGTTGAGTATGCATTAACAGTATGGCGTTGTTGCTGCCAGGTGCTTTGGTAAATATAGGTATCGTTTTTACCATAATATTCCGTTACCGGAAACATATAGGCCGGCATACCACCGGTTTGGGTAATATTTCCGGCACTATCTACATATATTCTGTTACCATTCTCATCGTTCCAGGCTACCGGTGCGTACCAATGCCAGGCACCTGTGTAAGTAGGTTTTGAAGATTTGTCAATTTCAATTCTGTTATCATACACATAATCAGCAATAATATCCCAGTTTTTATTGATATCAATGGTAGTACCAAAATTCAGGTTCATATATTTTCTACCATCAATAGCGGTATGTGCTTTTTTGGTGTCCCAATACGGGTCTCTGGTTTCTACACCATGTTCTTTAACAGCCGTTGGAAACAAAAGGCTCCAACGATACAGGTATAACCAGGGATCTGCATTAAAGCCTGTGGAAGAGTTGGGATAACGTTTGATTCTATCTGTGTACATAGCACCGCCTCTAATAGTAATATAATCGCTCACCTTAGTTGATATTTTAAGGTTAGCGGTATATCGTGTATAATCATCGTGTTGTGCCGGCTTCATCATACCCTGCTGGTTAAAATAACCAACCCCCAGATTATAGGAAGTATTACCGGACCTCCCATTCAATGACAAATTATGGTTTTGAGTAAACGCATTTTTCTTAATCATGGCATCTACCGGATCATATATTCTTATACCGTATTTATCAGATCCGTCAAAATACCAGTCTCGGCCATACACCACTTCATCATAGGGGCCAACCGTACCGCCGTATTTCTGTTGCCATTCTTTTGCCAGTTGAATGCTTTCATCGCTAATACGCCAAAAACCACCGGCGGGCCCGGAGCCTTTCATGTTATTATGTGCATCCAGCGTGTATTGCAAACCGTCTATACCGGCAATTTCAATTTTTTTAAATGGATTTTGCCAGGAAAAATTATTAGAATATGTAAGTTTATTTCCATCTATTTTAGCCCCCTTTTTTGTAGTGATTAATATAACCCCAAATGCGGCTTTAGCTCCATAAATAGATGCAGAGGCCGCATCTTTTAATACCGTAATGGATTCAATATCGTTAGGGTTAATCATTTGAATACTGGGTACTTCCACATTGTCAACTAAAACTAAAGGTTGACTGGAACCCTGAACAGAGCCCACGAAACCTCTGATTCGCATTAGCGGGTCGGAGCCCACTTCTCCATCGGGTAATCTTACCGAAAGACCGGGAACCAAGCCTTGCAAGCCCCGTCCGGCATCGGCAATGGGCCGGCTACCAAGCGTTTTTTCAACATCTACATTTACTACCGATCCGGTAAGGTTTCCTTTACGTTGTGTACCATAACCGACTACTACCACTTCGTCCAAATCGGAGTCGGTACGCGTTAAAATAACCGATATAATTTTTGAAGCACTCACTACTTTTGTTTGTGTAAGATACCCTACGGATGAAAACTCCAATACCTGTCCATCATCAGCCTGTATTGAAAATGCTCCTTGTTCATTTGTTATAGTAGCCCTTGTAGTATTTAGCACCGTTACGGTTACACCCACAAGTGGTGTACCGTCAGTAGCAGTTACCGTTCCATTGATATTATTTGTTTGCGCATATAGTGTTGGCAACAAACAATTCATCAACAGTAAGGAAACACTCAAAAAAAATAGCTTCTTCATACTTTTTCTTTTTGTTAATTGAAGGTTTATAAAACAGTTATTCCTGCATCGATAAATGGCCTGAGTTTTTCATCACCCGGATCCAGTTCCGTAATTAAATAATTAATTTTTTTTAAGGGACAAACCTGTACAGGCTGGTAGGTTTCAAGCTTTTCGGCAATCGTCATGCATGCCACAACTGTAGATGTTTCTACCATCGCTTTTTTTACCCTCACCACTTCCCTATCGTTATCGGTAATACCATGTATAACATCAATCGCATTGGTTCCTAAAAAACACAAATCGGCATTTATACGGCTGATTTGCTCAATGGCGTCGCCACCAACAGTTATTTTTGAATCTTTAGATAATTTATCGCCTACCACAACCACATCTATATTGGGATGCGCCATACAGGCATTTACTACGGGAATGCTCCCCGTCATAAAGGTGGCCTTTAATTCTACCGGCAGATTACGAATCAGTTCCAATATTGTAGTACCGCCACTTGTAAGCACATACATATTATTTTTAAGTAACTGAATTGCTTTTTGGGCAATAATCGTTTTTTGCGTTTGGGAGTAAACATTCACAGGAGCAAACTGTACCTCGTTAAAAGCCATCGACAAAGCACCCCCGTGAACCTTAATTAACCTGCCAGCTTTTGACAATTCCTGCAAGTCTCTACGAATCGTATCTTCAGAAACTCCAATTTCCTGGCATAAATCCATACTCAATACCTTATTATGTAAATTGAGTCTGTGTAAAATAAAAGCCTGTCTTTCTTTTTTCAGCAAGCGGATAGGTTTTTGTTAAAGAAAGGTTGAAATTATATTATTTACCGCATAAAACCGCACAAAGCAGATGTATTTTGCAGAAATGTGGAAAACTTTTCCTGAAGCCGGGCATATCAAACCTATACCAATAAGACTATTACTTAATGATAATCAGATACTTATTAAAAAGATATGAAAACACCACTATACGGTATATTGCAAAAAAGGAAATTGCCTAAAACAGGTCGTATTTAGTTTTAGGCCTTTCTGCTTCGCGCCAAATAAAGCCCTGCAACTGCATTTCCTTAGGATTTTTTTGTTGAATAGGATAAATGGTTCCTTTGGCATCACCACGTAACACCACTTTGTTAAGCCGCTTGTTTTTTAAATAGGCATCAATAATGTCACTGGTTGACTTGTTAATGCCGGAATAAGCACTATCATCATCTTGTAAGAAATAAATAGCTTCGGCAGAACCCTTTGCCCGCATAGAATCCAAGCTCCCATCCGTGAAATAGCCGTCAATACGGCTGGACTTTATTTGATTGAATGCTTGCTTTTCTATATGGCTAATCATAAAACCATTACCAATGGCTTCAAACCAATGAGGTTTTTTATGTTTGGTATGCAGTAATAAAGTATCTCCGGTCATCTGATTATTATCCTGCCCCCATGCCACCGGGTTTTGATAGAGCCTGAATACAGAATCCTTAAACGAATAAAACAAACTATCGGATACGGCCTGCATAGAGTCTGAAAATATTCGCACATTATGAAAGGCTTCAAAATAACGGTTGGTACTGTCGTTTTTGGCTGCGCTGTCTTTAAGTGCCGGTTTTATAGTAGCCAAAGCCGATCGCGTACTATCGGCCAAAGGATTGTTCTTCGAAGTACTGTTTTCTCCGGCCGGCGTAATGGGTTTTCGGTTCTCTACCGCTACTATCTTAGGAGGAACAAGTTGCTTTTGGGGTTCTTTTTTCACCGACAACCCATCTGTATTAACCACTGCTTTAACCGAATCTGATTGCACATTTGCACTATCCAATGCAGTATGAATAATATTCGGTTGCGGTATTTTTGCCATCACAGAATCCTCAATTAAGGAGGTGTTGGACAAAATATTATCGCCTACAACTATATTATTGGTCTTGGTCGAATCGGACGATAACAGCGTATCTTTTTGTACAACGGGGTGATACAAGTCAGTTAATTTGGCAGAAAATAAAGTATCAGCTGTTACGTAAATAGAGTCTTCGCCCTGCTTAATAATCATTAACGGGTTTTGCGTGGCCAGCACAGCCTCTGTAAGTCTGTTTTGATAAATAAGGTCGGCTATAATAATTGTTCCTCTAACAGAGTCAACCGCCACGGCATTACCTTTGGCCTGTGCAAATTCTTCGGTAAGCACAAGGGAGTCTGCAATAATAGTAGATTTGTTATTATCGTTCACAATAGAGCGTTGACCAAATTCGGCATCGCCGGTTTTGAGATTGTAATAACCGTCTTTCGTAATCATTTTTCTGTTAGCACTATCTGTAATTACAGTATGCGCTATAAACCGCGTTACCTGGCTGTTTGTATTGTATAATAATGAGTCGGTAACAATTTTATATCCTGGGTCGTTTACCCGTACATCCCGCATAAAAATTACATCTTTAATATCGGTATAATAATTAGCAGCGCGGCTGGTAATTACGGTTTGCTTGTTTACTACTTTCCCGCCGTTTTTATACGTAGCTATATTGGTGGACATATTGTACTCGGCACTGGGGGCGGTTAAAACCGTATGACCATCGGTAAGTTTTACGTTTCCATCCAAATAGGCTAATTCTTTATCGGTAAGATAGCGCAGGTGGTTGGAATACACATGGGTGGTATCCGAATCGTTAATATGTACATTACCCCAGGCCTCAAAAGTATTAGCCTCATCGTTTTTAATACATTTATTGCAATTAAAAAGTGTAGCACCTTGTTTTAACTTTACATTACCTTCCAAAATAATCAGTTTGCTGCTATCGCCACCACCTACAGTCATTTTATCGGCATGAATAATTTCTACAGGAACGCCGCTGGTTTGCCCCTGTACCGCTATTACAGCCAGTAAGGCAATTCCTGTTAAAAACAGGCTTTTACAACAAGTAAATATATTATGTAACAATTGTGTATAATTTACTATTGCGGAACAGAGTCTTTTATGGCCGGAGCCGTCAGTTCGCCCGCTTTATTTTTTTTACCGAAAACTGAAATATTTACGTACCGTTTGGGGTGTACACGAAGGTCGTCCAGCAAAATTTCGGCACTTAGCATTACATCATTTAATTTGTCATACAACTTCCTGTCGTTCATAAGTGCGCCCAAAGTACCTTCGGTACCGGACATCTTATTGATGGCAGTCCTCAAATCGGATAAAGTGGCATTGAGGGTATCCATAGTTTGCTGCAAGCGCAGCTTAGACAGGTCGTTACTGAACGTATTGGCATTACCTAAAATTTCTTCTATTTCCCTGTTTTGATCTTTAAGATTCCCTGTAATAGAACCCATATTTTGTAAGGAAGTAGTAAGAGCTGGTGTTGCAGCCGATAATAAATTATTTAAATTGCTTGTAGCAGCATTAAGGTTTGCAATGGTAATTTGCAGATTGCGGCGGGTATTAGCATCTAAGGTATTATTCACCCCCGATAAGAGCATATTCAGCGAGTCGGCCACGTTTCTTACCTTTCCCATAAGGGGCTTGGCTTCTGAGGTAAGATCTCCGAGTAAACCATCTTCCTCACGTGTAGCTATTTTATCGCCATTTTTCAAAAATGTTTTAGCATCACCCTTTTCAATAACCACATTAGCCGAGCCTAATAAACTTCCCGCAATGTAAGCTACCGAGTTAGTGGGAATATTTACATCCTCCGAAATACTGATAGTAACTTTTATATTGTTAAGATTTTCGTCTGCAGGCTCCATTTTATACACACTACCCACGGTAAGGCCATTAATTTTTACAAAATTTGATTTTTCGAGCCCACCTACCGTATTAAAAACCGCATACATTTTAGGTGTGCGGTTAAACACATCTTTCCCTTTTAAAAACCTGAAGCCTAGTATTAAAGCCACAATGGCAGCCAAAGCCAATAACCCCACCTTTAATTCATTAGACATTTTCATTTCTTTGTTTTTTATTATCTATACCCGGAGGTGCTTTTTCCATTAGGGTTACTAAAATAGAAAACCCAATTGATACATACAGCTAAGATACTTATAAATTATCCTCAACTAAAAAACTGCTTAGGTAGCAAAGTAAATGATATTTTTTAATAGCACGAGTGATTAATAGCGTTTTACACAATCTTTCACATAAGAAAGTATTTGGATCATTGTCCGTATTTTTCTATATAGTTTTTAACGGCATTAACAATACCACGTACTATTTCTTCCTGGCCAATACCACTCATCATATAATCCTGTTCCTCATCATTACTAATAAAGCCCATCTCTATTAATATGCTGGGCATCCCTGTAGCTTGCAATACCCAAATTCCCTTATGGTTACGTTGTTGCACACCCCGGCTTACCCTGCCATTGGCAATAAATTCTTTTTCAACTAATGTAGCCAACGAGTAGCTTTTCCTAAAATAATGTTGTGCATACAGCAGCATTCTTGCTTTTTCGGCAGGGTCATTCGGATCGGGCATTTCTAATTCTCCGTTTTGATCTTCACTTTCTTCGGAGTAATAATCTTCGTTATTACTAACGGCAGAGATTTTCTGGTCGTTTTTTCCAACTGCCCAAATAAATGTTTCTGTACCCTTAGCGGTATTTTCAACCCATACATTTTCGTATTTATTTACATAATAGGTTTGTTTTACCCTTTTGCCTTTTCTTTTCACATACCTTGTTTTAGCCTGTCGTCCCACTACTTTTTGGGTGTACCACCCACCTGGTTTACGCCCCGCAGCATTACAGTGCAGGGATATAAAAAGATTAGCTCCCGATTCATTTGCGAACTTAGCACGGTACCTGTTTGCCGCCACCGCATTGGTATTATTCCCCGGGAGTTCCCAAGTAGTCCTTGTTTCTAAAATTTTTTTGTCGGGAAAACTATCTCTAAGAGCCCTTGCCAATTTGCGCCCTACTTCTAAGGTTATAGCAGCCTCAGTTGTTTTTGTACCCCTGGCTCCGGGGTCTGAGCCACCATGACCCGCATCTACAATAATTGTTTTTACCGAGCCATTTTGGGCCTGTAAAAAAAAACCGCCAACCACACATAACACAATCAGAAATACTTGCTTCATCAGATTATCAATCAAAATTTTATTGCTATTACAGATTAATATTGTTAATTGTTTTAAACTTCACAATATCTTTAACACGATATTTATACATTTGCTTACTTTGAGCAAATTTGATGCACAAATTTATAAGAAATTATATTGTTGTACCCTTAATAACTGTTATTATTATTATAACAGCATCTCGTGGGGTTGTTGCCTATCCTTTAAATGAAGATTTTCCTTTAGGGGTAAACGGCTTTGTTATGGCCGGCTATGATACAATTCCCCTCAATAAAACAGATACCATAAGCAGTGCTGACAGTTTGCCCATCATTAATGATTCTACAAAAATTGGCGACACAACACTGTTACCCGTTGTTGATTCCTTTGCATTAAAATTGTCGAAAGATACACTAAGTGCACCTATTGAATATCAAGCAGAGGACTCTATTGTAGGTTTTGTGAACGAAAAAATCATCGTATTACACGGCAAGGCCGTTACTACTTACGATGATATGGAGCTAAATGCCCCCACTATAGAACTTGACCAAACCAAAAGCCTGATTAGGGCAAAGGCAGGAACAGACAGTACCGGAGCTTTAAGCGATTACGCTCAAATGAAACAGGGAGACCAGGAGTTTAAGTCGGACTCTATGGAATACAATTTTAAAACCCAAAAAGGGCTGACTAAAGGCACCATTACCCAACAGGGAGAAATGTTTGTGCACTCACAAATAGTAAAAAAAGTAGATGAGCGAACCATGTACGGACTGGGTACTTTTTTAACCACTTGTAATTTAGACCATCCGCATTTTGGGTTCAGGGCCAAAAGAGCAAAAATCATTAATAAAAAATTAGCTGTAACAGGAGCCGTAAGGCCGGAGTTCGACTCTGTACCGGTACCTATTTATTTGCCTTTTGGATTTTATCCACTGTATCAGGGCAGGCATTCTGGGGTTCTTTCTCCCTCATTTGAAACTAATGACCAAATGGGGCTGGGTCTTTCAGGTTTAGGATATTATTATGTTATAAATGATTACTGGGATGTACAAGTAACCGGCAATGTGTATTCTTATGGCAGTTGGGCGGTAAATGTACGGCCTACTTACCGTAAAATCTATAAATACCAGGGGAGTGCCAGTTTTGGCTTTCAGCAAACGCGGCGGAATTTTAAAGGCGACCCCGACTTTTTCAAATTAAATACTTACCAGTTAAACTGGAGTCACTCCTCTGACCAACGATCCAGACCGGGAACTTCTTTTTCTGCCAGTGTAAATGCCAGTTCTACAAAATATAATGAGAACATCCCTAATAGCAATTATTTAAATTTCCAAAACTCCTTAGGATCTTCAATCACCTATTCCAAAACATGGCAGGACAGGCCATTTAATCTTTCCATTAGTGCCAATCATAACCAGGTAAACGTTTCAAGGGTAACTACCATTAGTTTTCCCAATATTGCTTTTAATATGAACACGCTGTATCCTTTTGAAAGAAAGGAGGCTGTAGGCAGTAAAAAATGGTATGAGCAGTTGGGGGTAGGTTATCAGTTTAGTTTTAGAAATACACTATCGTTTTACGATACCCTAAAAGTGCGTCAGGAAAGGGGTGTTTCTCTTGGCCAATATTTATTAGATACTACCCGTTGGGGAGCCAGCAACAGTATTCCTATTACACTTTCATTACCCCCTATTTTAGGAGGGGCAGTAAATGTATCGCCATCAGTTAGTTATTCTTTTGATATTTTAGACAGGGTTACAGAATTTTCTTATGGTCAGATAGAAGGCAGGGATACCAACTATGCCCACTTTATAAAAGTACCGGCACTAAGGCACAGAGCCTCCTTTGGGTTGGGCTTTAATACCGCCGCATTTGGTAAATTCAGGCTTAAGAACGGTTCGCAAATAAGACATACTATACGGCCAACCCTGGGATTTAGTTACAGCCCAGACCTTTCTCAAAATGAATGGCGAACGGTTAAAGTGGATTCTTCAGGGACAACCGTTTTATACAACCGGCTGAGTGAATCGCCCTACCTTAACCGAACGATGAGCCAGTTTGTATCAAAAAAATTTGGCGGGCTAAATTTTAGCTTTGATAATAATCTTGAAATGAAGAAAAGGGTTAAAAAGAAAAAGAGTGAACCTGACCCTGTAGATTCTACCCTCACAACCAACCTTCTAACAGATTCTACTAATGTATCTGAGGCATTGGCTAAAACCAAAGAAGATGAATCAGAATATAAAAAAATACGGCTGATTGAAGGTTTTGGGTTTAACACCTCTTATAATCTATTTGCCGACTCTATGAAACTGGCACCCTTTAGCATGTATTTCAGGACCAATCTTTTTGAGAAAATAAATATTAATGCGGCAGCTACGCTGGTTCCTTACGTATTAAGCCAAAGTGGTATGGCTACCAGCAAATATGCCTGGCAGGGCGATAAATTTGGTATTGGAAAAATTACGAATGCCAATATTAGTATGAGTACCAGCTTTCAAAGCAAACCCAAAGACCCGGAAAAAGAAAAAAAGAAACAGGATGCTATTAATGAGGCATTGAACGACCCCATGTTACAGGGCGACCAACAGCGGCTTTTGGAATATATGAGGACCAACCCGGCTGAATTTGTTGATTTTAATACCCAATGGAGTAGTAATGTTTCCTTTCAATTAAGCTATAGCCGCGGTGCATTTGACAGCACAAAAGCTAAATGGCAAAATCGTATTACATCCAGCACCATGATTAGTGGCAGCTTTAACCTTACCCCAAAATGGAACATAAGCCTGAATGGTGGTTATGATTTTACAACCAGTAAAATTCAAACAGTATCAATGTCTATTTCCAGAGACTTGCATTGCTGGCAAATGTCAATTAATGTATCACCCATTGGTGTATATAGATTTTTTAGCTTCACTATTAGCCCTAAAGCCAGTATTTTGCAGGATTTAAAAATAAACCGAAACCGATCGTTTTACAGTGGCTCAAATTATTGATGTGCCATAATATAATCTTTCATTATTTTATGTACTTCATCTTTAAGCTCATTAGCCGTTTTACCGGCAACTTTTACGGGAGGCAGAAAATGTATTTGCAGCTTAGTAGGTAAAAAATAAAACGGCTTGCCAAATGGCAATGCTTTTTTGGTATTAAAAAGTATCGCCGGTATAATATCATGTCCGCTTTGCTCGGCCAAATGAAAAGCTCCGCTATAGAACTTTTTCAATGGCTCACTCGTTCTGTTGCGCGTACCCTCCGGATAGATACTCATATGCATATCCTTTTGCAATACAGCACGCATTTTTTCATAGCTCTTTTTACGGCTATCATCACTGCTTCTATTTATAAGTACTGCGCCTCTGGCATAATACCAGCCAAAAAAGGGAATTTTAGCATAAAAATCTTTGGCAATGGTTTTATTAGGCCCGGGAATAAAAGGGCAAGAAAGTGATGGATCCAATATAGAGTTATGATTACAGGTAACAATATAAGTTTTACCGTTAGCAAATTGCTCTTTACCTCTAACTTTTAATGGGCATGCCACTAAAAATAACCATACACGCATCCACATTTTGGCCAATTTTATAAAATAGCCGGTTCCCTTAGGATCGGGAATTAAATAAGCTAACATGGATGGCAAGAATACGATTAAGAATGTTATGATGAAGGTAATAAGCCCCCATGTGGCCCACACCCTACCAGCTATTTCTTTTAAAAATTTCATTTGATTTATTGCAGAAGCTACGGTCTTTATTTCAATTGGGCAAAAATAGTTGATTTCAGCTTAGGCCATTCATCTTTTAAAACACTATAAAAAACAGTGGTTCTCCTTTTTTTGTTCCATAAAAGGCTATAATCTCTCAACACACCCTCCTCTATGCCGCCTATATTTTCAAGTCCTTTACGTGCTCGTAAATTATATACCCCGGTTTTAAATTCCACTCTTTCAAAAAGCCATTCTTCAAAAGCATATTGCATCAATAAATACTTTGCGTTCTTATTTATACCCGTACCCCTAAAAGCCGGGGCCAACCAGCTCCAACCAATTTCCAATCTTTTATCGTGCCAGGAAATATTACCAATGCTACTGCTACCTGCAATTTTTCCTGTTGTTTTATCAATAATCGTAAAGGGCAGCCGTGTATTATTTTCGAAAGCAATGAGTGCCTCGTTGAGCCATTCTTTTAATTGATGCGCATCGCTGAGGTTTTTTGAGAAAAATTCCCACATAAGCTCATCCTGTTGTGTAAGTTGTAAAAAACAGCTATAATCCGTTGGTTTCACAATCCTAAGCATAACCCTTTCGGTATGCAACTCAATATTATCAGAAAAAACGGGCATCATTTATTATGAATTATAATTTTTATTTACCACCGGCAGGTTATTAATGATACATGATAATTATAATTTCCAATCCACCGGATCAATACCTTTACTCATGAGATATTCATTGGTTTTACTAAAGTGCCGGCATCCGAAAAAACCATTATTAGCCGACAAAGGTGATGGGTGTGCTGCTGCCAAAATCAGATGTTTTTGCGGATTGATGAGTCTGTTTTTTTCCTGCGCAAACCGACCCCAAAGTATAAAAACAATATGATTTTTTTCGTCTGATATTTTTTTGATAACGGCGTCTGTAAAATCTGCCCAGCCAATTTTTGCATGGCTCATAGGCTCTCCCGCGCGAACGGTTAGGGAGGCATTCAACAAAAAAACACCCTGCTCAGCCCAGGGAGTAAGATTGCCGTTTACAGGTCTGTCAATACCAATATCTGTTTTTAGTTCTTTAAAAATATTAACTAACGAAGGTGGCGGCGGTACACCATTTTGCACCGAAAAGCAAAGCCCATGAGCCTGACCGGGACCATGATAGGGATCCTGACCCAGAATTAAAACCTTTACATTGTTAAAAGGGGTTGTGTTAAAAGCATTAAAAATATTGGCTCCTACGGGATAAATTACTTTTTTTAATTGTTTTTCGGCTTTTAAATGATCTACAATATTAGAAAAATAGGGTTTGCTAAATTCTTCTTTTAATACCTCTTTCCAAGTTGCTTCAATTTGTACATTCATAATTATTTTTTGCTGTAGTGCTATGCTTTAAGCTATTTGCAATTTAGGATTTATCATTAATAGTTGATGGTTTTTTGCGGCGGATTAACTCATCACTTACAACTGTAATTTGTACACGCAATGCTTCCCTCACAAATCCTTAGTAGCAGCATATTGTTCACTGTCTAAAACTTAAAACCTATTGTTAATTTCTTATAGGCTTACCCGTTTTAATTACAGCCTGCAATCTTTCTAATGTTTTGCGCTCACCACAAAGCGAAAGAAATGCCTGACGCTCTAAGTCCAGTAAATATTGTTCACTCACTAAAGTGGGTTCGCTTAAATCGCCACCGCACATTACATAGGCCAGTTTACGTGCTACCAATGCATCATGCTCAGTAGCGTATCTGGCTGTAAGCATTCCGTTAATACCTGCCAGTAAAGCTCCTAAAGCACTACGCCCCTGAACTTTTATATTAGTACGAGGCAGCGGTTGCACATAGCCGCTTTCATACATATTTAAAACACTTTGTTTCGCTATGGCAACCCTCCTATCTAAATTCATCACCACCGCATCCAGCCCCTTGCGGTAAATGCCTAAAGCAAAAGCATCCTGTGCCGATGTAGCCACTTTAGCCGTTGCAATGGTCATAAACCGGTTTTGCAAAGAAATATTTTCCGGCTCGCCACTTTGTATTTCATCAGCAGCGCGTAATACAAATTCCTTGGTACCACCGCCACCGGGAATAACGCCTACACCCAACTCTACTAAGCCGGTATATGTTTCTGCTGCTGCGCAAACCTTATCGCTATGCAGGCTCAGCTCACAACCACCTCCCAAAGCGAGGCCATGAGGTGCCACAATAACCGGAATGGCAGAATACCTTACCCGCATCATTGTATTTTGAAATAATCGGATGGCCATATCCAATTCATCATACTCCTGCTCGGCAGCCAGCATAAAAATCATTCCAATATTGGCACCTGCAGAAAAATTAGCTCCATCGTTGGCAATAACCAACCCTTTAAAATCTTTTTCAGTTTTTTCGATGGCTGTATTAATACCTGTTAACACATCGCCGCCAATAGTGCCCATTTTGGTATTCCATTGCAAGGCCAACACATCGTTACCAATATCAAATAAATTACAACTGCTGTTTTTCCAAACTACTTTATCGGCATAATTATTAAGTATAATAAAATTATCGCTTCCGGGTAATAATTTGTAAGATTTACTTGCTGCATCATAGGCTAATTTTTTACCTCCATCAATCTTATAAAAAGAGGTATTGCCAGATGCCAACATCTCATCTACCCATGCCGCTACCGTATAACCGGCAGCCTTCATGGCATCTACGGTTTTAGCTACACCTAACAAATCCCAGGTTTCAAAAGCACCTATCTCCCATCCAAAACCGGCTTTCATGGCATCATCAATCCTAAAAAGCTCATCACTAATCTCGGGAATACGATGGCTTATATAGGAGAACAATCCGTAATGAAAAGCCCGATAGAACTCACCGGCTTTATCGGGGCTTTTTATTAACATTTTTATTTTAGTATGTAAATCTTCAACAGGTTTTGCGGCATCTAACGAGGCGAATTTAGCTCTTGTTCTTGGCTGATATTCCATGGCTTTTAAGTCCAATGCCAATATTTCGCTCTCTCCTTTTTCGTTTTTTATTTTTTTAAAGAAACCCTGACCTGTTTTATCGCCCAGCCATTTATTTTCCAATATTGTATTTAGCCAGGATGGTATTTTATATATATCTCTGGCTTCATCATTCGGGCGGTTTTCGTACACGCCATTAGCTACTTTAACTAAGGTATCAATACCTACAACATCAGCTGTTCTAAATGTAGCAGACTTTGGGCGGCCAATCACAGGGCCGGTAAGTACCTCAATTTCATCAATTGTTAAACCCTGCTTATCCATCAAAGAAAAAATAAGCATGATACTATAAACACCGATCCTGTTGGCAATAAACGCCGGTGTATCCTTTGCCAACACGGTAGTTTTACCGAGAATCAAATCGCCATAATGCATCAAAAAATCAACAACTGAAGCATCTGTATCAGGCGTGGGAATAATTTCTAATAAACGCAAATATCGCGGCGGATTAAAAAAATGGGTGCCGCAAAAATGTTTTTTAAAATCATCGCTACGCCCTTCGGTCATTAAATAAATAGGAATCCCGGATGTGTTGGAGGTAATGATTGTGCCGGGTTTTCGAAACTGTTCTACCCTTTCAAATAGTTGATTTTTTATATCTAATCTTTCTATCACCACTTCAATTATCCAGTCACAAACATTTATATCTTTTAAATCATCATCAAAATTGCCGGTGGTGATATTGTTTACTACATCTTTTGTAAATACGGGGGATGGGTTAGATTTTATGGCTGCCGCCAGGGCATCATTTACAATTTTATTTTTATCATCGCCATCGGCAGGAATATCCAGTAGTAAAACGGGTACTCCTACACCTGCAAAAAGGCAGGCGATACGGCTTCCCATTACCCCACTACCCAAAACTGCTACTTTTTTGATGTTTCTTTTTTTCATTTTATTGATTTTTTAGCTAATGGGTATTTGCATGAGCATCTTCTGTATGCACAATAAACAATAACGGTTAAAATGCTGTAGTCCAATTTCATGTAACAAAATGGAGAATCGTTTTCCAAGCACCCATCTACCGTGAAGATAAGAAAAATACCGACTGAATAGAGGTTGTTGATTGGGGTCAAGTAGTAGTAACCTCTCTCTACCATATATAAATTTACATCCATAAGTTTAAGCCTATAATAAAATTTGAAGATTAGCAAAGTTTTAATAAATTACGATAACGAATTTTGCGGTAATCGGCAACCCTTATTACTTGAACAATTAATAATTAATGAAACTATTTTTAATACTTTTATTGTGTGTTTTTGATTATTTGGCCTTAGCACAACAAAAGCAAATCATTCGTATTGCTGAAATTGAAATATATCCTGAATATATAGAAGAATATAAAGACATTTTGAAATTGGAAGCAGAGGCCTCCATCAGATTAGAGCCGGGTGTAATTTCCATTTTTCCAATGTTTGACAAAAAAGATTCTACGCTAATTAAAATTTTAGAGATTTATGCCAATGAAGAAGCTTATAAAAGCCATCTGGAAACACCCCATTTTAAGCATTACAAAACTTCTACTTTAAAGATGGTTAGATCTTTGAAATTAGTAGATATGACAGCTATTGATGCGAAAACAATGAATAAAATTTTTAAAAAACAAAAGAAATGAACACATATCAGGTAAAGGCATTTGGAACACCATCAAAAGATGCCGATTTAAAAGAAATGACCATTGAAAGAAGAGACATTTTACCAAAAGATATAGAAATAGACATCTTATATTGTGGTGTTTGCCACTCTGATTTACATACTGCCAGAAACGATTGGGGAGGAACAAAATATCCTTCAATTCCCGGGCACGAAATTGTGGGTAAAGTAACCAAAATAGGAAACGAAGTAACTAAACACAAAGTAGGAGATACCGTTGCTGTAGGTTGTATGGTAGATTCTTGCAGAAGTTGTAACAATTGCGAACAAGATTTAGAACAATACTGCGAGAAAGGAATGACAGGAACCTATAACGGAAACGACAAGCATTTAGGAGTACATACTTTTGGCGGATATTCCGAAAAAATTGTAGTGGAAGAACATTTTGTATTAAAAGTGCCCGACAATTTAGATTTAGCGGCGGTAGCTCCGGTGCTTTGTGCAGGTATTACAACTTGGTCGCCATTAAGGCATTGGAATGTGGGAGCCGGGAGCAAAGTGGCGGTAATTGGGTTAGGAGGCCTCGGCCACATGGCGATAAAATTAGCCAAAGGCTTAGGAGCAGATGTTACTTTATTTTCCCGAACTCCTTCAAAAACAGAAGATGCGAAAAAATTAGGTGCCGGCAGTGTAATCATTTCTACTAACAACGAAGAAATGAAAGCGGCAAAAGGAAGTTTTGATCTGATTATTGATACGGTTCCTTATGAACATGATATTAATCCATACATGACAACACTTAAAATAAATGGCACTTTGGTTTTAGTTGGTTTTCTTGGCACTTTTGAAAGTGTGCTAAACTCTCGCCCTTTAATAGGAGGGAGGCGCTCAGTTGCCGGTTCTGTAATTGGCGGCATTGCAGAAACTCAGGAATTATTGAACTTTTGTGGTGAACATAACATCGTGTCTGACATAGAAATGATTGATATACAAAACATCAATAAAGCTTATGAAAGAATGCTGAAAAGTGATGTGAAGTACCGTTTTGTAATTGATATGAAGAGTCTTTAATACCTAAAGTAACATGAGTTTTGGATGTTATTTAGCCATAATTATTCGCACGGATACGTCATTTCGAATGAATCATCCGCCGCGGCAGATAGATGAAGAGAACAATTTCACCGGAGGTAAATCTCTTAAATTAACAGGAGATGTCTCTTCCGAACGCTTTCGGAATCGACATGACGATACACTGCTTTGATTTTCAATATAGAACATCCAAAACTCACGTTAAAGTATCAAATAAATAATAATTACGCACCCAGCCAATTTAAAAAATCAGTCATTTTTTCTTTACTGACTAAAATGGTATTATCAAAATCAATATTCAGTAAGATTTCTACTTTTCGCGAATTAGTATAACGTACTTCTTTTATTACATTTCGGTTAAGAACAAATTGCCGGTTGGCACGATAAAAACCATCGCCGGTTAGCTGTTGAATTTCATCTAAGGACTTATTAACGTAATATGTTTTTCCATTAAATGTTTTTAAATGGCTTACATTGTTTTTAATGAAAAACAATGCGATATCATCAAATTTTATGGGAATAACTTTATCTTGCTGATACACTAAAAGCGAAGAGGGTAGTTCATCCCGAGTTTGTACGTTTAATGCTTCCAAAACCTTCTCCAACGACTGTTCATTTATTGAGAAAACTGATTTTAATTGTTGAAATTTTTCAAAGGCCTCTACAATTGCATTTTCATCAAATGGTTTTAGAATATAGTGGATACCGTTAGCCTTAAATGCATTTAATGCATAATCGTCATACGCCGTACAAAAAATTATGGGCACCTTAATATGAACCTGTTTGTAAATTTCAAAACTAAGGCCATCGCCTAACTGTATATCGCTGAAAATAAGGTCGGGCAAGGGATTGGAGCGAAAATAAGAAACAGCATCCTTTACTGATGACAATATTTTTTGTATAGTAACCTGGGGGTTAACTTCCTTAATAATATCACTCAGGTCTTCGGCAGTCAACCGCTCATCTTCTACAATAACTATATTCATGAGGGTAATATTTTTAAACTGACGGCATATTCCGTTTTTGTTTTGCGAATCAAAACCTCATCGCCCGAAAGTATTTTGTATCTTTCTTTTAGTATCCCATGTCCGTTTCCTGTAGAGGCATCCGGTAAAGTTTTTTCCTGCAAATTATTTGTAACTACAATATACGCATTATCAGCCTCTACCCTAATCTTTAGCGGTTTATCATCAGTAAGTTCATTATGTTTTATAGCATTTTCCAATAATGGTTGAATTGAGAAAAACGGCAAAACCCCATCCATTTCAGCAGCATCATTATCAATCAAAACCTGATATTGAAGTGCTTTTCCAAATCGTATTTTCTGCATTTCCATATAATCACTACATATTTTTAGTTCCTGATTAACCGTGGATAATCCTGAAGGGTTTTGGGTGATGGAAATTCTCAAAAAATCGGAGAGCCGTAATAAATAAGTTTCTGCTTTTTTAGGATCCTTTCTAATTAAAGATTTTAGAATATTTAAAGCATTGAACAAAAAATGCGGCTTTACCTGCTGTTGTAATAGCTGGTTAACTGTTTCAGCATTTGAATTTTTCAACTTTAGCATTTCTACTTCCATCGCATTTTTTTCATACCGGTTCAATACAAGGTTTTGTATCATAAAAACAAAAAAGTATAAAATAAAGCTGCCATAAATAATAAATATAGTGTACCGCCAGCCATGAAGATTATCTGAGATCCCCGGCATATAAATATCCGCTATTATTTTTGTATTAATCAAGTAGCGCAGTAAAGCATTGTGAATAAAAAAAACGGGAATGCTTAAAAGGAATCCAACTACAAAAGTTTTTCTCCATATCTTGGACTGCGGCCTTTTTTTGTGTTTATTAAAATAATCAAACAATAATACATTGATCCCGAATATTATTACTAATAAAATAATGAGCGTACCTGTTCTGATTAAAACACTACGAGGATTCAAATCATGTAAAGAGGCTAAAACGGCAGTTCCTAACAAGAAGAAAATAAACAGGCGTCCGCTCTCTTTAAATAAAACTTTTAATGGTAATCGCTGCATGGAGAGGATATTCATTTTAATTCGAATTTAAAATTACAAATATTTATCCTATTCTTTAAGTTCTCATAGTTTGTAATATTTCTATTTATATAGTTTTTAAAATTGTCTTCGATTACTTTTATAGCCTAATGAATCATGTCGTCAAGATATCACACAACGTTTATTTTCTTTATGTATTAAGCAGTTTCCAGGTCTTCAACAAAATCTGGTTTTTCAAAATTTTTGACATCTACTTTATTATCGACCATTAAAGCTGCATAATCTAATTTCTTTTTCTTACCAAACCAATTACCCAAACTATCAAATATAGAATATACCACCGGCACTATTACCAAGGTTAAGAATAAGGATGATAACAACCCCCCGATAATTACAATTGCCAATCCTCTATTCATATCTGCTCCATCGCCAGAGGCAAAAGCCACAGGGATCATACCAACAACCATTGCAATGGTTGTCATTAAAATTGGACGAAAACGTGCATGATTGGCAGCTACCAGCGCATCGTAGGTGGAATAACCCTCCGCTATTCTATGATTGGCAAAGTCCACCAACATAATGGCGTTTTTTGCTACTAACCCAATCAACATAATTATTCCCAATATGGTAAATATGTTTAAAGACTGATTAAATAATGCTAAGAAAAGTAAGGCCCCTATGAATGACAGCGGTATTGAAAACAATACAACAAAAGGGGTTACAAAATTATCGTACAAGGCCACCATTACTAAATACACTAATAAGATAGATGCGACCAATGCTATACCTAAGGTGCCAAAACCGTCAGCTTGGTTTTCCATATTACCACCCCACTTATATGTAACGCCGGGGTGTTTTTTTATTTTGGAAAACTGAGATTCCCATTCAGTAGCTACAGACCCTAAGGGCCTACCAATTATTTGCCCCTCTATGGAAACCGCCGGAGATTTATCCATACGCTCTAACAATGTAGGGCCGGAGCCATAACTTACATCAGCAAATTGCTCCAATTTTATTTTCTCGCCGCTGTTATTAATAAATTCTAAATTTTTAACATTGCTAATATCTTTCCTTCCAATTTCATCATAGCGTATATTAATATCATATTCTTTATCCCCAAAACTATATTTAGCATCATCATTACCGGAAAATGCGGTTTGCATAGCCGCTCCAACACCTGCCATATTAAGCCCTAACAAATTCATTTTGTCCCTATCTACTTTTACCTTTATTTCCGGATTACCATCCTCCGATGTTAATTTTACTTCTGTAGCCCCGGGTATTTGACGTAGTTGATTAGCCGCCTGATTAGCGAAAGCTAAAGCATCTTTTTGCGATGAAGCAATTACTGTTAACTTTAGCGGTGCACGCTCAGCACCAACCATGCCCATATTCACCGTCTTTATTTTTGCGCCAATTAAGTGCTGTTCCATTTCCCTTTTCAGCTTAGCAGCATACACTTTGGTGGGTTCCTTTTTAGTATGTTTTTTATCAAGAAATATCTCAATTTCGGATTTATACTTTGTACCACTAGTTGACATGGTACCGTCCGAAGCCTGTCCTACTGTGGTAATCATCCTCTCAATTTCCGGTTTTTTCGATAAAACTTCCTCGGCTTTTTGGGTCATTAAATTTGTCTGTTCAATAGAAGCGTCTTTATTCATTTCTATTTGCAGAAAAAATTCACCCTTGTCTATCGAAGGGAAAAAATCGGTACCCACATATCCTTTTCCTACAAGCATTAACGAGGACACAAATAAAACCAGTACAACTGACAGACTAATAACTTTATTCCTTCTTCCTGCTAATGCCCATTTTAAAATATTACCTATTCCGGAGGTTAATTTGTTAAGTCCTTTTTCAAAACTATTTATAATTTTTCCGAAGAAATTATTGGTATTAATATGTTCTAATTTTCCAAACCTTGAATATAACCAGGGCACTATAGTAAATGACACCAGTAAAGACAGTAGGGTTGACACCATAACCGTAACCGTAAACTGACCTAATATCTTAGACACTAACCCGGTGGAAAGTGATATGGGTAGAAAAACCACTACAATCACTAAAGTGATGGCCGAAACGGTAAATCCAATTTCCTTAACACCATCATAAGCTGCGCGTACTTTATTTTTACCCATTTCCATGTGGCGGTGAATATTTTCAATTACCACAATAGCATCATCAACCAATATACCTACCACCAATGACAAGCCCAGCAACGTCATTAAATTTAATGTATAACCAAACAGGTAGAGGGCTATGAATGTAGCAATTAAGGACAACGGAATAGCAATCATTGTAATAGCAGCGTTCCGTAAACTATGTAAAAAGAAAAGCATAATTAACCCCACCATTACAATAGCTAAAATTAAATCGTGTATTACGTTATCGGCCGCATTCAGGGTATATTCGGAAGTATCACTACCAATAGTGATAGCTAACCCTTGTGATTCAAACTCCTTTTGAATCGTCTCAATATTTTTCTTTACCTCATCGGATACTGCTACAGCATTGGCATCGCTTTGTTTAAACACCTGTAATAAAACAGTATTTTTCTGATCGAGTCTTGAGAGCTTCTCAGCATCTTTTATGCCATCCTGCACATCAGCCACATCACTTAACCGTATTGTTACACCTGATGGTGTTTGTATAGGCATATTACGCATTTCATCCAAAGAAGAAAATTTTCCTGAAAGTCTTATCGTTGTTTGATTTTCCCGGCTTTTTATATTGCCCGTAGGAAAATCCATATTAGAAGTAGCAATTAATTGTTGCACCTGATTAATGGTCATTCCATAGCCTTTTATTTTATCGGGCTGAACACTCACCTGAATTTCTCTTTCTTCTCCACCTATCATATCTACTTTTGCTACACCATCAATACGAGCAAAAACAGGTTGGATTTTTTGGTCGAGCAGGTCATACAAATCTTTTTCTGAAAGCGTTGATGTAACCGACAAATTCATAATAGGCACATCATCTAAAGAAAATTTATTGAGCGAGGGTGTTAGTGCGTCTTCCGGTAATTCATTAATAACGGCATTTATTTTCCGCTGGGCATCCGTCAGCAAAAAGTTTACATCGGCACCGGTATTTAAGGTAACCAATACCACAGAAACACCTTCTAATGATTTTGATTCTATTTTCTTTACATTTTCCAAAGAGGATACGGCATCTTCCACTTTTTTTGTTACCGACACTTCCACCTCATCAGGGCCGGCACCTGGATAAATAGTCTGAATAGAAATTACATTTACTTCAAATTTGGGAATTAACTCATATCCCATTTGGGTGTAAGCAAAGATGCCTCCTAATGTTAGCAAGATAAACAGTACGATGATGATGCTGGGACGCTTAATAGATACTTCGGCTAATTTCATTATAAAATTTTAGTAATTTATTGAATGATTTGAACAGGTGTTTGATGCGCCAAATTAATTTGTCCGGTAGTTACCACAGTATCCCCGGTTTGAATACCGGAAATAATTTCAACATAATCACCAAAGTTTGTTCCAGAAACAACTTCTGTTAAAAGTGCCTCACCTCCCTTCACAACAAACACCTGATTAGAACTCACATTACCCAAAAAGGCAGTTCTGGGAACAACAAAAGCACTAACCGATTGCTCACTACCAAAAATAGCGGTGCCATACATACCTGCTTTCAGGTCATTCTTCCCATTATTTTTTATTGTTAATTCTACAGGAAAATTCAAACTGCCATCAGCCTTAGGTGCAATAAAGCTTACAATTCCTATCCACTGCTGGTCGGGCAATACAGATGATTTAACCAATACCTGTTGACCTGATTTTACGGAGCCAATCATTTTCTCATCTACATTAACTTTTAATTTTAAAGTTGAAATATTCACGATTTCAAATAATCCCTGACCGGGAGAAACATACAAACCGGGTTCTACATTCCTCTTGTTAATGATTCCTGAAAAAGATGCACGGATATTAACATCCGATGCGCTAATTTGTGCACTCCGTAAACTATTTTTTGCATTTTCCAATTGCAATTTTACTTGGTCTAACTGCTGCTTGGTAACCCCACCCGTAGCATAAGCATTTTCAAAACGTGCTACTTCGGCTTGCGCATTATTATACACCGCACGGGCATTTGATAACGAAACATTTTGTTTATCCCCTTCCACAACAGCTAATGTTTGTCCGGCACTTACTACAGACCCCTCATCTACGAAAACCCTCACTACCCTGCCTGAAACTTCAGAGGAGATCATCACTTCCCTATTGGCCGTAAACAAACCATTGGTCGTATATTCTGAAGTTAAATCCTTATAATCGGCTATAGCAGCTCGTACGGCAACACCTGTATTTTTTTGTGCTACCAACGCTGTTTGTGCTGCATTTGAAGCTTTATTTTTGTTGAGTACGAAAATAATACCTGCAAGCACGGCAAGTGTAATTGCAATTGGTACAACTATTTTTTTCATTTCTTATTCTTTTATTTGTTTGTATAAAAAGTTTTCAGTTCGCCCTTTGCCTTTACTAATTGTACTTCTGCCAGCTTATAATCCAGTACAGCAGCCGTATAATTATTTTGTGCATCGGCATATGAATTTTCGGCATCCAGCAAATCAGTAAGTGAAGCCAGACCGTTTTTGTAATTATTTTCTACATTGCTTAATACCTGCCTGGCCAGTTTTTTATTAGATTCCTGCACATTCAATGTGATATAAGAATTGTTAATTTGTGTGTATGCATTTTCAATAGCCAGATTTAATGCCAGTTTCATATCCTTATAATCCTCGTTATATCTGTCAATATCTACTTGTGCCTGACGTACTTTTGAACGTACTGCATGCCCGTTGAATATGGGAACATTTAAAGTAAGCCCGAAGCTGGAGTAGTTGGACCAGTTTACATTAGAGTTACCTCCATAGAAATAAGGGAACCTGCTACCCATACCCATATACCCGTAATTAGCATTAAACGATAGTGTTGGATATTTGCGGGCTTCAGTAGCTTTCATATTAAGTTGCAAGAGTTCGCCCTGTTTTTTCATCAACTGAATTTCAGTGCGATTATCAAGATTTACTGCATCTTTTGCATAAATAGTTTGAGGTGCATCAAAAGTATTTTCAGCCAAAATAATCTGTGTATCAATTTCCATTCCTATTAAATATTTTAAAGCATTTTCTTGTAACATCAATCCATTTCGCAATTGCTGCCGGGAGCTTTTTAAATTGTTCAGACTAACGATGATGCGGTCTAAATCAATTTTTTTTGCCAAGCCATTTGATTCCAAACTTGCAATTACATCTTTAACTCTCGAAGTATTGGTAATTGTTTGATCAATCGTTTCTATTTGAGATTTGGTTTTAAATACTTCATAATAGCTATTGGCAACTTTCTCTATTATTTGCTCTTCGGTAAGTGATGCATTGATGGCATAAAACTCTTTAGTTGATTTGGCCGCTTTTAACCCCTGAAAAACAGACATATTGAAAATTTGTTGATTTAATTGTACGGCTGCGCTGGAGGTCCAGGGCT
Source organism: Niabella sp. (assembly GCA_047975735.1). Lineage (GTDB taxonomy): Bacteria > Bacteroidota > Bacteroidia > Chitinophagales > Chitinophagaceae > Niabella. The sequence continues at coordinate 39,730 of JBKEEB010000042.1, forward strand.
GCCCCATTTTAATCACCATAGTTTCTCCATTCATATTCAATGCAGTTTGTTGTAAAATAGCATTATGAGTTAGCCCTCCGCTGGCGTTGATTTGAGGAAGTGCATTTGCCCGTACTTCTTCAATTTGGTATGCCGCATTCTTTATATCAAGGCGGGCTTTTTGGGCTTCTGCCTTATGCTGCAAAGCAAAATTCACGGCATCAGGCAGGCTTAATTGAGTTTGGGCTGACGCCCATCCCATACTAAATAGAAACACAACAACTGCTAACAACTTTTTTTTCATTTTGATTGCTAATTTTTTGTTTTTGATTTGAGTTTCAGAAAGCAAAATTGAGTAGAGGCGCATAAATAGAAAACTCAAAAAATTATGAAACGGACAATTTTAGGGCTAAAATGTATTTGCAACAACCTTTTTCATTTCGAGTTCCATTTTGTCCGTTTCAACGATTTCCCCTTTTTACATCATTCAGAACGTCAGGACATTTGCCTTGTCAAATCAAACAATGACAAAAACAAATGCGACCTAAGTCGCCGATAAATACATTTATAACAATTTAAAAAACGAAAGAAATGAAAAGGTTTTTATTAGTAGTAGCCATTGCAGGCATTGCACAAACAGGATTTTCACAAATTAGTATTGACCCGGAAGTAGATGCATCTTTCTCAAGTGTTCGAACAAAGACCGGAGATAACAGTGCTGTAAATTCCGATTTTAAAACCGGTTTTAGAGCAGGAGCAGGCGTTAACATAGCTATATCAAACGGTTTATATGTTAAGCCCGGCTTATTTTACAATATGTTGGGTGGAAAAGAAAAAACATCAGGCACTACTGCGTCAACAACCATGCACTATTTGCAAGTTCCCGTAAATATAGGATACAACTATACCATTTCTGATAAAGCGGGAGGTGTTTTTGTAGAAGCAGGGCCTTATGCAGGTATTGCTTTAGCCGGTAAGAACAAAATTGAAAACAATTTAGGAGAAACAAAAACTGATATAGATTTTGGTGATGGCGCAACAGAAACAAATGCTTTTGACTGGGGCTTTAATTTTGGATTAGGTTATGAAACTCCCTGGGGCATTTACGTGAGAGGAGGATATGGCTTAGGTTTAGGAAACCTTTCAAATGTTAATGATGTAACTGCTACCAATCAAAACTGGAATGTTGGTATTGGGTATCGAATTAAATTATAATATTGGGGATTAAAATATCAAACTTAATCTAAAAAACTCCTGCCGTTCAAGAACGTTGAATAACAGGAGTTTTTTAGATTTTGGCATTATATGAAAAAGTTATTTACAAAAATTAATTTTACTAATATTGCGCATGAGTGATTTTTTAAAAGTACAGGATATCCATATTGCCGATACCGTTTTTGTATTTGCACTGGAATCGGAAGCTGCAGGAGAGTTTGATACCTGCAAAAAACTAATTTGCGGTATCGGTAAGGTAAATGCTGCTTATGAATTATCTAAATATATTACCAACCAACGCCCAAAACTTATTGTAAATCTATGCTCTGCCGGACGCACTTTTTTTAACCGGGGCGATGTGGTGTGTTGTAAAAAGTTTATACAAAGAGATATGGATGTACGCGGGCTTGGTTACGAGCTATACGAAACTCCCCTATCCAACGAACCCGTATTGCAGGAATATGGCTTAACCATTGAAGGGTTACCTACCGGTACCTGCGGCACAGGAGACAATTTTGAAATGAACCATTTGAGCAACTCATACAATGTAGTTGACATGGAAGCCTTTGCCCTGGCACATGTTGCCAGAAAGGAAAACATTCCGTTCCTTTGTTTAAAATATATTTCTGACGGAGCTAATAGCGGTGCTGCCGATGACTGGACAGCATTGGTACACAAAGCAGCGAAAGCCTTAAGAAACACTTTGTTCCCGGTTAAGAATGCCGAAAACGCATAATGGATCTTTAACAGAAAAATCAAATTATGATTGCCTATTTAAAAGGAAAGTTTACCAGTAAAAACCCATCCGCAGTAATTATGGATGTGGGTGGCATTGGCTACGAAGTACACATCAGCCTCAACACATATTCTACCCTGCTTTCCTTGGAGGAAGGATTACTTTTTACCCACCTGCTTATAAAAGAAGATGCACACTTGTTATATGGCTTTGCCGATGTAAAAGAAAAAGATATTTTTTTGGCATTAATTAGTGTATCAGGAATTGGAGCTAATACCGCCCGACTAATCCTCTCCTACATGAAACCCAATGAAATTATTGCCGCTATTATACAAGGCAATAGCAACGCATTGGAAAAAATAAAAGGCATAGGCAAAAAAACCGCCGAGCGGGCTATTTTGGAATTGAAAGACAAGATTGGCAAACAATCTACCTCAGACTTAAGCACACCAATTACATCGGAAAGTACAATTAAATTAGATGCAATTGAAGCCTTACAGGCATTGGGCATTAACCGCAATATGGCCGATCAGGCGGTAACCAAAGCTTTAAAAGCAGATCCTGCCGCACCATTAGAAACCTTGATAAAACTGGCGTTGAAGAATATTTAAAATGCTCCCTTATCGTCATTCATTTCAATCCAGTAGCCATCAGGGTCTTGTATCCAGATTTGTTGAACACCATCCGGGCGGCGGGTAATACTACTTTGTTTACCCGAAGCATCTTCAAAGGGTATTTTATACTGATTGAGCTTTGTAATAAAATTTTCTATAGAAGGTACACTAAAACAGATATGGTGATTTTTATAATATTCTTTTTTGGCTGGTGCTCCCAATATTAAATGAAGTGATGTTTTAGGCCCGGTTTTCAGCCAGATATGCCGGCCTACCTTAAAGGGTTCGTCAATTTGTTGCAAGCCGATAATGTTCTTATAAAAATCGCCTGACTTTTGCAGATCTGTTACATACAGTGCCTGATGATTTAATACTGCATGGATGGTAGTATCGTTTTGTGCATTGGTAGTTTGCATCATCAAAATTACAATTAAGAAGGATAGAAAGAGTGTTTTCATTGTTGCAATATTTTGTAAAAGTATAGAACCGATACAATAGCTGTTTCATGAAACCGATTTGGGAAAAAGTAAATTTCTCCCTGCCTTCCGCCATTCGGTTTTATAAATATGTTTCGTATAACATGCGACTGATAAGTTCAAATGCGTGAGGGGGTGCAGCGGCATCCTTTAAGCGGCGTAGGATTGGCAGCGAGGGGCTTAAAGATATAGCGGAACACCCGGTCCGACGCGTCGGACACGCCATCAAAAAAATTAATTATCACTTTTTAAACAACTCGTCCTTCTTAACCACTTTTACTTTTGAACCGTCTTTTAAGGTTTGGCTTATTGCACCGTAAGGCCCGGTAATTATTTCGTCGCCGGCTTTTAACCCACTCATAACTTCAATATAATTTATATCCTGAATACCCGTTTTTACCAATCGTTTCTTCACCGTTCCGTCAACCATTTTCATAAAAACAATTTCTTCCATATCGGTATCGCCATTATCATTTTCACCAGCGGCCTGTTTGTCTTCTGTTTCCTTTTTAGTATCGGCCAGGCTTTTATCGCTGCCTTTTACGCGTGCGTTTACCGATGCGATAGGTACTGTAACAACCCCATCTTTACGTTTAGTTTTTATATCGGCGCGGGCGTTCATACCGGGCCTAAAAGGAAAATTATTGGGGCTGGCGGTATTAATTAAATCGGCATAAGAACTCTTATCAATACGAATGCGTACTTCGTAATTTGTAACATCATTGGTAGTAGTTCCAAGGGTTGTTTTAGTACTACTTGCGATTTTAGTAACAAACCCCTTAAACTTTCTGTCGTTATAAGCATCTACTTCTATTTCTGCAGCATCGCCAATGTTTACTTTTACAATATCGTTTTCACCTACATCTACACGTACTTCCAATACGCTCATATCAGAAATGGTCATCATTTCGGTACCGGCCATTTGCGCCGTACCCACTACTCTTTCGCCTTTTTCTATTTTTAATGAAGATACAATCCCGCTCATGGGAGCAGTAATTACGGTACGTCCCAAATTGGTATTGGCAGAACGTAAACCTGTTTGAGAGCTTCGCATACTTGCCTGTAGGCTGCGAATGTTTTGAATACTGGCGTTGTAATTGGCTTTAGCAGTTTGCAAACTGGTTTCAAATTGCTCAAACTCTGCTTTTGAAATCACCTTATCATTAAACAATTTTTTGTTGCGATCGTAGGCCTGCTGTGCTTGATCGAGTGTAGCTTTTTGCGCACCTAAAGCAGCCTGACTGTTAGAAACAGTAGCTTCTGACTGATTGACACGGGCGGCGGCCTCATCTCTTTGCAGGGCATAAATATCAGCATACACTCTGGCCAGTATTTGTCCTTTGGTAACGCTATCGCCCTCCTGTACTTTAAGCTCGGTAACCTCACCGCTAATATCGGGGCTTATTTTTACTTCAAATTCGGGGTAAATTTGCCCACTGGCCGTTACACTTTCTGTAATAGAGCGCACAGCCGCTTTTTCTGCAGTAACATTAACTACATCTTTGTCCTTGTTTTTAATGAAGGTATAAATAATAAGCAGCAGTAATAAACCACCGCCAATCAGTAATATTCGTTTTAATTTCTTGCTCATATAAATATTTTGACCAATTATAATTTTATTCCTTTGCCTTTATAAAACTCTAATAATTTCATTTTAAAAACATAATCATACTGTGCCGAAAGTGCATTTATTTTTGTACGTAGTAAATTATTTTGATTGGTAATAAGGTCAATGGGCGACAATAAACCCACATCAAACCGTTTTCGGGCATAATCGTATGCTTTTTGTGCAGACTCTAAGGCAATAACTGAGGCATTGTATTTCTCAAGAGCCGCAACAGCATTGGTATGTGCCTGATAAATATCCTGCTTCAGGGTTTGTGTTTCCTGATCCTGTAACAACTGTTGTGAGGTTACATTTAACTGCGCTTTTTTCCAATTGGTGCGTGCCGATCCTCCGTTAAAAATAGGCACAGTAATACCGATGCCAATATTTTGGTTAAAGTTATTCGACATTTGATTAAAAAAGTTTCCCTTTCTATATTCAACAGGAACATCCTGCGGCCAGGCAGAAAATACAGGATAATCTTGTCCGCCTACTGCCACCGTACCAATTTGTAAAATTTGTGGCTGATACGCTGTAGGAAACACTTTTTGAAGGCTGGAATAATTAGAACCCAACCCCCCAAATGCGTATATAGAGGGATATAAAGAAGCCTTGGCTACCAGTACGTTTTTTTCAGCAGCTTTAAGATTTAGTTTGTTAATTTTTTGTTGTGGAAGGTTCTCCAGGGCAGATGTAAAAACCATCGCAGGGTCTAATTCGAGCAAGGGCTCTACAGGAATTTCTTCAACCGGAGGAGCTTCAATATCAAAAGTTTCGGCTGCATCTACATTTAAAATAGCTTTTAATTGTAGCAATGAAAGGGTATAATTTGCCTTAGCTGCAATATAATTGGCACTATCAGTTGCCAACTGGGTTTGCATTTCGGCCAAATTTAGTTCTGGTAAAGAGCCTGCGCGTACCTGTCGTTCAATATTGTCCACCTGCTCGCGAGACTGGATTACCTGTACATGGGTAACATTAATTTGTTCTCTATTTAACAGTGCTGCCAAATAAGCATTGGCTACATTTAGTGCAATATCATTTCGGGCTTTTTCTAACTTAGCTGTGCCGGCTTCGGCCAGATAACTATTGGCTGCAATTGTATTTTTTTTTCGAAACCAGTTAAACAGTTCTGCATCAAGATTAAGTGCCGGATTGGAAAAAAACATACTACTGGTGGTAAACTGGTTTTGTGTAGGATCGATAGAGCGGCCTAAACGAAACCCTTGATTGCTTTGAAAACTTGCATTGGGGTATAAGGCTGTTTTGCTTTGTGCCAATGTTAATTTATCAATTCTGGCTTGTACATCGGCCTGTTTTACCGAAATATTATTATCCATTGCATATTCTACACAGCGTTGCAACGACCATTTTTCCTGCGCGCTTACGCTATTGGTATATATTAGAAAAAAGCATATTAGAATCCCAAACGATTTCATGTACATACATTTAATTAGCCTGTTTATTTAAGATAAGCCGAACATTTTTTGTTACTATCCAAACTCCGTCCCGTTTCAATTGGCAAATTTAAAGCAAATGGGCGCAGCAAAGAAATGTTTTCGGTAAGTACCAGATTTCGGCTCCTGAATGGAAATTCAATTTTATTCATTGATTAACGACAATGCGTTGTCAAGATCTCTAATAAGATAATCCGGTTCTTCTAATCCAATATAGAGGCGTATATATCGGTGTCCTTCATTTTTTTCATCATATCTTTCTTTCTTAATTCCTGCACATCTGGGAATAATTAATGATTCATGGCCACCCCAGCTTACTGCCATCATAAATACTTTAAGGCTTTCGGTAAAGCGGATAATCGATTCCCGGCGTGGGTTTTTTAAAACAATGGTAATAAGCCCCATAGCGGCTTTCATTTGTTGCTTCGCCAAACTGTATTGAGGAAAGCTCTCGTGAAAAGGAAAAATTATTTTTTCAATGCCTTCATGTTGCTCTAAAAAATTTACCAGTTTTTGAGTACTCGCTCTCACCCTTTCGAGCCGCATTGGCAGGGTACGCAGCCCTCTTAACAAAAGCCAGGCATTAAAGGGCTGAATGCCGTTGCCAATGGTAAGGTATTCGCTTTCAAAAATTTTGCGCATCATGGTTGTACTTCCGCAAAGTACGCCTCCCAGCGTATCGCTATGGCCGCTTATATATTTGGTGGCTGTTTGCATGGCAATATCAATACCTAACGCTATTACATTTTGGTAAATGGGGGTACAATATGTATTATCAATAATGGTGATGATATTTCGAGATTTTGCAAAGCCGGCAATTTCTTTTAAAGGTTGTAGCTCGTAGGTCCAGCTATTGGGCGATTCTAAATAAAACAATACAGTATTTTCCTTTGTCGCCTTTTCCCATTCCTGCAAAGTTGTTCCTTTTATATAGGTGCAGCTAACGCCAAAGCGGGACAGAATTACATCAAACATTTTCTTTGTCCATGAGTATGGATGCGCCACACACACTACATGATCGCCGGCTTTTACATTAGCCATTACTCCTGCAAATGTAGCCGCAGCACCATTGTTAAAAACCAAGCTATCAGCTGCCCCATCTAATGCTGCCAGTTTTTTACGCAAAATTTCAATAGTAGGATTATTCCCGCGCGAGTATAAATACCCGTTTCCGGTATCATATTCATCAGCAAATGCATTTGCTAATTCTTCTACAGTATTAATTTTAAAATTGCTGGTTTGCATAATGGGCGGACTTACAGCATTAAAATAATTTTCCCTGTCTTCGCCCAGTTCGTTTATTATATAAGAAATGTCCATAACATATTTTTTTCGAAAATTAATAGCTGTCTTTTTCTCTTTCTTTATTTTGATAAAACAAGAAATAGATAATTAGAAAAACTGTTAATACCACAATACCTTTTACGGCTGCATAATCATTATTTTCATAATCTGCCGCAATAGCAATAGCAACAAAAACATAATTTACGATAAATACTATTGGTAGCAAGGGGTACAGTTTCATTTTATATGCTGTTTTATCCTCTTGTTGTGCAGCAGCTCGTTTACGCAATATAAAAATACCGGCAGCCGAAAGTGCCATGCCAAAACAGTCTAAAAAAATAGTAAAACTCAAAATCCTGTCAAATTCCTCAGCCCAAAAAATTACTAAAATTGATATGGCCGCAAACAAACTCAATGATAAAACAAGTGCCCCATTTTTATTTTGCTTAGTAAAAGACTGTGGTAAAATGTGATCCTTGCCCATTGCATACATTACACGCGGATTACTTAAAAGAGAGCCGTTAATATAAGCCAATACGCCAAAAAACAATAATACGGAAAGTATTACATCGGCCTTTGGCCCAAATATTTTAGCCGCCATAACCGCCGCAATATTTTTACTGGTTTTAAGTTCTTCAAACCCGATAACTTTTACATAAGCAATATTTACAAGCATATACAAAACAATAATGAGGGTAATTGCCAGAAAAATGCCACGGGGAATATTCCTTCCGGGGTTTTGAACTTCTTCTCCAAAATTGATAGTTTGCTGATAACCGCCAAATGTAAAATTAACCGCTACCAGCCCTACCCCAAAGGCTTTAATATACTCCATAAGCCCAGGAGATATATTTTGAGTAAAAGATGCTGAGTTATTTGCGCTAATAGTATCACCAACAAAAAATAACGGAAGAATCAGCAAAATCACTAATCCAATTTTAATCAGCATCAAAATATTTTGAGCCTTAGAACTCATTTTAAGTCCTAATAAATTAATCAGGTAAAACAGTATTATACAAACGATAGCCACTATTAAATGCAGGCTTTTAACTTCAGTAACATTTGTGGGTATTTTTAAAAAATCTGCATTTGTTGACGTGGGCAGTAACACACCCACAATATACTCACTACCAACTAAAGCTACGGCACCCAGCGAGGCCGCATTGCTTACCAGTATAATACAATTAATAGCAAAGGCGATGGATGGATGATAAGCATAGGCAAATACTTTGTAATAACCGCCGGTTACCGGCATACGGGAACCAATTTCGGCGTAAGTAAGGGCACCACACAAGGCTACTAAACCACCGGCCAGCCAGCAAGCATAAAACAAAGCCGGTGTGGGAGAGGCTGCCGCTACATTTACGGGTGTGCGAAAAATACCCATTCCTATTACAAAACCCACCACAATCATAGTGAGATCAAAAAGCCTTAACTCTTTTTTCATTGGGGTGAAGATAGCAATATTCACGAAGGATTGACACTTTGGATACATCCAATATAATAACTTACATTTGCAACTGTTTTGCAGCGGGGCTGTAAAAAATTCTAGCATTTTGTTTGCCGAAAAGATTAAAATGCAGAAGAACAAATATATAAGAATCCTTATCCTGGGGCTGCTATCCGCCATCGGACCTTTTTCTATAGACATGTACTTACCGGGTTTCCCGGCTATTGCTAAAGACCTCCATTCGGATATCAGTCAGGTATCGCTTACGCTTTCAAGTTTTTTTATTGGTATCTCTGTGGGGCAATTATTATATGGGCCAATACTTGATAAATTTGGCCGGAAAAAACCGTTGTACTTTGGGCTTTCTATTTATATACTGGCATCCATCGGCTGTATGTTTGCTTATTCCATTGAAGCCTTAATTGGTTTACGTTTTTTACAAGCTTTAGGTGGATGTGTGGGAATGGTAGCCTCCCGTGCTATTGTTAGAGATTTGTTTAGCGTAGAAGAGAATGCCAAAATATTTTCTTTGCTCATGTTAGTCATTGGAGTATCGCCCATTATTGCTCCTACGTTGGGCGGTTATGTTGCAACACATTTGGGTTGGCGGTATATTTTTCTTATACTCACATTAATAGGAGCTGTTATTTTAGCACTTGTGTTTTTTCTTTTACCGGAAAGCAAGAAGCCTGATTCGGACTACTCGTTAAAACCCAAATTTATTTTAAACCGCTTTGGCATTGTTTTTAAAGAACCTCAATTTGTAACCTACGCTATTACCGGAGCTTTTACGGCTGCCGGGTTGTATGCTTATATTGCAGGCTCACCACATGTGTTTATGGAAATTTTTGGTGCCAGCGAAACGGTTTATGGATGGATATTTGCGATTATAGCCGGAGGGTTAATCGTTGCTACTCAATTAAACACACAGTTACTAAAAAAATTTACCAGTGAACATATTATTCCCCGCGCCATTATTTTTCAACTACTAACCGGCATGTTATTGGTAATCGGATTTTGGTTACAATGGTGGGAGGTGTATAGCAGTGTGATTTTATGCTGTATTTTTTTAGCTTGTCAGGGGTTTACTTTCCCCAATGCATCGGCACTGGCACTGGCACCCTTTACCGAAAATGCCGGTAGTGCATCCGCTTTATTGGGCTGCATTCAAATGGCGGTTGGTACATTAACATCAGCCTTGGTGAGTATTTTTCATAACCCAACGGCCGTACCCATGGGATTGGTGATGGCCTGTTGCTCGGCTACAGCATTAACGGTATTATTATTAGGACGTAAAGCCATTAAATATAAAGCTACATTGGAAAAAGTAGAAGAACAAAGTGTGGATATGATACAGGAAGTGTAGATTTCTACAAAAAGTCAGCCCTATTAGAAAGAGCCGACTTTTTATACTGCCTGTAAAACAGGAAAATATTACAATAACACAATTTACGGTGCTTCTGAACCGCCTACCATTGTAAACATAGTTGAGGTTGTAAACGATGTTGAAGACTTAGTACCCTTTGTATAAGTTCCCGATGTATATAAACCGTTAAAGCTGGTACCATTAGCCACACTACCTCCTGTATAAATTACATATTGTGTGCCTGATTTTAATTTAGGACTTGTAAATAACATAGTTGAAGTACTTTTTGGCACCAAAAATGTCAACGCCTCTGCACCGTCAGACGATTCAATATGGAAAATTTGATTGGCAGTAGTACTACCTAATCTTACCGATGGCTGCGTGCTAACACTTGCTGTTGGAGAAGCGGCACCACCGCCTATACCTACAATAATACCTCCTGTAATTTTAAATGTTTTCCTATCTGTATCAAAACTGGCTTCGGGGGAATTTGCACCCACAACAACAATTTTGCCACCTGTAATAGTTACCGGCCCGTTAGCGTCTATTGCATCATTATTGGTTGCCACACCATAAATATTTCCCCCATTAATGTATAAGTATTTTATAGCGTTAATACAGTCATCTTTTGTATTCAAGGTAATGTTACCGCCATTAATAGTAAGCGTACTCTTGCTTTCAATGCCTTCCCCTCCGGTAGAATTAACGGTAATTATTCCACCATTAATAGTAACATATGGGTCGATGGTAGCATCTGTTTCCCAAGAAGCAGCAATGCCATCGTCGCCCGCATTTAGTGTATAAGTACCGCCGTTGATTACTACATACCCTTCTTCACATTCAATAGCATCACTACCGGCCGTAATACTTACAGTACCACCATCTGCAATAAATGCATCGTTGGTATGCACTCCATCTGTAACAGCACCTGTAATATTTATGGTACCGCTAATTACTCTCACATAATCATCGCTGGCAATACCATGCTTGTAGTTTCCTTTCACATTTAGTGTTCCATTACCACTAAATATTAGTTGCCCTTCGGAGAATAATGCGGCTTTCATATCTTCCTCTTCTGTACCATTATTATAGGCTGTATAAGTGGCGTTATCAGTAAGTGAATTTGTAGTACCATCGGCTAAAACAACAAAAACCCTTTTAGAAGATTGTATATTTATAGCAGGACCATTAGTACTCGTAATAGATACCCCATTTAAAGTCAATTTAAATTTCTTGGTGCTATAAATTTTTACGGTTTTAGATGATGTACCGGATAAAACATACTCCACTCCTTCTGCCGTAGCGTTAATAATAAAACTGGTATCATTATTTGTAATAACGCTTACTGTAGTAAGCGGATTGGAAACTGTAGCTGAATTACCATTAAATACCAACGATACCGTACTGCCAAAAGTTGAATTTGCCAGTAAGTCGTCTGCGTTAGCAGCTGAGTCAGTATTGCCTACAGCTCCGGTAGTAACAGTTGATACATCGCTGATAGCAATGGTAGAGCCTGATGTTGAGCCCGTATTTGTTCCACCTGTGCCTGTACTGTCAGTATCTGTTGTACTATTGCTTGTAACATCTCCTTTTGAGCAAGCTGTAATTAACAATACAAGCACAATTGTTATAGCAAAAAGTATTACGTTTAAATAATTGTTCTCCTTCTTAATTAGTAATTGTTTCATAACCTTATTTTTATAAGTTAAAATATTTATATTAGTTAAGTCGAATTTCTATCAGCAACAGAATAGATTCTTTCCCCAATGATTCAATTTCTATTTCTTCGGCATCCCATATTGCCAGCCCATCACGATGATGCAACAACCTGCCGCATACTTCAAAAGAGCCTTGTATTACAAAACAAAAAACGCCATAATCCTCTTCTCCGCATGGAAAACTAAGCTCCTGCCTCATTTGCATTTTACCTATAAAAACTTTAAAATCTTTGTTATCCAAAATCGTATTCAACTCATCGTCCGCACAGTCCAAGTGAAAAGATTTGGATACAACCTGAGGTGGTTGGTCAATGCTATGAATTCTTATTTGCAGGTAATTGATTAAATCTTTATCATAACCATTTTGTAATTTAATTGCTTCGGATTGCCTGCCATTAATTACCATCGCCTCGCCGCAAGGCAAAGCCGACTCTTTATTTTGAGTAACAACTATCAAATCGCCAACAATGGGTATAATAATTGTTGTGTCAATTTCCGGCAACAACTGAACAGATGAACCTGGAGCCAGCGTTTCATCATTTACCATATATAAATTACCAAACCATCCGTTTACGCCACCAAAAACACTGGCAGTGCGTGCCGTTGCATTTTCATGCACTAATTGTTTTTCTGCTAAAAATATTTTTGCCGGGTATTGCTTCATTTTAGTTTGCATTATTATGAGTTTTCTGTATGTTACAAATACTTAAAAAGGGTTGTAGCCTCAACATTTCTGTAGGCACATTTTGCTCATTTGCCGCTTCATTAAGAGCCAGTAATAGCACATCCCCAATGGTATTTAACAACCTAACCGGTTTAGTGTAAAAATTTATGGCCACCGTATGTTTGTTCTTGTTTTTAATATCAGATTCAATAATTTCAAATCTGTAATAATCAAAAAACAAGAAAGTTTTTCCTAACACACTTTTTATATCAGGTATTTTATTATTCAGTTGATTCATATACCCGGCAATAGCGGCTTCTGTTAAAAAATGCAACTTATTAGCAGCAGGGTTTTCATGAATAAGGGATGAAAAACTTGTATATTTTTTTTCTGTATTGTAAAACTGAAACTGCATTAAGAACTCCTTATAACTGTCTTCAAAAACATATTGTTCCCAATTCAAGACCGCTTGTGCATCAATAATTTTTCTGTAGCATAATGTTATCATTGCGTTCATCTGTACTATTTTTTACATAAAAATCACAAACCATTTTGCATTATTATTGCTCTTGGCAATAAAGTATTTACCCGTTTACAGTAATTACATGTGTAAGTGTGTAGCCGGCACTGACGCTACCCGTAACCGTAGCCAATTCGCTGGTTAGCGAATCTCTAAAGATACCATCAGTAGAATTTTGCGTATCCTGTGTACCATGACCTGAATAAGGGCTGGCAGTGGTATATACAGCATTGCATATATCGGTAGGAAAAGCTATTTGAGTAATTAATAATGAGGTGCCGGATGCATTGAAAATATGCACATGAATATGCGGTGCCCTGCCGGGATACCAACCGGGGAAAATACTTGTAAAAGTTACTAAACCGTTAGCGTCGGTAGTTTGCCTGCCGCGCAACCAATGAGAAGCTGTATATCCGCTGGAGTATTCTGAGTAGGCACCCAATGCATCGCAATGCCAAATATCCACAATAGCGTTAGGCAATGCGGCACAATTACTATTCTTATTATTTACAGTAATTTTTACGGTGAGCGTTACGCCAGTTCTATCGCCGCGAATATCTGATTGTACAAGTGAAGAAGGAGATTTTGTTGGATAAGGCCCTTCTGTTTCTGTAGGCGTAGTAGCGCAATTACCGGTTCCATCTTCCGAGGAAATACTATCTCCCTTACTGCAACCATTAGCTAATGGAGCAACAAAGGCTACCCCCAATGCTGTTAACCCTTTTTGTAAAAACTTTTTTCTTTCCATGTTTTTGTTTTTTAGTGTTGATGAAATTGATATGTATTACTACAACACAATAATACAAACGCAGAAGCCCTGTTACAAATATGATAGGTGAAAGGAAAAATTGTATCGGTAAAAATCTAAAAGGCTTGTTAAGGGATGTGCAACTTTTTGTTAAGTGCCTCAAAATAGGTTTCGGTTACTGGTAGTGTTTCGCCGTTTTTTAGCAGTAGTTTCCTTGCTGATATAGAGGCTATTTGAGCTAATGCAACGGTGTAACTGCGATGGATGCGGGCAAAACAATCATCAGGAAGTAGGCTTACTACCTTTTTCATGGTCATTAAAGTCATAACAGGTTTTTGATCATCACATAAATGGATTTTTATATAATCATCGAGGCTTTCAATGTACATAATATCCGTACCTGCAATTTTCAGCATCCTATAATCTGCAAATACATACAAGTTAAAATCGTCATTACTGCTACCAATATTTTTCATAGCCTTCTGAACGGCTTTCTCAAAACGTTCAAAACTAAAAGGCTTTAGCAAATAGTCAACAGCATCTAATTCAAATCCCTGTAAGGCAAATTCTTTATAAGCTGTAGTAAAAATAATCATAGGCTTTGTATGGAGCTTATTCACCAGTTCTAACCCAGTCATATCGGGCATATTAATATCCAAAAAAAGTAGATGGGGATTGTTTTTGTGAATATATTCCAATGCCTCCGGGGCGTTATCAAAACAGTCCAAAAGTTCTACATCTTGTAACTGATTACAAAATGTTTTTATAATATCCACTGCCAACGGCTCATCATCAATAGCGATTGCTTTTACAGACATAGGTTGTTTCTTATTGATATAAAAATAAATCTACGATAAATTTTTTATTATCATCTGTTATTTGTAAACGGTACTGCATCGGATAAAGATGTTCCAGCCTTTTCTTTACATTCTCCAGCCCTACACCTGTACGCTCCTCATTAACAGTGTTGTTTTTTACAATATCATTCTGGGTATGCAGATGAATCTGTTTTTCATTTACATTTATGCTAATTATGATTAAGGAGTCTTTTCTTTTACTAATACCGTGTTTAAATACGTTCTCAACGAATGCAATTAATATAAGTGGTGCTATTGTTACATCGCCATATTGTCCGGCAAGCTCGTATTGCAAAATTACATTTTTACCAAGCCGTAGTTTTTGCAGCTCAATATAATCATTTACGCAGGCAATTTCTTTTTCTATGGGCACATAGGCTTCACCGGCATCATCTGTAACATACCGCATAATATTAGAAAGCCTAAGCACACTACTAGGAGCTTTGTCGCTTTTGGCAAGTGTTAAAGCATAAATATTATTCAACGTATTAAATAAAAAATGAGGACTTACCTGTGCTTTTAAAAAAGCCAGTTCTGCATTTACTTTTTCAATTTCAATAATAGCTTTATTGCTTTCGGTAATTCGCCACCGCTGCAACAAAACCAACAAAGTACTGATGGCCCAGGTAACAATAAATAGTACGGTACTAATAATATCAAATCGCGTATTTTCTCTTTGCTGCTGCGGTGGTGCTCCAGGCATACCATTCATATCTGGCATCTCCTGCCTATTTTGAAAATCGGGAATATCAGGAGGACCTCCTATGCCGGGCTGCTCTCCATTATGCAACAATTGCTCAAAAGGTTTAATATACATAACCAATATAAGCAATCCTATAATTATCAAACTATATAAAATATACTTCTTGGCAATAAATAATTTGGGAACCAGTACAATCTGGTTCACGTAAAATATAGCGGGATAAATAACAATAAGAATAAAAAAGGGCTTCGACAATATTCTATCGGCAAAAGATGCTGAAGCGCCTCTACCACTTGTAACAAATGCCAAAATCATTAGCACAAAAAGTATCCACGCTACAATATGTAGTACTATCTGAACTCTTTTATTGAACATAAACAGGGTGTAAAAATAAAGTTATAAACAAACTTACATCAAATTCTGCATCTTTAAATTGTAAAATAAATAGAACAATTTAGCAACAGTGAAAATTGGTTCATACTGTTTGTGCTAACGGTATAAACGGTGGAAAGTAATATTACTCACAAAAAATCGGATGGCCATTTACATTGCCACCCGATTGCATAAAATCCAAAAGGGTTAAAAATATTTTGTTTTACCGGGAACAGCAATTGGATAAAAACCATCGGCATTGGGAACGGTGGGTGGTGTAGCATTCCAACTATATTCCTTAGGCATAATATCCAGCCCGGAATTAAGGGTTTTGTCCCAATCTATTTCATGTCCACTATATGTAGCCAAACGACCCATGACAGCTGTTAAAGTACTTTTGGCACCAAATTCTGCATCGGCAAATTTATATTGATTTTTAGCAATGGCTTCAAAAAGTTCGTCATGCTCCGTTTGGTATGGGTCATTTCCATTCTTTCTGTCAAAGCGGTACAGCTCGGCTCCTTTATGGTCTCTAATAACAGCTTCGCCACAATAAATCTTTCCTTTAGTGCCAATCAGCAATTCATCTACCTTGCTCATAGTGCCGGGTATATGCCGGCATTGGCTGTTCATAATACTTCCATCGGGGTAGTGAAATTCCACATAGTGATGGTCAAATATTTCGCCATATTCTTTACCGGTTCTTACCTGACGGCCACCCATACCCTGGGCTTTTACAGGGAAATCGTTTTTAAACCAGTTCATCACATCAATATTATGAATATGCTGTTCTAAAATATGATCGCCACAAAGCCAATTAAAATAATACCAGTTACGCATTTGGTATTCCATCTCGGTTTGATTGGGTTCACGTTTTTTTACCCATACGCCACCGCCGTTCCACCATACCTGGCCACTTTGCAAATCACCGATTAAACCTTTTCTTTTAAATAGCTCCCTGTATGAATTTTGGTATCGGCGTTGTAAACCCACTACCACATTTAACTTTTTTTGTTTGGCAATCGCAGCTGCATCCAATACTTTTTTTACACCGGCAGGGTCAACCGCTACAGGTTTTTCCATAAATACATGCTTGCCTTGTTTGATAGCTTCTTCAAAATGCAATGGCCTGAAACCGGGTGGTGTAGCCAAAATAACAACATCGGCCAGCGAAATGGCTTTTTGGTAAGCATCAAACCCGGTAAATTTCCTGCTTTCGGGAACATCTACTTTGGATTTGAGATTGCCGTTTACGCCCATATCCGAGAGATCTTCTGCCGTAAGCTTATTATAGCAATCATCCAAACGATCCCTAAAAGCATCGGCAAGTGCTATAATTTTTACATTTTGTTTGGTGAGTAATGCCTGCATGGCGGCACCGCTGCCACGGCCACCACAACCTACTACGGCAACTTTAATTTCTCCTGCCGAACCGGAAAAGAAATTAGTCCGACCAATTAGAGGAGCAGCCATTAAACCGCCGGCAATAAGCGTACTATTTTTTACAAACTTTCTTCGGGATGTATTATTTTTCATTAAGAGTTTTTATATGATGAAACGTATTATTTTATCGTCCTAAATAAGTTTTATAAAACTGTGCGGCCTCTTCGGGGGAGGGTTGTTTTAGCGGTCTTACAATTCTAAATCCAACAAATGGGGCATCGGTGCTCCACCATTTACTTTTGGGTAATTGCGGATCGCTTTTGCTCCAATCAAGATCAGAGGCTATGCGATTAGCACTTCGCAAATCAGCTGTTTCACTTTTATAAGAGCCGCCACGCACCACACCGGGATGTTTTACCTGAGGAACTCTTACCGGATCGGTATTATTATTAGTAATGGTACCATAAAAATCTTCCTGATATTGATCTAATACCCACTCCTGCGCATTGCCCAGCATATCGTATAAGCCCCAGGCATTGGGCTTTTTTAATTTACCTATGTGTAAAGAATCATTGCTATTTTCTTTGTACCAGGCATATTCATCCAAAAGTTTAGCATCATCACCAAAGGGGTAAATAGTTTGAGAACCGGCTCGGGCAGCATATTCCCACTCGGCCTCCGATGGTAATCTGAAAAAAATGCCTGTTTTTTTATACAACCACCGACAGTACATCATTGCAGCAAACTGTTTTACATTAATAGCAGGATAGGTTTGGTCATCACCACCCACGGCTGCGGCCGGGTCAACATAAGGAACGCTGGGGCGGGTAACGGCATCTGCTTTAGAGTTGCGCGAAAAATTTTCATCCGTAAAAAAGGTTAAATACTCTTCAAAAGTAATTTCTTTTTCACTCATCCAAAACGGACTGATGGATATCTTTATTTGTGGTGTTTCGTCTGCTTCCTTTTGGGAATCGTCATTGCTGCTTCCTAAAAAAAATGTTCCCTGAGGGATGGGCACCATTGTAAAACCAACTTCAGTACCCGGTATAAGCTGTTCATATACTTTAAAAGTAGTATCAGTATAACCTGCTACCGCAGAAAAAAAACAGAATATAGAAAAGCAAAAGGCAACTACATACTTCATGAGTGTATCGTTATAAGTTTTAATGTATGTTTTTACATAATTTCTTATCCAAAATAATACATTACCAGTATTTCATACATTGGACCTGCCGAAGTTAATAAAAAAGAATCACTGTTTTACACCGACCATATGAAGAAAAATGCAAAGTGATAAAAATCATAATATGCAGCAAGGACATCATTATTTCTTATTTTTATAAGAAATTGTTACCAATATGAATAGGAGAAACTTTGTGAAAAACAATTTAATGGCGGCTACTGTATTAGGTATTCCCGGTGTATCTGCTCTGTCTGCAAAACAATCCGGCGGAAAGCCATTTCAGTTGGATTATGCTTTTCATGACGGCATGTTTACCAATACTGCCGGAAAAGATTTTATTGACCAAATAAAATATGCAAACGATTTAGGGTTTCGCTCTATTGAAGATAATGGGATGACGAGCCGTACTCCCGAATTGCAGGCAAAGATTGGCGATACATTAGCAAAGCTAAATATGCGAATGGGTGTTTTTGTAGTGCCTAAAGGAGGCAATGGTGCTAATACGCTGGCATCTAAAAAACAGGAGCATTTGAACATTTTTATAGAGGGATGTAGAAAATCTGTAGAAGTGGCAAAACGATGCCATGCTAAATGGGTAACCGTTGTTCCCGGAGATTATGACAGAAAGCTGCCTTTAGATATGCAAACGGCTAATGTAATTGATGCATTACGACGGGGTGCTGAAATTTTAGAACCTCACGGATTGGTGATGGTACTGGAGCCTTTGAGTGATACCCCTGATTTATTTTTAAGATTTTCTACACAAACCTATCAAATATGTAAAGCAGTAAACAGCCCTTCCTGTAAAATATTATATGATATTTATCACATGCAAAAAAACGAAGGCAACCTGATTAAAAACATGGAACTCTGCTGGGATGAGATAGCCTATATACAGCAGGGTGATAACCCCGGCAGAAAAGAGCCCACAACGGGGGAAATTAATTTTAAAAACGTTTTTAAGTATATACACGCTAAAGGATATAAAGGCATAATGGGCATGGAGCATGGCATATCACAACCCGGCAGGGAAGGGGAAGCCAGAGTGGTAGAAGCGTACAGGGAAAGCGATAGTTTTTGATTACATCATAAAAAAAATCATCGCTCAATTTATTTCACATCCTGCATTAACTTTCTTACTAATGGAGAAATAGCAATAAGCACAACGCCGGCTATTACTGCATAAATGGCTAATTGCTTGTAACCCTCGGTATAGGCCATCAGTTTATCTACATTACTGGCATCTTCATTGGCTTTTGCAATACCGGCACCTAATAGCCCGGCAACATACTGGCCGTAGGCACTGGCTAAAAACCACATCCCCATCATAACACCTTGCATACGTTCAGGAGAAAGTTTTGTCATGATAGACAGGCCGATGGGTGATAAACAGAGTTCGCCAAAAGTAACCACCAGATAAGCAATGGTAAACACATCTAAACTGGCAATACCCGGTATAATTTGGAAGAACCGGGTAGCAAAGAAAATGTAAAAGGCTGCACCCAAAAACAAGAAGCCTAAACCAAATTTTACCACCGTATTGGGTTCAATTTTCTTTTTGGCCATCCATATCCACAGTAAGCTGAACACAAAAGCAAAAATAATTACGAATAAAGAGTTGGCAGAATTGTTGACCCCGTTAGGATCAACAGTGAAGCCTAAGAGTTTATCATCAAGATTATTGGCTGCAAATAAAGATAAGGAGCCGCCACTTTGCTCAAAAAACGCCCAAAATAATATAGAGAAAACGATAAACACTAATGCTGCAATTAATTTTTTAACCTCTGACGCATTATGTTTTGTCATTTCATAAAAAATATAAATCAGCGTTGCGGGACCAATGATGTACATAAACCAATCGGTATATTCGGTTTTAGATACCATTTTCATTATAATGGGTATAACCGCCAACGAGCCAATATAAGTAAGATACTCGTACCATTTTTTCTTTAACAAAGGTGCTAATCCTATAGGGCCTAATCCTTTTTTGGTAAAAACAAAAGTAATCAGGCTGATGGTCATTACAATAGCTGCCAAGCCAAAAGCTATATTCCAGCGTAAATGTTCGGGAATCAGGTTGCTAAATAAATAGCCCTTTCCAATAGCTACACACATGTAACCGCCTAATAAAGCACCAATATTAATACCCGAGTAAAAAAGGGAAAATCCGGCATCTCTTCTGGCATCTGCGGCACTGTATAGCTTACCTACCATCGTGGAAATGTTGGGTTTAAAAAAACCGGTTCCTATTACAGTAAAACTTATTCCTAAAAAGAAATATTTATGTGGGTCGGTAGCCAATATAAGGCTACCTGTAATCATTAAAAGGCCTCCCCAAAATAAAGATTTTCTGAAGCCCAGAATTTTATCGGCAAATAAACCGCCTATAAACGTAAAAGCATATACAAAAGCCTGTGTGGCACCGTATTGCAGGTTGGCCACATCTTCTTTCATAAACAGCTCATGCACCATAAAAAAAGTAAGCATGCCCCGCATGCCGTAAAAACAAAAACGTTCCCACATTTCGCTAAAAAACAGGCTCCATATTTGTTTAGGATATTTACCTTCAAAATGTTGTATTTGTTCTAAACTTTTATCCATGTTTCGGGTTTTAATTTGTATGGCAATTTAATATTTTATTGGTATAAAGAATGTTGTATTATCATTTGGATATTATATATTTGAAATCCTGCTAAATAAACACAATTATTCATTTTTTAAAAAAATATATTTTATGGCGGATATTACATTTAAAGGAAACCCTGCACATACAGTAGGCAATTTACCCGAAACCGGAAGCAATTTACAAGATTTTAAATTAGTTGGCAGCGATCTTTCTGAAAAAACATTAGCTGATTATAAAGGGAAGAAAGTTATTCTGAGCATTTTCCCAAGCATTGATACCGGGGTTTGTGCTGCCGCGGCAAGGAAATTTAATGAAGCCGCATCGTCATTGGACAATACGGTAGTTGTTAATATTTCTAAGGATTTGCCTTTTGCATTAAGCAGGTTTTGCGCTGCTGAGGGGCTGGATAATATTGACAATCTTTCTGATTTTCGCAGCAGTTTTGGACAAGATTACGGTGTAACGCTTACCGATACACCTTTGCAGGGGCTTTTAAGCCGTGCCATTATTGTAGCTGATGAAAATGGCAAGGTGGTTTATACCGAACAGGTACCCGAAATTACACAGGAACCCAATTATGATGCGGCATTGAGTGCAGCTCAATAATTTTTACAAACATATTATTTTACTTGACGGGCGGTTTTACCGCCTGTCTTGCTAACAGCTTCCACTGGCCACCTGTTTTTTGCCATACCGTTAATATTTTTAATGTAACATGGCCGGGTTTGTTATTGTCGTTTGTATCGGCATCAAATAAATGCCTTACAATAGCTATTTTTTTTGTAATAGAAATGGTTTGCTCGCTAATATTGATTTTTACAAAATCCGATGCGCCGGTGGCAAACGTATTTACAAATTCCTGCTTGTTTTCTACTTTTCCTCCGGAATGGCCATAGCTAAGTTTGTCTGATGCTATGCGGCTCAAGTCAATAATATTTCCATCTTCCATAGCTTTAATTAAATGGCTAACAGCATTGGCTACCTGCTTTTCTTTTTTAGACTGGGCAAAGCCTGTTACTGATAACAAAAGGCATAAGGATAAAAATAAAAGACGATTCATAATAAATATTTTTTTTTGATACGTACAAATTTAAGGATGTATGGTAAACATCATACTTGTTGGTGCATTTAATATATACCAATTAAAAAAAACGATAAAAAAAGCCCGGCATTAAAACCGGGCTATAACAATATATTTTTACCAGAACAACTATTACCGGTTATCTGCCATATCGGGGATAGCTTCTACTTTATAAGCACCTGCATCTAACTTTTCTTTTACAGCAGTAAACGCATCTAAAGTTGTTTTTATATCCTCATCGGTATGTGAAGCAGTAGGAATTAACCTGTAAATTATATGTCCCTTTGGAATAACAGGATACACTACTATAGAGCAGAATATTTTATAATTTTCTCTTAAATCCATTACCATAGCAGTTGCTTCTTCTACACCACCTTTCATATATACCGGAGTAACTACAGAATCGGTAGTACCAATATCAAAGCCTCTCTCTTTTAAACCCTGCTGAAGTTTTAAAGCATTTTCCCAAAGTTTATTTTTTAATTCCGGACGAGTTTTAAGCAGTTCCAGCCTTTTAAGATTTCCTATTACAAGTGGCATTGGTAAACTTTTTGCAAAAATCTGGCTACGGATATTGTAACGGATATAATCAATTATTTTATGATTACCCGCAACAAAGGCGCCAATAGAAGCCATAGATTTGGCAAAAGTTGAAAAGTACAAATCTATTTTATCCTGAATGCCCTGCTCTTCGCCGGCACCGGCACCGGTTTTGCCAAGTGTTCCAAATCCATGCGCATCATCTACCAATAATCTAAAACTATATTTATCCTTTAGTGCTGCAATTTCTATTAATTTTCCTTGGTCTCCTGCCATTCCAAACACACCTTCGGTAATTACCAATATGCCGCCTTTTTTTTGTTTTTCAATAAAGGCTGTAGCTCTTTCCATTTGCTTTTCAAAATCTTCTATATTATTATGCTTAAAAACATAACGATGCCCGGGATGTAATCTTAACCCGTCAATAATACAAGCATGGCTTTCCGCATCATACACAATTACATCATGTCGGCTGCAAAGCACATCTATAATACTTACCATACCCTGATACCCAAAATTCAAAAGGATGGCATCTTCTTTACTTACAAAAGCGGCCAGTTCTGCTTCTAACTTTTCATGCAGGTTAGTGTTTCCACTCATCATACGAGCACCCATTGGTAATGCCAAGCCATACTGTACAGCAGCATCGGCATCAGCCTTTCTTACTTCGGGATGATTGGCCAAGCCCAAATAGTTATTTAAACTCCATACAATTACTTCGTTTCCACGAAAGTTCATACGGCTGCTTATTTCACCTTCTAACTTAGGAAATGCAAAATACCCGTGTGCTCTGTCTCTGTGTTGACCGATGGGTCCGTAATTCTTTAATAACCTTTCAAAAATATCTGCCATAAATACTTATAATTAAATTCATGCAAAGATAACGCTAATGTGTAAAAAATATGCTTTTGGGAATAACTGTTTGGCAAGAAAACGGTTGTGCAGTAAAAAAAATAAGGCATTATATCATTATTTCCGGCTATATACCCTTTCATATAATACGAAACATATTTATAAAACAGACCAATGATACTTAACGTGAGTTTTGGATGTTCTATATTGAAAATCAAAGCTGTGTATCGTCATGTCGATTCCGAAAGCGTTCGGAAGAGGCTTCTCCTGTTAATTTAAGAGATTTACCTCCGGTGAAATGGTTCTCTTCATCTATCCGCCGCGGCGGATGATTCATTCGAAATGACGTGTCCGTGCGAATAATTATGGCTAAATAACATCCAAAACTCACGTTACTTAGTATAATGCTCCCGAAA